>NZ_CP145908.1:2747724-3434655 GCF_051294855.1 Microbacterium sp. PMB16
CGCTGCCGTCGCCGACCACGACACCCTGCGAGATGCGACCTTCGACCATGGAGGCGCCCAGCGTTCCGGCGTTGAAGTTCACGAAGCCCTCGTGCATCACGGTCGTGCCGGGGGAGAGGTACGCTCCGAGGCGCACGCGCGAGGCATCGGCGATCCGCACACCGGCCGGCTGCACGTAGTCGGTCAGCCGCGGGAACTTGTCGAGACCCTGCACCTGGATGCCGGCGCGCTGCAGCATCGGGCGCAGGCGGGCCGCGTCGTCCGGGTGCACCGGGCCGGCGTTGGTCCACGCCACGTTCGGCAGGTGGCCGAAGATGCCGTCGAGGTTCAGCTCGTTCGGACGCACCGCGAGGTGTGAGAGCGCGTGCAGGCGCAGATAAGCGTCGGCGGTGGACGCCGGCGGCTCGTCGAGGTCGATCTGGAGCTGCACGACCTCGATGGTGACGTTGCGACGCTCGTCGGGGCCGGTGAGCGGTTCCCACGTGGCGACCGCGGCGGCGGCATCGCCGGCGGAGGGCGACCCGGTGCCGACTTCGGGGTACCAGGCGTCGAGAACGGTGCCGTCTCCGGCGGTCGTGGTCAGTCCGATGCCCCATACCGTGCGCGCGTCACTCATACCTCCACGCTAGCGCGCCCGCCGACCGACGACTTCACGCATGACGGTGTAAGTAGGCTGGAGGAATGGTGCTCGATCTCACTGCGTCCTCCGTCGACCTCACCCGCGCGATCTGCGACATCCCGAGCGTCTCCGGAGACGAGAAGACCCTCGCCGACGCGATCGAGGCGGCGATCACTCCCTCCGCCCACCTCGAGGTCATCCGGCACGGCAACACGATCGTCGCGCGTACGAACCTGGGTCGCGCGCAGCGGGTCGCGATCGCCGGTCATATCGACACGGTCCCCATCAACGACAACGTGCCGACCCGCGACATCGAGATCGACGGCGTGCCATACCTGTGGGGGCGCGGAACGGTGGACATGAAGGCGGGCACCGCGGTGCAGTTGAAGCTCGCGGCCGAACTCGCCGATCCCGTGGTCGACATCACCTGGATGTGGTACGACAACGAGGAGATCGAGGCGTCCAAGAACGGTCTCGGCCTCCTGGCGGCGGTGCGTCCCGACCTGTTCGAGGCGGACTTCGCCATCCTCGGCGAACCCTCAAACGGCGAGGTCGAGGGCGGATGCAACGGAACGCTGCGTGCAATCGTGCGCACCTCGGGCGTTCGTGCTCACAGCGCTCGTGCGTGGATCGGTGAGAACGCGATCCACCGCGCCGCGCCCATCCTGTCCCGCCTCGCCGAGTACCGCGCAAAGGAGGTCGCGGTCGACGGTCTCCTGTACCGCGAGAGCCTGAGCGCCGTGCGCATCGCCGGTGGCGTCGCAGGCAACGTGATCCCCGACGCCTGCGAGGTCGAGGTGAACTACCGCTTCGCGCCCAGCAAGTCCGCCGCTGACGCGGAAGCGCACGTCCGCGGCGTCCTGGCCGGATTCGACGTCGAGATCACCGACGCGGCGGAGGGCGCGCGTCCCGGCCTCGACGCCCCGATCGCGCAGCAGTTCGTCGCCGCGGTCGGCGCAGAGCCACGGCCGAAGTACGGCTGGACCGATGTGGCGCGCTTCTCGGCACTCGGCATCCCCGCCGTCAACTACGGTCCGGGCGATCCGCACCTCGCCCACCACGATGAGGAGCGCGTGCCACTCGCGCAGATCGATGCCGTGGAGCGGGGCCTGCGCGCGTGGCTCACCTCGCACTGAGCATCGCCCGGGGTTGGGCGCGGATGCCGGTGGCCCTGCGTATCGCCGTCATCTATCTCGTGGCGCGGCTGATCACCACCGCCTTCTTCCTCGTCGCCGCATCGCTGTCGACAGCGTTCTCCCGGTTCGGCGCGGATGCCGGTCTGGTCGACTTCGTGCTGGGGTGGGACGCTCAGTGGTACTGGCTGGTGGCGGAGAGCGGCTACCCGTCTGAGCTGCCGCTGACCGATTCCGGGCAGGTCGCCGAGAACCCCTGGGCGTTCATGCCGGTGTTCGCCTACGCGGCCAAGACGATCGGCTTCGTGGTCGGATCGTGGGGCGGCGGTGCTCTCGTGCTGTCCTTCGTGGCCGGGTACCTGGCCTGCCTGGCGCTGCATCGGCTGCTGAGGGAGCGCATCGGCGCCTCGGCGGCGCTCTGGGCGGTGGTGTTCTTCGCTGCAGGGCCCCTCGCCGCGATGTTCCAGGTCGGATACGCCGAGACGCTCTTCCTCTTGCTGCTGTTCCTGGCACTCGATGCGACTGTCCGGCGGCGATACGCCTGGCTCTACCTCCTGATCCCGGTGATGGCGTTCACGCGCCCGGGCATCCTGGCGTTCGCGCTCTTTCTCGGCCTGCACGGACTGGTCAGATGGTTCCGCCGCAGAGACGAGCCACTCGCCGGACGCGAGATCGCGCACATCGTCGCGCTCGGTGCGCTGGCGACCGCGACCGGCTTCGCCTGGCAGGTCATCGCCGGGATCGTCACCGGAGACCCCGGTGCCTATCTCGCCACAGAGCTCGCGTGGCGACGGCACTGGATCGCCGGCGGTGTCGAGGGCTTCGTCCCGTTCGAGGGCTGGGTGCAGGCATCGCAGTTCTGGTTCGCTCAGTGGGGCTTGATGTCGTGGGCGGGGCCCGTGGTGCTCGCGCTGCTCGTCGCCGGGGCGGGCGCCGTGCTGCTGTTCTCACCGCAGGTGCGAGCGATCGGGACCGATCTGCGGCTGTGGAGCGCGAGCTATCTGCTCTACCTGCTCGCGGTGTTCTTCCCGCAGTCCAGCACCTTCCGGCTGCTGCTTCCGCTCAGCCCGCTGTGGGGCGCTGTCGCCGTCCCGCGCTCGCGGCGATGGCGGATCGGCATCCTGGTGCTCTGCCTGGTGGGCCAATGGCTCTGGATCTACCCGATGTACGCCCTCGGGAACACCTTCTGGCAGGTGCCGTGAATGTTAATGATCGGTGCATTTCTTTACAGGTGACGTCCAGGTCCCGGTAACAACCGATAAACTCATTCCATACCACCGAGGAAAAGGAGCCACGATGGCAGCGATGAAGCCGAGGACCGGAGACGGACCCATGGAGGCCGTAAAAGAAGGGCGACTCATCATCGTGCGCGTTCCGCTCGAAGGCGGCGGCCGTCTGGTCGTGTCTGTGAACGACGCCGAGGCCAAGGAACTTCACGACGTGCTGGCTGCCGTCGTGGCACCGGCCTGATTTTGACCCGGTTCCGCGTCTGCGGAACCGAGAGGGCGACGGATCTTCGGATCCGTCGCCCTCTTCTTTGTTCGGGGTCAGCCGCCTGTGCGGCTGTGCACGTCAGTCGCGCTCGGCGAGGCTGACGAGCTGCAACAGGCCCTCGCCTGCCGGGGACACCGTCGCGAGGACGGCGGACGACTCCTGCGTCTCCTGCACGAGCGAGCGGTAGGCCGCCGTGATCTCATCGCGCTGCACCGGGTCGGCGGCGCGTCCGCCGGCGAGCACGCGGGGCACCAGCACGATGCCGCCATTGCGCGCGAGCCGCAGCCCGTGCTCGACGTAGGCGATGACGTTCTCCGGGTCGGCGTCGACCAGGACGATGTCGTAGGAGGCCTCGTTCATGCGGGGAAGGACGTCTGACGCCCGCCCGGTGATGAAGCGTGCCTTGGTCGACGGCACCTTCGCATCGGAGAAGGCCTGGCGTGCGGCGGCGAGATGCTCGGGCTCGTTGTCGATCGAGGTCAGCACAGCCTGAGGTGCACCGCGCAGCAGCCAGAGGCCGGAGACGCCGGCGCCCGTGCCGATCTCGACGATCGAGCGTGCGGCGGTCGCGGCCGCGAGCACGGCGATCTGCGAACCGACGACGGCGCTGATCGGAGCGGCGCCCAGCTCGACGGCGTGCGCGCGTGCGCGTGCGATGGCATCCGGCTCGACGATGGACTCGCGAAGGAAACGTGCGTTCGCTTCGTGCTCGCTCATGGCCTGCCTTTCTCTGCCTGCGCTGTGATTCCCTCCAGCGTATGGGCTTCTTGCGCGCAGTGACCGCAGGCGCGGCGGTAGCCTGTAGACATGACGTTCGGGCTCACTTTCGAGAAGATGCTGCTTATCGGCCTCATCGCTGTGCTCATCATCGGTCCCGAGCGTCTGCCGAAGGCCGCGGAGGGCTTCTCCCGCATGGTTCGCAAGGCCGGCGAGTACATCCGCGACACCAAGTCCAAGATGCGGGACGAGATCGGACCCGATCTCGACGACGTCGATTGGCGCAAGCTCGACCCACGGCAGTACGACCCGCGCCGGATCATCCGCGACGCGCTGATGGAGGAACCGCAGCCCGCCACGGCGACGAAGGCCCAGGCGACGATCATGGAGCCGGTCGCTCCTCGCTCGCGCCAGGAGTTCAGCGCCGAGAACCGGCCGCCGTACGACCTCGAATCCACGTGATCCGAGGGCGCCAGAGCGCTCGCTCAGTCGTACGAATCCGAACCGCTGCGGCGGCCGCGATTCTCGGCGGCCTGGGGGCGGTGCTGATCTGGACACTCTGGGTGCTGCCGATCGCGGCATCCGTCGACGCCGCCGACTCCCGTCCACTGGGGGCGACCTTCACCGTCGAACTCGAGGCGGGGGAGCGGGTGGGCGTGTGGTCACAGGGCATCTCCGCGAGCCTGGGAACGACGGAGTGCACGGTGACAGCTCCGGATGACAGCCGCGTCGCACAGCGCGGAGCCCCCGCGCTCGACTGGGACGACACTCTCTGGTGGATGACGCCGAAGCGCGGATTCGCGCAGATGTCGCAGGTCACGGCGGCGACGACGGGGGACCACCGCATCCGTTGCGAGGATTCGCTCGACACCTATGACGGGGCGTTCCTGGTCGCCGGCGACTCGTTCGGGGGCGGCAGCATCGGCCTCGGACGTGGCGGCGGGGCCGACTATGCCGTCGGCACCATGCTCGCGTTCGGCGCGGTCTTTCTTCCGCCGTTCGCCGTCGGGGTGACGATCATCGTGCTGGTGCGAACCGCGTCCGCTCGGCGGTCCGCCCGCCGGAGTGCGCCACCGGCGATCTAGGTGTAGTGCCCAGTCAGGTTGTTTGAGATCCGGCTGATGGGCGGGAGCTTCCCGATGGCTGTGTGGGGCCTGTGGTGATTGTAGAAGTGCAACCAGGCTGGCAGGGCGGCTCGGCGCGCTGATTCCGAGTTGTAGTGCTTCGAGTAGGCCCAGCCATCGGCGAGGGTGCGATGGAACCTTTCGATCTTGCCGTTGGTCTGCGGCCGGTAGGGGCGGGTTCGCTTGTGTCGAATACTGAGCTCAGCGCATGCCGCTCGCCAGGCGTGGGACTTGTAGGCAGGGCCGTTGTCAGAGAGCACCCGCTCAACGGTGACGCCGCGATCGGCGAACCAAGAGGCTGCACGACGCAGGACACCGATCGCGGTCTCGGCCTTCTCATCGTCGTGGATCTCCGCGTAGGCGACCCGGGAGTGATCATCGATGACGGTGTGGATGTAGGCGTGACCGAGCAGCGGGTCGCGCTGTTTACCCCTGCGGCGGTGCTGATCGGTCGCGGCTCGGTTCTTGCCGCCTTGCTGCCGACCAACGAACCGCCAGCCTCCGCCGAGCGGGATGTTGCCCAGCTTCTTCACATCGACATGGATCAGGGAACCGGGACGGTCGTGTTCGTAGCGGCGAGCCGGCTCGCCGGTCTTCACATCGACATGCGAGAGACGATTCAGGCGGCAGCGGACCAGCACCGCGTGGACCGTCGAGGCCTGCATCCCCAGCCGTCCGGCGATCTGGACCGGCCCCAAGCGCTTCTTGATCCGCAAATGCACGATCCGCTTCACGACAGGCTGCGGGGTCTTGTTCGGATGCCGGTGCGGTCTGCTTGACCGGTCTGCCATCCCCGCCTCGCCAAGCTCGACGTAACGCCTCGCCCATTTCGCCGCGGTCGGATACGACACCCGGAAGTACCTCGCAGCTCCCGCCACCGGCCATCCCTCGTCGACGACCTGCCGAGCCAGCCGGAGTCGTTGGCGCGGCGTCAAGGCCGCATTAGCGTGGGACACGAGAACCTCCTCGGTTCAGAGCGGAAGCGGTAGCAGCTCCACTCTGCCTTGGAGGTTCTCGTCACATCAGGGCATCCAGATCAAACAACGTCCCTGGGCACTACATCTAGGCGATCTTCGACCGCAGGTTCGCGATGTCTTCGTCGCTCAGCAGCGCGCGGGGGACGGCCGTCACGACCGATGCGTCGCGCAGCTTCAGCAGCACGGCATCCGTCCCCACCCTGATCCCCTGGAACGTGCGGTACGCGATCGTCGAGCGTCGATCACCGCTGCCCACCTGCAGCACCTCGTCTTCCAACAGCACCCACACCACCGACTCGGGCGGCATCGCGACACGCACCGCGTGCCGGGCGCTCGACACCGTCATCACGACGGCGGCGACCGCGAGAGCGATGACGAGCGGCGGCATCCAGGCGGCGAAGCCGTTCTCCTCCTGCTCGGAGACGACGCGGCCGGTCAGATTGAGGATGCTGACGACCAGCGCGGCCGCGAGCAGGACCCACATGACGATGGCGACCGGGCGGGTCAGCGAGTAGATCGCCGCATCGCGCGCCATCCGACGCAGCAGGCTCTGATCGACCGTGAGGGAGCGAGGGGGCATCATCCCATTCTCCCACGGGGCGTTCTGCCGTGGCGGTTCAGCCGATGGACATCGGCAGGGAGCGCCCGGAGAGCCCGCGCCCCTGGCGCGCGAGAGTCTTCGCGAGGTCGCGGATCATGACGGCGGCAGCATCCGCCGTGTCTCCGGTGACCACCGGGACTCCCGCGTCTCCGCCCTCGCGCAGTGCCGGGCTGAGCGGGATCGATGCCAGCAGGGGCGCCGGGTCGCCCGATTCGGAGAGCGCGGCTGCCACCGCTGCGCCCCCGCCGGTTCCGAACAGATCGACGACCGTGCCGTCGGGGAGGGTGAACGCCGCCATGTTCTCGACGACCCCGATCACCCGCTGCCCGGTCTGACGGGCGACCAGGCCGCTGCGGATCGCGACATCGGATGCCGCGGTCTGCGGCGTCGTCACGACGAGCACCTCCGCGTGGGGGAGCAGCTGCCCGATCGAGATCGCGATGTCGCCGGTGCCGGGCGGCATGTCGATGAGGAGCACATCGAGGTCTCCGAAGAAGACGTCGGTGAGGAACTGCGAGACCGTGCGATGCAGCATCGGTCCGCGCCAGGCGACCACGGCTTCGCCATCACGGAGGAACATCCCGATGGAGATCGTCTTCACACCGTGCGCGACCGGCGGCAGCATGAGGTCGTCGATGCGCGTCGGCTGCGTCCCGGCCGGGATGCCGAGCAGACCGGGGATCGAGAATCCGTGCACATCGGCGTCGACGAGCCCGACGGCGAGTCCCAGATCGGCAAGGGCGACGGCCAGGTTCGCGGTGACCGTCGACTTGCCGACGCCGCCCTTGCCGCTGGAGACGAGGATGACGCGGGTGAGCGAGTCGGGTCCGAACGGCATCTGCCGCGCCTGGCCATCGCGGAGCTTCTCGGTCAGCGCCTTGCGCTCGGCCGGCGTCATGACGCCGATCGTGAGGTCCACTTCCGCGATGCCGGGAACGGATGCCGCGGCCTGCCGCACGTCGGACTCGATGCGCGCCGCGGCCGGGCAGCCGACGATCGTGAGGACGATCCCGACGGTCGCACGGTCGCCGTCGACCTCGACCTCGCGCACCATGTCGAGGTCGCCGATCGGACGGCGCAGCTCGGGATCCGTGACAGCGGCGACCGCGGTACGGACACTCTCGGCAGTCGTCATGACGCGGTGCCGCCCGCGGACTCGTTCTCCGTGCGTTTCTCGTCGGCGTGCTTGTCGTCGGCGGAGTCGAGTTCTGCGAGCAGCGTCTTCAGCTCATGTCGCAGCACGTCGCGCGTCACGAGCTGCGTGTTGCGCTCCTCGAGCGCCATCCGCAGGGCCACGATCTCCCGGGCGAGGTACTCGGTGTCAGCCAGGTTGCGTTCCGCACGCTGCCGGTCCTGCTCGATCTGCACGCGGTCACGGTCGTCCTGCCGGTTCTGCGCGAGCAGGATCAGCGGCGCGGCATACGAGGCCTGCAGCGAGAGCATCAGGGTGAGCGCTGTGAAACCGAGGGCTGCGTCGTCGAACCGCAGGTTGTCGGGGGTCAGCGTGTTCCAGAGGATCCAGGCCACGCAGAACAGCGTGAGCATCAGCAGGAACGCGGGGGTGCCCATCGCGCGGGCGACCCACTCGGTGAAACGGCCGAAGCGGTCGCGCGAGGTCGGGCGCTGGCGGGTGGTGCCGCGGCCGAGCGGCGCGTCGAGGCGGGGCGCGTTGCGGGCCATCAGCGCACCTCCTCGGTGGTCGGCGCGGCGTCTTCGCTGTCGTGCGAGCGCCAGTCGTCGGGCAGGAGATAGTCGAGCACGTCGTCGATGCTCACCGCCCCGACCAGGCGGCGCGCGGCGTCGACGACCGGGAGCGAGACGAGGTCGTAGCTCGCCAGCAGTCGCGCGACCTCGGCGGCGGAGGCGTTCACCGGCACCGGGTCGAGACTGTCGTCCATGATCCCGCCGAGTCGCTCGTGGGGCGGGTAGCGCAGCATCCGCTGGAAGTGCACCATGCCGAGCAGGCGACCGGTCGGGGTCTCGAACGGCGGCAGAGTCACGAAGACGGCGGATGCCAACGCAGGGTGCAGCTCGTGGCGGCGGATCAGCGCGAGTGCCTCTGCGACTGTGGCGTCGGCCGAGAGGATGATCGGCTCGGGCGTCATCAGGCCGCCGGCGGTGTCGGCGCCGTAACGCAGCAGCATCCTGACGTCTTCCGCTTCCTCCGGCTCCATCAGCTCGAGCAACTGCTCGAGGCGCTTCGGCGGCAGCTGCGCGAGCAGGTCGGCCGCGTCGTCGGGCTCCATCTGGTCGAGGATGTCCGCGGCGCGCTCGTCGCCCAGCCAATCGAGGATGTGCACCTGGTCGTCTTCAGGCATCTCCTCGAGCGCGTCGGCGAGACGATCGTCGGACAGTTCCTCCGCCACCTCGATCATGCGCTTCTGCGGCAGATCGAGGAGAGTGTTCGCGAGGTCGGCCGCGTGCAGCTCGGCATACGAGGCGACCAGCTGCTCGGCGGACTGGGACTCGCCGGGGGCGGTCTTCTCGACGACCTCGCTCCAGGCGGCGAAAGTGGTCGGCCCCTTGGCGAACGGCGAGGCGCTCGTCTTCGGCCGACGCAGGAAGAGCTGGCTGACCGCCCACTCGCCGAGCCGGTTCGGCTCGATCGCGACGTCCTCGATGACCGCGGTGCCGCTGCCGTCGGCGAACGTCATCCGTCGTCCGAGCATCTCGGCCAGCACACGCACCTCTCCGGCGCGCGGTGAGAACCTGCGTACGTTGATGAGCCCGGTGCTGATGACCTGCCCGGCGCGGATCGAGGTGACCCGTCCGATGGAGAGGAACACCTGGCGACGACCGGGGATCTCGACGACCAGGCCGATCACGCGCGGAGCAGCGGTACTTCGGTACACGATGACGACATCTCGGACTTTGCCGAGCCGATCGCCGACGGGGTCGAAGACGGCGCACCCGGCCAGGCGCGCGGCGAATACCCGTTGTGTGCTCACGTCCCCAGCGTAGTGCGCGGGCCCAGGGGACAGCCTGTGGGTTGCGCGCCCAGTCCCGACACTGCAGGGCGTGGAAGAATAGCCGGATGAGCATGCTGAACCGTCCCTTGAACGGTACCGACACCGGCGAGATCGTCGCATCGACGCGCGACTACGAGAGCGCGCAGAAGACGGTGTCGAAGCTGATCGCGGGGGAGGTGCCCGCGCGGGACATCGCCATCGTCGGCCAGAGCGTCCGCACGGTCGAGCGGGTGACCGGGAAGCTGGGCTACGCGGCCGCCGCGCGGTCCGGCGCGATCAACGGCGTGCTGATCGGCCTCTTCCTGTCGGCGATCCTCGTGCTCGGCAACCCCGAGGTGCCGATCCAGCTCTTCGTCGGCTTCGTCTTCATCGGCGTGGCACTGGGAATGCTGCTGAGTCTCGTGTCGTACGCGATCGTGCGTCGTCGGCGGGACTTCGCCAGCGTCACCCAGTTCGCCGCAGACCACTACGAGGTCACGGTGCTGGCAGCGTCGCTGTCCAAGGCGCGGGGCGTCCTCGGCGCCGGCACCGTGGCACCGGTCCGGCCGCCGGTGAACCTCGACGAGCCCCCGCGATACGGCGAGCGGGTCACGCCGGGCGCCGCACCCGCACCCGAGACACAGCCTGCTCCCGCGCCGACCCCTGACCCAGCGCCTGCCCCGGAGCCCGCCTCGGCGCCTGCGCCCGCCCCGGAGCCCGCTTCGGAGCCCGTCGTCCCGCCCCGCCCGGCTGATCCTGCGCCGCAGCCGGATGGTCCCGCCGCCGGCCCGGCGACGCCGCAGGCCGGCGTCTGATGAGCTCACGCCCGTCCACGGTGCGCTGATGGTCGACATCGCCGTCGAGCTGCCGACCGGCCCCGCGGCGATCTCGGCGGACTGGGTCGCGGGGAGCAACGGTGCGACGGTGATCATCGCGCACGGCGCCGGTACAGGAAAGGACCATCCCTTCCTGACCGGCTTCGCCGACGCGCTCGCCGCATTCGGCTTCTCCACGCTGCGATTCAACTTCCCCTACGTCGAGCAGGGAAGACGGATGCCGGGCCGGCGGCGCACGCGATCGCGACGTGGCGCGCGGTCGTCGCGTTCGCGCGTGAGACCGACCCCGACGCGACGGTCTGGGCGACCGGCAAGTCGTACGGCGGACGAATGGCATCGATGGCGGTCGCAGACGGCCTCGTCGTCGACGGGCTCGCGTACCTCGGCTACCCGCTCCATGCGCCGGGCAAGCCCGAGAAGCCGCGGATCGAGCACCTCCCGGCGATCGGGGTGCCGCAACTGTTCGTCGAGGGGACGAACGATCCGTTCATCCAGCCGATCTCCCAGTTCGAGGAAGCCGTCGCGACGTGCCAGGACGCCGAGGTCGTGTGGATCGACGGCGGCGGACACACTTTCGAGGTGAAGGGCCGCAAGCGCCCGGCATCCGATATCGGGGCCGCGCTCGCTCCGATCGTGGCGGAGTTCGTCCGGCGCTGAGTGCGAGGATGGCCGGGTGAGTCTCGAACGCATCGCTCTGATCTCCGACATCCACGGCAACCTGACAGCCCTGGAAGCCGTGCTCGACGACATCGCGGCGCGCGGCATCCAGCGGATCATCAATCTGGGTGACACCGCGGGCAAAGGGCCGCGCGGCGACGAGGCGGTCATCCGCTGTCGCGAGGTGTGTGAGGTCAGCGTCCGCGGCAACTGGGACGACTTCCTTCCCGGCATCCCCGACGACGGTCCGCCGGAGATGATCTGGTGGCGGGACGAGCTGTCGTCCGCGAGCAGGGAATGGCTGTCGGAGCTGCCCCTGAGCCTCGACCTCGAGCTGAGCGGGAGGCGCATCCGGCTGTTCCACGCCTCGGCCGAGAGCCCGCATGTGCGGGTGCACTTCCACCACACTCCCGAGCAGTTCGCGGGCATGTTCGAGAACACCGAGATGACGGGTGAGGGGCCGGTGCCCGACGTCGTCGGCTACGCCGACATCCACGACGCCTACATCGAGTCCGAAGACGGGCGCACCCTGTTCAACGTCGGCAGCGTCGGCAATCCGCTCGACGAGCCCACGCCGTCGTACGTGATCCTGGAGGGCGGCGCTTACGCCTCCGACCCGTTCGGAGTGCAGTTCATCCGTGTTCCGTACGACATCGAGGCCGAGATCGCCGTCGCCGAAGCGCTCGGGATGCCGGCACGTGACGTCTGGGCGGTCGAGCTCCGCACCGCTGTGTTCCGCGGGAGGCAGGGGTGAGGGGTCTCCATCACGTCGAGATCTGGGTCGATGAGCTCGAAGGGACTTCGGCCTCGTGGGCCTGGTTGTTCACTACCGTCGGCCTGAAGTGCGCGGCGGAGTGGCCGGGTGGTCGAACCTGGGACGCCGGTGGGGCGTACATCACTCTGACGACGTCGCCCAATCTCTCCGCCACCGCGCACGACCGGCGTCGCCCCGGAATGAATCACCTCGCGCTCTGGGGCGGCACGCGGGCAGACGTCGACGCCGTCGTCGCCGTGGCTTCGGAACACGGCTGGCAGCCGCTCTATGCGGATCGCTATCCTCACGCCGGCGGCCCCGACCATTACGCCGCCTGGCTGGAGAATTCCGAGGGATTCAAGGTCGAGATCGTCGCGGAGTGAACCGTGGCCTTTTCGGGTAGCGATGGTGGATCAGAAATGCTCCGGCGAGGCGTGAGTCAGCAGCGTTTCTGATCCACCATGGCGCGCAAGCTGTGAGCGGCAGCTCGCCCTCGTGCATCTGGTCGCGTCAGCCTTGCAGCCGCGCGATCCAGGCCTCGACCTCATCGGCCGTGCGAGGGATGTGGGCCGACAGATTCACCGGACCGTCTTCGGTCATCAGGATGTCGTCCTCGATGCGCACGCCGATTCCGCGCAGTTCCGCCGGCACCGTCAGGTCGTCGATCTGGAAGTACAGGCCGGGCTCGATCGTGAACACCATGCCCGGGGCGAGGATGCCGTCGTAGTACATCTCGCGGCGGGCCTGGGCGCAGTCGTGCACGTCGATGCCGAGGTGGTGGGAGGTGCCGTGCACCATGTAGCGGCGGTGCTGGCCACCCGCGTCCGCGTCGAGTGCCTCTTCGGCCGTGACCGGCAGCAGGCCCCACTCGGCCGTGCGCTGGGCGATCACCGTCATCGCGGCCGCGTGCACGTCGCGGAACCGGACACCGACGCGAGCGGCGGCGAGCGCGGCATCCGCTGCCTCACGCACGGTCTCGTACACCCGGCGCTGCACGTCGGTGAACGTGCCGGACACCGGCAGCGTACGGGTGATGTCGGCCGTGTAGAGGCTGTCGGCTTCCACTCCGGCGTCGACCAGGATCAGGTCGCCCGGCACCACTCCGCCGTCGTTGCGGGTCCAGTGCAGGTAGCACGCGTGCGGACCGGATGCCGCGATCGTGTCATAGCCTTCGCCGTTGCCGTCTTCGCGGGCGCGGCGGTGGAAGACGCCCTCGACGACGCGCTCGCCGCGGGCGTGGGCGATCGCCTGCGGCAGCTCGCGGATGATGTCGTCGAAGCCCTTCGCAGTGATCTCGACCGCGTGTCGCATCTCGGCGATCTCGAACTCGTCCTTGATCAGGCGCAGCTCCGAGACGAAGCGCGTGAGGTCCTCGTCGTCGTCGAGCACGAGTTCGCCGTCGGCAGGCAGGTACTCGTGCAGGTGGTCGGTCGCGATACCCAGGTCGGCGGCGACACCGTCGAGCGATGGCCGCGGGCCGATCCAGAACTCGCCGACGGTCGCATCGGCGTAGAACTCGGTGGTGGTGCGGTCGGCGCGCTCGCGGAAGTACAGGGTGACGTCGTGTCCGGCATCCGTCGGATCGAAGACGAGCACCGAGTCGGGCTCGGCGTCCGATGCCCACCCGGTGAGATGCGCGAAAGCGGAGTGCGCGCGGAACACGTAGTCGGTGTCGTTGCTGCGCTGCTTGAGGGAGCCGGCCGGGAGGACCAGGCGCTTGCCGGGGAACGCCGCCGAGACTGCCGCCCGACGGGTCGCTGCGAAGCTCGCCTGCGCCCGGGGCGCGGGGAGCGTCTCCGGCCGCTCGGCCCATCCCGTCGAGATGGTGTCGAGGAAGCCCTGCGGGAAGGGCTGCTTGCGGTTCGTCGTGCTGTTCTCGACCGTCTCGGTCGTCGCCTCAGCGGGGATCTCTACGGCGGCTTCTGCGATCGTGTCGCGCTCTCCGGTGCTCATCCCTCCAGTCTGTCATCTGTGCGACAGGAGCGGGAGATCAGCCGGCGGGCTCGAGCTGCACGACCAGGGCGCGGTGGTCGCTGCCGCCCGCGTCGTCGAGCACGACCGAACCCGACGGCTTCCAGTTCGGAGACGCCATGACGTGGTCGATCGGTGCACCGGCCAGCGGGGGGAGCGAACTGGGCCAGGTGCCGGCGAGGCCGCTGCCCGTGCGCGACGCCACGTCGCGGCAGTATCCGATATCGCCGCCGTCGACGCCGAGCGGAGCCATGTGGTCGATGGTCGCGTTGAAGTCACCGGCGAGGATGAAGTCGCCTTCCGGGCACTGGTCGGCGACCCACTGGAGGTCGCTCCGCCACTGCTCCATTTCCTCCATTCGAGGGGCCACCGCGTGCACGGCGACGATTGTGGGGCCGGAGCCGTCGATCGGCATCAGCACGGCGCTCGGCACGGAGCCGGTGTTGCTCGTGCCGTCCTTCGACGACTCGATGACCGAGTACTCGCCGAGATCGGGTGCGACGAGCACCGTCGTCTGCCAGGACTGCGGGCCGTCGGGGACATCGGGCCGGAACTGCACGTGGTGCACCCACATCGGGTGCCCCTGCTCGCGCAGCATGATCGCGATGCGCTCGCCGACGGCCTCGGTGGTCTCGGGGAGTGCGACGATGTCGGCCCCCTGATCGAGGATCTGCTGCGCGATCTGCTCGGCGGACACCGCCTCGCCCGCGGTGTTCCACGTCAGCACGCGCACGCTGTCCTCGGTCTTTGCCGGGAGGGCGGATGCGCCGAACCCGCGGGTCGCGCCCACGACGCCGATCGCTCCGGCGCCGAGCAGGGAGACGATGAGGACGGATGCTGCGAAGCCGCGCAGCGGGCGGGCGAACAGCAGCAGGAGAGCGAGGACCGCGAGGGCCAGGAAACCGCCGAGGACCAGCCCGCGGACCGACACGAGCTGCGCGAACGGATAGGTCTGCTCGAGGTGGAAGAACTGCGGCCACACCGTGATCGCCGCGGCGATCGCGAGCAGCACGGTGAAGAGAATCCCCAGTAGTCGAAGCATCCCCTCCAGCCTAGAAGCGCCGCCTGTGAAGTCCCTGCCGTGCTGCGCCCTTCGACAGGCTCAGATCGGTACGCTCGGAGGATGTCCATTCCGTCTCACGGGTTCGCAGGTCCCGCCGACCTGCACCTGCACTCCAACCATTCGGATGGCACGGAGAGCCCTGCCGAGGTGGTCCGACAGGCCCATGCGAGCGGCGTGCGCACGCTGGCGCTGACCGATCACGACCGCTCCACCGGATGGACCGAGGCCGGCGACGCCGCCGTCGCACTCGGGATGACCTTCCTCCCCGGGATGGAGCTCTCCGCCAAGCATGAGTGGCGCAGCGTCCACGTGCTCGGCTATCTCTTCGATCCGGAAGACGCTGCGCTGCGGGCCGAGACCGACCGGATCCGCGGCGATCGCATCGGCCGTGCGGAGCGGATCGTCCGCAACATCGGCCGCGACTACGACCTGCACTGGGACGACGTGCTCGCGCAGACCATGCTCGACGCGACGGTGGGGCGTCCGCACATCGCCGATGCGCTGGTGGCCCGCGGGATCGTGCGGGACCGTACCGAGGCGTTCGAGGGCATCCTGCATCCCCGCGAAGGCTATTACGAACCGCACTACGCGCCGGACCCGCTGACGGCGGTGCAGCTGATCACGGATGCCGGGGGAGTGGCGATCATCGCCCATCCGGTGACCGGCCGCGACATGATGATGCCGGTGCCCTACATCGAGCGGTTGATCGCCGCCGGACTCGGCGGATTCGAGATCGACCATCGGGAGAACACCGAACGAGGCAAACGCACGCTGCGGGCGATCGCGGCCTCGCATGATCTCATCGTCACCGGCTCGAGCGACTATCACGGCACGGGGAAGCCGAACCGTCCGGGCGAGAACACCACGGCAGACGAGATGGTGGCCCGGATCATAGACGGGTCGACCGGCACGGCTCCACGGCGCCCCTGATCCTCGGCGAACTGGCGGGAGACTCCCGGCAGCCTGTCGAATCGTGCGGATACGGTCGACGGCATGCAGCGAGCGACTTCCCTGGAGCGCCGCGTCGATGCGTTCGCCCACCGTGTACTCCTCGGCGCGCCGGCGAACGGCATCCGCGCGGGCCTCATCGAGTTCGCGGTCTTCGTCCTCAAACAGGCGTGGGCGTGCATCTTCGGCGCGGCGCTGCTGGTGGTGATCGTCGCGGCCCAGCTCTGGTATCCCGACGACGCGGCACTCGCCCGCAACGATGCGCTCACCATCGCCGCTGTGCTGATCCAGCTGGCGATGCTCGTCTTCCGGCTCGAGAGCGGTCGAGAGCTGTGGGTGATCGTGCTCTTCCACCTCACCGGCACGGTCATGGAGCTGTTCAAGACGGACGCCGGATCCTGGGCGTATGCCGCAGACGGCATCCTGCGAATCGGCGCCGTTCCGCTGTTCAGCGGCTTCATGTACGCGGCGGTCGGCTCGTACATGGTGCGCGTCTACCGGATGTTCGACCTCGGCTTCGCGCGATACCCGCGGCGATGGATGACGGCGATCCTCGCCGCCGCGATATACCTGAACTTCTTCACGCACCACTGGTGGTGGGATGCGCGCTGGGTGCTGCTCGCCGGTGTCGTGGTGCTGTGGCTGCCGACGGTCATGCACGCTCGGGTCTGGCGGCGCACGATCCGCCTCCCGCTGCTGTTGGCGTTCGCCGGCGTCGCCGTCTTCATCTACATCGCCGAGAACATCGGCACCTGGTCCGGCGCCTGGGCGTATCCGGACCAGATCGAGGCGTGGCAGCCGGTGTCGCTGAGCAAGCTGACGTCGTGGTTCCTGCTGATGGTGATCTCGGTGGTGCTGGTCGCCTGGGTATACCCGCCGCAGGTTCCGGCAGCAGTGCGGCGGCCGACGTCTGATGACAGCAGAGGGGCGGATGCCGCGCGCGCAGCATCCGCCCCTCTGGACTAGTCGTTCAGGCGCCGGCGACGGGCGCGGCGCCGGGAGCGCCGGAACCGCCGCGACGGCGGCGACGACGACGGGCCGGAGCCGGCTTCCCGTCGTGGTGCTCCTTGCCCGTACCGTCGTGGGTGCCGCCACCGTCAGCGCTGCGATCGGCCGGCTGCGTGGCGCGGCCCTCGGCGCCGGACGCGTCGGAGGCGCCCTCAGCGAACGTCGATCCGACCGGGTTCTCGCTGTTGCGGCGACGACGACGGCGACGCGTGCCGCCCTCATCGGTGCCTTCGGCGGCGGCATCCGCTGCACGCTCGGGGCGGCGGGTGCGCTCGGTCTTCACCGACTGGGTCTTCGGAGCGCTGGTGAGACGGCCCTTCGTGCCCGCGGGGATGTCGAGGTCTTCGAACAGGTGCGGGCTCGACGAGTACGTCTCGACCGGCTCGGGCTGACCGAACTCGAGCGCCCGGTTGATGAGGGCCCACTTGTGCAGGTCCTCCCAGTCGACGAACGTGACGGCGATGCCGGTCTTGCCGGCGCGGCCCGTGCGACCCGCGCGGTGCAGGTATGTCTTGTCCTCGTCCGGGATCGTGTGGTTGATGACGTGCGTCACGTCGTCGACGTCGATGCCGCGAGCGGCGACGTCGGTGGCGACGAGCACATCGCGCTTGCCCGCCTTGAACGCGGCCATCGAGCGCTCGCGCTGGTCCTGGCCCATGTCGCCGTGCACGCCGCCGACGTTGAAGCCGCGGTCGCCCAGTTCGTCGACGAGACGCTGCGCTGCGCGCTTGGTGCGGGTGAAGATCACGGTCTTGCCGCGGCCCTCGGCCTGGAGGATGCGGGCGATGACCTCGTCCTTGTCCATCGAGTGCGCGCGGTAGACCAGGTGCTTGATGTTCGCCTGGGTCAGGCCCTCGTCGGGGTCGGTGGCCCGGATGTGGATCGGGTTGGTCATGAAGCGGCGCGCGAGGGCGACGATCGGGCCGGGCATCGTCGCCGAGAACAGCTGGGTGTGGCGCACGGCCGGCACCTTCTGGAAGATCTTCTCGATGTCGGCGAGGAAGCCGAGGTCGAGCATCTTGTCTGCCTCGTCGAGCACGACCTCGGTCGCGTTCGACAGGTCGAGCAGACGCTGGCCGGCGAGGTCGATGAGACGACCAGGGGTTCCGACGACGATCTGCGCGCCGGCCTTGAGCTGGTCGATCTGGCCTTCGTACGCCTTGCCGCCGTAGATCGCGACGACGCTCGTGGAGCGGTTGCTGGTGAGCAGGTCGATGTCCTCGTACACCTGCACCGCGAGCTCGCGGGTCGGGACGACGATGAGCGCCTTGACGCCGTGCTCCGGGTCGAGACCCAGCCGCTGGACGACAGGGATGCCGAAGCCGAAGGTCTTTCCGGTACCCGTCTTGGCCTGGCCGATGATGTCCTGGCCGGGGAGACCGAGGGGAATGGTCTGCTCCTGAATGGGGAAGGCATCGACGATGCCCTTGGCAGCGAGTGCGTCGACGATGTCCTGATCGACACCGAGTTCAGCGAAAGTTGTCACTTGTTCAATTGCCTGTCCGGCGACCGGTGGGATCGCCACGTAAACGGATCCACGCCGTCTCTTGTGCCACAGGCGCGGGGTCCCGCTCCGACGGCGGGACACGCCCAGCCTACCTGAGCCGTGGTAAGCGCCAGGAAGGGGGCTCGTGCGCGAGTATTGTGAACGACGTGGCGAACTCGGTAGGGAGACCTCGTGGTTAAGTGGTTCTGGCAGCGCGATGACGCGCCGCGCCGCACGCTCGCTCTGCGCAGCCGCGGCGATCAGGGAGACGCGACGCGCGTCGACTTCGCCGAACTCGCTCCCGAGTTGAACCGGTTCCTCGGCCAGGCGGCGTACCTGCAGCTGGGCTACTTCGAGACACTCACCCGCCTCATCCGCGCGACGCCGGAGCTGTCGGAGAAGGAATCGCTCTCGCGCGCCGCCGGAGCAGCCCTGACCAAGCACCGCGCGATCGTCGATGTCATCGCCGAGCGCGGGGACGACCCGACCCAGGTGATGCTGCCGTTCCGCGAGAACCTCGATGCATTCCGCCGCAAGACGATCGGGGCGCGACCCCGTGAGACGCTGCTCGCCGTGTACATCACCGCCGGCATGCTCGACGACTTCTACCTCGCACTCGCCTCCAGCTATGCCGACACCGGACGCCGGGTCGCCGAGATCCTGCGTGAGGACGACGCCCGCCACGAGATCGTGGCGATCATCCAGGAGACGATCGAGAGCGACGAGGAGTGGCGCTCGCTCCTGTCGATGTGGGCGCGCCGACTCGTCGGAGACACGATCCTCGTGTGCCGATCGGCACTCCGGCCGGAGCATCTGGCCGCCGCCGACGAGCGCATCGAGCCGGTGTACACCGAGCTCATGGGCGCCCACGCGCGCCGGATGGACGCGATGGGGCTCGCCTCCTAAGCAGCGCGCATCCGCTCCAGCCGTCTGGTGAGCCTCCAGGCGATGATGAGCGGAATGACGCCGATCACGCCGAACGACATGTCGATCAGCTGCCATCCGAGCGGGATGCCGCGGATTCCGCCGGCGATCAGGGCGAGCGGGATGATCCCGGCGCAGGCGATCACGCCGAACTGGATCACCCAGATGTTGCGCACCGGATCGATGAACGGGCCGATGAACACGACGGCGATCACGAGGTGCGCGTAGGCGAGCCAGTCGGTGCCGTAGGAGATGAAGGGGTACCGTCCGTCCACGTCGACCAGCGCGTCGGCCACGCGGTCCACCCACGCCACCGCGTCGGGGAACCAGTCGACGACAGGGCTGGCGTGCAGGAGGTCGGAGCCGATACCGAGCTCGACTCTCAGCGGGAACGCCGTCACGCCGCTCACGAAGAGACCGACGATCATCACGGCGATGCAGACGCGGATCCACCGCAGGGTGCGTCGTGCTTCCACGTCAGGCGTCCCGTCGGATCAGATGCCGAGCGCGGCCCTGGCCTCGGCGTCGGAACGGCGGCGGAACGCCACGATCCCCAGCGTCGCCAGCACGGCGACGACGACGGCGCCGAGCACGCTCGCGAGCCACAGCCAGATGCTGTCCTCACCGATGCCCGTCCACTGCAGCGCGGTGTAGAGGATGGCCGACGCGGCCGTGGCGATCGCCGGAGTGACCGCCACGCCGCGCAGCTCGCGGCCACTGATCAGGAAGTGCGCGCCGATGCCGAGTGCGCACGCGCCGATGAGTGCGAGGAGGATGTACATCGTGCGGTCAGGCGACGAAGCCGACGCGGCGCGATTCCTCTGAGCCCAGTTCGATGTAGGCGAGGTTCGCGGTCGGGACGAGGTAGGAGTTGCCCTTCACGTCGGAGAAGTTCAGGTGCGTCGAGCTCTGCTCGAGCGCGGCGGAGACCTGGGTGCGGACCTCGTCCGCGCTCGCGCCGGTGTCGAAGCTCAGTTCACGGCCGGTGTTGATGATGCCGATGCGGATTTCCACGGATGCTCCTCGAAGTTCGTCGGACTCGCCAACTCTACCGCGCGCGCTCCGGGCCGGATCGGCGGGGCGGCTCGGTTTCGCCGTGAGCGCACAGGCCGCACCGGCCCGCACGGGCGGCGATGTCCGCGCGTCCCGATAGCGTGGAGGACATGACACCGGATGCCGCCCAGCGAGCCGTCGTGCACGTGGCGGCGACCGCCTCCGGGGTCATCATCGGCGCTCCGGGAACGGGCAAGACCCGCACGCTCGTCGACCGCGTCGTGCACCTGCTCGACTCCGAGCGGATGCGGCCGGAGGAAGTGCTCGTGCTGACCCCGAGCCGTCAGGCAGCCACCGCGCTCCGCGATCGGATCGGGGTGCGCATCGGCCAGGCGACTCCGGGGCCGTTGGCGCGATCGCTGGGCTCGTTCGCGTTCCAGCTGGTGCGTGGCGCGACCGTGCGGGCCGGCGCCGAGCCCCCTGCGCTGCTCACCGGCGCCGATCAGGACCGCATCATCGCCGAGCTGCTCGCGGGCGATGCTGAAGACGGGCGCATCCCCTGGCCGGAGACGCTCAGCGTCTCCGTGCGCGCCTCGAAGGGCTTCCGCTCCGAGCTCCGCGCCTTCCTCGCCGAGTGCACCGAGATCGGCGTCCTCCCCGAACAGCTCCGTGCTTCCGGCAGCGAGGTCTGGGCGGCCGCTGCCGAATTCCTCGTGGAGTACCGATCGGTGCTCGACGCGGCCCGGTCGGCGCACCGCGACGCCGCCGACCTGCTGAGCGAGGCGAGCATGATCCTGCGGACGGCCGATGCGGCAGGGCTCGGCCCCCTGGCGCCGCTGCGCGTCGTCCTGATCGACGACGCGCAGGAGCTCACCCGTGGCGGCATCTCGGTCGTGCGCGCGCTGCAGGGCCGGGGGATCGCGGTGCTGGCTTTCGGCGATCCCGACATCTCCTCCGGAGCGTTCCGGGGCGCCAGCCCCGAGCTCTTCGCCCAGTTGGCCGGCGCGCTGGGCGAGGTGCACGTCCTCGACGGACCGCACCGCCAGGCCCCGGCCCTCACGACCCTCACCCGCACTGTGACCCAGGCCATCGGCGTCTCCGGCAGAGTCGATCACCGCCGCGCTCCGCTGCCGGCGACCGACGATGCAGAGGCTGCGGTCTCCACCTTCCTCGCTCCATCGCCCTACGAGGAGCTCGACCGCATCGCCGGGGTCATGCGGGACTGGCACCTCAGCGACGGCATCCGCTGGGATCGGATGGCGGTCATCGCGCACGACACCCGGCAGGTGACGACATTGGAGACTGAGCTCGCGGCCCGGGAGATCCCGACACGAGCGGCAGGAGTGCAGCGGCCGCTGGGGAGCGAGGGGATCGTGCGCGACATCGTCGGCATCGTCCGTCTCGCGCTGACCCCCGTCGAGGAGCGCACCCCGCAGTCGCTGGAAGAAGCATTGCGCACGCCGTTCGGCGGGATGGATGCGATCGGGCTGCGACGGCTCCGCGCGCGCCTCCGGCACATCGAGCTCGAGCAGGGCGGGTCGACGCCGGCGCGCGAGCTGCTGCGCCAGGCGATGGCGAATCCCGCTCACCTGACGTTGATCGACGCGCCCGAGTCCCGCACCGCCGAGCGCTTCGCCGAGCTGATCGAGGCGGTCGCTCGGGCAGCCATCGAGGGGGAGACCATTCACGACCTGCTGTGGCGGGTGTGGGACCAGGCCAGAGCCGTCGACGGTCGGCGTCTGCAGGTGGCCTGGCGCGAGATCTCGCTGCTTCCCACCGGAGCGGAGACCGCGCGGTCACTCGACGCCCTGGTGTCGCTGTTCGACGCGGCGAAGCGGTTCGTCGAGCGCACGCCGAACGAGAAGCCGGAGACGTTCGTGCGAGACATCCTCGACAGCGAGGTGCCCGAGGACTCGCTCTCGACGCCGGACAGGCCCGGCAAGGTGACTCTGCTCACACCGGCGACCGCGCTCGGCACCGAATTCGATGCCGTCGTCGTGGCCGGGGTGCAGGACGGCGTCTGGCCGAACGTGCGGCTGCGCGGCGGGTTGCTGCAGACCTGGCGCCTCGCCGATGCTCTCGAGGCCGCCCGCACAGGTGTCAGCGTCGAGCCCCCGGGGGTGGTCGACCGCCGTCGCGCCGCGCTGCACGATGAGTTGCGACTGTTCGTACGGGCGATCTCGCGCGCCCGCGACCGCCTGCTGATCACGGCCGTCGACGACGACGATCTGACTCCGAGTGCGTTCTTCGGCTTCCTGCCCGCGCCTGATCCACCAGAGCGGCACGCGTCGGCCGAGCATCCGCTCACCCTGCGCGGCCTGGTCGCGCGCCACCGTCGCACGCTGACCTCTGCCACGTCGGAGCCGCTCCGGCGCGAGGCCGCCGGGCAGTTGTCAGTGCTCGCACGCGAGGGGGTGCCGGGGGCCGACCCCGCTGAGTGGTACGGCGTGACTCCCACGTCGACCGATGCGCCGTTGCGCGATCTCGCCGTCGCCGGAGCGCGCGTCTCTCCGTCGAAGATGGAGTCGTTCGAGGAATGCGGACTGAACTGGGTCGTGTCGTCGCTCGGCGGCGATACCGTGATGCCGCCCACCGCGGGGATCGGCACGATCGTGCACGAGGCGATGGAACGGGTGCCCGACGGCGATCTCGAGCAGATGCGGGCGATCGTCGCCGAGCATTGGCCCGAACTCGACTTCGAGACGGAATGGATCGGGCGCAAGGAGCGCCGCCGTGCCGATCTCCTCGTCGACCGTCTGCACTCGTACATCGGCGAGGTGCGCGCCGACGGTGGTCGCGTGATCGGGAGCGAGGCGGAGTTCCGATTCGCCGTCGATATCCCTGACGAGGGCGATGCGGTCCCGAGCGTGCACCCCGTCGGCGAGGATCGAGCGAATCAGGCGATCATCCACGGGTACATCGACCGCGTCGAGTCGTATCCGCCCGGGCAGGGCGAGCACCCGCATGCTCGCGGGCGCGGCTGGGAACAGATGACGGGCGATGCCGGCGGGACGACGGTGGTGGTCGACCTGAAGACCGGCAAGAACGATCCCGAATCCGACTCCGGCGTGCTCGAGCACGCGCAGCTCGCTGCGTACCAGGTCGCCGTGCAGCAGGGATTGATCGAGGGCGCTCCCGCGCACTCGTTGGGGGGAGCGAGGCTCGTGATCGTCTCGAAGACTCTCTCCAAGAGCGACTACCGCGTCGCCCACCAGCACACGCTCGACGATGAATCGAGGTCGGCGTTCCTGCGGAGAGTGTCGGAGGCGGCGCGCGGAATGTCGGCGTCGAGCTTCACGGCGCAGGTCGAATCGCACTGCGGCGACACCCAGCGGCGCGTGCACCCGTGTCGCATCCACACCGTGTCGGCGGTGAGCTCATGAGCGCGTGGGCAGGAGGCGGAGACCTCTCCGCGACGGACATCGCGACGGCTCTCGGGCAGCCGTCGCCCACCCCCGCGCAGCAGCGGGTCATCGAAGCGCCACCGGTGCCGGCACTGGTCGTGGCGGGGGCAGGCAGCGGGAAGACCGAGACGATGTCCGGCCGGGTGGTCTGGCTGGTCGCGAACGGTCACGTCCGCCGAGACGAGATCCTGGGGCTGACCTTCACCCGCAAGGCCGCCGGCGAGTTGGCGGAGCGGATCGGCAACCGGCTCGCGGTCATCGACGAGTTCGGCCGCCGAGGGCTGTTGCCGTACCTGTCGCAGATCGTGCGAGACGGCTCCCTCCGTCGCGTCGAGGAAGCCGCTCCCGGGCGGCAGCGGGAAGTCGTGCGAACACAGGTCCTCGATGATCTCGCGGCGAACCTCGGGACAGGCTGGGACCCGGTGACCCCGCGCGCCGCGGAAGACCTCATGGTGCGACCGCGCGTGTCGACGTACAACGCGTTCGCCGATGGGATCGTCCGCGAGCACGCGGCCCGGATCGGACGGGATCCCGATGTGGCCATGCTCAGTCAGGCCGCGTCCTGGATGCTGGCGCGCGAGGTCGTGCTCCGCAGCGACCTGCCCGAACTGGAGAACATCGACTTCGCTCTCGGCACGGTCATCGACGCCGTGCAGCGGCTCGCGGGAGACGCACTCGATCACCGGGTCGATCTCGATCTGGCCGAGCGGATCGCCATCGATCAGGCTCGGGCGTTCGAGCCGTACCGGGGCAACACCGACGTGGAGAAGGCAGCATCGAACCTGCTCAGCCTGCCGACGCTGGCACGCCTGGTGCGCGACTACATCTCCGAGAAGGAGCGTCGCGGAGTGCTCGACTTCGCCGACCAGGTGGGCGGCGCATACGACATCGTCGAATCGGCACCCGACGTGCGCGCCGAACTCCGTGAGCAGCACCGCGTCGTGCTGCTCGACGAGTACCAGGACACCTCTGTCATCCAGACCCGCTTCCTCGCCGAACTCTTCCGTGATTCGGCCGTCATGGCCGTCGGCGATCCGCACCAGTCGATCTACGGCTGGCGGGGAGCGAGCGCCGACAACCTGTATGCGTTCGCGGCGACGTTCTCGAGCACGCAGACGGCCCGTACGTACAGCCTGATGACGAGCTGGCGCAACGACAGCGGCATCCTCGACATCGCGAACCGGGTGCTCGAGCCGCTGCAGCGGCCGGGACTCGACGTGCCCCCGCTGGAACCTCGCCCCGGAGCGGGCACCGGCGAGGTGAGCGTCAGATTCCCGTTCACGGTCGACGACGAGGCCGCCGCTGTGGCCGAGTGGTTCTTCGAGCGCAGATCGGCGCATGACTCCGCGTCTGCCGTCCGCGGGCAGGGCGGCGTTCCGCACACCGGCGCCATCCTGTTCCGCTCGAAGCGGCACATGCAGACGTTCGCCGCGGCTCTCGCCACCCGCGGCATCCCGCATCGCATCCTCGGACTCGGCGGACTACTCACGACGCCCGAGGTCGTCGATGTCGTGTCGACGCTGCGGGTGGTGCACGATCCGACGGCGGGCTCCGCGCTGATCCGTCTGCTCACCGGACCGCGCTTCGGGGTCGGGGTCGCCGACATGGGCGCGCTGTACGACCTGGGTCGCGCGTTGGCCGAGCGCGATACAGCGATGGCTCCGCTCCCGGAGGAGGTGCGGGAGCGTCTGCGCTCATCCCGCGGCGCGGATGAGGCGGTGTCGATCATCGACGCCGTCGACGTCGTGCGGGCGGTGCGCGACGACTATCGACTCCTCGAGCCGATCACACCCGACGGTCGTGCGCGAATCCGCGCCGCCGGCGAAATGCTCGAACGGTTGCGGCGGGCGTCGTCTCAGCCGATCCCCGAGCTGATCCGCCTCATCGAGCTCGAGCTCCGTCTCGACATCGAGCTGGCGTCGAACGAGACCAGGGGTCCGGCGCGCATCGCCGCGACCCAACTCCGCGCCTTCACCGACGAGGTCAGGGCGTTCCTCGCCGCTGATGAGCGGGGCTCCATCGGAAGCCTGCTCGCCTGGCTCGACAAGGCGGAGAGCACGGACGAGCTGATGCCGCGCCCCGAGCCGCCCGAGCCGGGCGTGGTGCAGCTGCTGACGATCCACGGCTCGAAGGGGCTCGAGTGGGATGCCGTCGCTGTGGTCCGCCTCGTGGTCGATGAACTCCCCAGCCGCGTCTCCGACACCTCCGGGTGGTTCGGCTTCGGCGTCGTGCCCTTCGCGTTGCGCGGAGACCGCGACGCCCTGCCGCGCTTCGAATGGGATCCGAACGATGCGATGGGCGACGAGACCGACGCAGGGAAGCGGCAGAAGCTCGCGCAGGCATCGCTCTCCGGAGGCGCCACGAAGGCGAACCCGCATGGCGGAGCGCTCAAGCGCTTCAAGGATGCCTACCGCGCGTACCAGCAGCAGGAAGAGCGTCGGCTCGCCTACGTCGCGGTGACGCGCGCGCGCACCGACCTGCTGCTCAGCGGTGCGCATTGGGCCGGGCAGAAGGCCCCGCGCACGCCGAGTCCCTACCTGGTCGAGGCGATGGAGGTGCAGGGACTCGACCCGGTCGAGCCCGTCGATCCGACCGAGAATCCGTATGAGGGACCAGGGTCGACGCTGAGCTGGCCGCTCGACCCGCTCGGCGGTCGGCGGAGCGTCGTCACCGCCGCGGCCGCCGCCGTCGACGGCGCAGTCCGAGCCGGCACCGCGGAGCCTTCCGTCGAGCTCACCCGTCTGCTGGCGGAGCGCGCGGCCCGCCAGCGCGGCACCGACGCTGCTGCTCCGACGCGCGTCCCGGCATCGCGGTTCAAGGACTACGTCACCGACTTCACCGGCACGCTGTCGTCGATCGTGCGGCCGATGCCGGAGCGTCCGTACCGCCAGACGCGCCTGGGCACGCTGTTCCATGCGTGGGTCGAGCAGCGATCCGAACTGGTCGGGGTGGGGAGCCGCGTCGACGAGGCGCTGTGGGAGCTCGACGAGGACGAGCAGTCGCCGGAGCCGGGGTTCGGCGCCGACGCCACTGCGACAGACGCGGTCGCATCGGCGGATGCTGCTGATCTCGCGACGCTGCAGGAGACGTTCGAACGCAGCGAATGGGGTGGTCTGAAGCCGATCGCCGTCGAGATCGAGATCGACTTCGCGCTCGGTGCGGGCCTCGAAGACGTCGAGTCGAGCGATCAGGGGCACATCGTCATCTGCAAGCTCGATGCCGTGTACCGCCGTGCCGACCGGGGAGGGCGCATCGAGATCGTCGACTGGAAGACGGGAAGGGCGCCGCGCACGGCGAAGGAGCGGGATGAGCGGATGCTGCAGCTCGCCCTCTACCGCCTGGCGTATCACCGCCGCTTCGGGGTTCCGCTGGATGACATCGACGTCGCCCTCTACTACGTGGGCGATGACCTCGTGATCCGGGGCGACCGCGTCTACTCGGAGGAGGAGCTCTTCCAGCGCTGGAGCGCCGCGCGCGCCGCACGCTGAGCCTCGTCCGAATCGTCGGAATCGGCGGCATCGTCGGCCCCGACCTCGGGTGTGGTCGATCGCGGATTCAGCGGGTGCGAGTCCTCACGCACGCCGGCGACGCCGTTCGTGCCGGCGAAAAGGCCCGCGACTCCTGAGAGATCCTCGGTCTCGACATTCAGCATCTCAGCGCGGTGCGCCGCGTCATCCGCCTTCGACGAAGAGTCCGTGCGTCGATCCGTCTCCCACGGCGGCGTGGTCGTGTCGGACTCGTCGCGGTCGTCATCCTGTTCCGCCGAGTCCTCCTCGTCGACCTCGGTGTCGGTGTCGACCTCGGTGTCCGTGTCGGCGTCGGTGTCGATCCACAGCTCGTTCGGGTTGTACGCGTCGGTCTGCATCGACGTGTCCACCTCGGGAGCCGTAGCGGCGGGCACGCGATCTAGAGCGTCGAGAGCGGAGTCGACACCTTCGCTGCGGGTCGCGATGATGCTGAGATCATCGGTGCGCAGGCCGTCGGCGAGAGACTCGAGTAGAGCAGCGGCGTCGTCGACGATGTCGGGACGGCGCATCGTGTCGCCATGGATGAGCCACCGCGCGAATTCGAGTTCCGCCAGCAGCCGGGCGCGCACCTCGAGTCCGGCGTCCGGGGCACGATCGACCGCGCGGGCGTAAGAGGCGTGGACATCGGCCGCGGCATCCGGCGCGGCGGAGAGCCAGGAGAGGTCGACGGCCGGATCTCCGACGGACAGGCCGTGCCAGCCGACGAGACCGGTCACCTCGGGCCCGCGCTCGGGGTCGTCATCGAACAGGAAGGACGTCGCCTGCACTCCGCCCAGGACCACCTTGGACTCGAACCGCCACAGGTCGTCGTCGGCGACGGCGTCGCGCCAGCGCACCGTGAGACGTGCGGGAACGCGACCGGTGGCGGCCGCTGCGTCGATCAGACGGGCGAGCTCGTCGCGGCTCTCCTCGGCTGAACGGGTCACCAGGCCCGCGCCGCGGACCACCGAGGTCGGCATGCCGTGCACTGCGGCGATCGCCGCGCCCATCGATTCCGCCGCACCGCGGCCGGCCGGCACGAGGGATGCCTCGATCTGGAAGCCCGTGAGCAGCTCGGTCACCAGCGCACGGCCGTTTCCGACGGTCGTCTCGCCGATGTACTCGGGTGCGTGGAAGGGGAGCATGGCGCGGACACCGTCGGTCAGCGCACGCAGCGCGAGCGACTCGGCGGCCAGCTCGCGCGCCGTCTCGTCGTCGTCGGCGACGCGGATCGTGAGCTCACGGCCGTCGGCCAGCGAGGCGACTGCCGAATCGAATCGGCCATCGCCATCCGCGCTCAGCCGACGGGCGCCCGTGACCTCCGCGCCGGGCAGTGCGGCCGTCACCGCCGCGGCTAGAGTGAAAGGAGAGCGTCCCATGCCCCCAGGGTAGGTCGACGCCGGGGCGGTCCCGCCTCCGCCACGCCCGTGAAAGGGGGAGTCGATGACCATTCAGCGCCCGTCCCTCGACCGCGCCGCCGATCTTCGCGAAGAGCCGGACGTGCTCGACCGCCTCCGCGACGACCCGTCCACCCGTGTGATCGTGGTGCGCGAAGGGCGTGTGCGGGTCACGGGATCGACGCTGCTGCGCGTCCCCGTCGAGGGCGTGGTCGACGCGAGCTGGGCCCTTCTCGGACGGGATCAGGACGGAACCGTGCTGGTGCTGGCCGTCGTCCCGCCCGAGACCGATGCGGTCGACGCCGCGCCGGACGAGATCTGGCTCGGTCTGCGCGATCTCGGCGGTCGTATCGACGAGCGGGAGTCCGAGCTGCTCGTCGAGGCGATCGCGCTGGCCGGTTGGCTCCGAGACGCAGCGTTCTGCCCGACGTGCGGCGGTGCCACCGAACTGCGGCAGGGCGGCTGGTCGCGACGCTGCCTCGTCTGCGGACGGGACCACTTCCCGCGCAACGACCCGGCCGTGATCGTCGCGATCGAGAGTCGCGACGGGGAACGTCTGCTGCTCGGCGCCAATGCGAACTGGGGCGGACGGATGTACTCCTGCTTCGCCGGGTTCACCGAGGCAGGGGAGTCGCTCGAGTCCACCGTGCACCGCGAGATCGAGGAGGAGTCGGGCGTTCGCCTGTCGTCGCTGCGGTACATCTCGTCGCAGGCCTGGCCGTTCCCGCGTTCCCTGATGGTGGGCTTCCGCGCCGTCGTCGACGACGAGGCGGCGGCGCGTCCCGATGGCGAGGAGATCGTCGAGGTGCGCTGGTTCACCCGTGCTGAGATCGCTTCTGCGCTCGCGGGCGACGGTCCCGTCGGCCTTCCCGGTCCTTCGTCCATCGCCCGCGCCCTGATCCTCGACTGGTACGAGGAGCGCGCGTGAGCGCACTCGATGCCCTCGACGAGCGGCAGCGGGCCGCGGCATCCGTTCTGCGCGGTCCGGTCGCCGTCCTCGCCGGCGCCGGGACGGGCAAGACCCGAGTGATCACGCATCGGATCGCGCACGGCGTCGACACGGGTACCTATTCGCCTTCGCGAGTGATGGCGGTCACCTTCACTGCGAAGGCCGCAGGCGAACTCCGTGGTCGTCTGCGCGCGCTCGGCGTGGAAGGGGTCGCCGCCCGCACGTTCCACGCGACGGCGCTCGCGCAGTTGAACTTCTTCTGGCCGACTCTCGCGGGCTCTCCTGCCCCCGCGATCATCACCAACAAGGTGCGGATGCTGGGCCAGGCGGCCGATGCGATCCGGCTGCGGCCGAGCACGGCGACCCTGCGCGACATCGCCTCCGAGATCGAATGGCGCAAGGTCTCGATGCTGTCGATCGACAAGTACGCGGCCCTTGGTCGCCCCGTGAGTGGGATCGACGTGGCCCAGCTCGCTGAGCTGATGCGCGGATACGAGGAATTGAAGGACGAGCGTCGTCAGCTCGACTTCGAAGACGTCCTTCTCGCCTGCGCCGGGATGCTGGAGGCGGAGCCGCGGGTCGCGGCATCCGTTCACGAGCAGTACCGCCATTTCACGGTGGACGAGTTCCAAGACGTCTCGCCGCTGCAGAACCGCCTGCTGGAGCTGTGGCTGGGCGAACGGCAGGACATCTGTGTCGTCGGCGACGCAAGCCAGACCATCTACTCGTTCGCCGGCGCGGAGCAGCGGTTCCTCCTCGAATTCGAACGCCGCCACCCCGGCGCCACCGTGGTGCGTCTCGAGACCAACTATCGATCCCAGGCACCCATCCTCACGGCGGCCAACGCGCTGATGCAGGGCCGTCCCGGTGCGCTCGAGCTCGTGCCAGCACGCGAGCAGTTCACCGCCGATGCGCCCACCGTCACGGCATACGACACCGAGACGGAGGAGGCCGCGGGCATAGCCAAGACCATCTCGGCGCGGATCGCCTCCGGCGCATCGCCCGCGGAGATCGCCGTGCTCTACCGGGCACACGCCCAGTCCGGAGTCCTGCAGCAGGCGCTCGCCGCGGAGGGCATCCCCACGTCGGTGCTCGGCGGTACCCGGTTCTTCGCGATGCCGGAGGTGCGGCAGGCGATCCTCGCCCTGCGCGCCGCGGCGGTCGCACCCACCGAGCAGGGATTCCTCCCGGGAGTGCAGCGCGTGCTGCGGGAACTCGGTCTCACGGATGATCCGCCCGTGGCGGGCGGTGCGCAGCGCGACGGCTGGGAAGCGCGACGCGCGATTCTCCGACTGGCGGAGGACGCAGGTCCGGACGCGAATCTGCGCACGTTCAGCGATGCGCTGATGGCGCGGGCGAAGGACCAGCACGAGCCGACGATGCGCACGGTGACGCTCTCGACGCTGCACGCGGCGAAGGGTCTCGAATGGCCGCACGTGCACCTCGCGGGCTGGGCGGAGGGATCGCTCCCGATCTCCTACGCGACGACGTTCGAGGCGATCGACGAGGAGCGGCGCCTGGCGTACGTCGGAGTCACGCGCGCCGCGCGAACCCTGGACCTGTCCTGGTCGCGGTCGGCAGGGCGCGGAGAACGGGCGCCTTCGCGGTTCCTGGCGGAGATGGGCACGACCGCTCGCGGCACCGGCATTCTGCGTGAAACGTCACCGCACGCCACGCGCGGGAGCCGTCAGCGCTGACCCGCACGACCCGTGCCTCCTCGGTGGGCTCGAGGATGAGCTGCGCCGCGAGGCGCGCCGCCTCACCCACCTGTGCCGCTCGGATCGGGCCCGCACCGCGACCGATCAGCTGTGCGTGCAGCAGCGGCCAGGCGGGGTCGCGATCGGTGTCGTGGGTGTCGCGGCACGTCAGGCACGGGGTCTCGCCCGGAGTGACGAGGGGGCCGACCGTGAGCCGCCCGGATTCGAACGAGACCGGGAGATGCCGGATGTCAGCCCGGAGGTAGCCGGCGACGTGCAGTGCCGCCGCCGCGCCCTGCACGAGGACCACGCCGATCGCATCGGGCCGCGAGCGGTCGGCGAGCGACAGGCCCTCGTCGACGAGAGCCTCCCGCATCCGATGCGCGCAACGCCCGTCCGTGATGCCGATCGTCTCGACCCACACCGGACGCGCGGACGCAGGTTCATCGCGCAGCAGGTGCTCGAGCCGGGCGAGCAGCATCCGCGCCTCGTCTCTCGGTGCGCCGAGACCGTGCGCGATCACGTCGAACGAACCACGGCGGAAACCGGCTCGCATGCGACTCAGCAGCAGCTCGACCCATGGCGCATCGGCCGCGATGCGGAGTTCACCATCGATGCCGAGCTGCAGCGTCTGCTCGTCCCGCCAGAGCAGGGGAATGCTCGGGTCCAGGCGGGTGAGGGTCGTCGGCGTCAGTGGCATCACCCGATTCTGGACAAGCGACGGGTGGCGTGGAGCCGAGAACCCGCATCAGTGGAGAACTCCTCCCCGGTGCAGCACGGGGGAGGAGTCGCCGACCTTCGAGTCACACCGGGCGATCGCCCTCCGGCGATGCCTCGTCGTCCGCGTCGTCCGCGTCGCCGTCCGCTGGCTTCTCGTCGGTGAAGTCGTCTCCATCGAGCAGCCGTGCCAGCGCCTCGTCGAACTCGTCAGCCACGGGCTGCTCGCCACGTTCCACCGCCTGGAGGCGGGCGACGAGCCCGCTCGGATCGTCGATGTCCTCGGCGGTCGGCATGAGGTCGGGGTAGTCCCAGAGCGCATCGCGGGCACTGATGCCGACAGCATCCGTCACCGCCTGCCACATCGCCGACGCCTCGCGCATGCGCCGCGGCCGGAGCTTCAGCCCGACCAGCGCGCCGAGCGCGTCTTCCGCGGGGCCGCCGACCGCACGACGCCGTCGAGCGGCCTCCGCGATGCGCGCGCCGTCGGGGAGGCGGGAGGTCGCCTGAGCAGTGACCACGTCGACCCATCCGTCGATCGTGGCGATGAGGTTCTCGAGGCGGGTGAGAGCCTCGCGCTGCGCCTCGCTCTGCGTCGGGAGGAGGGCGCCGCCCTCGATCGCCGCCCGCAGCTCCTCGGGATCCGACGGGTCGAGGCGGCTGGCGACGTCTTCGAGAGCGTCGACGTCGACCGTGACTCCGCGGGCGAACTCGGTGATCTGCGCCATCACGTGCAGGTGCAGCCACTTGGCGTGCCGGTACAGGCGGGCGTAGGCGAGCTCGCGGGTGGCCAAGTACAGCGCGATCTGGTCTTCGGGGATCTCGAGTCCTTCGCCGAAGGCGGTCAGGTTCTGCGGGATCACGGCGGCAGTCCCGGCGGGGAGCACCGGGATTCCGACGTCGCCGCCGGACACGACCTCGAGTGCCAGGTTGCCGAGCACCTGACCGAACTGCGCCGCGAACACCGAGCCGCCCAGGCCGCGCATGAGCTTTCCCGCGCCCTGGACGACACTGCGCATCTCCTCGGGCACCTGCGTGTCGAGCGCCGAGGTCAGCGCGTCGGCGATGCTCGTCGAGACGGGACCAGCGATCTCCTTCCAGACCGGCAGCGTCTTCTCGACCCACTCGCCGCGGGTCATCGCGGTCGGTGCCTCGGTGAGCTCGGAGATCGTCGTCGCCTCGCCGAGCCAGAGGTTGGCGAGCGTGAACGAGTCCACGAGCGAGCTGCGCGAGCCGTCGGTGATCCCCTGACCATCGCGGTTGGCGATGTGCAGCGCCTGCCGCAGGGCGTTCTCCCAGGGATCGCCGCCCATCGCCCCCTGCAGCTGCGACATGATCGTCTGCATCATCGCGGGGTCGAACTGGAAGCCGTCCATGCCCTGGAAAGCGTCTCGGAGGGCTTCGGGGTCGATGTCCCCGCCGCTCTGGTTCGAGAGCATCTTTCGCAGGAATTCCTGGAAGTCCTCGGGTGTCGGGTCGTTGTCTGCCATGTCGCTCGCCCTCTCAGCACGCCTATAGCCGTGGCATCTACGCTAGTCACAGGTTTCTGCACGCGTCCCCGAAGCGAGCAGATCGCTGTACGCCGCTCGCGAACGACGGAGGAATGCTGTGGATCGAACGCGGTCTGGAAAGCCCGGACTCGGAGTCTGGGCGCTGATCGTCGCGCTCATCGCCCTCGCCGTCCTCACCTTCCTTCCGACGCCGTACGTGATCCAGCGTCCTGGCCCCGTCTACGACACCCTCGGCACCGCCACCGGTACGGACGGCGAGAAGGTGCCGCTGATCAGCGTCAAGGGTGCCGAGACCTTCGAGACCGCCGGCACCCTCGACCTCACCACCGTGCAGGTCATCGGAAATCGCGAACGCACACCCAGCTGGTTCGAGCTGGCGCTCGCCTGGATGGATTCCTCGCGCGCCGTCGTACCGCTCGACTCGGTCTTCCCCGAAGGCGTCACCACCGAGCAGCGCGACGAGCGCAACGCGACGCTGATGGTCGACTCGCAGCACGAGGCGACGGCGGCGGCGCTGAACGAGCTCGGCTACGACACGGGCGCGAAGGTCGTCGTCGAGGAGGCTGTCGCCGACGCTCCGGCCGATGGACTGCTCGAGGCGGAAGACGTGATCACGGCGATCGACGGCACTCCCGTCACCTCCGCGACGCGGCTGCGCCAGGAGATCCAGGATGCCGAGGGCGCTCCGGTGTCCTTGACGGTGCTGCGTGACGGCGAGGAGCGGATGGTGGAGGTCACGCCGGAGAAGCACACCGAGGGCGACGTGACGACGTGGCTGATCGGCATCACGCTGCGCACCGATTACGACTTCGAGGTCGACGTGACGCTCCAGCTGGACAACGTCGGCGGACCCAGCGCCGGCATGATGTTCGCGCTCGGCATCATCGACACGCTCACGAAGGGCGAGCTGAACGGCGGGCAGAACATCGCGGGCACGGGGACGATCGACGCCGAGGGCACGGTCGGCCCGATCGGCGGCATCCGCCAGAAGCTGTACGGCGCGCGCGATGCGGGCGCCGACTACTTCCTCGCGCCGGCGTCGAACTGCGACGAAGTGGTCGGTCACATCCCGGACGGTCTGCAGGTGATCCGCACCGCGACGCTCGAGGAGTCGCTCGATGCGCTCGAGGTCATCGCCGACGACGGCGACGTCGATTCGCTCCCGACCTGCGAGCTCCCCGCCTCGTGAGCGGGGCGTGTCGCCGTGACCTCGCCGTGACCGGGATGACAGCCACCCCACAGTAGGCCCGCCTAGGATGGGACGGTGACCTCGAACTCAGCCTCAGCTCCGAATCCGGCCACGCCTCGAACCTCCCGACGCATTCTCGGCATCTCCCTGGTGATCATCGCCGCCTTGATCGCGGCGTTCTTCGTGTTCGCCTCGCTCTACACCGAGTTCCTCTGGTTCGACCAGGTGGGCTTCACGGGCGTCCTCACCACGCAGTGGTTCGCCACCGCGGTGATGTTCGTCGTGGGCTTCCTCGGCATGGCCGTGCCGCTCTTCGTCGTGATCCAGCTCGCCTACCGGCTGCGCCCGGTGTATGTGCGGCTCAGCTCGCAGCTGGACCGGTACCAGGAGGTCATCGAACCCCTGCGCCGCCTGGCGATGTGGGGCATGCCGATCTTCTTCGGCCTGTTCGCGGGTTTCGCGGCCGCCGGCCAGTGGAAGACCGTCTGGCTGTGGGCCAACGGCGTGGCGACGTCGAGCGTCGACCCGCAGTTCGGGCTCGACACCGGCTTCTACATGTTCGCGATGCCCTTCTACACGATCCTGCTCGCGTTCGTGTCGGCAGTGCTGCTGCTCTCGCTGCTGGTGACCGCTCTCGTCTCGTACCTGTACGGCTCGGTGCGCATCGGCCAGGGCGAGCTGCGCATCTCGAAGCCGGCCCGCATCCAGCTCGCCGTGATCGCGGGTCTCTACCTGCTGGTGCAGGCTGCGAGCCTCTGGCTCGACCGGTACCGGACGCTGACCACGCCGGATGACCGCATCACGGGTGCCGCGTACACCGGCGTCAACGCGACCATCCCGGGCCTCGCGATCATCGCGATCATCGCCGCCGTGGTGGCCATCCTGTTCTTCATCACCGCCGTCATCGGCCGCTGGCGCTTCCCGCTCGCGGCGACCGCGCTGTTGATCGTCGCCTCCCTCGTCGTGGGTGTCGGCTACCCGTGGGTCGTCACGACCTTCCAGGTGAAGCCGAACCAGAACGCCTACCAGGCCGAGTACTACCAGCGGAACATCGACGGCACGAAGGCGGCATACGGGGTCGACAACCTCGAGAGCACGACGTTCGAGGCCGAGACCGACGCCGCGGCCGGACAGTTGCGTGAGGATGCCGAGACCACCGCATCCATCCGCATCATGGACCCGAAGGTGATCCCGCCGACGGTCCGCCAGCTCGAGCAGTACCGCGGCTACTACCAGTTCCAGACGACGATGGACGTCGATCGCTACGAGATCGACGGCAAGATGCAGGACACCGTCGTCTCGGTCCGCGACCTCGACATGTCGGGACTCGGCGACGGCGACAACTGGAACAACCGCGTCGCCGTCTACACCCACGGTTATGGTCTCGTCGCCGCTGCGGGCAACCAGCGCACCAGCGATGGTGAGCCGGTGTTCCTCGAGCGCGGCATCCCGTCTTCCGGGTTCCTGACCGATCGCGAGAACTTCGAGCCGCGCGTCTACTTCGGCGAGAACTCTCCGGAGTACTCGATCGTGGGCGCGCCCAAGGGCGCCGAGCCCGCGGAGATCGACTACCCGCGCGGCAAGGACGGGTCCAGCGAGACGAAGACGACCTTCGAGGGCAAGGGCGGACCGTCGGTCGGCGACACCTTCACGAAGCTCCTCTACGCCCTGAAGTTCCAGTCGGAGCAGATCCTGTTCTCGAACCTCGTGAACGAGGACTCGCAGATCCTCTACGACCGCAACCCGAAGACGCGCGTGCAGAAGGTCGCCCCGTACCTGGAGCTCGACAGCGACCCGTACCCGAGCGTCGTGGACGGCCGCATCGTCTGGATCGTCGACGGCTACACCACGAGCTCGACGTACCCGTACTCGACGAGTGTCAGCCTGTCCGACGCGATCGCGGACTCCAACGTCCCGTCGCCGACGCTCGCCATCGACGACATCAACTACATCCGCAACTCGGTCAAGGCGACCGTCGACGCGTATGACGGTTCCGTGAAGCTGTACGCATGGGATGCCGAGGACCCGGTGCTCAAGACCTGGCAGAAGGTCTACCCGTCGACGGTGAAGCCGATCAGCGAGATGTCCGGCGAGCTGATGAGCCACGTCCGCTACCCGACCGACCTGTTCAAGGTGCAGCGTGACATCCTCGGCATCTACCACGTCGACAAGGCAGGTTCCTTCGCCCAGCAGGACAACCGGTGGCAGACGCCGAACGACCCGCGCTCCAAGGCGATGCTGCAGCCGCCGTACTACCTGACGATGCAGATGCCCGGTCAGGACGACCCTCGCTTCTCGATGTTCTCCACCTTCATCCCGGTCTCGCAGGGAGCCGGAGGCAGCCGAGACGTGCTGATGGGCTACCTCGCGGTGGATTCGGATGCCGGCTCGGAGAAGGGCGTCAAGTCCGACGGATACGGCCAGCTGCGAATGCTGGAGATCGATACGGACACCACTGTGCCCGGCCCAGGTCAGGTGCAGAACACGTACAACTCCGACACGGCCGTGGTGCCGCAGCTGAACCTGCTGCAACAGGGTGAGTCCGAGGTGATCTACGGCAACCTCCTGACGCTGCCCGTCGGCGGTGGTCTGCTCTATGTGCAGCCCGTGTACGTGCAGTCCTCCGAGGGCACGCAGCTGCCACGCCTGCAGAAGGTCTTGGTCGCATTCGGCGACAGGGTGGCGTTCGAGGACACGCTGTCCGAGGCTCTGGACACCCTCTTCGGCGGTGACTCGGGTGCGACCGGCGGCGATGGCGAGGTCGAGCCCACCGACCCGGAGGAGACGGATCCCGAGAGCGGGGAGACCCCGACCGAGCCCACTGAGCCGACCACGCCTTCGGGCGATGAGGCCGCAGCGCTCGCCGACGCGCAGCAGGCGCTCCTCGATCGCGAGACCGCGCTCAAGGCGGGCGACCTCGAGAAGTTCGCCGAGGCTGACAAGCGCCTCACCGCAGCGGTTGAGAAGCTCCTCGCGCTGGAGAACGCCGCAGGGGAGTAGTCCTCCTGTCGAGTCGAATCGGGCGTCCCTTCGGGGGCGCCCGATTCGCGTATCCTCACGACTTCCGGCGCGGACCGAGGCTGAGCCTCGCTCGAGATCAGACGGCGGGCGCCGGGATCGCGCGCCGAAGCGCCGCCATCGGGTCGTCGCTGTAGAGAGCGTGGAGGCCGCGGGGAAGCAGCACCAGGTGGTGATACGCCTCTGAGCCCCGCGAGAAGGCCGGCGACGAGTCCTCGTTCCCAGAGCAGGACGCACTGCACATACAGGGGGTCGAGTGCGTATCTGGCCCTGGGCGTGGTCATGGTGCCACGGATCGTGACCGCGGGGATCTCGTCGACCCCACCCAGCTGCTGCAGGATGCCCAGCGCTGCTTCCGGCCGATAGTGCGTCTGGTCCGCGGTGAACAGACGGACGAAGACCTGTGCCGCCAGCTCACCGGGATCCGCCGCAGCCATCGCGGCGATGCCGGCGTGGAGCGGCTCTTCGCGCGGAGGCGCATTCTTGCTCGTGTTCTTGAACAGGCCCATGCGGATCACTCTAACGGCGTTGCTGGAGGCAGCGGGGGAGACCGTACCTACCCCGTGCGCGTCTCGGACCCGACGGGATGCCAGGATTGGCGCATGATTCGCCAGTTCACTCTCGCTCAACTGCAGTACTTCTCCGTGGTTGCCTCCTCGACGAGCCTGTCCTCGGCAGCTACGCGTCTGGAGCTCAGCGCGTCGGCCCTCTCGACGGCGATGGTGCAGCTGGAGAACGCACTCGGAGTGCGCCTGTTCGTGCGCCATCGCACGCGCGCGATGACCCTCACCCCCGCAGGGAAGCGCTTCGCCCGCGAGGTCGTGTCGTTCCTCGAGCACGCGGATGACATTCAGGAGTTCGCGCAGGGCATGTCGACCGGTGTGACCGGGCTGCTGAGAGTCGGCGTCTACGCCCCGCTCGCACCGTTTCGACTGCCGCTCATCCTCAGCCTCGTAGAGCAGCGTCACGCCGGCCTCGAGATCCAGTTCCTCGAAGCCGATCTCAATACTCTGCATGAGGCACTGGACTCCGGCGAATGCGAGACCGCGCTTCTCTACGGGCTCGGCCTTCCCGAAGGGCTGCACGGCGAGATCATCGGCAGCATCCCCCCACACGTGCTCGTCGCGGCGTCGCATCCGGCTGCGGCGACTCCAGACGTTCCGATCTCGCTACAGGATGTCGCTGACGAACCATTCATCCAGTTGAACGTGCGGCATTCGCGCGAGTACTACCAGCGGCTGTTCGCGATGGTCGGGGTGGAGCCTCATATCCGTCATTCCTTTGCCGGATATGAGACCGTCCGTTCCTTCGTGGGGCGTGGCCATGGCTACACGATCCTCAATCAGCGCATCCATGATCTGACATACGAGGGCGGTCGTGTGGTCGCGCTCTCGATCGCCGAGCCCCTTCCGCCGATCGACGTTCTCCTCGCTCGACCGGAAGGCGTCGTTCCCAGTCGTCGTGCGCAGGCGTTCGAGGACGCATGCCGCCAGGTCTACCGGGGATGAGTTCTGCCCCGACTGCCCGCCGACTGTGAGATTTGATCGAATAGTCACTGCGATGACGTCGACGGTAGGTTACAAGGCCTTCACGGAGCGGCAACACAGGGGAATCGGCGAAGGACGAACGTGGGACCATGACCCGTTCTCAACTCTCAGTCGACTCCACGACGGCCGCCACCGTCGGTCGACCTGCTCCCACCGCACTGCAGCGCCGCGTCCTCTTCGGAGGCGGGCTCGGGCAGTTCATCGAGTTCTACGACCTCACCCTCTACGGCCTCACTGCCCTCGTCTTCGCCCAGCAGTTCTTCCCTGGTGAAACCATCGGCGGGCTGCTCGCTGCCTTCGCGACTTTCGGGGTCGCTTTCGCCGTGCGCCCACTCGGTGGACTCTTCTTCGGTGCTCTCGGCGACCGCATCGGGCGCCGGCGTGTGCTCACCATCACCCTCTTCCTCGTCGGCGGGGCAACCGCCGCGATGGGGTTGCTCCCGACCTTCGACGCGATCGGCTGGTTCGCCCCGGCGCTGCTGGTGTTGCTGCGTCTTCTCCAGGGCCTGTCCGCCGGCGGCGAAACCGTCGGCGGTCCGTCGTTCGTGTTCGAACACGCACCCGCTGATCGCCGAGGCCGGTGGGTCAACTTCACTCTCGCCGCGACGGCGCTGCCGTCGGTCGTCGCCGGCGGTCTGATCGTGTTGATCAGTACCGTGGTCGGCAACGAGGCCTACCTCGAGTGGGGGTGGCGACTGCCGTTCCTGCTCGCTCTGCCCCTCGCCCTTGTGGGGGTGTGGATCCGGTCGCGCACCGAGGAGAGCGAGATGTTCACCGCGGAGGTCGCGACGCACGACGAGGAGTTCAGCCCCGTCAAGGAAGCGTTCCGCACCAACTGGCGCAAAATGCTCCAGGTCATCTTCATCGTGGGCCTCACCGCGATGGGCTTCTACTTCCTGTCGACCTACTTCGTCTCCTACATCCAGACGGCCGGCAACCTCAGCCGGGAGCTGGCACTGCTCACCAATGCCGGCGCGATGTGCCTCTACGCGATCCTCCTGCCGATCGGAGGGGCGATCGGCGACCGGGTCGGTCGACGTCCGATGCTCATCGCCGGAGCCGTCGCGATGGCCGTCGTGTCCATTCCGGCCTTCTCCCTCGTCACCAGCGGCGTGGTCGGGCTGGCGCTGCTCGGACAGGCGCTGTTCGTCGTGCCGCTGTGCGTATACGGCGGTGGCTGCTACACGTTCTTCGTCGAGATCTTCTCCACACGAACCCGGTTCACGTCGGCGGCGATCAGTTACAACGGCGCCTACGCGCTCTTCGGAGGAACGGCTCCGTTCGTCGGTACCGCGCTCGTGGACGCCACCGGAAGCAACGTCGCGCCCGGTTACTACGTCGCCGCTGCCGCCGTCATCGTGTTCGTCCTGATTCTCGTGACCCGAGTGCCGGAGACGCGCGGACGGGTCGGATGAGCCGATCCGATCTGCCGTCTCGTCTGTTCTCACTGTGAAGGGTTCTCTGACCATGAATGCTGACGCGTTCCTCAACGACTTCCACCACGTCGCCACGATCGGCGCAACACCCGACAACGGGGTCGATCGCCAGGCCGCTACCCCGGAGGACAAGCAGGTTCGGGACTGGTTCCGGGCCGCCGCCGAAGAAGCGGGGCTGTCCGTACGTGTCGACGGGATCGGCAACGTGTTCGCCGTCTCCGAGTGGACACCCGGCGCCGCCTGCATCGTTGTCGGCTCGCACCTCGACAGTCAGCCGAGGGGTGGTCGGTTCGACGGGGCGTACGGCGTCATCGCCGGGCTTCATGCCGCGAAGGCCATCGGCCGCGAGCTCGCAGAGACCGGGCGGGTGCCGAAGTACAACATCGCGGTCGTGGACTGGTTCAACGAGGAGGGCGGGCGCTTCGCACCGAGCGTGATGGGCAGCTCGGTCTACGCCGGTCTCTTCTCCGAAGAGAAGATGCTGGATACCAGCGACCTCGATGGGGTCACCGTCCGCGACGCCTTGGAGAGCATCGGGTACCTCGGGCGCGACGAGCCTCCTGTCGCCGCGGGCTATGCCGAGGTGCACATCGAGCAAGGGCGCATCCTCGAGCGGGAGCGGCTCGACATCGGTCTGGTCGATCGCAGCTGGTTCACCCAGAAGCTCGACATCGAAGTCATCGGCGAACAATCCCACACCGGCGCGACCTCGATGGCGGATCGCCGCGATGCGCTGGTGTCGGCGGCGAAGATCATCCTGCGGGTGCGGGAGGTCGTCGACAACTACGACGAAGATCTGCTCCTGTCGTCGATCGGCCAGCTCGTGATCGAGCCGAACTCGCCTATCGTCGTCGCGCGTCGCGTGCACCTCGTGGCAGATCTGCGCTCGGTCGATCGCGACATCGTGCTCGGTGCTCGGGCGACGCTCCTGCGGCAGTTGCAGGCGATCGCCGAGCAAGACGGCGTCGAGGTGCGTGTTCATGACTTCGACGTCCGGCCCGTGCGTCGCTTCCCGATCGAAGCCGTCGAGCTCGCCGACAGTGTCGCACGCGGCGTCGGATACACCACCCGGGTCATCCAGACGCGCGCCGGACATGACTCCGTGGCCATGAACACGCTCGTGCCATCCGTCATGCTCTTCGTACCCAGCGTCGGGGGTGTCTCGCACTGCGAGAGCGAGTTCACTTCGGACGACGATCTGGTGCAGGGGCTCGAGGTGCTCACCGGGGTGGTTCGTCGAATGCTCGACGGTGCTCTCGACGGTGTGCACCTGCCCGAGGGGACAGCGGTCTCGTCGGACTGAAGCGTCCACCCGCCCAGCGGAGCGCGGCACAGGTCCGTCGACGAATCAGTCGAGTCGGCTCCGCTCAAAAGGAAAGGGCCCCGAGATCGCAATGATCTCGGGGCCCTTCTTGTGTCGCATTCTCGTTGCGGGGACAGGATTTGAACCTGCGACCTCCGGGTTATGAGCCCGGCGAGCTACCGAACTGCTCCACCCCGCGGCACAAGAAGTAACTTATCACGGATTCTGAGGGCCCGCGAATCGAGGCCGGGTCTGCGGTGATGGGGGAGGATGAGGGCATGTCCGAGACAGCAGCAGTGTCCGTCGCCGTGTGCCAGTTTGCCCCGACGGCGTCCCGTTCCGACAACCGGGAACGGATCGCCGCCCTCACGGCGGACGCTGCGGCGCGCGGTGCGAAGCTGATCGTCTTCCCCGAGTATTCGAGCTATTTCGTCGACCCGATGGACGCGACTCTCGCGACCAACGCGGAGGACCTGGACGGCGAGTTCGTCGCCAGCCTGACCGCGCTGGCCGCCGACTATGCCGTCGTGATCGTCGCCGGTCTCACCGAGCGCGCCTCCGATGGGCACCGGGTGCGGAACACGGTCGTGGCCGTCCGCGGCGATGGTGTCCTCGCCGTCTATCGCAAGCAGCACCTGTACGACGCCTTCGGCCAGACCGAGTCGGACTGGGTCGAGCCGGGAGACCCGGGGGAGGCCGCCACGTTCGAGCTCGGCGGTCTGCGCTTCGGGCTGATGACCTGCTACGACCTGCGTTTCCCCGAGCTCGCACGATCTCTGGTGGACGCGCAGGCCGACGTGCTCGTCGTCCCCGCCGAATGGGTCAGAGGGCCCCTCAAGGAGCACCACTGGACCACGCTGCTGGCCGCGCGGGCGATCGAGAACACGGTCTACGTGGTGGCCGCCGATCATCCGACCCCGATCGGCGTGGGACATTCGCAGATCGTCGACCCGCAAGGCGTCGTGCTGGCCGGCGTCGGCACACACGAGGGCATCGCTGTCGCTCCTGTCGAGCGCGCCGTGATCGACCGGGTGCGTACCGTGAACCCGTCCCTGCGCATGCGGCGTTACGCCGTCGTGCCGCGTTGACCTGACGAGCCGCTCAGGCGGAGAACGCCGCGAGGCGCGTCGCCGCTTCCGGCAGGATCTCGACGCGTTTGCAGGCGGCGAATCGCACGAGACCGCCGTACTCCTGCTGATGCCCGCGCGAGACGAAGGCCGTGAGCGGGATCGCCACGACCCCGACGCGTTCGGGGAGCGCGCGGCAGAATGCCGCGGCATCCGTCCCGCCGAGAGCCGTCGCGTCCGCGACCGTGAAGTAGCCGCCCTGCGGGGCATGCACCGTGAAGCCAGCGGCTCGCAGTCCCTCACCCAGGATCTCGTGCTTGCGCGCGAGCGCGGCGGCGGCTGCCGCGAAGTACGAGTCATCCAGACGCAGGCCGAGGGCGACGGCAGGCTGGAAGGGAGATCCGTTCACGTACGTGAGGTACTGCTTCACGGTGAGCACGGCCGTGATGAGCGCGGCCGGGCCGTGCACCCAGCCGATCTTCCAGCCGGTGGTGGAGAACGTCTTGCCGGCTGACGAGATCGTGAGCGTGCGCTCCGCGGCCCCGAGAAGGGTAGCGATCGGCGTGTGCGGTGCGCGGAAGGCCAGATGCTCGTACACCTCATCCGTGACGATGACCGCATCGTGCCGATTCGCGAGGCGGACGACCTCGGTGAGCACGTCGCGGTCGAACACCGCCCCCGTGGGATTGTGCGGGTCGTTGACCAGGATGATCCGCGTGCGGTCCGTGACCGCGGCGGCGAGCTGCTCGAGATCGGGCTGGAAGTCCGGAGCGCGCAGCGGCACCGTGCGCAGCCGCGCTCCCGCCAGGGCGACCGCCGCGGCGTATGAGTCGTAGTACGGCTCGAACACGACCACCTCGTCATCGGGGCCGTCGATGAGTGCGAGCAGCGTCGCCGTCAGCGCTTCGGTGGCACCGGCGGTGACGATGACCTCGGTCTCGGGGTCGACCCCGAGACCGTAGAACCGCTGCTGGTGTTCGCTGATGGCCGCGAGGAGATCCGGGATGCCGCGCCCCGGCGGATACTGGTTCGCCCCGTTCGCGATCGCCGCGCGCGCCGCCTCCAGGACCTCTGCCGGACCGTCTTCGTCGGGGAAGCCCTGACCGAGATTGATCGCGCCGGTGCGGGCCGCCGCTGCCGACATCTCTGCGAAGATGGTGGGCGCGACGGTTCCGTCCGCGGCGAGCAGACCGGCCCCATCCGCGGTGCGACGCCATGCGCCGGGAATGACACTCATGAAGAACAGGCTAAGGCCATAGCCGAAACTCATCTTCGCCATATCAAACGCACAGACTCGAGGGGCAGTCTGAAGGGGCGTTGATGAAGGAGCACACCATGAACGAAGACGACACCCAGAACAACTCGGCACCCGCGTCGAACGACGCCGTGCCGTCCACCCGGGCAGCAGAGGGCACCGCTCAGCCGGCGCCCGCCGCCGCCGCTGACATCACCGGCACGACTCCCGCCGTGCCGTCGCAGGGACACGAGGTGCCGTCGACCTTCACGTCGCAGGCGCCCGCCGCCCCTGTCGGTCCTCCCGTCCCACCGCACTTCGCGGCACCGAGCACGCCGGCGGCCGGTTCGGCACCGGGAGCCGCGTTCGGCATCCCCTCCGCGGCCGCGTACACGCAGCCCACGCAGCCCCTCGACGGCACGACCCCGCTCGGGTTCGTCGTCCCGCCCGGCGATGGTGTGAAGACGAAGGAACCGAAGGATCCGAAGGGTCGAGGCGGCGCGAAGTTCGCGGCGTTCATCCTTGCGGCGGCGCTCGTCGGCGGCGTCGCGGGCTTCGGCGGCGGCGCTCTGCTGAGCGGACTCCAGAACCAGCCGTCCAGCGGAACCGCCACAGGCCCGCAGACGGTCACAGTCAACAACCCGGGGTCGGTGAACGAGACCACAGCCGTCGCGACCGCGGCCCTTCCCTCGGTCGTCACGATCGAGGTCGCCGGCTCCGATGAGGGCGGCAGCGGTTCGGGCGTCATCGTCAGCAAGGACGGCTACGTGCTCACGAACACGCATGTGGTCACCCTCGGTGGCGCAGTCGCCGATCCGACGATCCGGGTCACGGCATCCGACGGGCACATCTACGAGGCGACCGTCGTCGGAACCGATCCGATCTACGACCTCGCCGTCATCAAGCTGAAGGGTGCGAAAGACCTCACGCCCATCGCCTTCGCCGACTCGTCGAAGTTGAACGTCGGTGACACCGCCGTCGCGCTCGGCGCCCCGCTCGGGCTCGCGAACTCGGTCACGACCGGCATCGTGAGCGCGCTGAACCGCAGCATTCAGATCGCCTCCTCGGCGCTGCCTGACTCCTCGTCGGAAGACGCCCCGCAGGAGCAGCAGACCCCCGAGGGTGAAGGCCAGGGTGAGGGACCGTTCCAGTTCGACCTCCCTGGCAACACCGGGCAGCAGTCCTCGGAGTCGATCTCGATCGCCGTCATCCAGACGGACGCGGCGATCAACCACGGCAATTCCGGCGGTGCGCTCGTCAACAGCAAGGGTCAGCTGATCGGCATCAACGTGGCCATCGCGAGCTCGGGCAACTCCGAGGAGTCGGGCTCCATCGGCATCGGATTCGCGATCCCCTCGAACATCGCTCAGCGCGTGTCGGAGGAGATCATCGCCGACGGCGCAGCAACGCACGGTCTCCTCGGGGCTTCGGTCCGTGACGCGGCGAGCGTCGAGGGCGCCGCAGTCGCCGGCGCTTACATCGCCAAGGCCAACGCCGGTGGAGCGGCTGCCGACGGCGGCCTGAAGGAAGGCGACGTCGTCACCGAGTTCAACGGCGTCCCGATCACCAGCGCCAGCGACCTGACCGCCCAGGTGCGGGCCGCGGCAGCCGGGAGCGACGCCAAGGTCACCTACGTTCGCGGCGGCAAGGAATTCGAGATCGATGTGACGCTCGGATCACTCGCCGACTGAACTCGTCTCGCAGAAGAAGGACGCCACCCCGCGATAGGCTCGCGGGGTGGCGTCCTTCTCTTTCGGCACCGGCAACGCGGCCAAGCTGCTCCGGATCCCGCTCTATGCCGTGGGACGCATAGGAACCCTGCTGGTCCCGCGCGGGCGACGTTGGGTCTTCGGCTGCGGGGCCGGGATCGGCGACGGTGCCCTGGCGTTGCGCCAGCACGCATCGTCGGCAGGACACGACACCGTGTGGCTCACCTCCTCCGATCGAGAAGATCAGGAGGCGGCCGCCCTCGGCATCCGCACTGTGCGCAAGGAGACCTTCCGTGGCTGGTGGGCCACCGCCAGGGCCGGGGTGCTCGTCGTCACGCACGGCCTCGGCGACGTCAACCGCTATGCCAACGGCGGAGCCTTCGTGGTGCAGCTCTGGCACGGCATCCCCCTCAAGCGGATCGGACTGGACTCCCCGGCCACGACGCAGGTGCCCGATGTTCCGGGGGCGCCCCTGCTGCGGCGTCTGGTCGCCCTCCTCTATCGGGCGGCCGCCCAGCGGATCCGGGTGCTGCCTGCTGCCTCGCACCGCTCCCGCGGGCGCCTGGAGTCGGCATTCGGTCTCGGCGACGACCGCGTCATCGTGACCGGTGAGCCGCGCGTCGACGTGCTCTCGTCCGGATCCGTCGAGGAGCGCCGGGAAGCGGCATCCGCTCTGCTCCGCAGGGTCGTGGGCGATCTCCCCGAAGCAGCCCGCACGATTCTCTATGCGCCGACGTGGCGCGACGGCGCGACCGATCCGGCCGTGCCGACGGCATCCGAATGGGTGCGGATCATCCGCACCCTCGAGGAGACCGATGCGGTGCTGCTGGTTCGTTCGCATCCGCTCGGCGAGGGCGGCTACTCCCCGCCCCTTCCCACCAGGCGGGTGCGGATGCTGGGCGCGTCGGTCCTCGCCGATGTCGCACCCGTTCTCGCGGCGGTCGACGTGCTGATCACCGACTACTCGTCTCTCGCGTATGACGTGGGACTGCTCAGGATGCCCGTGGTGTTCCTCGCGCCGGATGCCGACGCGTACGCGCAGACGCGCGGCTTCTACGGGCAGTACGGCGAAGTCGCCGGCGTCGACATCGCCGCCGATTGGGACGACGTGCTCGGGCAGCTGCGAAGCCTGCTGTCCGACACCGCGGCGTACGACGACGCCTCCGCGCGTTCCGCTACGCTCAGCGCGGAGATGCATGCGTACCGCGACGGGCACAACACCCGACGGGTGTACGACGCGATCCGCGCGCGGGGGATCCCCGCGCCGAAGGGAGCAGTATGACAACGGCCCGCATCGATGAAGCGGCGGAAGCGCTGATCATCGCAGGGACCGGTCCGCGACCGGCGACGGCGGAGCTGGTCGGCCCGCGGGCGCGCGTCGACGCACGCCTCACCGGTGGAGGCAAGACGTGGAAGGCGACGTTCCCTCTCCAGGCTTCGCGCTGGGGCGGTCCCGAGCTTCCGCTGCCGTCGGGGGAGTACGAGCTGCGCGTCGCGGGTGTCGAGCTCGACCAGCTGCACATCGCACCCGTCGTCCTCGACGGCGTGCGGGTCGGTCTCGACGACGATGCGGTGCACATCGCGGCACCGATCTCGCCGATGTACGAGACGGTCGAGGGTCAGTCGACGTTGGAGGGGCGCTACGTCGCCCAGACCGGCGGGACTGAGAACGCCGTGTTCTTCGAGAGCTTCTACGGGCGCAGCGTCGGATGCAATCCGCAGGCGATCGACCGTGAGCTGGCTGCTCGGGCACCTGAGGTGCGTCGGTATTGGAGCGTGGTGGATCTCTCCGTCGCCGTGCCGGAGGGGGCGATCGCGGTCGTCGAGGGGAGCCCCGAATGGTGGCACGCCCGTGGGGCCGCCCGGCTGCTCGTCGTGAACGACTGGCTGCGGCGACGTTTCGTCCGCAAGAGCGGGCAGAAGGTGCTGCAGACCTGGCACGGCACGCCACTCAAGCGCCTGGCCCTGCATCGCCCCGGCTTCGATCCGCGACGGATGGCCGCCGTGGTGAAGGAATCCCGCCGATGGGATGTGCTGCTCGCACAGAACACCTACTCGGAGCGCATTCTCCGCAAGGCATATGCCTTCTTCGGTCGGCCGATCTGGGTGGAGGGGTACCCGCGCAACGACGTCCTCACCACCGGTGATGCGACCGCGATCCGCACAGCGCTGGGTATCGGCGAGGGTGAGCGGGTTCTCCTCTACGCGCCGACCTGGCGGGATGACCGCAGTGAGATGGTCGACTTCATCGATCCGGAGCTGCTCGCACGGCAGGCCGACGCCGTGGTGCTCGTGCGAGGTCACTCGCGCACGCTGCAGCAGGGGCGCGATCACGCCGGCGCTCGAGTGATCGACGTCACCGGATTCCCGGAGACGGCGCAGCTGCTCCTCGCCGCCGATGCGCTGATCACCGACTACTCGTCCGTCATGTTCGATTTCAGCGTCACCGGCAAGCCGATGTACTTCCTGGTACCGGACCTCGATCACTACCGGGGTCAGTTGCGCGGCTTCTACTTCGATCTCGCGGAACGCGCGCCGGGGCCGCTGGTGCGCACGCAGGAAGAACTCGCCGCGGCATTGGCGGACGCGGACCACGGAACCTCGTACGCCGTGCGCTACGCGGCCTGGCGGGCTCAGTTCAACAGGCGGGATGACGGCCGTGCGGCAGAGCGCGTCGTCGACCGGATCCTGGATCTCGGCTTCGTCACACGCTGAGAACCACGAGGACGCGTCACGGCAACGGCGTGTTGCGCGTGCCGAGTCGGGAGGCGTCGACGGTGTCGCGAGCGCCGCGCAGAACGCCGCCGAGGAAGCCCAGCCCCCAGGAAAGGTGCATGGTCGGCAGCACCACGACGGTCCACAGCTTCTGACGGAGACGGCCTCCACCCGGCGCGAGAGCGACCGCGAGGACGAGCAGCAGGTACAGGGCCAGGGGCAGATGCACCACGAGTGAAGCGATCAGCGAGAGAACGCCGGTGAGCACGCCCGTCACCTGCAGCGCGCCGACGACGACCGCCAGTGCGACCACCAGGACCAGCGCCGGCGGCGCGAAGTAGCGGATGCCGTTGCGGCGGCCGAACCGGCGCACGAGCTCTCCGCGCCAGGCGCCGGTGGCGCGGAACTGGCGGGCGAGGCGCAGCCAGCTCTCCCTCGGCCAGTAGGTCACGGAGAGAGTCGGATCGAACCAGACCCGGTGTCCCGCCTGGCGGATGCGGAGGTTCAGCTCCCAGTCCTCACCGCGCCGGATCGATTCGTCGAAGAGTCCGACCTCATCGAGCACCTCGCGCCGCATCACGCCGAGGTATGCGGACTCCGCTTCGCCCTCGTGCGTGCGGCCGTGATAGGCGCCGCCGCCGAGGCCGACGGGGGAGTTGTAGAGACGTGCGACCGCCTTCTGGAAGGGGGTGCGCCCTTCGGCGTGCATGACGCCGCCGACGTTCGCGGACCCCGTGCGCTCCAGCGTCTCCAGGGCGCGGGCGGCGTACCCGGGGGAGAGTTCCGAGTGGGCGTCCACGCGCACGATCGTCGGATAGCGGCTGGCGCGGATCGCCGCGTTGAGGCCGACGGGGATGTGGGCTGCAGGGTTGTCGACCAGACGGATCCGGTCGTCTGCGGCAGCGAGACGCTCGGCCAGCTCAGTCGTCCCGTCCGTCGACGGTGCCAGGGCCAGCACGAGTTCGGCGGGACCCTCTACCTCCTGAGCGAGGACGGACTCGACCGCGTGCTCGAGGTACGCGCGCTCATTGAGCACCGGCATGACGAACGACACCCCGGCTTCGGTGGCGGTGGATTCGTTGGCAGGCACACGACGATCATGTCACGGTGTCTTCGGGCGTTCCCTGATCCGTGCCGGGCGACCGTATTCTGGAGGGATGGGTGCATTGTCTGACGTCAAGAAGGCGTACCGTCTCCTCACGCGCGCGCTCGCATCCCGAAGCGCCGTGCAGCGGGTGCGTCGCCGCCTCTCCGAGCACGAGCCCCATCCCGCCGACCACTTCCAGGTCGCGGTGTATTTCGCCGACGGCGCGGTGAACATGTACCAGATGCGTCAGTGGTACCGCCCTCTCGCCGAGCTCTCGCGGCGCTGGCCGGTGGTGGTGCTCTCGCGGTCCGCGGCGGGCGCCGAGAAGCTCCTCGACGAGGACGGGCCGGCGGTGGCATTCGTCCCCAAGGTCCGCGACCTCGAGCGGTTCATCGCGAAGCAGGACATCCGCGTCGTCCTGTACGTGAACCAGAACACCCGCAACTTCCAGATGTTCCGCTACGGGCGGCGCTGGCACGTGTTCATCAACCACGGCGAGTCCGACAAGATGTACATGACCACCAACCAGTACAAGGCGTACGACTACGCCTTCGTGGCCGGTCAGGCCGCACGGGACCGTCTCTCCCGCACACTCTGGGACTACGACGTCGACCGCCGCACGATGGACATCGGTCGACCGCAGGCCGACCACTACTCCGGCATCCTGCCGTACACCCCGGACGGACGCACCGTCGTGCTGTACGCGCCGACCTGGGAGGGCGACCGGCCGAGCGCGCACTACGGTTCCATCGCCAGCCATGGCGAGACGCTCGTGAAGCAGCTGCTGGCGACGGGCACGCACCGCGTGATCTACCGCCCTCATCCGCGCAGCGGTGTGGTGGACGAGGCCTACGGCGCCGCCCACCGCCGGATCATCGCCGCGATCAACGCCGCGAACTCGGCCGACGCCGGCGCGCAGCACATCTACGATCACGGGCCGGAGCTCGGCTGGCAGCTGTCGGCCGCCGATGTCGCGGTGGTCGACATCTCCGCGATGGTCTACGACCGGCTGGCGGCGGGCAAGCCGCTCATGATCACACGACCGGCCGATGAGCGGGCTTCCATCGACACCACGGGCTACCTGGCCGACTGCGAATGGCTCACGACGGATGCGGCGTCGCGCATCGTCTCCGAGGTGGAACGCGTTCGCGCCGACGAAGCGGCCGTCGCCCGCCTGCGGATGTGGGTGCAGCACTACTTCGGTGATACGACCCCCGGTGTGGCCACGGCGAAGTTCCACGAGGCGGTGGGACGTCTCATGCATGAGTGGGAGCACTGGCAGGCGCATGAGGTCGGTGCGGTCCGCGAAGACCAGGACGATGACGACGAAGAGGCCGACGAGGAGGACGCATGAGCGCGGATCTTCCTCGATCGCGTGCGATCGCCGCCCGTGTCGAGGTGCTGGAGCAGACCGGCTCCACGAACGCCGATCTGCGTGAGCGTGCGGGAGACATCAACGGCTGGCCGCATCTCTCCGTCCTGATGACGACGAACCAGACATCCGGGCGAGGTCGCCTCGATCGCACGTGGGTCGCGCCGGCCGGCTCCTCGCTCGCCATCTCCGTCCTCCTCCGCGAGCTTCCTGCTGATCCGGCCGCACGCGGATGGATCCCCCTCGCAGCGGGCGCGGCAATGGCCGACGCCGTCGCCACTCAACTGCCGGGGCACGAGGTCGCCGTCAAGTGGCCCAACGACGTCCTGGTCGACGGCCGGAAGATCTGCGGGATCCTGGCGGAGGCGACCACGGATGCCGTGGTCGTCGGATCCGGCGTGAACACCGCGATGACGACCGACCAGCTCCCGGTGCCGACGGCCACGTCGTTCGCCGTGCTCGGCGTGGAGGCAGACCAGGACCGCCTGCTGGCCGACTATCTGCGGACGCTCAACGCTCACCTGGTCGCGCTCGCCGGCGCTGCCGACGATGCCGTCACGAGTGGATTGCACTCCGCCGTGTCCGCACGCTGCGCGACTCTCGGGCAGGCTGTCCGCGCATCTCTGCCGGGAGACCGGGTGCTCGAGGGGATCGCGACGGCGCTGGACCCGGAGGGGCGCCTGGTCGTCTCCGTCGGCGGCGTGGAGCACGCGATCTCGGCCGGAGACGTCGTGCACGTCCGGCCCGCCGGAAACTGACACGCCGTCGCGCAGACCGCGTTGTCGGAGATCACAGGCACAATGGTGGGGTGACCCAGCCCGTGACGCTCGGAGGCCGGCCCCTGATGCCGCCGCCCGGCGTGCCGTCCGAAGAACTCCTGATCGCGCGTTTCCGCAGCCACGCACGTCGGCTGTTCTGGTCGGCACTCGTGCTCATCGCGGCGTTCGGCGCCACCGGGTTCTTCTACGACAATCTGCCGGAGGGGCTCGAGAACTGGATGCTGCTCAGCGCCGCCGGTCTGCTCGTGATCCTTCTCGTCGTGTTCCCGTTCATCATCTGGCATTCGCGCAGCACCACCATCACGACGAGGCGAGTCATCGCCCATCAGGGGATCGGCGCCCGTCAGCGGCGGGAGATGTCGCACGCCAGGGGGTATACGATCGCCGTGCGCCGCGGGCCGCTTCAGCGGTTGTGGGGATCGGGAACCATCGTTCTGTCCAACGGCGTCGATGCGGCGCTCCGTCTTCCGAACGTCCCCAACGTGACGCTGGTGCACGAGACGCTCGCCGATCAGATCGAAGTCGGTCAGATCCTCGCCCATCGCGATGCGCAAGGCGGGTCCGACGACATCGACCGCGCCTGACCCGTCGGAGTGCTCGCGGCGCGGCGGCGTCGTCATGACGTGTCGATCCATGCTTCGCGGTGCGGGAGAATGGGGGCAGACGAATGGAGACGGCAGATGGCACTGCGTGTTGGCGTGATCGGCGGAGGACAGCTCGCCCGGATGATGATCGCTCCGGCGGTCGAGCTCGGCCTCGACCTGCGGGTGCTCGCAGAGTCTGACGGGATGTCTGCCCGGTTGGCGGCGACGGCCGTCGGCGACTACCGGGATCTCGCGGTCGTCCGTGCGTTCGCGGCAGATGTGGATGTCATCACCTTCGACCACGAGCACGTGCCGCAAGACGTCCTGAGAGCGCTGGTCGCCGATGGCGTGGTCGTGCACCCCGGACCCGACGCGCTGCAGTTCGCTCAAGACAAGCTCGTGATGCGCGCGCGCCTCGCGGAGCTCGGCATCCCGCAGCCCGATTGGGCGGCAGTACATGATGCGACCGAGCTGCAGGCCTTCCTGGACGCCCACCGCGGCCGCGCCGTCGTGAAGACGCCGCGTGGCGGCTACGACGGAAAGGGCGTGCGGGTGATCAGCGCCGCTGCCGAGGCGCAGGACTGGCTGGAAGGGATCGCCGCAGGCGACGCGCTCCTCGTGGAGGAGCTCGTGCCGTTCGTGCGGGAACTCGCGCAGCAGGTCGCGCGCCGCCCCGGCGGTGAGATCGTCGCGTACCCGGTGGTGGAGACGGTTCAACGTGACGGCGTGTGCGCCGAGGTCATCGCTCCGGCTCCCGCGGCGGCGGAGCGACTCACCGAGGTGGCGGAGCAGATCGGCCGCACCATCGCCGAGGGGATCGGCGTGACCGGGATGCTGGCCGTCGAGCTCTTCGAGACCGACGACGAGCGGATCCTCGTCAACGAACTCGCCATGCGCCCGCACAACAGCGGGCACTGGAGTCAGGACGGCGCGGTCACCGGGCAGTTCGAGCAGCACCTTCGCGCGGTGGCCGACCTCCCGTTGGGGAGCACGTCTCCGCGCGCGCCGTGGTCGGTGATGGTCAACATCCTGGGTGGACCCACCGAGGGCACGCTCGAGGAGCGGTTCGATGCGGCGATGGTCGACCATCCGGCGGCGAAGATCCATACCTACGGCAAGGCACCGCGCCCCGGCCGCAAGGTCGGCCACGTCAACGTGGTCGGCGACGATCTCGACGACGCCGTGTACGAGGCCAGGGCGACCGCAGCGCACTTCGCCTGATACTCACTGAATTCACCAGCGGACAGGCGCGCCGTTGGGGGCTTCTCCCAGCAGCAGACCGTAGCCTGATCAGGTGACCGAGCCACTGCACTCCGCCGCCGAGCCTCTTGTCGGCGTCATCATGGGATCCGACTCCGACTGGCGCGTCATGAGCGACGCCTCCCAGGCGCTGACGGACTTCGGAATCCCTCATGAGGTCGAGGTCGTCTCCGCGCACCGCACGCCGGACAAGCTCATGTCGTATGCGCGAGAGGCACGAGGGCGCGGCATCCGAGTGATCATCGCCGGTGCCGGGGGAGCGGCGCACCTTCCGGGAATGGTCGCCTCCATGACCGCCGTCCCCGTCGTGGGGGTGCCGGTGCCGCTCGCCTACCTCGACGGCATGGACTCGCTGCTCTCGATCGTGCAGATGCCCGCCGGCATCCCGGTCGCCACGGTCTCGATCGGCGGAGCCCGGAACGCGGGGCTGCTGGCCGCACGGATACTCGGCACCGCAGACTCCGCCCTCGCCGACCGCATCGAGGCGTTCGCGCGCGATCTCGAATCCCAGGTCGAGGAGAAGAACGAGCGGCTGAAGGGCTCCTTGTGACCCTTGCGCCCCCGCGCGCGACCGCGCGCCCGCTCATCGAGACCCGGCCGCTGCGGCATCCGGACTCGACCGATCCGGGCATGATGACGAAGCGCGGTTGGTGGCTCGTCGCCCTCAATCTGCTCGTCCCCGGATCCGCGCAGGTGCTCGCCGGCAATCGCCGCCTCGGACGCTTCGGCCTCGGCGCGACGCTCCTCGCGTGGTTCCTCGTGATCGTCGCCGCGGGCCTCGCGCTCTTCGCGCGACCTGTGCTGCTGTGGTTGACGATCGGCGGCGGGTGGTTCTCCGCGGCGGTGCTCACGCTGGTGCAGGTTCTGCTGGTCGCCTACGTCGTGCTGTGGATCGTGCTCACTTTCGATGCGCTGCGACTCGTCCGCCTGGTGAAGATTCCCGGGGCGTCCCGCCTGGCCATCCCCGTCGTCGCGCTCGTCCTGCTCGGTCTCGTCGGCGGTGGCGCCGGCTACGCGGCAACCGCCGTGGGCTCCGCTCGAAGCACGATCAGCACCATCTTCGGCCAGAGTGGGCCGAGCCTGCCGCCGAGTGAGGGCTACTACAACATCCTCCTGCTGGGTGCCGACAGTGGCGACGGCCGCGACTCGATGCGGTTCGACAGTATCTCCGTGGTATCGGTGAACGCCGACACGGGCGCCGTGACGATCACCGGCATCCCTCGGGAACTCCCGAACGCTCCGTTCAGCGAGGGCAGCCCGATGCAGGCGCTCTATCCCAACGGTTTCGAGGGACACAGTTCGTCGTCGTGCGGCTGGAACGGATGGATGAACCACGTGCGCAACGCGGCGGAGATCTGCCGAGAAGACGGCGGCGCGTCGCTCTATCCGGATGCTGCGGCACACGGATCCGACCCGGGCATCGAGGCGACGAAGGATGCTGCCGAGGGCGTGCTGGGCATCGAGATCCCGTACTACGTCTTCATCGACATGCACGGCTTCGCCGACCTCGTGGATGCCCTCGGCGGTGTGGACATCAACGTCACCGAGCGCCTGCCCAAGGGTGGGCCGCCGGACGGTGTGGATCCGCGCGACGTGAACGCCTGGGCGATCGGATGGATCGAGCCCGGCCAACAGCACATGAACGGCGATACCGCGCAGTGGTATGCGCGCTCGCGGTACACGACCGACGATTGGGACCGCATGGAGCGGCAGCGGCAACTCCAGGAAGCGATCCTCTCGCAGTTCACCCCGCAGACCGTGCTCACTCGGTTCAACGAGGTGGCAGCGGCCGGGACGGCGCTCATCAACACCGATCTGCCTCAGGACAAGCTGCCGGAGTTCTTCGACCTGATGCTCAAGGCCAAGAAGCTGCCGGTCACGACGATCGAGCTGGTCCCCAAGTCAGGGGTCGACGAGCACGCGCCCGACTACGGTTTGATCCACGAGATGGTCCAGCAGAAGCTCCACCCGCCGACGGAGACGCCGACTCCCGAGCCGTGATCGTCTCGTGGGCACGCCGCAGCCCACGACCGTCTCCCGAGATGGCGGAGAGGCCGTGGGCTTCCGGCGCTGTTACCGGATGCACCAGACGACGGTGATCGGAGGGGGAGGGATCACCGTCGTCCGGTCGACCACCGCACAAGGCGGCAGTCGGACCTAGGCGCGCTTGCGGCGAGCCGCCCCAGCGGCCACCAGAGCGCCACCGGCGACGAGAGCGACTGCTCCGCCACCGAGTACCCACGGCGAAACGCTGCCGCCGGTGAGTGCCAGTTCGACGTCGCCCGTGAGCGGCATCTCGGTTCCGGCGGGTGCGACGCCCGGATCGTGGTCACAGCTGCTCGCCGCGTTCTGACCGTGCGTGACCGTGATGGTCGCGGTGTACGGACGCGAGCCCCCGAAAGCGAGACTGTACGAGCCCTCTCCGTCGGCCGGCGGACGGAACGTGACCGTCAGCCCGCCATCAGCGGAGGCGGTGTTCCCCGACACCGATGCGCCACCGGCGTTGAGACCCGAGACCGAGACGTTGACGGTCTCCGACGGCAGGAAGTAGCCCGCACCGAAGACGACGGTCGAGACCTCGCAGGTGTCGATGATCGGATCGCCGACCTTCACCCCGGGTGTCTCCGCGTAGGAGTCGGATTCTGCAGCCGGCACAGTCTGTGCGGCGGTTGCGACGCTCGGCGCGATGAATACCAGCGCGCCAGCAGTAAGGCTGATTGCAGCCAGTTTCTTCAGCATGATTCTCCCCAGAATTTCACGCGGAATCGCACCCGAATACACCCCTGCATTCGATTGCGTGAGCTCATCCTGCCCCCACGGCAGGAAGACAGAGCCCAGATATTCCCCAGTGAGTCGACAGTAGCCTATTCCGCGGAGAAAGTCACGAACCGCAGCGAAGCTCTTCTCGCGACGTCTTCGGCGCCTCGATCATCGGGGTCGTCTGCACCTGCGTGAGCCGCTCGCCGGCGCCCTCGCCCTGGAAATCGACTGTGATCGTCGTGGACTCGCCCGGGGCGAGCAGCACGTCATGCTGCACGACCGAGCGCGTGCCGAGCAGGGCGGTCTGCACCCCGTCCTCGGCGCCGTCGCGATCGATGTGCGACGGTGTGGCGCCCTCGGGGCCGTACACCGCGACGAGCGTCCGCACGGAACCCGCCGGCACACCGTAGAAGCCGTCGGCGGTGACGTACTTCGGCAACGACGTCGCGGCATCCGCGGGAGCGGTGTTGGTCCAGGTGACGCGGACCTGCGTCGTGGCAGTGCCATCGCACGTACCGATCGCGGTCACGATGGAAGCCCGCGTGTAGTAGTCCATCTTGCCGCCGGTGGTGTCGTTCAACAGCACCCCGACATGCGTGGCATCCGCCGTGTCGTCGGGGATCGTGCCGCCCAGCGCGGAGGCGGCAAGGACCGACTCCTCGTCCTGGTGCGCGCTCCAGATCCTGATCCGTCCCTCGGCCGCCGACTCGGCGAGAGCCCCGATGAGGGCGCCGGGATCGCCACCGGAGAGGGCCGCACCGAACAGTCCGCTCGCCGCCTGGGCGAAGACGTCGTCCTGCACGGCCGGGTCGGGGATCGCGGCGTAGACCTCGGACAGCAGGATGTCGACCACGGTGTCCGCCGTCGCCGTGAACGGCCCGAACTTCAGATCGCCGGTGGCCGCCATCAGGTGCTCGGCGACGACGGCGTCCACCGCGATCACGCCGTCGATCTCCCCGCCGAAACGCCCTGTCCACCGTGCGGCGAGCGTCGCTCCCGCATCCGCGAAATCCGGGATGCTGGTGATGTTCTGCAGGTACCGCCCTGGGCGGTCCTCGAACAGCGCGATCGTCGAGTCGCTCAGGGGGAGGGCCGTGTCGAGCGGTGGGAAGTCCCGCGTCGATGCCTGCTTCTGCAGCGTGATCTTGCCGCCCTCGGCATGCAGCAGGGCGATGGAGCCGACGATCCCGCCGGACGACCGGAGTTCCGCATTGTTCTGCATCGCGAGAACGTAGTTGCGCGGCTCGGAGCCGCCGAGCATCGTGGGCAGCAGTACGGATGCACCGTGCAGGGACCCGACGACGGTCGCGGCCTGCGTGACGGATGATCGGAGCTCCCGCACCGCGTCGGCGAGCGGAGGAAGAGTGGCGTCCGCATCGATGCGCTGGACCTGCAGCTGCGCGTCCGTGAGCGCCCTGCTCGCAGCACCCAGTGGCTCTTCGATCTGGGCGAACGGCGCGAGATCGATGGCACCACCGGTGAAGCCGAGTCCTGCCAGGTCGAAGTCGGCGGCGACATCGAGGAGCGGGGAGAGCGCGTCGGCCGAGACGTCATCGGCGACCTGGGCCACCTCGCTCACCGCGCGGAAGTTGGGTCCGATCCAGGGGATGACGCCGAACGCGTGCCAGATCGGATCGGAAGTGAGTTCGTGGGCGGAGCCGGCGTTCTGTGCGATGCTCTCGGCGATCGGCTTCGCGCCATCGAGGTCGCCCTCCGCGATCGAACTCTTGAGCTGTGCGGCACCCTTCGCCACCTGCTGCAGATCGCTCACGGCCCCGATGCCGCGGACAGCGACCCAACCGATCGCGAGCACAAGAAGGGTCAGCACGACACCGACGGTCCATCCGATCCATCGGCGCCGCACCGGAAGTCGACCGTCGCTCACGTAGGCATTCAAGCATGAACACCCGCGCACGCGGGCGCCGGATGCTGTGGGAACGCTGATATTCCCGTGGTTCTGGCGCTGTGCTCCACGGCGGAGAGGCGCGGCGAGGATAGCCTGGGCGCATGGGTGCTCGACTGCGTGTTGTTCTGGATCAGCTCGTGCAGGTGGTCGATCCCGACCAGGCTGCCGCGGCGCTGGATCTGGCGATCGGACTGGTCGCCACGGCCCCCTCGGGTTGCACCGTCGAGGCGATCGTCCCCGCGGGGGCGGAGGTCTCGATCGCGGGCCTGGCCGACGTGCGCACGCTGCCTCTCGCACGTCGGGAACTCGCTGGATCCTGGCAGCTCGGGATCGCGCCGGGCGTCGGCGGCGGGCTCGTTCACGCTCCGACTCTGATGGCACCGCTCGTGCGGCACGATCGCGTGCACGACAACGATCAGACCACCGTCACCCTGTGGGACCTGCGGGCGTGGGATGCTCCGGAGCTGCTGCCGAAGGGCGTGGTCGCCTGGCAGCGGGGGATGCTCCGACGCGCGGTCAAGCACGCGGATGCCGTGGTGGTGCCCTCGCATGCGGTCGCCGAACGGCTGTCGGAACTCGCGAAGCTCGGAGACCGCATCCGCGTGATCGCCGGTGCGCCGCCACGAGCATTCGCGGTGCCCGACGATGCTCGGGACCGTCGAGCCGCGCTCTCGCTCCCGGAGGAGTACGTGGTCCTGACGGGATCTGAGAAGACGCTTGCGGAAGGGTTCCGTGGCGCAGTCGCGGCGGGACTCGACGCCGTGGTGCTCGATGCCCCGGAGGGGGCGGAGCCACGCCTCGCGGAGATCGCGTCTGCAGCAGGGCTGCCGGAGCGACGTGCGCACGTGCGCGGCGTGCTGTCGGCGGAGGATCGAGCGGCAGTGCTTTCCGCGGCCGCGGCGTTCGCGGCGACCAGCGCGATCGCCGGGTGGCCCTGGCGCGCTGTCGAGGCGATGACCCTCGGCATCCCGGTGGTCGCCGTGGAGAGCGGATCGCACTGCGACGTCATCGCCGACGGAGGGGTGCTCGTCGCGCAGGACGATCTCGCAGACGGTGTCGCGGCGGCGACCGGCGTTGCCGCGGCGCGCCTGAGCGTCCTCGCGGCCGACCGCTCCCGGGCGTTCTCATGGGCCAGCGCGGCCGAGCGCGTGTGGGGTCTTCACGCCGACCTCTGATCGGCTGAGAGCCACCTGCGTGTCTTGACGACACGCCGACTTCTTACAGTCATTTCCCAGTAACAGTGGCACCATCCTGCAACTTCCGTCACACTGGTCACATGTCTCGACGTGCCCCACGCTCTCGAAACACTCTGAGGATCGCCCGACTCCTCACCTGTTTCCTCGCTGCCTCCGCCCTGGTCGTCGGCACGGTGGTCCCCGCCACCGCCGCCGCCGCGTCCGTCTCTGCACCGAGTAGCGCTGTCGCCGCGCGGACGGCGGCCGACCCCGCTGCCGCCGGGATCGTGAAGAGCTCGCTCGCCGGATTCAACGCCGGGAACCTCATCAGCGATGTCGTGTTCACGAACAAGAGCACGATGACCGAGGCGCAGATCCAGTCCTTCTTCAACAGCAAGGTCGCGCGCTGCCTGGGCGGCAGGGACGAGGACGGCAAAGCCATCGTCTGCCTCAAGGACTTCAAGATCACCTCGGTGACTCGGCCGGCCGACGCCTACTGCTCCGGCTACAAGGGGGCCGCGAACGAGTCCGCCGCCCGGATCATCTATCGCGTCGCGCAGGCCTGCAACATCAACCCTCAGGTGCTGATCGTCATGCTCCAGAAAGAGCAGGGACTCATCACTCACACCTGGCCGAGCGCGTGGAGGTTCAACATCGCTCTGGGCCAGGGGTGCCCGGATACGGCGCCGTGCGATCCGAACTACATCGGCTTCTTCCACCAGATCTACGGCGCGGCGCGTCAGATGCAGATCTACATGGAGGGCAAGTGGTTCCAGTGGTACGCCCCGGGCAAGACCTGGAACATCCTCTACAACCCGAAGGCGTCATGCGGTTCGTCGCCCGTCCGCGTCGCGAACAAGGCGACGTCCGCCCTCTACTACTACACGCCCTACCAGCCGAACGCGGCAGCGCTCCGTGCGGGATACGGTGAGGGTGACGGATGCTCCGCCTACGGCAACCGGAACTTCTACAACTACTTCACCGACTGGTTCGGTGCGACCAAGCACACAGTGTCCGGGGCGATCGCCGTCGCGTGGAACGCGCAGGGCGGCGCGACGGGGCGGTACGGTCAGCCGACCGGTGATGCGGTGTACGTCGCGGCCAACGGCGGCGGCTACGTGCAGCAGTTCCAGAAGGGCACGATCTGGAAGCCCGCATCCTCCTCGCACGCGTACCCGATGAGCACCGGCGCCTTCCGCGCCAACTATCTCGCCGCGGGCGGCGAGAAGGGCTCGTGGGGATGGCCGACCCGGGACGCGGAATGCCAGCTGGCCTCCAGCGGCTGCAAGATGACCTTCCAGAAGGGCACGACCTATTACTCGGCGACGACGGGTTCTGTGCTCGTGCCGACAGCCTTCGCTGCCCTCTACGAGACGCTGGGTGCGGAGGCGAGCCGCTTCGGCTACCCGACGAAGGCAGCCATCGCAGGTCCCGACGCCGGATTCGAGCAGACCTTCCAGAAAGGCGTGATCGCCTATTCGCCTGCCACACGACTCGTCGAGGTGAGCGGGCCTTTCCTCACCTTCTGGCGTGCGGCCGGCGGCGTGAAGAGCGCGTACGGCTACCCCAAGGGAGCTGTCCTCGATGTCGCCGCGAACGGCGGCGGTCAGGTGCAGGAGTACACCAAGGGGAAGATCTGGTCGTCTTCCGCCGGGGCCTTCGGGATCCGGTCGGGTGGCATGCTCACGGACTACCTCGCCGCGGGCGGCGAGGCAGGTTCGTGGGGGTGGCCGACGACGGCGGAAAAGTGCGGCCTGTCCGGCGGCGGTTGCACGATGGGCTTCCAGAAGGGTACGGCGGCGTGGTCTGCGGGCACCGGGACCGTGCTGATGACGGCGAGCATCGCTGCGGAGTGGACACGCTACGGCGGGGCGGCTCGGCTCGGATATCCCTCCAGTCCCGCGACCGCGGTCGCGGCGAACGGGGGCGGCACGGTGCAGGCGTTCTCGAAGGGCAAGGTCTACGAATCGGCTGCGGGTGCGTTCGGTATCGGTTCTGGTGCGTTCCTGCGCGGCTATGAGGCTGCGGGGGGACCGCAGGGTGCGGCGTGGGGGTGGCCGACGTCGGTGGTGGATTGCACGCTCGCTGGTGGGGGTTGCTCGATGGGCTTCCAGAAGGGTGTCGTGGCGTGGTCGGCGACCACGGGTTCGGTGCTGATGAAGCCGAAGACCGCTGCGGAGTGGGTGCGTTACGGCGGGGCGGCGCGTCTGGGCTACCCGTCGGGTGCGGCCACGGCGGTCGCGGCGAACGGGGGCGGCACGGTGCAGGCGTTCTCGAAGGGCAAGGTCTACGAATCGGCTGCGGGTGCGTTCGGTATCGGTTCTGGTGCGTTCCTGCGCGGCTATGAGGCTGCGGGGGGACCGCAGGGTGCGGCGTGGGGGTGGCCGACGTCGGTGGTGGATTGCACGCTCGCTGGTGGGGGTTGCTCGATGGGCTTCCAGAAGGGTGTCGTGGCGTGGTCGGCGACCACGGGTTCGGTGCTGATGAAGCCGAAGACCGCTGCGGAGTGGGTGCGTTACGGCGGGGCGGCGCGTCTGGGCTACCCGTCGGGTGCGGCCACGGCGGTCGCGGCGAACGGGGGCGGCACGGTGCAGGCGTTCTCGAAGGGCAAGGTCTACGAATCGGCTGCGGGTGCGTTCGGTATCGGTTCTGGTGCGTTCCTGCGCGGCTATGAGGCTGCGGGGGGACCGCAGGGTGCGGCGTGGGGGTGGCCGACGTCGGTGGTGGATTGCACGCTCGCCGGTGGGGGTTGCTCGATGGGCTTCCAGAAGGGTGTCGTCGCGTGGTCGGCGACCACCGGTTCGGTGCTGATGCCGACCGGACCGATCCTTGCCGAATGGCGTCGCCTCGGTGGAGCCGCGAGCACGCTCGGCTATCCGTCGGCGCGCCCCGAGGTGGTCGGAACCGTCACGTCCCAGCGCTTCCAGCACGGCGTGATGTCGTACGACACCAAGACGGGCAAGGTGACGGTGAAGTAGAGCGCGGCGAGGACGACTCTCAGAACCCGTGTCATAAGATGTTCACGCCCGCGGTGAGATCCATCACCGCGACCGAATGAGTGGGCCCGTGACTGATACCCGAGATCTTTTCGCCGCCGTCCCGCGTTCTGACTTCGACACCCCGGGCAAGAGCCGTGGCCTGATCGACGTCGTGCGCTGGCGCTACCTGCTGAACCTGCTGGTGCGCACCGGCGTCACGACGCGATATCGCAACTCGGTCCTCGGCTGGACCTGGTCGTACGTGCGACCCGCCGCGCAGTTCCTGGTCTTCTGGGTGGTTCTCGGAATCTTCATGGATCTCGATCGCGGTCTGCCGAACTACGCCGTTTACCTCTTCTCCGGCATCGTCGTGATCAATCTCTTCTCTGAGGGATTCAAGAACGCCACGTCGTCGATCGTCGGCAACGCTCCGCTGGTGCGCAAGGTGTTCCTGCCGCGCCAGCTCTTCGCCGTGTCGGCCGTGATCGTCGCCGTCGTGCATTTCCTTCCCCAGGTCGGGCTCCTGCTCATCGTCTGCCTGCTGATGGGATGGATCGCGCACGTCTCGATCCTGTCGGTGCTGGCGATCCTCGCGGGCATGATCATCGTGATGGTCTTCAGCCTCGGACTCGGTCTCTTCTTCGGCGCCGTGAACGTGCGCTTCCGCGACGCCGAGAACATCGTCGAGCTGCTGCTGCTCCTGGCGACCTGGGCGTCACCCGTCCTCTACGCCTGGACGCAGGTGCAGGATGCGATCGTGGATCGCCTCGGGTGGCCGGACTGGATCGTCGAGCTCTACATGCTCAATCCGATCACCCAGGGAGTGGAGCTCTTCCACTACGCCTTCTGGCGGCCCGCCACCGAGGGCATGGTGTCAGCATCCGGCTATGTCGGAGAGGCGATGATCGCCATTCCGCCCGGCTTGGCATGGAACACGCTCTGGACGTTCCTGATCTCGGTGATCACGCTGCTGTTCGGCCAATTCGTCTTCCGACGTCTCGAGGGAAGGTTCGCACAAGACCTATGAGCGAGCAGACGGCCACCAAGCCGAGCATCATCATCGACGGAGTGCGCAAGCGCTTCACCCTCAACCACGCGTTCTCACTCAAAGACACGGTGGTTTCCTGGATCAAGCGACGAAAGCTCACGAGCCAGTTCGAAGCGCTCAAGGGCGTGGACGTCGTGATCGGCGAGGGAGAGTCGGTGGCGATCCTCGGGTTCAACGGCTCGGGGAAGTCGACCTTGCTCAAGCTCATCTCGGGCGTCATGGAGCCGGACGACGGTCAGGTGCTGACCCGTGGTCGCGTCGCCGGACTCATCGAAGTCGGCGCGGGCTTCCACCCGGAGCTCTCCGGGCGCGAGAACGTGTTCCTCAATGCGGCGATCCTGGGCATGAAGAGGCACGAGATCGAGGCGCGCTACGACGAGATCGTGGCGTTCAGCGAGATCGAGCAGTTCATCGACCAGGAGGTCAAGCACTACTCCTCGGGGATGTTCATGCGGCTGGCCTTCTCGGTCGCGATCCACGTCGAACTCGACGTGCTGCTCGTCGACGAGATCCTCTCGGTGGGAGACGCGCCGTTCCGGGAGAAGTGCCGCCTGAAGTTCGAGGAACTGATCGCGGAAGGCAAGACGCTCGTGGTGGTCAGCCATGACATGGAGATGGTGCGGGAACTGTGCAACCGCGGCATCGTGATCAACAAGGGCGAGGTCGTCTACGACGGTGAGGTCGAGGGCGCCATCGCTCTGGTGGACGCATGATCGACTGGATCGGTCAGGCGCCGGCGCTGCTCCTCGCCTTGGCACTCCTGATCATCCCCGGCTTGCCTGTCGGTCTCTGCCTGCGTGGTGTGCGCGGAATCGTGCGTCTCGGCGCGGCGATCGGGGTGTCGCTGGGCGTGCTGGCTGCCGCCGCGCTCGTCGGACCTGTGCTCGGAATGCGCTGGGGTCTGCTCCCGGTGGCCGTCGTGACGCTCGCGGTCTGGGTCGTCGCCGGTCTGCTGCGCTTCTTGGACCGCCGGGGCTCCACGGCGACGCCGAGGGCTCCTCGCGCCGGGATCTGGATCGCGACCGCCGCAGCATCTGTGGTGTGGCTGGTGGTGCTCGCGGTGGGCATCGGGCACCCGGGCAATCCTTCGCAGCTGTACGACGGCCTGTTCCATCTCAACGCCGTCGAGTTCATAGCCAAGACCGGCGACGCGTCGCCGCTGCACATGACGATGGTTCTGCCCAATCAGGAGACCTCGTTCTATCCGACTCTCTGGCACGCGCTCGTCAGCCTGGTCGTCCCCGCCGCCGGCAGCATCGTCGCGGCCACCAACGTCACCACCCTCGCTGTGATCGCTCTGATCTGGCCGGTCGCGCTCGCCTCGCTCACTGCCGTGGCTTTCCCGCACCGTCCGAGTGCCGCGACCTGGGCGCCTCTGCTCGGCCTGGGCTTCAGCGTCTTCCCGCTCGGATTCCTCAACTGGGGAGTCCTGTACCCGAACCTTCTCGGCACGGCGCTGATCCCGATACTCCTGGGCGCCGTGTTCCTCGCGTTCGCGCCCGCGCTGTCCTGGTCCGGTCGGACGCTCCGCATCCTCGTGGCGCTGGCGGCGGCCGGTGCCACGGCCCTCGGACATCCGTCCGCGCTGCTCGGAGCGGTGGCATTGCTCGTCCCGTATCTGCTGTGGCGTGCATGGGGCGCGGCCCGCGCAGGAAGCACAGCCGTGCGCGTCGTGCTGACTCTGGCTGTGATCGCCGGATCGGTTGCGCTCGTCGTGGTCTGGATCATGGCCAACGTGACGACCAACGAGTGGCGACCGACGGCATCGATGGCGCAGACGTTGGGCGAGGTCGCATTCCTCAGCCCTGTCGGTCGAGCCGCGGGTCTTCTGCTCGGTCCGCTGGCCGCGATCGGCATCTGGCGCGTGGTCAAGGATCGCACCTGGTGGATCCTCGCCTCCTACGCCGTCAGCATCCTGTTCTTCCTGATGGCTGCGTGGTTCCCCCTTCTGGCGGTGCGCAGCGCCTTCGTCGGCGTCTGGTACGACGACACCACCCGCGTCGGCGCCCTGGTCGCGATCTGGGGTCTTCCGCTCGCGGCGCTCGGCGCCTCTGTCGTCGTGGAATGGCTGCTCGCCTGGCGGAAGGCCGGTCGGAAGCGCCTCGTCGTGGCAGTCGTCGCCGTGCTTGTCGTCGCGGCCGCGAGTCACCTCCTCGCCCTGCGCAACGACGTGGGCTTCATGCGCAACGTGAGCTTCCAGTTCGGCGGGGCGTCGCAGGGGCTGTCGCCCGACGAGGTCGAGCTGTTCGACGAGATCGATGACACTCTGCCTGACGACAGCCTGGTCATCGGAGATCCGCTGACCGGGGCCGGGCTGCTCTACGCCTACACCGGCCACGCCGTGGTCTTCCCGCACGTCACCGGACGGTACGGGAACGACGCCGCAACGCTCGCGCGATATCTCGTCGACGGCGGCCCGGCGGTCTGCGACGCCATCGACCGACTCGGCGTGACGCACGCCCTGGACTTCGGCGAGACCGTGCTGTTCAAGAACCACTACACGACGTACGACGGCCTGCACGATCTCGCGCGGTCGCCGATTCTCACAGAGGAGGACCGCATCGGCGACGCGGTCCTCTACGAGATCACGGGTTGTGAGTAGGGTGCTTCTCGTTCTCTGATGCCTCGAGCAGCGCGATCTTTCGCGCGAGGAGAGTCAGCTGGCGCTGCAGGGCGATGTTGCGGCGATACTGCGAGTACACGAAGGCCAGGAACATCACGATGAGGCCGTAGAGCACCAGGTCGGTTCCTCGTCCGACGCCGACGAGACTGGCGAGCCAGCTCAGCCACTGCGGGAACAGCACCGACAGCACAGCGACCACGACGAACAGACCCATCAGCAGCCGTCGGATGGCGAGGTGGCTGTCTGCGCCGGTGCGGCGCATCATGAAGACCGCGAGGACGACGATCGCGGCGATCAGCAGGAATTGAATCCACATGGTCTACCTCACCACCAGATCGACGAGGATGTTGACGGAGTTGAGCACGCTCTGGCCCTTCGCCTTCGAGTAGTCCGTGTACAGGAGTTCCACCGGGTATTCCTTCCACGGAAGGTGGGTGCGACCGAGTTCCAGCACGATCTCGGTGGCGTGCGCCATCCGATCCTGCCGGAGGTCGATCGCCTCGGCGGCGTCGCGCCGGATCACGCGCAGGCCGTTGTGCGCATCGGTGAGCTTGAGGCTGGTCGTGAGGTTGGTGACCCACACCGCGGTCTTGAGGATGACCTTCTTGATCCAGCCGGGATTCGTGCGATCGTCGAGGAAACGCGAACCGAAGACGATCGCCACATCGTCGCGTCGCGCCAGTTCGAGCATGCCGATGGCGTCTTCGAGGCGATGCTGTCCGTCGGCGTCGAAGGTGACGATGTACTCGCACTCCGCATGTGAGAGCGCGTAGGTGAATCCCGTCTGCAGCGCCGCGCCCTGCCCGAGGTTCACGGGGTGCTGCACCAGGAGCGCACCGGCCTCTGCCGCCTCGCGTGCAGAGCCGTCGCTGGAGCCGTCGTCGATGCAGACGATGTGCGCGAAATGGGGCTTGAGGCTCTCGATGACGCCACCGATCACGCTCGCCTCGTTGTAGAGAGGGATGACGACCCAGGCGCTGCGGTCGGGCGAGGAAGGCGCAGGGACGCTCGTGGACATGGTTCTATTGTGTCAGGTGTCGGTTCGGACGCCGGTCAACCGAGCAGCAGGGGCAGGATGCCGAGGAGAAGACGAGTCGTCGTCGCGACGCGGCTGTACACGCCGGAGGTGACGGCCGCAAGTTTCCGGATGGACGCGCTCGTGCGGGCACTGGCCTCGGACACGGACGTCACCATCCTGACCACCCGGCCGCCGCGGGGATCCGTGATCGCCGATCCGGTAGGCGTGAAGGTGCGTCGCGCTCGGGTGCTCCGGGACCGATCAGGAGCGATCCGCGGCTATGTGCCCTACCTCTCCTTCGACATCCCGCTCTTCTTCCGACTCCTCGTCCGCCGGACCGATGTGATCGTGGCAGAGGCGCCGCCCACCACGGGTCTGTTCGCAGCGGTGGTGGCCATGTTGACCCGCCGACCGCTCGTCTACTACCCCGGAGATGTGTGGACGGATGCGGTGGCCTCGATGGCTGCCCCCGCGCCCGTGATCGCGGTGATGCGGACGGTCGAGCGCTTCGTGCTGCGGCGCGCGGTCGCGGCTCTCGCCGTGTCGAGCGAGGTCGCCGAACGTCTCGCTGCGATCGGCGGGCGCCCGGAGCGAGTGGTCACGGTCGGCAACGGCATCGACACCGGGGTCTTCTCACCCGAGGTCCCTGCGGCGTCGGCGGTGCGCCCGTACTTCGTCTACACCGGCACGATGTCGGAGTGGCAGCAACCCGACGTGTTCATCCGCGCGCTCGCGGAGCTGTCCGATGTCGAGGTCGACATCCGCTTCTTCGGGCAAGGCGCCGTCGAGGCCGACTTGAAGGCCCTCGCCGACCGGCTGGTGCCGGGACGCGTGCACTTCGGCGGTCTCGTGGGGCCGGGGGAGTCCGCATCGTGGATCCGAGGATCGGTTGCTGCTCTCGTCAGCATCGTCCCGGGCATCGGCTACGACTTCGCCCGCCCGACCAAGACCTACGCGGCCGCGGCCGTCGGGTCTCCCGTCCTCTTCGCCGGAGCGGACATCGGGGGAGAGGTCGTGCGGGCCGGTGGTCTCGGGGAGTCGGTGGATTTCGACGCGCACGAGGTCGCCGCGGCGATGCGCCGGTTGCTCGCCGCGTGGGCGGACGGGTCGACCGAACGCGCGAGATCGGATCGGGCCGCCTGGGCCCTGGCCAACGCCTCGCTGAGCACCGTCGGGGAGCGGGCCGCGCGTGTCGTTCGCGGCGCGCGTCGAGGTTCGCGACGCGCGGACAAGTAGAATCTCGTCAGTGCTGCCTCTCCCCGGGCGGCGTGCAAGGAGCCCCGTGACTGAACATCCCCGCGTGCGTATCGTCGATTCGGCCGACGTCTCCGCCGACGCCCTCATCGGCGACGGCTCCTCGATCTGGCATCTCGCGCAGGTGCGCGAGGGCGTCAGGATGGGCGAGAACTGCATCGTCGGCCGTGGAGCATACATCGGCACGGGCGTCGAGATGGGCGACAACTGCAAGGTGCAGAACTACGCGCTCGTGTACGAGCCGGCGAAGCTGGGGGCCGGCGTCTTCATCGGCCCGGCTGTCGTCCTCACGAACGACACCTACCCGCGTGCCATCAACCCCGACGGCTCGATCAAGAGCGCCCACGACTGGGAGCCGGTCGGAGTCACGATCGAACGCGGAGCATCGATCGGTGCGCGCGCGACGTGCGTCGCACCCGTCACGATCGGCGCGTGGGCGACCGTCGCCGCGGGCGCGGTCGTCGTCAAGGATGTCCCGGCGCACGCGCTCGTCGTCGGCGTCCCCGCGCGACGCATCGGCTGGGTCGGCGAGGCCGGCGTCCCGTTGACTGCTGGCGAGAGCTCAGACGTCTGGGTCTGCCCGATGACGGGCGCCCGTTACATCGAATCAGAAGGCACTTTGAACAAGGAGACCGTGTGAGCGAGTTCATTCCCCCCGCCAAGCCGATCATCGGCGACGAAGAGCGTGAAGCAGTCGACCGGGTGCTCCGCAGCGGCATGGTCGCTCAGGGCCCCGAGGTCGCGGCCTTCGAGAAGGAGTTCTCGGAGCACTTCGTTCCGGGACGTCCTTCCGTCGCCGTGAACTCCGGAACCGCGGGCCTCCACCTCGGGTTGCTCGCGGCCGGTGTCGGCGCCGGCGACGAGGTCATCGTCCCGTCCTTCACTTTCGCAGCGACCGGCAACTCCGTCGCGCTGACCGGCGGAACGCCGGTCTTCGTCGACATCGAGCCAGACACCTTCACCCTCGACCCTGCGGCTGTCGCCGCGGCAATCACCCCCCGCACCAAGGGCATCCTGCCCGTCCACCTGTACGGGCACCCTGCCCGCATGCGCGAGCTGGAGGCCATCGCAGCCGAGCGAGGCGTCGCGCTGTACGAGGACGCCGCGCAGGCCCATGGCGCGGCGCTGGACGGACGTCCGGTGGGATCCTTCGGCGACTTCGCCATGTTCAGCCTCTATCCGACGAAGAACATGACCAGCGGCGAGGGCGGCATGGTCACGACGGCCACGGACGAGATCGCACGCCAGGTCAAGCTGCTGCGCAACCAGGGCATGGAGCGCCAGTACGAGAACGAGGTCATCGGGTTCAACGCCCGCATGACCGACATCCACGCCGCCATCGGGCGCGTCCAGCTGACGAAGGTCGATGCCTGGACCAAGACCCGCCAAGCAAACGCCGCCTTCCTCGACGCGAACCTGCAGGGCGTCATCGTTCCGCCGGTCGCCGACGGCGCGGTGCACGTGTACCACCAGTACACGGTCCGCGTCCCCGAGGGTCGCGACGGCTTCGTCGCAGCGCTGAAGAGCGAGTACAACGTCGGAGCGGGCGTCTACTACCCGATCCCGAACCACCGTCTTCCCTCGCTGAAGCACTTCGCCCCCGGTCTCGACTTGCCGGAGACCGAGCGCGCAGCGGGCGAGGTCGCCTCGCTGCCGGTGCATCCATCGCTCAGCCAGGGCGACCTCGAGCGCATCGTCGCCGCCGTCAACGCCGTCGCCAAGGCAGGCGCCTGATGACGCTGCGGGCCGGACTCCTCGGCGTCGGGATGATGGGACGCCATCACGCACGCGTGCTGCGCGAGATCTCCGGAGTCGACCTCGTCGCGATCGCCGATCCTGGTGGTGACCCGCACGGCGTCGCCGGTGAGCTGCAGATCCTCCCCGACATCGATGCCCTGATCGGCGCGGGTATCGACATCGCTGTCGTCGCCGTGCCGACGCGGTTCCATGAGGACGCGGCGCTGAAGCTCGCGGCCGCGGGGGTGCACACCCTCGTCGAGAAGCCCATCGCGCACACCGTCGAAGCGGGCCAGCGCATGGTCGACGCCTTCGCCGCAGCAGGGCTCGTCGGCGCGGTCGGGCACATCGAGCGCTTCAATCCCGCGGTGCAGGAGCTTCGACGCCGGATCGAGGCCGATGAGCTCGGCGCCGTCTATCAGGTCGTCACGCGCCGGCAGGGGCCCTTCCCGTCCCGCATCGCCGACGTGGGCGTCGCGAAGGATCTCGCGTCCCACGACGTCGATCTCACCGCCTGGGTCGTGCAGAGCGACTACGAGCGGGTTTTCGCACAGACCGCCTTCAAAAGCGGTCGCGAGCACGAGGACATGATCACGATCACGGGACGCACGGACTCCGGCGTCATCGTGAACAACATCGTGAACTGGCTCAGCCCCATGAAGGAGCGGGTCACTGTCGTCACGGGGGAGAAGGGCGCCTTCGTCGCCGACACCTCCACCGGAGATCTGACGTTCTATGCCAATGGCACGATTCCCCTGGAGTGGGAATCCGTGTCGTCGTTCCGCGGGGTCTCTGAAGGAGACGTCACGCGCTACGCGTTCGCCAAGCGCGAGCCGTTGCGTGTCGAGCATGAGGCCTTCCGCGATGCCGTGCTCGGGCAGGAGACCGACGTCGTCACCATGGAACAGGGCCAGCGGACGCTGGTCGTCGTCGAGGCGGCCCTCGAATCGGCCCTGACCGGCGCATCGATCACCCTGTGACACAGCCTGCGGGTGCGGCACGTATCCCGCGCGAAAGTGATTTCCGACGTGACTGAATCGAATCCGGGCACCGCCCTCGTCCTGTCCTACTCCGCGATCGCCTCGGACCCTCGTGTCCGACGGGAGATCGATTGGCTGACGGGCGCGGGGTGGACCGTCGACACGCTCGGACTGGGCGACCACCCGACGACGGCGGTCCGGGATCACTATGTCCTCGCCCCGCCCCTGCGGTGGACGCGGGGGCGGGTGGGAACCCTCGTATCGCACATCGGTCTGACCGGACGCATCCGATTCCGGAACCTGCTCACACGGCGGGTGCCCCTCGCATTGCGCAAGCTCGTCCGATCAGGGGAATACGACCTGATCGTCTTCAACGAGTACGAGTTCGCGCCGTGGGTCGAGGACTCCCGCGACTTCACCGCGCAGGCTCTCCGCGGCCGGCTGCACCTCGACCTGCACGAGTACCGGAACCCGAGCGTGCGTCGCCGTACGCTCGGGGGGCGGCTCACCGGAGCGCACTATCGCTGGGTGCGCCAACACCTCGGCTCGTCGAAGTTCACCAGTCGTACCGCGGTGAACACCCCGATCGGCAGGCTCTATTCCGATGAGTTCGGATTCCCGGTACCGGCGGAGGTGCGCAACGCTCCGCCCTACGTCGCCGGGCTCGAGCCGAGTCCTGTAGACCCCGGGGAGATCCGATTGCTCTTCCACGGGCTTCCGAGCTGGCGCCGGGGTTTCGAGGAGATCCTGGAAGCGCTCGACGGCCTGTCCTCACGCTTCTCGATGACATTCATGCTGATGCCGAGCCCCGCGGTCCACGCGCGTCTGCGCGAAGCGATCGCGACGCATCCGGCCAAGGACCGGATCGCGATCGTCCCGCCGGCGCCGATGCGTGAGATCGCCGAGCACATCAACGAGTACGACATGGAGATCATCTTCTACAAGCCGTACGAGCCGAATCTGCAGTACGCGATGCCCAACAAGTTCTTCGAAGCGGCGCAGGGTGCTCTCGGCGTCGTGGTGGGGGAGACGCAGACCATGGCGCCCCTCGTTCGCGAACACGGGCACGGGGTCGTCGTCCCGGAATTCACTTCGGCATCGCTGCGGGAGACTCTCGCCGACCTGCAGCCGGAGGACATCATGCGTATGAAAGCCAACGCTCGCATCGTCGCGGCAAGTATCAACGCCGAGTCGGAGGGGGCAGCGTTCCTGGATGCGATCTCGACGCGGCACGGAGAGCGAGAAGCAGAGTGAAAGAAAACTGGCGCCTCTACCGCGAGGTCCTCGGCGTGCTCCCACCGAGCGCATCGAAGTTCCTGGTCTTCTATGCCTCTCTGATGGGTGTCCTCTCCCTGATGGACGGCCTCGCACTCGGCCTGCTCGCCCTCGTGATCGCCCCTCTCGTGAGCCAGAACCCGATCGACCTTCCCGTCCTCGGACGGCTCGAGGGTCCGGCGCTGCTCATCCCTCTCGGACTCGTCTGCGGACTGATCGTGCTGAAGGGCGTCTTCGCGTTGACGCTGCAGTGGTTCGCCACGCGGCGGTTCGCGCGGTACGAGCTGGAGCTCGGCGTGCGGGTCTTCGACGGCTACATCCGCGCGCCATGGGTCGAGCGGCTCCGACGCAACTCCTCGGACCTGGTGCGTATCAGCGACTCGAGCGTGAGCACGACGATCTCGGGACTGCTGCTGCCGGGCGCTTCTCTGATCGGGGAGCTGATGAGCTTCCTCTCGCTCATTCTCGTCCTCGCGATCGCGCAGCCCCTCGTCGGGGCCGTGACCCTGGTGTACCTCGGCCTGATCGCCGTCGTTCTTCAACTGCAGATCTCTCGCCGTTCCAAGCAGGCGGGACTGGTCGCCTTGCGCTACTCCCTCCGATCGTCACGGCTGATCACCGAGATGATCGGCGCGCTCAAGGAGGTGACCCTGCGAGGCAGTGCCTCCGAGGTCGCCGAAGTGGTGCGGGAGAACCGGTCACATGCGACCAGGGCTCGCGCGAACTCGCAGTTTCTCGCTCAGATCCCGCGCCACGTACTGGATGTCGCGTTGATCGGCGGTATCGTGCTGGTCGGCATCGCCGGTTTCCTCTCCCAGGGTGACGTGACAGGCGCCGTGTCCTCCATCGCGCTGTTCGGTCTCGCCGGATTCCGCCTGGCACCCGCGCTGGTGCGGTTCCAGGGCGTGCTCCAGCAGATCAACGTCTCGGCACCGCACGCCCGCGCTGTGCTCGAGGAGGTGCGCAACTCGGATCGGTACATGGTGGTCGCCAATGCCGGCGATCAGAGCGCCCTCCCACCCTCGCCGCAGCGCATCGAGCTCCGGGGCGTCGGCTTCCGCTATTCGCCGGATGCGGAAGAAGCGGTCCGAGGGGTCACCCTCGACATCCCGTTCGGCTCGCAGGTTGCCTTCGTCGGTGCGTCAGGTGCCGGTAAGTCGACGATGATCGATCTGCTTCTCGGCCTCGTCGAACCCACGTCTGGGACCATCTCCGTCGACGGCATCCCTCTCGGGACAGCCTTGAACGCGTGGCGTGCGCAGATGGCATACGTCCCGCAGGAGGTGTCGCTTTTCGATGCGACGATCGCTCAGAACGTCGCGCTCAGCTGGCGTCGGGACTTCGACCGCGACCGTGTCGTCGCCGCCCTCGACAGCGCCCAGCTGCTGACGCTGATCGAGGGGAGGGAGGGCGGTATCGACGGGAAGATCGGCGAGCGCGGCCTCGCACTCTCCGGCGGCCAGCGCCAGCGTCTCGGCATCGCACGCGCGCTCTACACACGCCCGAGCGTGCTCGTGATGGACGAGGCGACCAGTGCCCTGGACACGGCCACCGAGGCAGCAGTCACGGGAGCCATCGACGGGCTCCGCGGACGCGTGACGACGATCACCGTCGCCCACCGGCTCTCGACGATCCGCCATGCAGACGTCATCTTCTTCATGCGAGACGGCGTCGTGGCAGCCTCCGGAAGCTTTGACGAGGTCGTCGCAGCGGAGCCGGAGTTCGCTCTTCAGGCGGCGCTCGCCGGCCTGGTCGACGGCGGCGACGGCGTCCTCTAGTCGGAACAGCCGCCGTCTCGTCAGCGGGCGAGCCTGTCGACGGCGGCAGCCCATACGGGCATCTGGCGCTCCGCGGAGAGCTCGTCGGCGGCAGTCGCGGCGGCGTCCTTCCATCCCGCGATCTTCGCGGGGGTTAAGTCGTCGAGGACCGCGACGATGTCGTCGACGGTGAATCCGTCGGTGACGGCGCCGAGCGAATGCTCCGTCACCAGAGACGCCATTCCGGGAGTGGGCCCCACGATGACGCCGAGGCGTGCCTGAACGAAATCGAAGAACTTGTTGGGCAGGGCGAGCGCTTGATTGGTCACGGTGGGCGGCAGCAGGTGGATGCCGACGTCGTAGTCGTTGAGGAGATCCAGCAGCTCCGTGGACGCGACGGCCGGCTCCACGCGGATGCGAGGTCCGAGCTCGGCAGCGAGGGCGCTCAACTGCGTGAGGTACGCCGGAGAACTGGACGTCAAGTAAAGCGTGAACGTCAGATCAGTCCGCGTCGTCGCCGCCGCCTTCATCATCAGCTCGATCCTGCGGCCGGGCATCGCACCTCCGGCGTGCACGAGCCGGATCGGTTCGTGCACAGGCGTCGGCTCCAGGGCACGGCCCGCGGGGGCGTTGGTGACGATCTCGAGGGGGAAGCCGAACGGCTGGTAGGCCGCACGTACTCCTTCGCCGACGGTCGTGGCGGACGCGGCACGGGTCGCGTAGGCCCGGATCAGCCACTCGAGGTAGGGCTGGCGCAGCTTCACCCACCGGGGATTGTCATCGTGGAGTCCGGGGTAGAACTCGTGGAGGTCGGCGTGCACTCGCGCGTCGCCGACCAGGGAGAGCGCCAGCGGCACCGCCTCGATGTCGTTGGCGATGGCGCGGTCGAAAGAACGACCGCGCAGCGCTCTGCGCGCGGCCCTCACGGTCGGATCCGTCCAGTAGAGCAGCCGATAGGCCCGCAGCCGGAGCAGGGCCGATTCGGAGTAGAAGCGCAGCTTCCGTCGCCAGCCCGCGCTCGGCGGGAGGGGGAGTTGGATGTGCTCCTCCGCCTCGGGGACGCCGGGTCCGTAGGCGGCCGTCGTCGTCCGGTGCTCGGAGGAGAGGAACGTCACCTGGCGTCTGACTCGAGCGTCCTGTTCCAGGCGGGAGAATGACACGATCAGGAGAGAACCCATGGGGAAATCCTCCCATGCGGACGCGGTCGACGCGTGCGACGCGGAGCGCGGCGCCGCCGCAGCCGCCGACTAGCATGGCAGATATGCCCGCTCGCGCCGACCGCCCGAAGATGATCTTCCACGTGCCGTTCCCGTTGAATCCGGGCGCGACCAGCGCGAGCGGCATCCGTCCTGTGATGATGAGGCGCGCCTTCGAGGACCTCGGATACGACGTCATCGAGATATCCGGACGGCATCCCCAGCGGCGGGCGCAGATCCGAGAGGTGAAGCGGCGCATCGCGAGCGGTCTGCGTGTCGAGTTCGTGTACTCCGAGGCCGCGACGACGCCGACGGGCCTCGGCGAACCCGTGACCTGGCAGACGAGCGTGACGCGGGATATCGCGTTCCTGCGGTTCTGTCGTCGCCACGGCGTTCCGGTTGGCTTGTTCTACCGCGACATCTACTGGCGCAACGACGAATACGCCCAGCGGGTCGGACAGCCCTACACGTCGGTGCTGCGTTGGCGCTATCGTGCCGACCTCCGCGGCTACCGGACTGCCGTGGACCGCATGTACGTCCCCTCGATGCGCATGGCCGAGGTGATGCCCTACACCGACCTGGCGAAGTGCACCGCCCTGCCGCCTGGTGCGGTCATCGTCGAGACCCCCGCCGTCGAGGACCCGGCGACCATGTTCTATGTGGGCTCCCTCGGGCACTATTACCAGTTGCAGGAGGCGGTCCGCGCGTTCGAGGCGGTCGACGGTGCTTCGTTCATCCTGTGCACCAACGCGGCGCAGTGGGAATCGGAGAAGAGCGGATACGAACACCTCCTTACCGGCGGAGCTACGCGCGTCGTGCATGCCACCGGGAGCGAGCTCGAGCCGTATTACGCGGTCTCGGCGCTCGGATGCCTGTTCATGGCCCCGATCGGCTATCGGGAGTTCGCTGCGCCGCTGAAGCTCTACGAGTACCTCGGCCACGGTCGTCCGATCATCGCCACCGAAGGCTCGCTCGCCGCCGAGTTCGTCGTGCAGAACGGCATCGGCTGGTCGGTGCCGTACACGGCGGAAGCCCTGCGGGATCTGCTGGAGGAGCTGCGACGCGACCCGTCGATCTATCGCGAGGTCGCGGCGCGCGCCGTCGCTGTGCGCGCAGAGCACACCTGGAAAGCCCGCGCCGCGCAGGTCGCCGACGAACTCGCGCAGGCAGCACCCGTCGCCTGAACCGCGGTCGCGTGGTGATTCAGGCTCGCGACGAGATCCCGGTGCGGAGCGCCTGCGCCTCCTGGTACGCCGCGGTGTAGCCGTCGCGCACCGCCGGAGGCGAGTAGACGTCCCGCACGCTCTCGGAGATGCTCTGCGCCGTGCGTGATCCGCTGCTGTGCCACAGTTCCAGCACGGCGCGAGCGTACGCGTCAGCGGAGCGCTCGGACACGAGCCGGCCGTTCTCCTCCGAGATGTAGTCCCGCTGTCCGCCGTGCGCGCCGATCACGACGGCTCGCCCGTGCGCGATGGCCTCGAGCGCCGCCAGACACAGGGTCTCGCCCCTCGTCGGGAGCAGGAAGAGGTCGGCGTCGTCGAGGGCCTTCGCGACCCCTGCCGCGTCCTGTACGCCGAGGAGCGTCACGTCGGTCGATCCCTCGGCGGCGGCCTCGACAACGGGGCGAAGGCTCCCGTCGCCGACCCAGACCAGGCTCGCGCTTTGTCCGAGCTCGCCGAGCCGACGGACGGTCGCGAGCGCGAGGAGCGGATCTTTGCCGTCGACCAGGTTGCCCACGGCGACGAGGCGGAGGAGCTCCGGGTCGTGGGGCGGATCGACCAGCGCGAGTGCAGGCGGCACCACGGAGGGGACGATACGGACGGGGCCGCGACGGAAGGTGCGGATGCGGTCGGCCAGATGACTGCTCACTGCCGTCACCACACCGGGTCGGCGGAGAAGCCGTCCGGTGATCCGAAGGACCGCGCGCCCGCGCGGGGTCAGGGAAGAAGGGTCGCCGATGCCGGACCAGTGCTCGGAGTGCACCCAGGGCAGACGCACCCGGCGGCCTGCGAGGGGAAGGAGCGCCTGGAACGCCTGGGTGTGCAGGACATCGGCATCGGACATCAGAGCGCGCAGCCTACGGCCGACAGAGATCAGATCGGGCACGCTGCTCCGGCCCCACGGTATCCGCTCCAGAGTGAAGCCGCGTCCGGCGGTGGGAGCGTCGTCGGCGGCGAAGAGCGCGGGGTCCACGAGGTGCACCACATGGACGTCGTGGACCTCGGAGAGCAGCGTGGCATCGCGTTCGACGAAGACACCGGCGACCGGGTTCGCCGCGGTCGGGAACCAGGGGGTGACCATCAGGATGCGCACCGACCCACGGTATCAACCGAACAACCAGGATGCTCCGCATAGGATGGTGTCCCGTGAAGATCGTCAGCGTCGTGGGCGCGCGCCCGCAGTTCGTCAAGCTCGCCCCCATCCACAAGGCCGCGCTCGCCGCAGGTGTGGACCATGTCATCGTGCACACGGGTCAGCACTACGACCCGATGCTGTCGGACGTCTTCTTCGAAGACCTCGGCATCGGCGCCCCCGACGTGCATCTGGGTGTCGGCAGCGGATCGCACGGGGTGCAGACCGGCGCGATGCTGGGTGCACTCGACGCGGTGTTCGACGAGCATCGCCCCGACTGGGTGCTGGTGTACGGCGACACGAACTCGACCGTGGCCGCGGCACTGAGCGCGGTCAAGATGCACATCCCCGTCGCGCATCTGGAGGCGGGACTCCGCAGCTTCAACCGCCGGATGCCGGAGGAGCACAACCGTGTGATGACCGACCACGCGGCCGACCTGCTCCTCGCCCCGACCGAGGTCGCCGTCGGGCACCTGAGTGACGAAGGGCTGGCCGCCCGCACGGTTCTGGTCGGCGATGTGATGACCGACGTCTTGTTCGAGGTGCGCGACGAGGTCGGTTCCCGCCCGTCCCCCCTGCTCGAAGAGCTCGGTCTGGAACCCGGCGGCTACTATGTCGCGACGATCCACCGCGCCGAGAACACCGACGATCCTGCGCGTCTCGCGGAGGTCGCCTCGGCGCTCGGCGGTCTCGACAAGCCCGTCATCCTCCTCGCGCACCCGCGCGTCGTCGCAAAGGCGGCCACCCACGGCATCGAGCTGACGCAGGGCTCGCTGATCGCGCACGCGCCGCTCGCCTACCCGGAACTGATCGCCGCAACCCTCTCCAGCGCCGGGGTCGTCACAGACTCGGGCGGCCTGCAGAAGGAAGCCTTCCTCCTGCGCATCCCCTGCACGACCGTGCGGACCGAGACCGAATGGGTCGAGACCGTCGACCTCGGGTGGAACGTGCTCGCGAACACCGCCGAGGAGATCACCGCCGGCGTGACGCGTCCGCGTCCGGCCGACACCGAGGAAGCACCCTACGGTGACGGACACGCGGCGGATCGGGTCATCGTCGAGCTCACCAGAGCGGCGCAGGAGACGTCTGTCGCGTGACCGCGGCTGAGCGCGCGCCCGTCCCTCGGCGCGGATTCCGAACCGACGTCCAGGGGCTGCGCGCGGTCGCGGTCGGGCTGGTGCTGCTGTACCACGCGGGTGTGCCCTTCATCACCGGCGGCTACGTCGGCGTCGATGTCTTCTTCGTCATCTCGGGCTTCCTGATCTCCAGCCACCTGCTGGAGTCGCTCGAACGTGACGGACGCATCCGCTTCGCGGACTTCTACGCCCGCCGGATCCGCCGGATCCTGCCAGCGTCGCTGGTCGTCGCGGTGCTCACGGCGATCGCCTCAGCCATCTTCTATCCGCCGCTGGGGCTCGAGGGTGTGCTCCGGGACGGGCTCGCGACGATCCTGTACGTGCCCAACGTCTGGTTCGCGATACAGAACACCGACTATCTGGCTGATCACGCCGCATCGCCGTACCAGCACTACTGGTCACTCGGGGTCGAAGAGCAGTTCTACCTCTTCTGGCCGCTGATCCTGCTGCTTCTCGCCCTGCTCGTGCGACGGCGCAGGTCACTGATCATCGTCGGGATCGTCGTGCTCGGGGCGGCCAGCCTCATCGGCGGCATCCTGATGACGCCGATCGACCAGCCCCTCGCCTTCTTCCAGCTGCCGACGCGCGCGTGGGAGCTCCTGGTCGGCGGTCTGGTCGGCGCGATCCTGCTGCGCGGTGTGCCGCGGATGCCCGGATGGATGCAGGCCCTCGGCGGCTGGATCGGCATCGCGATGATCCTCGCATCCGCGCTTCTGTTCGACGACCGCACGGCGTTCCCCGGCACGGCCGCGATGCTCCCGACGTTCGGCACGGCGCTCGTGATCTTCTTCGGAGCAGGCGCGGTGTCCGGCGGGCCCGGATGGCTGTTGTCGATCAGACCGATGCAGCTCATCGGCCTGATCTCGTACTCGCTGTACCTCGTGCACTGGCCCATCCTGATCGTGACCCAGGCAGCCGTGGGAGAGGAGCATCCGCTCTCGTTGAAGGTCAAGATCCTCATCGGGATCGTGGCGGCCATACCGCTCGCGTGGCTGCTCTACCGGTTCGTGGAGACGCCGATGCGAGCGCCGCGGTTCCTGGTCGACCGACGTCCCCGTGTCACGCTGTGGGGCACTCTGGGACTCACCGTGGTGCTGGTCGCCGGCAGCCTCGGCGCCGTTCAGTGGGCGGCGACACGTGACGTCGGAACGGGGGAGGCCGTCGCAGTGGCGCCGGACTTCCCGGAGTCGCCGCCGAACGCGACCTCCTTCGTGCCCCGGAATATGACGCCTTCGCTGGACGACGTCGCAGCCGACGTAGCCCCGCTGTACGGCGACGGCTGCCATCACGACGTGAAGCAGGAGGACGTGCAGGACTGCGCCTATGGCGACCGCGGCGGCGCCAAGACGGTGGCGGTCTTCGGCGACTCGCACTCGGCGCAGTGGTTCCCCGCCGTCGAGGACTTCGCCGCGAGCGCCGGGGGTGTTCGCGTCAATGCGTACACGAAATCGTCGTGCCCGGCCGTCGATGTGACGATCATCGACAAGGACGTGCCGTACACGTCGTGCGATCGATGGCGCGAGGCGGTCATCTCGGCTCTCGTCGCCGACCCTCCCGATCTCGTGGTGATCTCGAGCTACGCCGGTTTCGAGCTCGCGGACACGGCGGAGGGCCCGCCGAGGATCGCCGCCTGGGGTGCGGGCGTGGATAGCACGGTCTCCCGGCTGCGCGATGCGGGCAGCGAGGTGCTGGTCATCGCCGACACCCCACGATTGCCGGCATCCCCTGCCACCTGCGTGTCGGCGAACATCATGGACGTGTCTCCGTGTGAGGTCTCACGCGCGGCCGCGCTCGACCCGGACTTCGCCGCGGAGGAGCGAGCGGCCGCAGAGGCCGCTGGCGCGACGTACGTCGATCTCTCGGATTACATCTGCGACTCCGAGACCTGCCCGTTGATCATCGACGACATCTTCGTGTACCGGGATGCGAACCACATGACCGCCACGTTCGTCTCCTACCTCGCGCCCGTGCTCGAGCCGACTCTCGCGGACCTTCTCGGCGTCGACCCGGCCACGGCCCCATAGACTGGATCTCATGCGTATCGCCGTCGTCGCCCTCGGAAAGATCGGGCTTCCCCTCGCCGTCCAGTTCGCCTCCTCAGGTCATGACGTGATCGGCGTCGATGTCAATCAGAAGGCAGTCGACACCATCAACGCGGCCAAGGAGCCGTTCCCCGGAGAGGCCCATCTCCAGGAGCGTCTGGAAGAGCTGATCCCGTCCGGTCGTCTGCGCGCGACCACGGAGTATGCCGAGGCGATCCCCGGTGCGGATGCCGTCGTGCTGGTCGCGCCCGTCTTCGTGAACGATGAGACGTGGGAGCCGGACTTCAAGTACATGGATGCTGCGACGAAGTCGCTCGCGGAGCACCTGACCCCCGGCACCCTGGTGTCGTACGAGACCACCCTCCCCGTCGGCACCACGCGCACGCGCTGGAAGCCGATGCTCGAGGAGGGGTCGGGCCTGGTCGAGGGCAAGGACTTCTACCTCGCCTACTCGCCCGAGCGGGTGCTCACCGGTCGCGTGTTCGCCGATCTCCGCAAGTATCCGAAGCTGATCGGCGCGCTGTCCGACGAGGGCAACCGTCGCGCGCGGGAGTTCTACGAGGCCGTGCTGCAGTTCGACGAGCGTCCCGATCTGCCGCGGCCGAACGGCGTGTGGGACCTCGGCTCCACCGAGGCGTCCGAGATGGCGAAGCTCGCCGAGACCACGTACCGCGATGTGAACATCGGGCTCGCCAACCAGTTCGGACTGTTCGCCGCTTCGCACGGCATCGACGTGTACAAGGTGATCGAGGCCTGCAACTCCCAGCCGTACAGCCACATCCACCGCCCCGGCATCGCCGTCGGCGGCCACTGCATCCCGGTGTACCCGCGCCTGTATCTGTCGACGGATCCCGATGCCGACATCGTGCGCGTCGCGCGTCAGCTCAACGCCTCGATGCCCGAGCGTCTCGTCGCGCAGGCAGAGGGGATCCTCGGAGACCTGAAGGGTCTGCGGGCTGTCGTGCTCGGAGCCGCGTACCGCGGGGGAGTGAAGGAGACGGCGTTCTCCGGTGTCTTCCCGGCGGTGAAGGCGCTCAAGGATCGCGGTGCGGAGGTCGTGGTGCACGACCCGCTGTACACCGACGAAGAGCTTCGCGGGCTCGGGTTCGAGCCCTACGCGATCGGCGGAGAGGTCGACCTCGCGGTCCTGCAGACCGATCACGCCGACTACAAGGAGCTGAGCCCGGCGCAGCTGCCCGGCGTCAAGCTTCTCGTGGACGGGCGTGCGGCGACCGATCCGGCACTCTGGTCGGGCACGCCTCGCATCGTCGTGGGCACCGCGAGCACCGGAGTCTGACCTGGCGCTGACTCGGTCCGCGCCGACGACGTCGCGGACCGGTTTTCGCAGCGACATTCAAGCGCTGCGTGCTCTCGCGATCATCGCGGTCGTGCTCAACCATCTGTGGCCGACCCGTCTGCCCGGCGGCTACGTCGGGGTCGATGTCTTCTTCGTGATCTCGGGATTCCTGATCACGGGTCATCTGATGCGCGAGCGGGACGTGAGCGGACGCATCGCCCTCGCTTCGTTCTACGCGCGGCGTGTGCGCCGGCTGCTGCCCGCCGCGCTCCTGGTGCTGCTCGTGAGTGCCGTCGGCACCTACCTGATCCTGCCCTTCCCACGGTGGGTGAGGGCAGGTTCCGAGGTGATGGCGAGCGCGGGGTACGTCGAGAACTGGTTCCTCAGCGCCATGTCCGTGGACTATTCGGCGATCAACGACCAGGCGACTGTCGCGCAGCACTACTGGTCGCTTTCGGTCGAGGAGCAGTTCTATCTCTTCTGGCCGCTCCTGCTCATCGCCGCCTGGTGGCGGGCCGCACGCAGATCGTGGTCGCCTCGGACCGCGGCGACTGTCGCGATGACCGTCGTGGTCGTGGTCGGCATCGTCATCAGTGTTCTGGTGACTGAGGCGTCGCCGAGCCAAGCCTATTTCGTCACCTTCACCCGCGCATGGGAGTTCGGCATAGGCGGGCTCCTCGCCATCATCACGATCGGGCGGATGCCGCGATCGGTCGCGAATCTGCTGTCGGCAGTCGGATTCGTGATGATCGTCGTGTCTGCTTTCGCCTTCGGATCGAATACTCCGTTCCCGGGCGCGTGGGCGCTGATCCCTGTGCTCGGCACCGCGGCTGTCATCGCGGCCGGAACGTCCACGCCGCGACTCTGGCACGCGCCCCTGACGTCGCTGAGGCCTGTGCAGTGGCTCGGCGATATCTCGTATTCGCTCTATCTCTGGCACTGGCCGATCATCGTGCTGGTTCCCTTCGCTCTCGCGAGCACACCGTCGACCGTGATGAAGGCGGGGATGCTCGTCGCTGCACTCGTGCTCGCCTGGCTCACCTATCGCTTCGTGGAGCGTCCGGGACAACGGTGGCGCGTGCTCACGCGGTCGAACCGACGGACGTTCCTCGCCATGCTCGCAGGGATGCTCGCGGTGATGGTCGCCGGTGGCGGCCTGATCGCGGCGGGGAAGATCCGCGCGGCGGCGGATGTACCGCCCGTCACGGTGACGATCGAGGAGTGCGTGGGTCCGCAGGCCATGTCGTCGCCGCAGGATTGCGGGGATCGGTTCGGTCCGGCATCCGAGACGGTGATGGGTCCGCGGAACTCCTACTTCCATGTGCCGGCGGAATGCGTCACGCGCCCCGGCCTCCTGTCGTTCGCGGACAAGGTGTCGACGGTGGAATGCGACTTCAGCGACGGCGACGGGGACGTCCTGACCGTGTGGCTCGTCGGGGACTCGCATGCGCAGCAGTGGGAAGGCGCCCTGTTCGATCTGGCTCGGCAGAACGGATGGAAGGTGCTGACGAGCTTCGGCGGGGGTTGCCCGGTGATCGACGCGCCGTTCATCGGATTCCGGAAGGAAGCGGCAGCTGCGGATCGCGATCGTTGCCGGGACTGGTCGACCGAGGTGCGGGCTGCCATCGTCGAGGAAGTGCCCGACTACGTGCTCACGTCTTCCGCGGGCAGAGTCCAGCTCGTCGACGACGGAACTGGGCGTCCACAGGTGGAGCAGTTCACCGAGGGCCTCGTGCGCACATGGCAGGAGTGGAACGATGCGGGTGTCACCGTGGTCGCGCTCGGCGGCGTCCCTTTCAACGGCGAGGTCCGTTCGCCGGACTGCGTCCTCGTGAACGCGGGGGACCCGCTCGAATGCGCCGTCCCGCGCGCGGAGGCGCAGCCCGCGGATCCTTACCTCCTTGCGGCAGAGGTCGCGGACTCGCCGCGCGTTCGCTCCTTCGACGCCGATCCGTACTTCTGCGACGACGAGAGCTGCTACGCGGTGATCGGTGGCGTGACCGTCTACTACGACGCCGATCATCTCAATCTCGACTTCGTGCGGCGGTTCGCTCCGATGCTCGCCGATGTGATGGCGGCCCCCCGCGGCTGAAGCTCCCAGCCTCGTCCCGGTACGATTGCCTCATGGATCTTCTCGTCGTCGGGTCGGGTTTCTTCGGCCTCACTATCGCGGAGCGCGCAGCAGAAGCGGGCCGCAAAGTCACCGTCATCGATCGCCGCCACCACATCGGGGGCAACGCCTACAGCGAGGCGGAGTCCGAGACCGGGATCGAGGTCCACCGCTACGGCGCGCACCTTTTCCACACCTCGAACCCCACCGTGTGGGAGTACGTGAACCGTTTCACGACCTTCACGAACTACGTCCACCGCGTCTATACGACACACAAGGGCACGGTGTTCCCGATGCCGGTGAACCTCGGCACGATCAACCAGTTCTTCCAGGCCGCCTACACGCCGGATCAGGCCCGCGCGCTGGTGAAGGAACAGGCCGGCGAGTTCGACGCCAAGACGGCTGCGAACTTCGAGGAGAAGGGCATCGCACTCGTCGGGCGGCCGCTGTTCGAGGCTTTCTTCCGCGACTACACGGCGAAGCAGTGGCAGACCGACCCGCAGAAGCTCTCCGGCGACATCATCAGCCGGCTGCCGGTGCGCTACACCTACGACAACCGCTACTTCAACGACACGTGGGAGGGTCTGCCGACCGACGGCTACACCGCGTGGATCGAGCGGATGGCGGATCACCCGAACATCGAGGTCAAGCTGAACGTCGACTTCTTCGACGAGTCGCAGCCTCTCCACAAGAAGGCGACCGTCGGTCAGGTGCCGATCGTGTACACCGGCCCCGTCGACCGCTACTTCGACTACACCGAAGGCGCCCTCAGCTGGCGCACGCTCGACTTCGAGCAGGAAGTTCTGAACGTCCGTGACTTCCAGGGCACGACCGTCATGAACTACCCCGACATGGACGTTCCCTACACGCGGATCCACGAGTTCAAGCACTTCCACCCGGAGCGCAAGGACGTCTACGAGTCCGAGAAGACCGTCATCATGCGGGAGTTCTCGCGCTTCGCGACGCGCGAGGACGAGCCGTACTACCCGGTGAACACCTCGAGCGATCGAGAGGGTCTGCTGGCTTACCGGGAACTCGCCAAGGGCGAGAAGGATGTGCACTTCGGCGGGCGACTCGGCACGTACCAGTATCTCGACATGCACATGGCCATCGGCTCGGCGCTGTCGCTCTGGAACAACAGTCTCTCCTAGACTCGACATCGTGAGTCACGCTGCTGTCGGGGCGCCCGGGACGCCCCGGCGCTATCTGCATTCGCTGTGGCTGCTGTCGGCCCGCGACCTCAAGGTCCGGTACTCGACGAGCTTCCTCGGCTATCTGTGGTCGGTTCTCGATCCGCTCGTCATGAGCGCGATCTACTGGTTCGTCTTCACGCAGATCTTCCACCGCGATGTCGGCGAAGAGCCATACATCATCTTCCTGATCAGCGCGTTGCTGCCGTGGGTGTGGTTCAACGCCTCCGTGTCGGACTTCACGCGGGCATTCAAGAAGGATGCGCGTCTTGTGCGATCCACCGCGATCCCGCGATCGATCTGGGTGAACCGGATCGTGCTGAGCAAGGGGATGGAGTATCTCTTCTCCCTGCCCGTGCTCGTGCTGTTCATCGTCGTCAACCTGCTCGTCGAGACGAACCCCAAGTTCGTCGTCGAGGTGGGATGGGGCGTGCTCTGGGTGCCGGTGGCGATGCTGCTGCAGACCGTGCTCCTCGTCGGGCTGGGCCTGTTGGTCGCGCCGCTGTGCGTCATGTACGTCGACTTGGAACGCACCACCGCCCTCATCCTCCGGGCGATGTTCTACGCGACCCCGATCATCTACAACGTCACCGATCTTCCCGGCCTCTTCCAGACGCTCGGGGCGTTCAATCCGCTCGCCGGGATCTTCATGCTGTACCGGATGCCGTTCTTCCCCGATCAGTGGAACCTCTTCACGCTCGTGATCAGCGTCGTGATGTGCCTCGTGATCCTCGCCCTGGGCATCTGGACCTTCCGGAAACTCGAACGACCTGTGCTGAAGGAGCTCTGATGTCCTCAGCCATCGAAGTGCAGGGACTCGGCGTGCATTTCCGCCGGAACCGGCGGGGGAGTCGCAGCTTCAAGGATCTCTTCGCCGGGGCGTCCCGTCGTTCTCGCCCGGGAGAGTTCTGGGCGCTTCGCGACGTGTCGTTCTCGGTGCAGCCGGGGGAGTCGATCGGCGTCGTCGGACGCAACGGCCAGGGGAAGTCGACCCTGCTTCGGCTGGTGGCCAAGGTGCTGCTCCCCGACGAGGGGCGGGTCACCGTCAGCGGCGGCGTGGCCCCGCTGATCGAGATCACCGGCGGTTTCGTCGGCGACCTCACTGTGCGCGAGAACGTGCGATTGACCGCAGGTCTTCACGGCATGTCGCGCGACGAGGTCTCACGCCGGTACGACGGCATCATCGGCTTCGCCGAGCTGGCCGGTTTCGAAGACACCCCGTACAAGCATCTCTCCAACGGGATGAAGGTGCGTCTGGCATTCTCTGTCGTGTCACAGCTCGACGAGCCCATCCTGCTCGTAGACGAGGTGCTCGCCGTCGGCGACAAGGCGTTCCGGGACAAGTGCTACAAGCGCATCGACGAGCTGCTGGCCGAGGGGCGCACGCTCTTCTTCGTGAGCCATAATGAGCGCGACCTCCGACGGTTCTGCACGCGTGGTCTGTATCTCGACAAGGGTGCGCTCGTGCTCGACGCTCCGATCGGAGAGGTTCTCGACAGGTACAACGCCGACCACGCGGTCTAGCGCGCTTCGAGTCTCAGAGTCCGACGAGCGCGCGGAGCTCCTGCGCCGCAGAGCGGGCGGCGTCGACGGCGCCGGAGACCCCGGAGCCGCTCGTGATGGCCGATCGGAGGTCGGTCAGGCGCTGCGAGTACGCCGACACTCCCTCACGCCATTGCGACTCGATCGAGGACGGCGGCTGAGCGTCGGACAGTCTCTGCGCATCCTGCTGGAGCGTGTCGACCACGGGCAACGCGTCCTGTCCGGTCGCTCCCGCCACGATGTCGAGTCCGCGGAGAGCATCGTTGAGCCATCCGCTCACCTTGCCGCGGAAGATCTCCACCGTCGGGTCCGTCGCCGGAGGCGGGGTGGTGATCGGCGTCTCGGTCGGCTCGGGGCTCGCGGAGGGGGACGGGGTCGTCGTCGAAGTGGCGGATGCCGATGGGCTGGGCGACGCACTCGCTCCGGGATCAGGCGTGTCGCCTCGAGGAATCAGGAAGAACAGCATGGCGCCGATCACGACGAGCACGGCGGCCACGATGCCCACGATGAGCCAGACGCGGCCCGTTCGCTTCGGCGCCGGCTCCATCGGTGCCCAACGCAGTTCCGGCTGCTGCTCGTCCATCGGTCATGCCTCCAGGGGTGCCATGGGTCGCCAGGTGCGGTCGCGCCCGGCCTTGCCACCGTCACGGATGCCGCGGAACAGGTTGCTGGTTCCGCGAACGGTCCGCTCGACGAAGACGAGCCGGATGAGTTCCTTCGCGAAGGTCGCAGCGGTTCCCAGTCCGAAGAGCACCGGGTTGTAGACGCCGTGCACGCGATAATACTGCTTGATGAAGCCCCGGTTGCGCATGATGTAGTACCGGTAGGCGTTGCTCGAGGCATTCATGTGGCGGATGCCCATGTCCCACTGCTTGATCTCGCGAGTGCGTCGCAGAACGAACTCGTCCACGATCACGGCAGTGGTCTTGCGGGAGGCCAGCCAGCCGTACATCTGATCGTCCCAGTAGATGAAGAAGCGGTGATCCGGCAGGCCGATCTGCTGCACGATCGAGCGATGGATGAACATGCCCTCGAAGCATCCGCTGTTCATCTCCTTGAACCCGGACGCGTCGAACCCGGACGGCGCGAACGGGATCGGAATACCCATGCGCTCGGCGATGCGGTACTGCCAGTAGAACTCGCTGCCGTCGTAGTCGAAGCGGCGTCCCTGGATGCTCTTGAACCGCGGCGCCCATTTGCCCATCTTCGCCAGGCCGTCCGTGACGACCTCGACGTCGTCGTCCATCATCCAGATCCATTCGGAACCGAGCTCGTACGCCGTGCGCATGCCCTCGCTGAAGCCCCCGGAGCCGCCGGTGTTCGTCGCGAGGCGCCGGTACACGATCTCGGTGCCGATGCCGTCGCGGAACGATTCCACGACGTCGGTGGTGTCGTCCGAGGACGCGTTGTCGATGATGACCACGTGTCCCGGCTTCGGGTTCATCGCCGTGATGCTGGTGAGGAGACCTGCGAGCAGGTGCGACCGGTTGAAGGTGACGATCACGATCGTCGCGCTCGCCGGATCGAAGGCCGCAGCCGTCGCGGTCATGCCTTCTCCTCGAAGATCTGCTCCCAGGACGCGGGGGAGACGAGTCGTGGCAGCGCTTCGCGATACTGCTTCTGCAATTCGGGCCACCGCCGACGTAGCTCGGCGTGCAGCTGGATGCTCTCGCGCAGCATCCGGCGGTACTTGACGCGGTCCCGCGTGTAGATGTTCTTGCCAGATCCGTCGGCGGCGCTGACCAGCGCGCTGTCGAAGGAGGGGACGCGCCACCAGTGCGCGTCGTCCTTGCCGAGTTCCACCTCGGGTTGGGCGATGTTCGCCGGGTCCGGCTGGTGCAGCCAGTGGTTCAGGAGCGTGGACAGCGTGAACCAGCGCAACCGCACGCCCTTCGGGCTGTCGAAGTCGTTCTTCGACAGGCGCTTGTACACCTGGCGGCCACGGCGCGAATGCAGCACTCGTGAGGGGTCGCGATGCACGACAGTCTCCGGATACTCGGCGGCCAATGCGCGGGCGGCGGGCATCGCTGTAGCGAGGTTCTCCCGCATGTGATCCGGACCCGACAGCACGTCACGCAGCGCTTGGACCCGCAGCGCCACGGGGTAGTACTGCATCATCATCAGGTGCTTGAGGTCGACGCGGCGGCTATGTGTCAGCAGGCGTCCGCCGCGCGGAGCGTGGGAATGCAGAAGGCCGGCGACGATCCGGTTGCGTGCGTGGAAGTACGCCTGCCAGTCGATGGTGTCGTCCTTGTTCACCCAGGAGACGTGCCAGAGCGCGACGCCCGGCATCGACACGGTGGGGAATCCCGCCTCGCCGGCGCGGAGGCAGAACTCGGCGTCGTCCCACTTGATGAATGCGGGCAGCGCGAGACCGACCTCGCGGATGGCGTCGAGGGGGATGAGGCACATCCACCAGCCGTTGTAGTCGGCGTCCATGCGCATGTGCAGCAGGGAGGATTGACGCAGGTTCGACACGCCGAAGTCGTGCGGCATCTTCTCCTGGTAGAGGTTGCGCCACATGAACGGGTGATTGTCGACCACCTCGGCCCAGCCGTGGAGCTTCGGGCGGTCGAGCAGGTCGAACATGTGCCCACCGACCAGGACCGGGGTGGTTGCGTACTGTCCGAAGACGATCGAGCGGCGCAGGGACTCCGGCTCCAGCCGGACATCGTCGTCGAGGAGCTGTACGAAGTCGCTCTCGGGGCGCTGCAGCGTCTCGTGCATCGCGCGGGCGAAGCCGCCTGAGCCGCCGAGGTTGTCCTGCCGGATGACCTGCAGAGTGTCGCCGAGCTGGGCGGCGACCTCGGTGTAGCCGGCCTGATCTGCGACCAGCTGGGAGCCCTGATCGATCAGGAAGATGCGGTCGACGAACTCGAGCGCGTCGGGGGAGGCAGCCAGAGCGCGCAGCGTCTCGACGCAGTAGTCCGGTTTGTTGTACGTGGTGATGCCGAGTGAGGCTTTGCCGGCGCGTGCAGGATCCTGCTCCGTGGTCCATTCCGCGCCTTCGAGCACCGCGGGCTTCTCATCGGCGACGACATCGAACCAGATCCAGCCGCCGTCGCTGTACTGCGTGAGCTCGAGATCGAACGACGTCGATGCCTCGCCGGTGACTTCGCGTGTCGCGACGCGCTGACGGATGCCGGAGCCGTTCGAGCGGTAGACGAGGATCGTCGCCGGACCGGTGGTGCGGACCGTGAGCTGCACCTCGCGCACACTGGTCCAGTGCTGCCAGTACGACGCCGGGAAGGCGTTGAAGTACGTGCCGAGCGATACGCGACGGCCGGCGACGATACGCGCACGATGGCGTCCCAGGATGTTCCCGAGATGCGCCCGGTTGGACACGCGCACGGGCTCATCCTCGATCACGGACCAGGTCTCGGGATCGGCATAGAGCGGAAGCAGATCGGGGTCGCGATCAAGTGGGAAGACGACGTTCTGAAGGACGTGGGCCACTGGGGAGTTCTCCGATGTTGGTGCCGCAGACCGCTGCCGGAGGACAGCGCGGGACTCGACGAGCAGTGAGTAGCCTATCGTCCGTCACCTTCGGATCTGCGGAGAGTCGACGCGGTGACGGCTACTCAGCGTTGGCTAGAATGGCCGCGATGAAGGTATTGATCACCGGCGGGGCCGGCTACATCGGATCGACCGTGGCGACGGCGTGCATCGAAGCCGGCATCGAGGTGGTCATCCTCGATGACCTCTCGACGGGCTTGCGCGCCTTCGGTGAGGGACGCAACCTCTACGTGGGCGACATCGCCGACGGGGGAGTGCTCGACCAGCTCGTCACCGACCACCCCGACATCGATGCGGTCGTGCACTGCGCGGCACGGATCGTGGTGCCCGAGTCGGTCGCCGACCCGCTCGGCTACTACGACGCGAACGTCGGCAAGACCGTCATCCTGCTCCAGCGGCTCCGTGAGGCCGGCATCCCGCGGGTCGTGTTCAGCTCATCCGCCTCCGTGTATCAGGGGGAGAGCGGCGAAGGAGTCGACGAGAACGGTGTGCTCGCGCCGTCCAGTCCGTACGCCACCACCAAGGCGATGGTCGAGCAGATCCTGAAGGATGCTGCGACGGCGGGCGACCTGCGCGCCATCGCGCTGCGCTACTTCAACCCGATCGGCGCCGACCCGCAGCTGCGGACCGGACTGCAGAGCCCCACGCCGTCGCACGCGCTGGGAAAGATCATGCAGGCGCGCGCGAACGGGGAGACGTTCTCGATCACCGGCACCGACTGGGCGACCCGCGACGGATCGGGTCTCCGCGACTACATCCACGTCTGGGATCTGGCGCTCGCCCACGTGGCCGCCGTGCAGAAGTTCGACGAGGTCGCGACAGAGGAGGCGCCGTACCAGGTGATCAACCTCGGCACCGGCGACGGCGTCACCGTCCGGGAGCTGGTGGCGGCCTTCGAGCGCGTGACCGGCGAGCCGCTCCCCGTCGTCGAGACCGACCGTCGACCCGGCGATCAGGCGGGGGCATTCGCGATCGTCGATCGTGCGGCCCAGGTGCTCGACTGGCGCTCCGCGCGCTCGGTCGACGATGGTGTCCGCGACGCGATCGCGTGGGCCGAGAAGCTGCGTTCGCTTCTCTGACCCCGGCTAGAGCTGGGGGCGCAACGTCGGGATGGCGCCGGTCTGTGCGGCGTCGATGTTCTCCCGCCAGGAGCGCGACTGTCCGGCGCGCAGCGCGCAGAGGACGAGCATGAACCAGCCGGCCCCGACGAGGGTGAAGCTCTCGAACATGGAGTCGACCGCGAGAGTCACCAGGGTGATCGGCGTCCAGGCGTAGACGACCGACCGGCGGACGCTGGCCACCAGCCAGGAGCGGATGAGGGCCACCCCGCCGAGAAGCAGGAACAGCACGAGCCCTGCGGCGCCCAGCTGGAGCAGCACATCGAAGAAGGCGTTGAGCGCGCTCTGGTGGTGATCGTCGAGCCGGAAGTTGATGTACGTGAACGGATACTCCCCGCGTGCCCAGCCGCCGAACCAGCCCCAGCCCTGGACCGGTTTCACCGCCACGAAGTCCAGGATGGAATTCCACAGGTTCGCACGGATGGAGAAGTCGGAGCCGGCGTCCAGCAGTGCGATGATCTGGTGACGCAACGAGAACGCGATGGTGAGCGCGAGCGCGACGAGGATGCCGAGCATCCACTGCACGAGATTGCGCCGCTCCGGCGACGCGTGCCTGACGAGCGTCAGAGCGACTGTCACGATGCCCACGGCCACCGCGAGCACGAGCACCGTCGGCGACGACGAGAGGAACGCGAGCGTCCCCGCCAGGGCGACGGAGACGACGGCGAGCGGCGGATCCACCGACTGCGTGCGCCACTCGATCACGAATGTGATCAGGGCGATGACGGCGATGAAGCCGAGCATGTTGCGGCTGCCGAAGATGCCCTGGATCGGGCCGCCGGCAGCGAGGTCTCCCTCGATGCCGAGAAAGGCGAACGGGACGTCCAACAGGATCCCGGACAGGATCTCGGCGCCGAGTGACACGGCCAGCAATGCGCGCAGGGTGTCGCCGATGGCGCGAACCGTCTGCAGAGTGTCCCGGATGTGTCCGACGGTCAGAGCGAGGAAGGCGAATCCGAACAGTGACATCCAGCCGAAGACGGTGTCTGATCGGTCGGTGGTCCAGACCAGGCTCACCAGGGCCCAGCCCAGGAACGCGAACAGCGACGAAGGGGCGATCCGCAAGGGGGACAGCTCCTCGCGGCGAACCCAGAGGATTGCGGCACCCAGGACGCACAGCACGGCGATCACCGCGGCGAGCGTGACGGCCGAGGTCATCCGTTCGAGCGCGAAAGATCCGAACACCGCGGTGAGGACTGCGAGCGTGAACGCGCGTGCCATCTCCACAGACCCGAGGAGGCGCGCCATCGGTCGGACCGGGGTCACGGAACTCGCCGCTGTCGGGCGCCGCGTTCGAACAGGAGGTCGCGCTCGCCGACACCGACCAGCGGCACGGATTTGAGCTTGAACGACAGCAGGACCACCAGCATCCAGCCCCAGAGCATGATCGGCGTCGACTCTGAGAAGCCCTGCACGAGAAGGACCACCGTGAACAGGCTGGGCAGCAGAGTCAGCGGGGAGAACGTGCGGGCGGCATGGAGATCCCACCGCGGGCGGTCGACGGCGAAGAACCACGCGCGCCAGAGCAGACTGCCGTAGGCCACCGCCATCAGCACGATGCCGACGACGCCGAGTTGGAGGAGTACGTCGAGCCACATGTTGTGCGCGTGGAACACCGTGATGTCGTGGTCGGTGATCCATCGGTCGAAAGCCGGGTCCGTGGGGATCCACGGACTGGAGAAGCCGTTGCCGAAGATCGGGTGCTCGCCGGCGCGCGCGAGGACCTTGGTCCAGATCCGGTCGGAGCGTCCCGTGAGGTCGGAGCTCCGGCCGAGGAGAGCGAGCAGGGGCTCGCGCGCGAGCCAGACCGCGACGACGCCGACGAGCGTGGTGCCGATCGCGACGACGTAGATCCTGGTACGGGCGCCCGGGGTCGTCGCTCGGCGCATCAGGAGCGCGACCACGAGGACCACGACGGCAGCTGCCGCGCACACGAAGGCTGTCGCCGACGACGTGCGGAACAGGAAGTATGCCGCGAGCAGCCCCCAGAGGGCGAGCGTGGTGCGCCAGCGCGCCCGCGCAGCGAATAGGACGCCGAACGTGATGATCGCGAAGAGGGAGATGATCGCGAGGAGGTTGGCGTTGCCGACGATGCCCTGGATCCTGCCGCCGTCGAACAGGTTGTCGCGCACCCAGTACCACTGCGGGTCGATCTCGCCCTCCGGCACGGAGGCGAAGTTCGGCAGCAGCGGACCGTGCACGACCAGGGAGACCCACAGCTCGAGCAGGAGCGACAGGCCGAGGATCCATTTGAAGGCGGAGGAGAGGGCCCGGACGATCTCGTGCCAGGTGAGCACGTGCACGATGAAGAGCGCGTTCACGGTGACTGCCGCCAGCAGCACCCAGGTGAGCAGCGTCGGTCCTCGCCACTGCGACCAGGCCACGGAGATCAGAGCGAGGGTCGTGTAGCCGAGTGCCGACCAGGGCAGCCGCCGCCAGCGGAACGGCTGCGGGCGGTTCCGTGCCAGCATCGGGACGCCGATGCCGACGGTCGCGAGGGTGAACACGCCCAGGGTGATTCCGGCGCCGACCATGCCGAGCAGGTTGTACACCGCGGAATGCGCGAACGTCACGAAGAGGACGAGGATGACGTAGGCGCGCAGCAGCAGATGCCCCGTCGACTCGCGCTCCGGCGCGGTGGGCGGGGCAGCCACCGGATGTTTGGTGTATTGGGCCATCGCGTTCAGGCTACCGCGCCGTGCCCGATGCGTCCTGAGCCCCGCTGAGCGCCTCTACGCTGGGGGGATGCTGCTGAGCCTCACCAATGCGCCCCGCGACTACGCCTGGGGATCCGACTCGCTCCTCGCCGGACTCGAGGGCCGTGCGCCCTCCGGGCAACCGGAGGCCGAAGTGTGGTTCGGCGACCATCCAGGGGACCCGTCAGATGTGGCAGGCGGCGGCACGCTCGACCAGGTGACCGGCGGCACCCTGCCGTACCTCCTGAAGCTGCTCGCCGCGGGACGGCCGCTGTCGATCCAGGTGCATCCGACGATCGCACAGGCTCGCGACGGATGGGCGCGGGAGAGCGGACTCGCCCCCGACGATCTGCAGCGGAACTACCGCGACGACAATCACAAGCCCGAACTCATCGTCGCGCTCAGCGACACGTTCGAGTCGCTGAGCGGTCTGCGACCGGTGCCGGACACCCTCCGACTGCTCGACGCGCTCGGCGACACCGACGGCGTCGGCGAGTTGAGGCGTCGGCTGAGCGCCCCCGGAGACGCATTGCGGAACGTGATCGGCTGGCTGCTCGGCGGGGAGGCCCGGGTCGAGGTCGACGACATCATCGCTGAGGTGACGGCAGCAGGAGAGAGAGATGCGGGGGAGTGGACGACCACCCTTCGCGCGATCGCCGGTGTCGCCGCCACCTACCCCGGGGATCCTGGAGTCGTGGTCGCCCTGCTGATGAACCATGTCGTCCTCCGGCGCGGCGAAGGCGTGTTCCTCCGGGCCGGCCTCCTGCACGCGTACCTCTCCGGCCTCGGTGTCGAGATCATGGCGGCGAGCGACAACGTGCTTCGCGGGGGGCTCACGCCCAAGCGGATCGACGTCCCGGAGCTGCTGTCGATCCTCGACACGGTGCCCGGTGAGGTGCCGGTGCTCCGACCGTCCAGCGATGGCGCGATCACGGACTACCCGGTGCCCGTGCCCGACTTCGCACTGGAGAAGATCGCCCTCGACGGGGCACCCGTGACGCGCGCAGTGTCGGGCCCGACGATGGTCCTGGTCACCGCGGGCTCTGTGACGGTGGCCACGGCGTCAGGAGACGAACGGCAGGTCTCGGTCGGATCGGTCGCCTTCGCCACGTCGGACGAGATCTCGCTCACGCTCTCCGGCGACGGCGAGGCGTTCGTCGCAGCCCCCGGTCGCGACACGCCGATGAACGGTCAAGAACCTTCAAGACATGCTTGAGGGTTTACGATCCACGACTTGACCGGAGCGAATGACACGGGTGTAATTAGTGGAGCACGGCCCGCCGGGGGGCGGAAATCAGGGTTGGAGATCGACATGACGGGTTACCGTTCAGACGTACCGGAGAACTGGTTCGTCGATCCGATCAGCCTCGGTGTGCCGGGGGTTCGGAAGCCGAGCGCAGACGATGACAGCGCGCTTGCCTGGCAGAGCGAGGCGCTCTGCTCGCAGACCGATCCTGAGGCGTTCTTCCCCGAGAAGGGCGGCTCCACGCGAGACGCGAAGCGCATCTGCACCACGTGCGATGTGCGCGGCGAGTGCCTGGAGTACGCGCTCAACAACGATGAGCGCTTCGGAATCTGGGGCGGGCTCTCCGAGCGCGAGCGCCGCAAGCTCAAGCGCCGCGCCAGCTGAGCCGTCGAGAAGCGCGCGCATCGCAGAAGCACTGCTTCGCGGGCGCGCCGCATCCACTGCTCCAGCGCCGGTGATCGCCCGCTTAGGCTGACGACGTCATGCCAGCCCGAGTTCACGCCATCATCGTCGCGCGCGCCGGATCATCTGCCCGCGCGCAGCTCCTCCGCACTCTCGACGCCGTGCGATCCCAATCGATGCCTGCAGCGGCGGTGACACTGGTCGTATGCGGCGATGCCGCCTCGGCTCGCGAGAGCGATGCCGTCGCCCGCACCGTCGAAGGCATCATCGAGGCTCGCTCGGCGACAACGTTCGCCGAGGCCGTAGAGCTCGCCCGGCCACGGGTGGCCGAAGGATCCGCCATCTGGCTGTTGGCGCAGGACACGACTCCGCACCCGAGGGCACTCGAACGACTGACGGGGACGCTGGAGCGCTCGCCCTCTGCGGCGATCATCGCCCCGAAACTCATCGCCACCGACAACGAGCGGGAGATCGTCTCACTCGGCGTCAGCATGACTGCTCTCGGCAGGTCGGTGGAACTGGCCGCCGGCGAACTCGACCAGGGTCAGCACGACGGCATGGATGACGCCCTCGGCTCAGACATCAGGGGAATCCTGATCCGTGGCGAAGTGCGCGACGCTCTCCGTCCCGATACTGCTCTCGGCGGCGCCGACGAGGGGCTCGACCTCGGCATTCGCGCCCGACTCGGCGGAGGACGCGTGGTGCTCGCGCCGAGCGCGCGGATCTCCGCATCTCCGGACGGCCCCGCAGCGCTTCCCGCCAGCCGCTCTCGTCGCGCCTTCGTCCGCCGACTGGCGCAACTGCACCGGCGGCTCGCGTACGCGCCCGCCGCGACGGTGCCGCTGCACTGGCTCACGCTGTTGCCGCTCGCCCTGTGGCGGTCCATCACGCACCTCGTCGGCAAGCGGCCGGAGGCAGTGATCCCCGAGTGGGCGGCTGCGATCACCGCGATGCTGCGTTTCGGCGCCATCGCGCGGTCGCGCTCGCGCATCCGCGCCTTCCGAACCTTCACCTGGGCGAGCATCGCGCCGCTGCGGGTGACCTCATCGCAGTTGCGGCGCCGTCTCGATGACGGGCACGGCAGTGAGGGCGGTGCCGTGAGCGAGCTGCACTTCTTCTCCGGCGGCGGCGCCTGGGTGGTTCTGGCGGCACTGGTGGTCAGCATCGCCTCGTTCACGACCGTGCTGGCCTGGCCGACGGTCGGCGGCGGTGGACTCCTTCCCCTGCGGGAAACCTTGGCGGGCCTGTGGAGCGACGCCGCCTGGGGGGTGCGCGGCCTCGGCGTCGACCTGATCGGCCCCGCTGACCCGTTCGCGGCCGTCGTGGCCGTCCTCGGCTCGCTCTGGCCCGCGGGCCCATCCTTCTCCCTCGTGCTTCTGTGGATCCTCGCTCTTCCGGTCGCGGTGCTCGGCGGCTGGTTCGCGGCGACGCGCGTGACCGACCGTGCAGGCCTCCGGATCTTCGCCGGTATCGCATGGGCGGCAGCTCCGACGTTCCTCACGGCTCTGATCGACGGGCGTCCGGCCGCCGTGCTCGTGCACCTGCTCCTGCCGTGGCTGTTCCATGCCGCGGCTGTCGCGCACCGCTCGTGGGGGGCTGCCGGGGCGGCATCGCTGTTGCTGGCGGCCGTCGCGGCGTGCGCGCCGTCACTGGCGCCGGCGCTCCTGCTGCTCTGGGTGGTCGCGATCGGCATCGCGCTCGCGACGGCGCAGTTCCGCGGAGCTGGACGGCTGCTGTGGCTGCCGCTTCCTGGCGCGCTGCTGTTCGCTCCGCTCGTGCTCTGGCAGCTGGCGCACGGCACGCCGCTTGCGTTGCTCGGCGACCCCGGCCTGATCTGGTCAGGATCCACAGCGTCCGCGGATGCGGCCGGTCGGCTCGCACTGGCCTCCGGATTCCCCACGACGGATCTCGCCAGGTGGACCGCCTTCCTCCCTGAAGCGATCGGCGCGTGGGCTCCCGTGCTGTGTGCACCGATCGCCCTGCTCGCCCTCGCATCCGCCGTCGCCCCGAGATGGCGGGCCGGTATCACGCTGCTGGTGGTGGCTCTCTCCGGGCTCGCCACCGCGTTCCTCGCGGTCGGCGTCTCGGTCTCGTTCGCCCAGGGTGCCGCTGTCGCGGTCTGGCCGGGCGCGGGGCTGAGCCTCGCCTGGGTCGGTGTCGTGGGCGCGGCCGTCGTCACGCTGGACACGGCGCTCACCCTCCCGCGCCTGCGCATGGCGGCCACCGCCGTCGCCGGAGTCGCCCTGATCATCTGCGCCGTGCCCGCTCTCGTGGCGTTCCACGTCGATCGCTCCGCCCTGACCAACGGCCCGGTGTCGACTCTGCCCGCCTATGTCGCAGCTCAGGCCGCGGGGGACAGGCAGATCGCGACACTGGTGCTCACTCCGCAGAACGGCGGGGGTCTCTCCGTCGAGGTCGTGTGGGGAGCGAGCGAGACGCTCGGCTCCCAGTCCACGATGATGACGACGGCCACCACGCCCCAGGGCGCCGACATCTCGACGCTCGCCGTCGACCTCCTCTCCGCACGAGACTTCGACGCGCCTGCGGAACTCGCGGGGCAGGGCATCAGCTACGTGCTGCTGGCCGGGCTCCCCGAGGGCGAGGACGACAAGGCGCGCGTGCTGCGCACGACCGCCGTGGCCTCGATCGACCAGCGTCCCGGATTCGTCCACGCGGGGACGACCGATCGCGGCGTGCTGTGGAGGCTGGAGGCCGACGTGGCTGGACCGCCCGTGCCGAACGCCGAGCAGCAGGGCACCGCCCGCCTCGCCATCACGTTGCAACTCGTGTTCGTCTTCGCCGCCCTGCTGCTGTCGATCCCCACTCGATCCTCGCGCCGGGCTGCGCGCGCGCAGTCCCGCATCGTCGGCCGTGTTCCGGAGGAACCGCTCGTGCTGCCCCGGCGCGCCGAGGATCGGCAGGACTCGGAGGCGCCGATGGACGAGCCGGACGCCCTTCATGCTGGGCCCGAGGCTCTGGCGGAGCGCACAGAGACCTCCGGCGACGATGTCACGCCGGATCCGGCGGCCACGGGAGAGCATGAGGACGGGATCTCCGACGACCCGATGGTGGGTGTCGAGACCACGGACGCAGCAGCGACAGCATCCGAAGAGGAGGATCCGCCATCCGGGTCCTCCGCCGCGGAGGAGGAACGATGAGCGGAACGCGTGCCTTCCGAGTCGCAGCGACGAGCGCCCGGGTCGTGACCGGTGTCGTCGTGGCAGTGGCCTGCGTGGTGGGAGTCACCACCGCCATCCACGCACCATGGCCCGAGCTCAGGCACGAGCCGGCCCAGAACGACATCACGCCCCTGCCGGGCGACAGCGTGCTGGTGTGCAACGGCGATCTCCGTGCGCTCGGCAGGGACTCGTCGGCGCCGCTGGACATGCGTTCCGCGGCGACGCCGACGCTGACCGACGCCGGAAGCGCCGGAGCCCCGGCAGTCGACGTGCTGGAAGCCCCCGACCTCATCGATGCGGGCGACGTCCGGGTGCTCACCGGACAGGTCGAGGGGCGTACCGCCCCGCTCGTCGCCGCCGCGGAATCGGTGACGGTCGCGGCGGACGATCTGTCGGGATTCGCCGCACTTCCCTGCGGAGAACCGCTGCTGGACTCGTGGCTGGTCGGTGGTGACGTGGGCACCGGTACGGAGGACATCGTCATCCTGACCAACGCCGCGAAGGTGCCGTCGACCGTGACGCTGTCCGTCTACGGCTCGATCCGGAGCGCACGCACGGTCGTGGTCCCGGCCGGTACTCAGCTCGCTCTCCCGCTCTCGTCGATCGCCACAGGAAACGAGGCCCCGGTCGTCGAGGTCAGCGCAGTCGGCGCCCCCGTGCGCGCTGTGCTGCAGTCTTCGCTCGTGCGGGTGCTCGACCCGGCAGGCATCGATCTCCAGGCGGCGGTGCCCGCTCCGCAGCAGAATCTGGTGATCCCGGGGGTGCAGGCGTTCCAAGTGGACGGCGACGACGCCGACATGACCGTGCTGCGGCTGCTGTCGCCCGACGTCGACACGCAAGCGCGCATCAGCGTCACACCGGAGGGATCGAGCGCATCGGCGGCCGAGTTCACCGTTCCGCTCGTCGCGGATGAACCGGCCGAGGTCGCCCTCAGCGGGCTCGAGCCCGGCACGTACTCGGTGGAGGTCGATGCCGACTCGGCCGTCGTCGCCGCTGTGCGCCAGCAGGACGGCTCCGGTCGTGACACCGACTTCGCCTGGGTGACTCCGGCGCCGGAGATCGACTCCGATGTGCTGGTCGCCGTCCCGTCAGGACCCGCACCGCAGCTGCACCTCACGAACACGGCGGACGAGGCGGCGACGGTCACGCTCGAGGCGACAGACGGCGGCCCGTCGCAGGAGGTCTCCGTCGGGCCGGGGGAGTACGTCAGCGTCGATGTCGCGGCGCGTGCGACCTATCGTCTCGGCACGAGCGGGCCGGTGCATGCGTCCGTGTCGATGACCGCACCGGGTGCGATCGCGGTGCTTTCGCTGAGGCCGGGCGCCGGCGCGGAAAGCGCCATCACCGTCTATCCCTGACGAGACGTCGGCCGGACGGGTGCGCCGCCGCGTCGAGGGTCAGTGGTCGTGACCCAGATCCCACGGCTCACGGCCGACGTACTCCGCCGCCGCGCGGAAGACGGCGCTCTCGATGGCCATCCGGCGATGCGCGGCGTCGTCGTGTCCGGGCGGAAGCAGACGTTCGATCGGCAGCCGGAACAGGACGATCCGCCGGTTCTCGCGGTCCAGATACCAGCGCGGGACTTCCTCGGTCGCGTCGAACGCGGGGATCGCCCCGATCTCGAAGCGCACCTCCTGCAGCTCCGGCCAGGTGCCGCGGAGGAACTCGACGGCCGTTCCGACCGTGAGGTCGAATCGATCGATCCGTCCGTCGAGCGGTGCCAGCGGGGGGCGCACGACCTCGCTGCGGCCCAGGCGCCCGTGTCTTCCGTGGCGGGCGCCTCGCCGCGGAGCGGCGGAGGTGCGAGACGCGCGGCGACGAGGCATGACGAAAGTCTAGGCGGTGCATGCTGCTCGTGCGCGGCGCGGCATCCGCAGCTCCTGACCGCGAAGTCGTACGCTGACCGTGATGGACGGACGACTCTGCTCGAAGGTCGGCTGCGCGCGAGAAGCCGTGGCGACGCTCACTTACGACTACGGCGACCAGATGGCGGCACTCGGTCCGCTCGGCGCGGCGAACGACCCGCAGGCGCACGATCTGTGCTCGCCCCACGCGGACCGGCTCTCGGTCCCGGCCGGATGGCTCGTCGTGCGACACGAGGCGCTGCGCGCCTGAGCAGTCCCGCGACACGCGGATCCGATTGACATACCCGGAAAACATTTCTGGGTAGCCTGACCGCGGACGTGCCAGGGCGGCGCGACCGGAAAGGCACCCGTGATCGTCTGGCGTCGCTGGATCTTCCCCCTGCTGCTCGTCCTGGTTTTCGGTGTGTGTGCCGCGGCGCTCGTGAAGATCGCGTTCTTCCCTGATCGCGTCGAGAGCTCCGTCAGCCCGGAAGCCGGGATCACCGACCCGGTGGTGGCGGTGGAGCGCGGCTCGGTCGTGAACGCGCTGTCGCTGAGCGGCAACGTCGCGCGCGACGAGAGCTTCCCCGTGCGCGGCGAGTTCGACGGCACGATCACTGCCGTCCACGTCAGCGACGGTGCATCGGTGAAGAAGGGGCAGAAGCTCTTCAGCGTGCGGCAGGAGGATCCGCGCAAGGACTTCGACGTCCTGGCGCCGGAAGCCGGCGAGGTGACCGAGATCGCGCTCGTCAAGGGTCAGCCGGCGACGGTCGGGACGGAGATGTACACGCTCACGCCCGCCCGGTATCACCTGCTCGCGACGGTGGAACCGGTGCAGCTCTACCGCCTCGTGAACGCCCCGACGGAGGCGACGGTGACGATCACCGGAGGACCGGCTCCGTTCACCTGCAGCGGCGTGCGCGTCCAGGTGAGTGCCGAGGGGACTGCCAGCGTCCGCTGCGCACTCCCGGCCGATCAGACCGTGTTCGCCGGGCTCCCCGCGTCGATGGACCTCGCCCTCGGCCAGGTCGAGGACGCGCTCGTCATCCCGGTCACCGCTGTGCAGGGCGGTGCGGGTTCCGGCAACGTCTGGGTCGACGCCGGAGACGGGTCCGATCCGGAGGAACGTGCAGTGACGCTCGGGGTGAATGACGGCGTGATGGTCGAAGTGATCGACGGGCTGGAAGAGGGCGACAGCGTGCGCGAGTTCGTGCCCGGGTTCGTCGCGCCCGTAGAGGAGAACTGCTACGAGGTGTCTCCCGGTGTCGAGCAGTGCGACAGCGGGATGACCTGGTGAGTCTCGTCCGGCTGGACGACGTCGCCAAAAGTGTGCTGCTCGCCGACGACTCGCGCCTCGAGATCCTGCGCGGCATCACACTCGAGGTCGGCGCCGGCGATCACGTGTCCATCGTCGGCCGATCCGGTTCAGGGAAGTCGACGCTGCTGAACATCCTCGGGATGCTGGATGCACCCACCTCGGGCGCCGTCGCCTTCGAGGGTCGGGAGGTCCGCCGGATGCGTTCGGGACGCCTCGACCGCCTCCGCGGTGACAACGTCGGATTCGTGTTCCAGCAGTTCAATCTGCTCTCCGGACGCACGGCGATCGACAACGTGATGATGCCGCTCGGCCACGCGAAGGGTCGGATGTTCTGGAATCGGCGGCAGATCGCGGCGGACATGCTCGAGCGAGTGGGGCTCGGCCACCGCGTCGACCAGATCGCGGATCGCCTCTCCGGCGGCGAGCAGCAGCGCGTGGCGATCGCCAGAGCGCTGGTGCGGCGGCCGGTGCTGATCCTCGCGGACGAGCCGACCGGCGCGCTGGACATCGACACCGGGGCATCGGTGATGTCACTTCTGGATGAGGTCGCGACCGAGACCGACGCCGCTCTGGTGACGATCACCCACGATCTCCACGTCGCAGCACGTGCTCGGCGTCACTACCGACTCGACGCGGGTCTCCTCGAGCCGGTCGATCTCAGCCGCGCCTTCGAGGCGTCCACACTCGCAGCCTCGGTGCCGGCAGCGTCTGTACCTGTCGCCCCGGCGATCGGACCGGCGGCATGACCGGCTTCCTCGGTGCACTTGCCGATGCGTGGGCGGAGATCCGCGTGCACAAGCTGCGCGTTCTCCTCAGCCTGATCGGCATCGCGGTGTCCGTGGGCGCGCTCACGGCCGTCGTGGCGATCTCGGAGTATCAACGGCAGTTTCAGGCGGAGCAGTCCGACCGGTGGGGCGGACGGGCCGCGACCATCGTCGTCGCTGCCAACAATGACGACGGCACCCCGATCGACATGGATGCCTTCGACGAGCGCTTCGCGCGGGTCTCGGAGCGGTTCGGGTTCAGTCACGTCGCGCGGATCGCGCAGGGCGTCGCATTGCGCGTGGAACTCCCCGACGGTGTCGCCGACGTCAGCGCACGCCTCCTCGACCCCGTGTACTCGCAGATCCATCGCGAGCAGCTGGCGACCGGCCGCTGGCTGTTGGACTCCGATGTCGATGCTCTCGCCCCGCCGGTCGTGATCTCGGAACCGCTGTGGGACCGGATCGGCCGGACTCCTATCGCTGAGCACCCGACCATCGTGCTGGTCGGACCGGCCGGCGGCACGTATCAGGTGGTCGGGGTCACTGCGCGCCAGGGATTCGGCGACGAGGAGGCGCGCGTGGATCTCCTCTATGACGCGTATCGGGACCGGGTGGATGCGCTGCCGCCGGATGCGTGGTCGCAGTACGAGGTGTGGGTCGATCCAGATCAGGCGGATGAGATCGGCCCCGTGCTCGCGATGGATCTCCGCGCGGGCCTCCCGGAGGGGCAGAGCGTCTCGGTGAGCAGGTCCGACTGGGGCGCACAGCCGGGCGCGATGGACGCGCAGGCGACCTTCGAGATGATCACCGGCGGCATCGCCGCGCTGATCCTCGCACTGGGTGCGCTGAGCCTGATCAACATCCAGCTCGTCGCCATGCGGCAGCGGGTGCGCGAGATCGGGGTCCGCCGCGCCTTCGGAGCGAGCTCGGGCAGAGTCTTCTTCTCGGTCTTCCTGGAGAGCCTCGTGGCCACCACCGTGGCGGGTATGGTCGGTATCGCGATCGTCGTCGCCGTGCTGCGCTCGGACTGGCTCGTGACGTCGATGTTCGTCGGCATCCAGGACGTCCCGCCGTTCCCGATGCGCGCAGCACTCGTCGGGCTCGCCGCCTCGGTGATCGTCGGCGCGGTATCCGGATTCATCCCCGCGCTCGTCGCTCTGCGAGTGAAGGTGATCGACGCCATCCGCTTCTGACTTGCGAGGGACGGCGCCGCGCCCGAGTGGAACAATGGGGGGCATGTCTGAGCTCGAGTACCGCGTAGCCGACCTGTCCCTCGCCGAAGCCGGTCGTCACCAGCTCCGCCTCGCGGAGAACGAGATGCCCGGACTCATGGCACTCCGCGACGAGTTCGGCGCAGCGCAGCCCCTGCGCGGTGCCCGAATCGCAGGCTCCCTGCACATGACCGTGCAGACCGCCGTGCTGATAGAGACGCTCACCGCCCTCGGGGCAGAGGTGCGCTGGGCCAGCTGCAACATCTTCTCCACGCAGGACGAGGCGGCCGCCGCCGTCGTGGTCGGTCCCGACGGAACGGCCGATGCTCCTGCCGGAGTCCCGGTGTTCGCATGGAAGGGCGAGACCCTCGAGGAGTACTGGGCCTGCACCGGGCGGATCTTCGACTGGTCCTCGACCGGCTTCGACGGGCCGAACCTGATCCTGGACGATGGCGGAGACGCGACCCTGCTGGTGCACAGGGGAGCAGAGTTCGAGCGGGCGGGCGCTGTCCCCGTCGCAGAAGACGCGTCGCCTGAGTACACGATCATCCTCGACCTGCTCCGTCGATCCCTCGCCTCGTCTCCCGACCGCTGGACCAAGGTGGCCGCGGGGCTCATTGGTGTCACGGAGGAGACCACGACGGGCGTGCACCGGCTCTACGAGCTCGCGGCTGCCGGTGACCTGCTCTTCCCGGCGATCAACGTCAACGATTCGGTGACCAAGAGCAAGTTCGACAACAAGTACGGCATCCGCCACTCCCTGCCGGACGGACTCAACCGCGCCACCGACGTGCTGATCGGCGGAAAGGTCGCGTTCGTCTGCGGATACGGCGACGTCGGCAAGGGGGCGGCGGAGGCCCTGCGCGGACAGGGTGCCCGCGTCATCGTCAGCGAGGTCGACCCCATCTGCGCGTTGCAGGCGGCGATGGACGGATTCCAGGTGGCTCGACTGCTCGACGTGGCCGACGAGGTCGACATCGTCGTGACCGGCACGGGCAACCGCGATGTGGTCACCACCGAGCACCTGCAGGCACTCAAGCATCTCGCCATCGTCGCGAACGTCGGGCACTTCGACAACGAGATCGACATGGCGGGTCTCGAGGCGCTGCCGGGCGTGGAGAAGGTCGAGATCAAACCGCAGGTGCACGAATGGCGGATGCCGAGCGGGCGCAGTGTTCTCGTTCTCAGTGAGGGGCGTCTGATGAATCTCGGCAACGCCACCGGCCACCCGTCCTTCGTGATGAGTGCATCGTTCACGAACCAGGTGCTCGCGCAGCTCGAGCTTTACACGAACATCGAGGCCTACCCGGTCGGCGTCTACACGCTGCCCAAGTCGCTCGACGAGAAGGTGGCGCGTCTGCACCTCGACGCTCTCGGCGTGCGGCTGACCACTCTGACCGCCGCGCAGGCGGCCTACATCGGCGTTCCCGTCGACGGTCCGTACAAGCTCGAGCACTACCGCTACTGAGGGCCATCACTCGAGCCCGTGCGGCTCAGACGCCGACGCGGCGTCCCGTCAGCTTCTCGGCGCGGCGGTCGGAGTTCTCCAGCGCGCGACGCTCGCGCTCCCGGCGCAGCACCGTGATGCCCACGAGCACCGCCTCCGGGGGTGCAGCAGGCATCGGCGACACGAACGGCGCCGCTTCGGCGAGCAGGTCGTGTGCGACCCGGGCGCGGGCCGCAGGGACCATGCGCTGCGCGTTCTGGAGGAACTGCGAGATGCGGCGGGCGAGGCGATCCGGGAGTCGGGCGACGTCGGCGATCTGCGCCCATCCCTGGAGCATCGGCGGCAGCACCGGAACGTGCGGGATGAGCTTCGGCGTGCGGACGCGCTGGCTGTACGTTCCGGCGACCAGGTCGCCCAGTCGCTGGGAGCGGGCGTTGAAGGCCCCCGTCAGCACCGCGAGGCCGCCGAACGTCATGTAGATCTCCAGCACGCCGAGCAGCGCGCGGATGAAGGCGTGGCGGAATCCGGCGGCGCCGCCGTCGACGCGGACGATGCGCCCGCCCACGGCGAGCTTTCCGAGGCTGCGCCCCTTCAGAGCGACCTCCATGGTGATGGGGAGCACGACGAAGCTGACCACGAGGGCCGATACGGTCGCGATGCGGTCGGTCGCGTCGGAGAGGACGCCCGCATCGAGCAGCCAGATCCGCAGGAAGAGCCAGAGGATGAACACGGCGAAACCGACGAGCATGTCGATCAGGGCGCCGAGCGCGCGGAGCAGGAATCCGACCGGCTGCACGTCGATCGCGACGGCCTCGCCGGAGAGGACCTCGTCGGATACATCGATCGGGACGGACATGAGTACAGTAAATCAGGTGGATGCCGATGCACTGTCAGATGCACGCCGCGCCGAGTGGGAGCGACTGGAGGAACTCAGTCGCGCCCGGCTCGATGGCGCGGGCGTCGATGAGTTGATCGTCCGCTATCGCGCGGCATCCGCTGATCTGGCCGAACTGAAGACGTCGGTCGGCGACTCCCCGCAGGGCGCCTACCTCTCGACCATCCTGGTGCGGGCCCGCCTGCGCCTCACGGGAGCTTCCGACAGCATTCTCACGCAGACGGCTCGCTTCTTCAGCGAGCAGCTCCCGGCCGCCCTGTATCGGCTGCGCTGGACGACGGCGATCATCGCCGTCGCCTTCATCGCCGTCGGAGTCGGCACCGCCGCGTGGATCGCGGCCGACCCGGCCCTGATCGCGACGCTGGGACCGCCCGATGCGTTGGAGCAGTACGCCGATGAGAGCTTCACCGGGTACTACACGGAGAATCCCGCGGCGGAGTTCATGGGGATGGTCTGGACCAACAACGCCTGGATCGCCATGCAGTGCGTCCTCTTCGGCGTCACGGGCATCTGGCCGGTGTACATGCTCGTGCAGAACGCCATCGGGCTCGGTACTTCGGGTGCCGTGATGGCCGCGCACGACAAGGCCGACGTCATGATCCTCTACATCCTTCCGCACGGCATGCTCGAGATGACCTGCATCTTCGTCGCCGCGGCGGCCGGGCTGCACGTGTTCTGGGCGTGGGTCGCACCGGGAGCACGCTCGCGCGGCGAGTCCCTCGCCGAAGAGGGACGGGCGCTCGCGACCGTCGCCATCGGCCTGGTGTTCGCGCTGTTCCTCGCCGGTCTCGTGGAGGGCTTCGTGACGGGCTGGGCGCTGCCGTGGCCGGTCAAGATCGGCATCGGAGCCGCGGCGCTCGCCGTGTTCCTCATCTACATGGTCGTGATCGGCGGACGGGCGCATCGTCGTGGCGCGACCGGTGACCTGCTGGAGTACGAGGCAGGAACGCCTCGTCTCGTCGCAGGCTGAGCGACGCGGTCAGAGGCCGGCCGCCTTCAGCTCGAGATACCGATCCGCGATGCGCGGCGGCAGTTCCTCGGGGTCGGCGGCGATCGCCTCACCGCCCGCCCGACGGACCGCATCCGCGACGTTCTCGGCATCTCTGAGGGTGCGCTCGGCGGCGGCGGCCAGATAGATCTCCTCGCGGGATCCGCGTTTCCTGGCAAGGGTCGCGATGTCGTCGTCGGTGACGGAGCCGACGAGGACCGTCGTCGCGCGCGAGGCGTTCGGGAAGGCACCGAGGAAGGACCGCGCCGATTCTGCTGCGTCCTGCGCAGTGAGCACCACGATGAGGGAAGGGCGGTTCGTGAGCGTGCGCACAGCGCCGAACGCGCCGTGCCAATCCGTGTCGACCAGCCGCGCGTGCACCGGCGCCATCGCGTCGGTCATCGCGGGGAGGAGTGCCGTTCCATCGACTCCGGTCACCCGGCCGCGCACGACGCGATCGTACATCAGCAGATGCACATGATCGCCGGCTCGGGAGGCGAGAGCGGCGAGCAGCAGCGCTGCCTCCAGCGCCGCGTCCACTCGGGTGCCGTCGCCCACGCGGGCGGCAGCCGTGCGTCCGGTGTCGATGATGATCACGACGTGGCGATCCCGCTCGGGGCGCCAGGTGCGGAGCATCGTCGTTCCGGCACGAGCGGTCGCACGCCAGTCGATCGAGCGCACGTCGTCGCCGCGCACGTATTCGCGCAGCGAGTCGAACTCGGTGCCCTGACCGCGCACCTGGATGCTCGTGTTGCCGTCGAGTTCGCGCAGTCGCGCGAGGCGCGAGGGGAGGTGCTTGCGTGAGGAGAACGCCGGCAGCACTCTGATCGCTCCGCGCACCCGATGGCGCGCCTGTCGACCGGCGAGTCCGAGCGGCCCCCGGGAGCGGATCATGACGAACTCGCTGACGAGTTCGCCGCGACGGCGGGGAAGCAGCGGGATCGCGACGCGCCCTCGTTCGCCAGGCGGGATGCTGAGACGTTGACGCTCCGGTGCCGCGCCGGCGGTGGGCTGCCAGGCGTCGCGGATCACCGCGTGCAGCATCCGGGTGCCGTGGTTGTGCAGTGCGACGCTCACCGGTACGGGCTCACCGATCCGCGTCCGCGCGGGGACCCGACGGCTCACGGTGACGGTTCGTGGGCTCGCCGCAGCCGCGACGTCGATGCCGACGAGCAGGGCGCACAGCGCGACCCATCCGCCGAGCACCGCGTACGCCGGATAGTCCGCCAGTCCTGCGAGGACGAGCGGAATCACGCCCACGGCGAGGGCGATGGCGAGCCGGCCGGTGACGAACACCTAGATCGGCACCCTGGTCTGCTGGACGACCGAGGTGAGGACGGCATCCGCCGACACCCCTTCCATCTGCGCGTCGGGCCGCAACTGGAGACGATGCCGCCACACCGGCACCAGCATGGTCTGGACGTGGTCAGGCGTCACGGCCGAGGAGGCGTTGAGCCAGGCCCACGCCTTCGCAGCGGCGAGCAGGCCCGTGGATGCACGGGGGCTGGCGCCGAGCTCGACGGAGGGGGACTGGCGGGTCGCCCTGGCGAGATCCACCACGTAGCCGAGCACGTCATCCGTGACCTCGACACGGCCGGCGGCCTCCTGCGCCGCGCGGATCTCCTCCGCCGTCACCACGGCCTCGACGCCGGTGAGCTCGCGAGGGGAGAATCCCTCCGCGTGGCGGCGGAGGACGGCGACCTCAGCATCGCGTTCGGGCATGCCGACGACGAGTTTCATCAGGAAGCGGTCGAGCTGTGCCTCGGGGAGGGAGTACGTGCCCTCGTGCTCGATAGGGTTCTGCGTCGCAGCGACGAGGAACGGGTCGGGCAGCGTGCGGCTCACGCCGTCGGCCGAGACCTGGCGCTCCTCCATCGCCTCGAGCAGTGCCGCCTGGGTCTTCGGAGGCGTGCGGTTGATCTCGTCGGCGAGGAGGATGTGCGTGAAAACCGGGCCGGCGCGGAAGTCGAACTCACCGGTGCGCGCGTCGTACACCAGCGATCCCGTGACATCGCCCGGCATCAGGTCGGGGGTGAACTGGACGCGCTTCGTGTCGAGTCCCAGTGCGCGGGCGAACGAGCGCACGACCAGGGTCTTCGCGACGCCCGGCACTCCCTCGAGGAGCACGTGGCCCCGAGCGAGCAGCGAGACGAGCAGTCCCGTGACCGTGCCGGCCTGGCCGACGACGGCCTTGTCGACCTCGGTGCGCACTCGGTGCATGGCCTGACGCAGTGCGGCGTCGTCGGCGGGGTGGTTGTCAACGGTCACGTGATGCCCTCGGCTTCCGTGGGGATGGGTGTTCGGCGGTTCGGATGCGGATCATTGCTCGCCCTTCCGAGAGCCCGTGCTCGCCTCTACGGCGATCTCGAGCTCGTCGAGACGTCGCGCGAGTTCGACAAGCGCGGCGTCGTCGGCGGGAAGCGGTCCGGCGAGCAAGGCCTGCAGGGTTCCGCGCGGGATGCGCAGACGATCGGATGCCGCATCGGCGACCTCGTCCGCCCCTGCATGCACCGCGAGTCCCAGTCGGCGGGCCAGTCGGCGCTGTGCGCCGTCTCGGAGCGCCTGGCCGGCGTGGGCTGCGTCTGCGGCCTGAGCAGTGAGACGTGCGCGTCCGTGCATGGTCTCCGACGCGCGCACGGTCACGGGGAGCGTCTCGGCGACGAGCGGTCCGAAGCGCTGACCGCGCCAGACAGCCGTGGCGATCCCCGCGGCCAGGAGGAGCAGGATGACCGGCGTCACCCAGGGTGGGGTGAGGCTGCCGAGGGTGTCGGGGGACTCGGACTCGATATCGGTGTCCGCGAACGACGGCACGTACCAGACGACGCGATCGGTCTGGCCGAGCAGCGCGAGCGCCAGAGCCGCGTTGCCGTTCTCGGCCAGGTACGCGTTGCTGAAGAGCCTCGTGCCTTCGACGACGACGCGCTCGTCATCCCCTCGCTCATCCACGAGCACTGCGGCGCCGTCGACGTCGCCGAAGCACGCATCGACCCCGTCCGCGGGGGAGAAGAATCGGTCAGGCCGGATGGTGCCCACCTCGGCGAACTGGGGAATCGAGCACTCCGCGGAGACCGGTTCCGACGTGCCGGGGGCGTTGTCGCCGATGTCGAGCACGTTCAGGAGGTGGCTGCCCGCGGAGAGGAAGACGACGCGCCCGGCCGGGTCGATGAACTCGGCCAGTCCGTCGTCGGTGAGGGTGTACGGATTCGTCATGACCAGGGTCGCGTCGTCGTCGAGTGCCGCGCGGGCGTCGGCGCGCGAACGGAAGATCGACACCTCCACGCCCTGATCACGCAGGATCTCGGCGAGTGCCAGGGCGCCGGCGTCGTCGCGCGCCTCCGGGTCCAGAGCATCGCGATTGCTCGGCGAGCTCGCGCTCACCCGGATCGCGACGAATGCGACGAGGAGGACGAGAGCGATGACGATCACCCAGCCGACGATCGTGCGCATCCGCTGAGGCCGTGGTTCAGCCGTGGAGGGGGCAGCGTTGCTCTGCTCGACAGTGGTCACGCCGGCACCACCTCGGGGCGTCGTGCGCGGAGTCGATCATCGGTGGCCGACAGCTCGCGATAGCTCTCCTCGGTCGCCGGATGCCGCAGATACCGCACGTCGTCGAACGACACGGCCGCTCGGCGCATGGCTCCCGCCTCCTCGGCGAAGACCGTGCTGGCCTCACGTGCGATCGCCTGAGCCGTCGCGCCGGGAGCCGGATCGATGAGGTCTCTTTCGAGCAGGCCGCGAGCGATCGCCCGATAGCGCAGCACGGTCGCGGTGTCCCAGTCGCCGTCGCGGGCGCTGCGCTCGGCATCCGTCCTCAACTGCGCTGCGCTGCGGTCGTCGTGCTCGCCGAGCAGGTCGCCTCGAGCGCGCCGGACGGCCCGGGGGCTGCGCGGCTTTCCCCAGATGATGAGAGCGGTGATGAGAGCCGCGACGATGATGAGGCTCACGATGATCAGCGCGGACGGGCCGACATTCGCGCCGTTCTCGGAGGTGAACAGGTCGGCCAGGAACCTTCCGATGTCGCGGGCGATCAGATCGAACCAGGTGGGCTTCGCGTCGGCGTAGCGGGGGTTGGACAGTTCTTCCTCCGCCCATCGTCGGGCTTCGTCGCCGTCGGGGATGAGGAGATCGTCGAACGGTCGGATCATGACGTGCCGTCACCGCCACCGGGTGCGGCCCAGCCTCCGTCTGCGGGACTGGCCCACGGGCTGTCACTCGGCGGCGCGACCGGGGCTGCCGACGCGGGGGAAGCAGGAGGCGGCGGCGGTGCCGCAGGGGGAGAGCCGACGGGCTGCGGCGCGTAAGGCTGTGCTCCGTACGGCTGTGCCGGGTACGTCTGTGCCGGGTAAGGCTGTGCCGGGTACTGCTGACCGCCGTAGGGCTGCGGAGGGTACTGCTGACCGCCGTAGGGCTGCGCACCGTAGCCCGGCGCGCCGTAGCCCTGCGTCATCATCACGTGCTCGGGCACCTGCCGGGGCGGGGGTGCGCTCGTCACGGCGCGCGAGGGATCGACGGCGAACGGGTCACCGAGTTGTTCGTCGGTCCAGCCGAGATCCCGACGTTCCACATGCCAGACGAGCGTCTGATCGAGTCCTTCGTATCGCATGCGGCAGTCGAGATAGACGAGTGCCGAGCCGGTGCTCTGCACCACGAGCGTGATCGCCTGGAGGACGAGCAGCAGGATCTGCGGCGCGATGAGCGTGGCGACGTAGCCGATGATCGCGCCGGGGTCGCCGCCTGTGGGGGCCACGACGGAACCGAGGAGAGAGCCGAGCATGGCGACGGGGAAGCTGACCACCTGCATCGCCAGACCCATGATCATGCTGATCAGGAACGTGACCCCGAACGCGACCCAGAAGCGGCCGCGGGTGAGCCGCCAGGAGCGGACGAAGGCATCGCGGAAGCGTGCGCGCTCCAGGACGAGGATCGATGGAACCAGCAGCAGTTTCGTCGTCAGCCAGACGCTCAGCGGGATGCAGGCGAGGGCGATCAGGATCACGACGAGCACGACGACTCCGATGAGCTCGACGCTCCCGCCGAGTCCGCCGGCGACGAAGGCGCCGATGATCACCGCCACGATCGCGAAGATGCCGAAGACCGCCACCACCGACAGCGAGGCGAAGCCGGCGAGCCGCCAGAACGACGGAGCCATCTTCCGCCACAGCATCCCGAGCGTCGCCTTCACGCCGATCGACGCATAGCCGACCTCCGCGGCGACGACACCCTGCATCATCGCCGTGAAAGCGATCGACGTCAGACCGACGGCGAGCCCCGCGATGATGTTGATCGCGACGGTGCCGGCGAGTACGGCCTCGAAGTCGGGCGAAGCGGGGGAGACCGTCTCCAGGCGGGAGAACGTGGTGAACAGCACCACGCCCATCACCCCGGCCGTCGCGAGCACGACGATCAGCTGGATCACCACGGCGAATCCGAACAGGACCTTCGGGTTGTGCCGCAACGCCGAGAAGGCCTTGCCCAACAGCATCCCGAACGTCAGCGGGTGAAGCGGGATCAACCCCTTCTTCGGGGCAGGCGTCCACGTCTGACTGCTCACAAGCACTCCCTCCATCGCGCGCTCCCATCGTGTCATATCCGTGTGGGTGGTGCGCGGACCTGGGGACGGCGGTACTCGGTGCCATAAGGTAACAGTTATGACCTCACGCATTCTTGTGGTCGACGACGACACCGCGCTCGCCGAGATGATCGGCATCGTGCTGCGCACGGAGGGCTTCGAGCCGGTTTTCTGCGCTGATGGTGCGCGTGCGGTCGATGAGTGGCGAACGCAGCGACCCGACCTCGTGCTGCTCGATCTGATGCTCCCCGGTATGGACGGCATCGAGATCTGCACGCGGATCCGGGCGGAGTCCGGCGTCCCCATCCTCATGCTCACCGCGCGCAGCGACACCGCCGATGTGGTCCGCGGTCTCGAAGTCGGCGCCGACGACTACATGGTGAAGCCCTTCAACCCGAAGGAGCTGGTGGCCCGCATCCGCACCCGGCTGCGTCCGACGCCGCAGACCACCAGCGAACAGCTCAAGGTCGGCGACCTCACGGTCGATGTCGATGCCCACGAAGTGCGCAGGGGAACGACTCCCATCGCGCTCACGCCGCTGGAGTTCCAGCTGCTCGTCGCGCTCGCCTCCAAGCCGCAGCAGGTGTTCTCGCGAGAGATGCTCCTCGAGCAGGTCTGGGGCTACCACTACAAGGCGGACACGCGCCTGGTGAACGTGCACGTGCAGCGGCTTCGCGCCAAGGTCGAGCTCGATCCCGACAACCCGAAGATCGTGATGACTGTGCGCGGCGTCGGCTATCGCGCAGGGAGCGCCGGCTAGGCGCACGATGGCCGCAACGGGAGCGACCACCACGGCGGTCGCTGTCCTGCGCGACTGGCGCGGTTGGCCGACGGTGCTCGGCGCGCTGTGGCGCCGCTCACTCCGATTCCGCACGCTGACGGTCACCCTCGTGGCGACGTCGCTCGCGATCTTCATCACGTGCGTGACGATGGCCCTGGTGATCCAGAACGATCTGTTCATCTCGCGCAGGGATGTGGCGCTGGAAGACGCGCGCCGTGCCGTCGACCAGGCGCAGACCGTTCTCAACGTCGCCGAAGTCGGAGACGATCCCGCCGCGCTCACCGACCTGTGGAACACCATCCAGCTGAACCTCGCGCGCACGTCGAGCACCGACCAGCTCGCCGGATTCAAGATCGACACCGAATCGAACGGCGTGCAGCTCAACGGCTTCGAGGCCGGACTGAACGAGAGCCTGCTGAGCTCCGAGATCCGGGCGCGCGTCAAAGAACTCGACGATCGTCAGGCCTGGCAATCGGTCGCGCTCCCGGTCCCGGACGGTCGAGACGTCCCCGGCATCGTGGTCGGCCAGCAGCTGATCGTCCCGGAGGCCGGGCCGTTCGAGATCTACTTCGCCTACGACCTGGGCGACGCCGACCAGACTCTGGTCTTCGTGCAGCGCACGCTGTGGATCGCCGGTATCGGGCTCTTGACGATCGTCGCCGCGATCTCCTGGATCGTGCTGCGGGCGGTGTCGACGCCGATCGTGCAGGCGGCGGAGACCAGCGCCCGACTGGCCGCCGGCGACCTGGGTGTGCGCCTCGAGGTGCATGGTGAAGACGAGCTGGCGACGCTCGGCCGATCGTTCAACGCGATGGCCGACAGCATCGAGGCGCAGATCAAGGAGCTCGGCGAGTTGTCGCTGGTGCAGCAGCGGTTCGTCTCGGACGTGTCCCACGAACTCCGCACCCCGCTCACCACCATCCGCCTCGCCGCCGACATGCTCAACGATCAGCGCGAGGAGTTCGATCCGACGACAGCTCGCACCGCCGAGCTGCTGCACACCCAGGTGCAGCGATTCGAGACGCTGTTGTCTGACCTGCTCGAGATCAGCCGCTATGACGCGGGCTCCGTGCAGCTGGAGCTGGAGGCGACGAGTCTCGCGCACCTCGCCGAGGACATCATCGAGCAGATGTACCCGCTGGCGGAGGGCCGCGGCACCGAGGTGCGGCTCGTGGCGCCGGGCGGCTATTCACCGGTGGACATGGATCCGCGGCGTGTGCGTCGTGTTCTGCGCAACCTGATCGGCAACGCGATCGAGCACGGCGAGGGCCGCCCGATCGTGGTGACCGTCGACAGCAACCAGCATGCGGTCGCCGCCGGGGTCCGAGACTTCGGGTTGGGCATGGAGCCGGCGGATGCCGAGCGTGTATTCGATCGCTTCTGGCGAGCCGATCCCTCGCGCCAGCGCACGATCGGCGGCACGGGCCTCGGGTTGTCCATCGCACTCGGAGACGCGACCCTGCACGGCGGCACGCTGGCCGTCTGGTCGGAGCTCGGCGTCGGAACGAATTTCGTGCTCACGATTCCCCGACACGGTGGCGCGCTGGAAGGCCCGAGTCCGATCCCCGTCGAGCCTCAGGAACCGCTCGCGGAGATCGGCGACGCCACCCAGCCGATCTCGCTGACGGATCTGGCCCAGGAGCTGCTGGACGGGGAGGGGGAACGATGAAGAGCTCGAGGTCCCTGAAGGTGCTGCGCGGCGCCGCTCTGGCGGTCGCCGTCCTGTTGCTCCCCGCGTGCGCCGGTCTTCCCATGAGCGGGGACGTGGCCGCGGGACTGCCGCTCGGCGAATCGCCGCAGGACGTCGACATCCTGCCCGTGGCGTCCGGACCGATCACGGGAGCAGATCCGCAGAAGATCGTCGAGGGCTTCCTCGAAGCGGGGATCACCACGTCCGACAACTGGGATACCGCGAGGCAGTTCCTCTCGGCACCCCTGCAGCAGACCTGGCGCCCGTCAGCCGGCGTGTCTGTCGACGTCGGAACGGAGACGCGGACGATCACCGCCTCCATCGCGGACGACGAGGTGGAGGACGCGGACTCCGCCGAGGTGCAGGTGCTGCTCGACCTCGTCGCGAGTGTCGACGAGTTCGGTGAATACTCGGAAGCCGTCGGGGCATCGCCCGTCCGGTTCGCCCTGGAGCGTCAGGACGACGGCGAATGGCGGATCACGGAAGCGCCGGACGGGATCGTCATCGACGAACCGCGTTTCACGAAAGTGTTCGACGGCTACCCGCTGCAGTACTTCGACAGCAGCTGGTCGAGGCTGGTGCCGGACATGCGGTGGTTCCCGCGCCGCCTCAGCCCGGCGACCGCGGTGACGAAGGCGCTCATCTCAGGCGAGCCCAGCGCCTGGCTCGACCCTGCGGTGCAGAACGCGTTCCCTGCCGACGTCCAACTGGCGCAGGAGGCCGTCCCGATCGATCCCTCCCAGGTGGCAGAGGTCGCGCTCACTCGGGCGGCGAGCGGCCTCGACGACAAGACGCTCTCGCGGATGCGCACCCAGCTGCAGGCGACGCTCAGGGCAGCGGGCGTGTCGGTCTCGGAGGTCCGGTTCACCGTCGACGGGCGGGCTCTGGACGCGGGGGTGGTGGACGTCGCGGAGCCGGCGGCGGAGGCGGGCACGCTCGTCGTGAAGGATGGCGCGTTCGGGCGCATCGTCGGTGGCGAGATCTCCCCGATCGCAGGAATCAGTGATCAGATCGCCGACATCGCAGAGCCGATCGTCGCCATCGACGTGGCTGCCGACGACTCGCGCGCCGCCGTGCAGCTCGACGATGGCAGGATCTACCTCGTGCGCGAGAGCGGCCGCGATCAGCTCGATGCAGGACCCGGTCTGATCGCACCGTCGCTGGACCGCTACGGTTACGTCTGGACCGTCCCCGGAGGGAACCCGGCGGCACTCCAAGCCTGGGGGAACGACGTCGCCGGGCTGACGGTGGAGAACGCCTGGCCCAACGCTTCATCGATCTCGGACCTGCGAGTGGCGGCCGACGGTGCGCGGGTCGCGGCCGTCATCATGGTCGGCGGTCAGCGCTGGCTCGTCGTCGCCGCGATCATCCGCGACTCGGACGGGGTTCCCACCGCGCTCGACGAGGTGAAGCAGCTCAGACTCCTCGACGGTGTGTCGGCGGGTCTCGCCTGGCTCGGCCCGGACCGGCTGGGCGTGCTGGTCGACCCGGCGAGTCCGCGGATCGTGACGCAGATCGTCAGCGGTCCTGGGCTCGTCGAGGGTGCCCCGCGGGAGGCCGTGTCGTTCGCGGGTGCTCGCACCCCGGCCGGAGCGCGGGTGTTCGGCTCGGGCGGGCAGTTGTTCGCGCACGCGGGTTCTGCCTGGCGTGAGGTCGCCACCGGGATCACGCTGCTCGCGACCCGCGCAGGAGAGTGAGACTGACCCGCGCAGGCGAGCGGGGCCGCTCTCCTGCACCGGTCGGTCGCGGGGAGGAGTTGTCCCGGGTTCGGTGATCGTGATGCTCCGGGCCGGACGCGAGATTGCAGGATCGTCGGATGGCGAACGGCGAGTGGCGAAAGATCGGCGGCGAGATCGCCGGGTTCCTCCTGGCGGCAGGATGCGCCGGGTGTGATGAACCGGGGATGCTGCTCTGCGTCACCTGCGCGCGTGAACTCGTTCCGGCGCCACGAGAGGTGCAGACACCCGGCGGTCGCACCGTGCGCGCGGCTCTGAGCTTCGAAGGAGTCCCGGCCCGCTGCATCCGTCGGCTCAAGGGAGAGGGCGACACGCACCTCGCACGGCCGCTCGGAACCGCGCTCGCGGCGATCCTCGTCCCCGCCGTGTCGGCGTCCACCTGGGTCGTGCCTGTTCCCACCTCACGGAGGGCGTTCCGCGCCCGCGGCTACCGGGTGCCGGAGCTGCTCATCCGTCGCGCAGGTGCGGTTCCCCAGCGGACGCTGGCACCGGGCGCGAGAACTGCGGATCAGCGCGGGCTCGGAGCCCGCGAGCGTGCCGTCAACGTCCGCGACAGCATGCGCGCGCTCACGCGCGGCGGCGGCGCGGAAGCGGTCGTCGTGGACGACGTCGTCACGACCGGCGCCACGCTCGATGAAGCGGTTCGCACGCTCGAAGGCGCGGGGTTCCACGTCGTGGCGGCGATCGCGCTCGCCGCCACGCCGCGGTATGCCGGATTCGGAGGAGACTCATCGGGAACTCATCGACGACACGGTGAAACCCACCCGTGACTTCCATCGTCATGCGGACTACCGTGGGGTGTCACAAGGCGACCACGGTCCGCCCTTGGCCGGGAGGACCGGGACAAGGAGGCAGCAATGGAAACAAGCATCGTTGGCGTCGGAGTGGGTATCACTGATCGCTTCCGAACCGTTGTCGAGGAGAAGATCGCCAAGGTCGAGACGTTCGCAGGGCGAGCGCAGCGATTGGACGTGAAGGTCACCCATCGCGTCTTCCGCAACGGCCATGTTCCCGAGGAGACGGTCGAGCTCACGCTGATCGGGAAAGGTCCGGTGGTTCGCGCCGAAGCGACCGACGGCGACAAGTTCGTCGCCCTCGACCTGGCTGTCGACAAGATGTCCGAGCAGCTGCGTCGCGCGAAGGAGAAGCGCGTCGATGGGCGCCAGCATCCGCGCGGCCCGCACTTCGAGAAGGAGAGCGGATCTCTCGAGGGCATCGACGTGGTACCGGCTTCCGTCGAAGTGCTGCGCGCCGTCGCCACGGGCACTGTGCCCGTGCAGAGTGTGGAGGACGAGGCCTATTCGCCCGTCGTGATCCGCACGAAGAGCTTCGACGCCGAGTGGATGACCGTCGAGGAGGCTGTCGACCGGATGGAACTGGTCGGTCACGACTTCTTCCTGTTCGTCGACGTCCGCACCGACCACCCCAGCGTCGTCTACCGACGCAAGGGCTGGGACTACGGCGTGATCGCGCTCAGCACGCAGGCTCCACCCGCAGAGGCGCTGGCATCCTGAGCCCCCGCCTCAACTGACATGCAGAACGGCCCGTCCCGAAAGGGGCGGGCCGTTCTCGCGTCGTGTCGTCAGTCGAAGATGCCGTCGAGGAGGCTGCCGATGACGAGGCCGCCCAGGATGCCGGAGGCGATGTCTCCGCCACCGCCGCCACGCGAACCGCCGCCCCAGCCGCCGCCTCCGCCGCCCCACCCCTGATCCTGCGGACGCGAGGAGTCGATGTCGCGCTGCGCGAGCTGCAGAGCCTCGGACGCGAGATGCGCGACCCGTCGCGCACTCACGAGTGCGGCTTCACGGGTGTCTTCGGCCGGCAGCAGGTCGGACAGATCGACCCGCAGGCGCTCCGCTTCGGCGAGGCGGGTGCGCGCATCCGCACCGATCCAGCCTCGGTGCCCTGCGATGAGCCCGCGTGCGACACCGAGCTGACGATCGGCGTCATCGATCGCGTGCTGCACCTGCGCGACGCTGGGGAGCGGGTTCTGGGCCCGATGCTGCGCCTTCGCGATCGCCTCATCCAGGGCGGAGTTGGCGGTGCGCAGCTGGGAGAGCTCGGCGAAGGGGTCGTTGGGGGTTCCCGCGGGGGTGAGGGCGCTCAGCGCCGCCTGGAGCGCGGAGACGGCCTCGGCGACGGCGGGCACCTGGGGAGCCGTGCGTGCCGTGATCAGGTCGCCCCGGGAGTCTGCGACGACCTCGGCCAGAGTGGACTCGGCGCGCAGGGCCTCGATCTCGAAGTCCTCCACCGCATCGAGCAGCGCCGACGCACGACGGGTGGCCTCCGTCGCGGTCTCGAGCGCGAGGTTGGCCTCCTCGTTCTGCTTCGCGGCACGGCGTCGCTCGGAGATGGCGGCGCTGTGTGTCGCGAAGGCGATGAGCTGCTCCGCCTCTGCAGCGCTCGCCGTGATCTGGTGCATCGCCGATTCGGCGTATCGCGCGGACAGGCGGGAGACTGACTCGTTCGTCTGCGGGATACGGGCACTGAGTGCCGCGGCATCCGCTCGAACCTGTGCGATCACCTCGGGCGCGCGGCGGACCGTGGCGACGGACTCGGCGAGTACCGAGGTCTTCTCGTCCAGCAGGTCCTGGGCCCAGTCGCACAACTGGAGGATGCGCGCGTTGCGGGTGCGCAGTTCCTCGGCGGTGTCGGGGATCTCGTCGTGATTCAGCTGGTGGAGCTGGAACGCTTCACGCAGATGCGTGCGAACGGCAGCGAGGGCTTTCCGGAGGTCGGAGGTCAGCGATCCGCCGAGCTCGGCCTCCGCGAACGAGAGCTCGTCGGAGGTGGTCCGGATCCGCTCGTCTGCGCTGACGAGGGCCTGCTCCGCGCGTCGCGCGAGATCGGCGTCCTGTGCGGCGAGTTCTTCCTGTTCGCGTTTGCGTCTGCCCCAAATTCCAGCCATGACCCGATCCTAGTTTCCCCGGCGCTCGCGGTGGCTGAGCATCCGCTCCGGGCGAACGGTTTTCGCTCAGGGCATGTCAGGCGATCGCGGAGCGGCGGGTCAGCTCGGCGGCCCGTGGCGGGACCAGCCAGCTCACGACGGCGATGGCGAGGGGGAGGGCGATAGCGAGGAGCGCGAGCACCACCCAGGGCATGTCTGCGATCAACAGCCTGCCCTGGGACTGGATGGCGAATCCGATCGGCGGAAGAACGCCGGCGGCGGCGCCCGCGAACGTGCCGAATCCCGCGATGATCAGGCCCTGCCAGAATCCGATGCGGCGCCGCAGCGCATTCGTGCCTCCGACGGCGGAGAGCGTCGCGTCGTCCGGGCGTCGTTCGAATCGCGCCAGACTCAGCGCGACGCCACTCGCTCCGAGCACGAGCACGCCCACCGCGCTCAGGATGGGGATCATCCAGAACGCATCGTCAGGAGGGCCGTTCTCGAAGTACGGCGCAATGGTCCACTCGTCATTGCTCAGCGATTCGGACTGCTGCTGGGTGCGATCGCGCACATCGACGGATGCGGCGGCGTCGAAGGATGCGATGACGAGGGACGGCCGCGAGTCGATGTCGAGAGCAGCCGCCGTATCGGGCGAGATCGCCACCGCGAACGGCTGATGCGGAAGGTCGAGCGAGATCGCCTCGACCTTCTTCTCCCAGAGGGGTTCAGCGCGGTCCGGGCCGCCCGCCCACGGGATCCAGATGTTGTCAGGCATGTTTCCGTCGAAGGCGTCCCGACCTGTCCACGCGGCCAGGTCGACGGTACCGTCACTGACGTACCTCGGATCGGTGACGATCGCCGCACCCTCGCGGTAGGCCGTGCGCTGCGCAGGGGTCAAAGTGACTCCGAGCGCGGTGTCCACGTCCGCGACAGAGACCATCGCGAGCGGGTTCGACCGGTCCTGTCCGGTGTACGACGGCTGGATCTCCGGATCGAGCAGATAGCGGTCCGGCAGCACGGCGATGGCCTTCGTCGCGTCCTCGGGGATCTCGCTGGACTTCGTGTACGACCAGAACTCGGGCTGCCGTGCGACGACGGCGGTGCCCGACGCGCCGGCGGACTCCGCCAGCTCCACACCGGCGTCTGCACCCGCCGCGGCGTCTGCGTCGTCGAGCACACCCATCCCGCCTTCGTAGATGCTGATGGCGAGGCTGCCCACCGGCGCCTGATAGGCCCAGTCCCGCGCGGTCGACGCGTTCTGCATCGAGGTCTGACCGATGGAGAAGACCGCGATGAAGACGGTCGCCGCGATCGCCGCGAACGCCGGTACCGTGCGCGAAGAGTTCGCCGCCGCGTCGCGCGAGGCCATCCGTGCGGCGAGGCCGAGCCGCGAGAGGGCATTCGAGGTGATCCACAGCAGCCAGCGCCCGGACAAGAGGATGCCGAGCTGGACGAGGATCGGTCCGACGACGATGCCGAACGGCGGTACCACCCGGAGCGGGGAGTCCACCGCGAGGTCCGTCGCATTCACGGCCAGGACCGCGAGCGCGCAGCCGATGGTGAGGGCGACGCCGATGAGCAGCAGGATCGATCCCCAGATAGGCCGTGACGAGCGCGGCAGCTGCGGACGACGCGCTCCGCGCAGGGCGCTCAGGGTGTCGGAGCGCGCGACGGTCCGCGCCGGCATCGCCGCCGACGCCGTGCCGACCACGACGGAGAAAACCAGGATCCCCGCCAGGACGAGCCAGGGCACATGGAATCCCCAGAACTGGGTGAGCGAGCCATCGCTGAGCAGCGCCATGGTGAGCGCGGCGGCGCCGATCCCCAGGCCGAGCCCCGCGATGCCGCCGGCGAGTCCGAGGGTGGTCCCTTGGAGCAGCACGATTCGCCGCAGATCCGCGGCGGTGGCGCCGACGCTCGCGGCGATCGCGAGGGAGCGCTGTTGGCGACGGGCCGCGACGGCGAAGGCGGCTCCAGCGAGCATCACCACGACGTATGCGGCGAAGAGTCCGCCGGCCACGACGACCATGAGCACCGTCCACATGGCGCCCTGATCGGGCTGGTATGAGCCCTGGATCGTGTTGACGGAGACATCCGGAGGATTCAGGATGACGGCCCGCGAGAAGGCGACAACCCCTTGCTCGTTGAGTTCCTGGACCTCGGGCCAGGTCAGCGACATCTCCGGCAGATACCAGCGGACAGCGCCGTCGATCTCGGCGTCATCTGGGAAGAAGAGCGCCGGGACCTTACCCGGGAGGGAAGCATCGGTCAGCGTCCCGACGACCGTATAGGCGGTGTCGGTGTCGCTGACCACCACCCGGTCACCGATCTCGACCTCGAGGCGGTCGAGCGCTGCCGGGGTGGTCATCACCTCGCGACCGTTCGCCGGAGGTCGGCCTTCGTCCACTCGGTAGCGGCCGTCGAATCCAGGATCCCAGACCTGACCGCTCCACGCTTGCATCGCCGTGACGCCGCCGGGCGTCTCCACCCTCACATCGGCTTCGACCACGCGGATCGCCTCAGACCCCGGCGGCAGCAGTTCGGTCGGGTCAGAGACCGGTGTCCCCGCCGATGCGGTGGTGGAATCCGCCGCGAACCCGGTCCACGTCGGATCGGTCGGCGCCTGCCAGAAGCCGCTCCCGGGAAGGCCAGCGACCGCGATCCAGGCATCCATCCGTCCTAATTCCGCTGTCACCCGCTCCTGCGGGGTACTGATCATGCTGGCGCCGACGATCGCGTAAGCCGTCATCGCGGCGATCGGCAGCATGATCAAGACACCGATGAGCGAGCTCGAGAGCGCGGTGCGTCGCAGCTGGCGTCGAGCCAGGAGGGACGCCACGCGCCACCGCGACCTGAGCCCAGGCCGGGGAGCGCGGTCGGCGGAACGCGCGGGTGCCGTCTCCGGCGCCTCGACCGTCATGGTCATCGTGCAGTTCCGCTCAGCAGCACCTCGGCGTCGTCGCGTCGGGTCTCGTCGATGATCCGTCCGTCCCTCAGGAAGACGATCCGGTCGGCGAAGGCGGCGTGTCGCGCCTCGTGCGTGACGAGAATGCCCGCCGCGCCGGCATCCACCCTTCCGCGCAGCATCCGGAGCACGAGTTCTCCGGTGACGGAGTCGAGTGCGCCCGTCGGCTCGTCGGCGAGGATGAGGCGGCGGCCGCCGACGACGGCTCGCGCGATGGCGACCCGCTGCTGCTGGCCACCGGACAGGTCGTCAGGATACGAGTCGAGCTTGTCGGCGAGTCCGACGGACTGCAGCGCGTCCTTCCCGGCCCGTCGCGCGACTCGGGATCGGAAGCCGTCGAGTTCGAGGGGAAGAGTGACGTTCTCGAGGGCGGTGAGCGTGGGGATCAGGTTGAAGTCCTGGAACACGAATCCCAGGGACCGCCGACGCAGCCGCGCGAGGTCGGAAGGGCTCTGCTCGCTGAGGTAGGAGTCCTCGATCACGACCTCCCCGGTGGTGGGCCGCGCGAGGCCGCCTGCGATCGCGAGAAGGGTGGACTTGCCGGATCCCGAGGCGCCCATCACAGCGACGAGTTCGCCTCGGCGGACTTCCAGATCCACACCGGACAGTGCGGACACCGCCGTTGCGCCGTGTCCGTACTGCTGCGTCACTCCGACCAGGCGGAGCACGGTCTCATCGGTCACAGCGCAGACTCCGCATCAGCGGAGGACGGGTCCGGGTGCGCGGCGCCGACCTTGGCGGGGCGTCCGCGTTTGGGACGCTCGGTCGCGAGTTCCAGTGCCATCGCGTGCTCAGGATGCAGCGCGAGTCGCTGCTCGGTGTGGTCGAGCCAGCGCACCTCGGCTTCCGCGGCGAAGATCATCGAGTCGACGACGAGCGCCCACGCCAGTTCCTCCGGTCCGTCCGAGTCTCCGCCGGCGTACTTCGCGCGCTGGAGGGATTGCAGCTGGCGCAGCGAGGCGGTGCGCTGGGCCTGGATGACCGAGGCGACATCGACTCCTGGCAGAGTGGCAGCGACGGCGAGCTTGATCGCGAGCTCGTCTCTGGTCGCCTGCGTCCGGACGACGGGGGAGGAGAGCCACTCCGCGACGTCGGCGGATCCTTCCTCCGTGATCTGCCAGTAGACGTGCCCCTGCTCGTCCGCGTCCCCGCGCTGCACGAGCCCATCCCGCTCGAGCCGTTCGAGCGTGTTGTAGATCTGCCCCACGTTCAGCGGCCACGTCGATCCGGTGCGACGGTCGAACTCGTGCCGGAGCTGGTAGCCGTAGCAGGGCCCCTGGTCGAGGATGGCGAGAAGGCTCTGGCGTACCGACATGGTGATCTCCTGTGGTGGCGATGGGAATGCAATACCGAGTATATGCATACTCAGTATTCTGTCGAGTCGACGCGCGGACGTGCCATGCAGGCGACGCGCAGGTCACAGCCCGGTAACATGGCAAAGTATGCCTGGCGATCGCCTTCCTGGCGGCCGGCACTTTACCCACTGACAGGGAGATGACATCCGTGGCCAATCCTCTTGAGAAGCTGCTGCGTGCTGGTGAAGGGCGGGTCATCCGCCGCCTGAACCAAGTGGTCAAGGCAGTGGGGGCGCTGGAAGAGGACATCTCCAAGCTCACCGACGACGAGCTGCGCAACGAGACGACCGAGCTGCGGGAGCGCTTCGAGAAGGGGGAGACCCTCGATCAGCTGATGCCCGAGGCGTTCGCCGCCGTTCGCGAGGCCGCGAAGCGCACGCTCGGCATGCGCGCCTACGACGTGCAGATCATGGGTGGCGCTGCGCTCCATCTCGGCAACATCGCCGAGATGAAGACCGGTGAGGGCAAGACCCTCGTCGCGACTTTCCCCGCGTACCTCAACGCGATCGCCGGCAAGGGCGTGCACATCATCACGGTGAACGACTTCCTCGCCAGTTACCAGGCGGAGCTGATGGGTCGCGTGTTCCGTGCCCTCGGCATGACCACCGGCATCATCGTCTCGGGGCAGACCCCCGCTGTCCGGCGCGAGCAGTATGCCGCCGACATCACCTACGGCACGAACAATGAGTTCGGCTTCGACTACCTCCGCGACAACATGGCGTGGCGCAAGGAAGACCTCGTCCAGCGCGAGCACTTCTTCGCGATCGTCGACGAGGTCGACTCGATCCTCATCGACGAGGCTCGCACGCCGCTGATCATCTCCGGACCGTCTTCCGGCGAGGCCAACCGCTGGTTCGCCGAGTTCGCCAAGATCGCGCGCACCCTCGAGGTCGGCGAGGACTACGAGGTCGACGAGAAGAAGCGCACGGTCGGTGTGCTCGAGCCCGGTATCGAGAAGGTCGAGGACTACCTCGGCATCGACAACCTCTACGAGTCGGCGAACACGCCGCTGATCTCGTTCCTGAACAACTCGATCAAGGCGCTGGCCCTGTTCAAGAAGGACACCGACTACGTCGTCATGAACGACGAGGTCATGATCGTCGATGAGCACACCGGCCGCATCCTGGTCGGTCGGCGCTACAACGAGGGCATCCATCAGGCCATCGAGGCCAAGGAGGGCGTTCCGGTCAAGGCCGAGAACCAGACTCTCGCCACGGTGACGCTGCAGAACTACTTCCGCCTCTACGACAAGCTCGCCGGCATGACCGGTACGGCCGAGACCGAGGCCGCGGAGTTCATGTCGACCTACAAGCTCGGCGTCATCCCGATCCCGACGAACCGTCCGATGGTCCGCAAGGACCAGTCGGACCTCGTCTACAAGAACGAGACGGCCAAGTTCGCTCAGGTCGTCGAAGACATCGCGGAGCGTCACGGCAGCGGTCAGCCCGTGCTCGTCGGCACGGTGAGCGTCGAGAAGAGCGAGTACCTGTCGCGCCTCCTCGCCAAGAAGGGCGTCAAGCACGAGGTCCTCAACGCGAAGAACCACGCACGTGAGGCCGAGATCGTCGCGCGTGCAGGACGACTGGGCGCGGTGACCGTGGCCACGAACATGGCAGGCCGTGGAACGGACATCATGCTCGGCGGAAACGCCGAGTTCCTCGCCGTGCAGGAACTCAAGGGCAAGGGGCTCGACCCCGTCGAGACGCCCGAGGAGTACGAGATCGCCTGGGACGAGACGTACCAGGCGATGAAGGATATCGTCGCCGAGGAGTCCGAGAAGGTCATCGAGGCCGGCGGGCTCTACGTGCTCGGCACCGAGCGCCACGAGTCCCGCCGCATCGATAACCAGCTCCGCGGGCGTTCCGGGCGTCAGGGAGACCCCGGTGAGAGCCGCTTCTACCTGAGCCTCACCGATGACCTGATGCGCCTGTTCCAGTCCGGCGCTGCCGAGGCGATCCTCTCTCGCACCAATTTCCCCGACGACGTTCCGATCGAGTCCGGGCTGGTCTCGCGTGCGATCCGCAGTGCTCAGTCGCAGGTCGAGTCTCGCAACGCCGAGATGCGCAAGAACGTCCTCAAATACGACGACGTCCTCAACCGCCAGCGTGAGGCGATCTACGCCGACCGCCGTCACATCCTGCAGGGTGATGACATCGCGGGCCGGGTGCAGCACTTCATCGAGGACGCCATCAGCGGCGTCGTCCGCGACCACACCGGCGAAGGACACAACGAGAGCTGGGACTTCGACGCTCTGTGGACCGAGCTGAAGACGCTCTACCCGGTCGGCGTCACGATCGATGAGGTCGTCTCGGAGGCCGCGGGCCGCAAGGGCGGCATCACCGCCGACGGCCTGACCCGCGAGCTGCTCTCCGACGCGAAGATCGCGTACGAGAAGCGCGAGGAGACCCTCGGTGAGGCGGCGACGCGTGAGCTCGAGCGTCGCGTGGTGCTGCAGGTGCTCGACCGCCGCTGGCGCGATCACCTGTACGAGATGGACTACCTCAAGGACGGCATCGGCCTGCGCGCCATGGCGCAGCGTGACCCGCTGATCGAGTACCAGCGCGAGGGCTACTCGATGTTCCAGTCGATGATGGGCCAGATCAAGGAAGAATCGGTCGGCTACCTGTACAACCTCGAGGTCGAGGTTCGCCGCGCAGGCGACTCGCAGGTCGCCGAGGTCGAGGCCAAGGGGCTGGCGAGCGACGGCGGCGACCAGCGCCTCGAGTACTCCGCTGCCAACGACGCGGGCGAGGTCGAGGTCCGCAACGACCGCGGCCAGGTGCAGCAGGCCGCGACAGATCGTCTGCGCCAGGCAGCGACGCGCGCGGAGGCACCCGCCGAGGAGCCGCAGCAGGAGGCCCCTCGCGGTGCCTTCGGTCAGCGCACGGATGGCTCCGCTCCCGCCGCGGGCAACCGTGAGCAGCGCCGCGCCCAGGGCAAGAAGAAGAAGTAGCGGTTACGCGATCGAGAGGGCCAGTCCGTGTGGACTGGCCCTTCCGCTGTCGCTGTAGGCTTGGCCGATGACCCCATCGCGCAACTTCGACCAGTCGTCGAAGCTCAAGAACGTCCTGTACGAGATTCGCGGAAACGCCCTCGTCGAGGCGGCGCGACTCGAGGCCGAGGGCCACAAGGTGCTCAAGCTGAACACGGGGAATCCGGCGATCTTCGGATTCGACGCGCCGCATCAGATCGTCCACGACATGCTCGCCGCCCTTCCGACTGCGCACGGCTACAGCGACAGCAAGGGCATCATCTCGGCTCGTCGGGCCGTGGTCAGCCGCTATGAGCAGATCGAAGGATTCCCGCGATTCGATCCCGATGACGTCTACCTCGGGAACGGCGTCTCCGAGCTGATCACCATGACGATGCAGGCGCTGCTCGACGAAGGCGACGAAGTCCTCATCCCCGCACCCGACTATCCCCTGTGGACGGCGATGACGAGTCTCGCCGGCGGCACTCCCGTGCACTACCTGTGCGACGAGGAAGACGGCTGGCAGCCCGACCTCGAAGACATCCGGTCGAAGGTCACGCCCCGCACCAAGGCGATCGTCATCATCAACCCCAACAACCCCACCGGCGTCGTCTACTCCCGAGAGATCATCGCGGGGCTGGTGCAGATCGCGAGGGAGCACGAGCTGCTCCTGCTCTCCGACGAGATCTACGACCGCATCCTCTTCGACGACGCGGTCCACATCCCGACGGCGACCCTCGCTCCGGATCTGCTCTGCCTGACGTTCAACGGCCTGTCCAAGACGTACCGTGTCGCCGGTTTCCGGTCGGGATGGATGGTGATCACCGGGCCGCAGGGGCATGCCAAGGGATTCCTCGAGGGCATCACTCTGCTCGCCTCGACGCGCCTGTGTCCGAACGTGCCCGCTCAACATGCGGTGCAGGCTGCGCTTTCCGGCGTGCAGTCCATCGATGCGCTGATCGCGTCGACCGGACGACTCCACGAGCAGCGCGACATCGCGTGGAAGGGCCTGGAGGCGATCCCCGGGGTGTCCTGCGTCAAACCCGAGGGAGCGCTCTATGCCTTCCCGCGGCTCGATCCGAACGTGCACGAGATCCGCGACGACGCGAAGCTCGTCTACGATCTCCTGGTGTCGGAGCACATCCTCCTCGTGCAGGGGACCGGCTTCAACTGGCCGACCCCCGATCATCTGCGGCTGGTCACGCTCCCCGAGCCGCGAGTGCTGAGCGAAGCCGTCGAAAGACTGGGGAACTTCCTCGCGAGCTACCGGCAGTAGCGGGCGTTCTCGTCGGCGACATCGTCTCCGCGAGACGCCGCACCCCGGCGACGAATGGCGATCGCGGTGTCACGTCTGCCATCGGTCTCGCGTGCAGCAATGCTGCGTCGGCCGCTCGCTGATCGAACGGCAGGAAGGCGATGTCGGTGATGCCCGCGAATCGTTCGAGAGTGCGCCGCACCTGGCCGCGCGCATCGATGCCCAAAGGTCCGGGGCGGGTCTGATTGACCACCACCGTGACCGGTGTCGCGGAGGTCAGACGACGCAGCTCTGAGTGGTCGCGGAGGAAGCGGCTGATACCCACGGGGTCGGCCGACGCCACCGCGACGATGGTGTCGGCCTCACGTAACACCGCAGAGGTCGCGGCATGACGGCGGGGGCCGGCTACGTCGTGGGTGACTTCGTCGTCGGCATCCAACGCTGCGGCGACGTCGACGATCGTCTCCTCGGTCCAGAGCCGGCAGGCCTGCAGCGTCGCGCTCATCCGCGTCGAGGACAGCTCCGGCCATCGAGACGGCCGGTTGATTCCGGCGAGCACCTCGATGTCGCCGGCACTGGTCGAGATCGTCGCGGCGAGGCGCGTCAACTCGGCGGCGTCGAGGCCGCCGAGTTCTGACCGCCGGCACGCCGCGGCCAGGCCGGGAGCCTCGTCACTGAGGCCCAAGAGCAGGGCGACGGAGGGGGCCACGGTGTCGGCGTCGACGATTGCCGTGCTGCGACCTATGCGGCTCAGCTCGACGGCAAGCTGGATCGCGACGGTCGAGCGTCCGGGTGCGCCGTGCGGACCCCAGACGGCCGTGACACGGTGCGGTGAGGGAGGAAGGGAGTCGCGAGCGGGGAGGGGGTCCGCCGCCAGAGCGGCGGCGACCTCCCAGCCGGCGGCTTCCGACGGGAGCGCGGCCGAGAGGCCGAGGCGGCCGAGAAGCCGACTGTCTGTTCCACCCAGCGCGAGGATGCGGACGCCCGCGCGGTCGCACGCCGAGATCAGCTCCGCCGTCAGGACTGCACGCGTGGCAGGGACGACGATCGCCTCTATCCCGTCGAGTTGCGCGATCGATTCCGGTGGCGATCCGACGGCGACGACGTGGATGCCTTCGAGTTCGAGCTCGGCCGACAGTTCTCCCGCCCGTGGCTGTGCGATCGCCACGATCACCGAGGTCATGAACCTGGTCCCACGGGGACGACCGAGAGGGAGGAACCGCCCGTGATCGCGGCGAGGACATCGGCCACGTCGGCGCGATCGATCACGAGTTCCACCTGCGTTCCGGCGTCGGCGAGCATGCCCTCCGCCTCGATCACGCGGCGGACGATGACATCCGCGACGAGGATGCGCGGGGTATCGAACGTGCGCCCGTCGTCCAGCGGGGGCGCGTGCCAGACCTCCACGGTTGCGCCGGCCAGGACGTCTTGGGGGATTCCGATGCTGCTCTCGACCAGGACCGTGGTGCTGCGGCTCTTCTCGGCGTCGGCGGGCACGGAGACAGGAACGATCTCGCCCTCGCGCACGGTGCGCGAGGCGACCTGGCCCGTTCGCAGATCCTGCGGCGCCAGGTACTCGTCGGTCAACGCACCCAGCCCGAGCTCGACGACCTGGAAGTCGCTCGATCGCAGCGCCTCGCCCTGCGTGATCGTTCGCTGGGCCTGAAGCACCGGGGTCGCGTCGTCGGACGTCGACACGATGAACCACACCCCGGTGATGGAGAGAGCGACCAAGGCGATGCCGACGAGGAATCGGACATCGCCCCAGAAGGCACGTCGATGACGGGAGAGGGAAGCCATGGCGACATCGTCACAGAAACCGCGGGCTCGGCGCTCGAGTTATCCACAGGCGGCTATCGGCATAGGGGAACGGCCGAGCGTGGGAGAGAATGGGCCCATGGCAGCTTCGCCCGCATCCGTTCCGCGATTTCTCGCACCCGCCCAGGTGGCAGAGCTGCTGAGCATCGGCGTCGACGAGGTGGTCGAGCTCGTGCACGACGGACGCCTGCGCGGTTCGCAGCTCGGTTCGCCGCCCCGGTGGCGCGTCGAGGAGTCGAGTCTGAGCGACTATCTCGCCGAGCAGTCGGAGACCGCGCGGCGAATGGCGTTGTGGCGACAGTCGCAGACGGCCAGCTTCCCCGAGGTGTGGGGAACGTCGTCGGCTCACGGCACCTGATCTGCGGCGGTCCGCACCGCGAGCACGGACGCGAACGGAATGATCCGAAAACCGTGCACGGCGCCCGCTCGTCGGGCATCGCCGGTGTCGTGCACCGCCAGATCGAGGTGATCGGCTGCGGCGCGGTCGATCGTGCCATGCACGTCGCCGCCGCGTAGCACGCTGATATGCACCGGGACCCGCCGTCGCGCGAGGTCGCGCAGCACGAACCCGAACGTCATCCGATCCCGGAGCGTCTGGTCCGCGAGCACACTCTCCTCGAGGCTGGCGAGGAGCATGCCGTGGTCGAGCACGAGTCCGGCGATCGCGTGATGTGGGATGAGGAACGTCGAGCGCGCCACGTGTGCTCCCGTCGCCGCTCGCGACACCGCGGCGATCCAGTCCGCCCCGTATCCCTGCAGCTGCACGGGGGACCGGTGCCCGTCGGTCAGCTCGATCGTCGCCTCCGCACGTGCCGCGCACAGCGTCCGCAATCGCCCGTGCAGGTCCAGCCGCGCGATCCGCAGGCGCTCGGACTCGGCATCGAGCGCCGCGCGCTCGGCCTCCCACTCCGAGGCGAGCTGACCTTCGAGGTCTTCGAACAGGCGATCCCAGTGCATCCGTCAGAGCGTAGGCGACCTCGGAACCGGACGTACGAGTTATCCACATTCGTCCGCGGACTCCGCGTTGCGGCCTCGACCGCCGTGCTGTACTGACTCGCAGTTCTCCCCGACCGAGAGTGCCCATGATGACGCTTCACGAATACTTCGCACCGCAGCCGACCTCCACCGTCGAGCTGCCCGATCCCGCGCCGTTGCTGCGCAGCCTCACGCAAGGGGTGCTCGAGGTGCTGGCCGGGGTGAGAGAAGTCGATCAGCTCGCCCGCTGGTTCAGCGAGGATGCGTTCCGGAGCCTGGTCTCCAGGGCGAACCTGTCGGCGAGGGCGCGCAGCGCGAGGGGGGTCTCGCCTGCGCGCCCGACTTTCGCGCTGCGGTCGATCAGAGTGACGGAGCCTGTCGACGGTGTGATCGAGGCAGTCGTGGTGGTGGCCGGTCCCGGGCGCACCCGCGCGGTCGCGATCCGCTTGGAAGGGCTGGATCGCCGGTGGCGCGCGAGCTCTCTGGCGATTCTCTGAGGGATGTGAGCCTAGGCTGGAGGAGTGTCAACCCTCAGTGATCTCGCCCATGCCCAGGGGCGCCTGACCGACAGCGATGTCGAATGGCTCCATCGGCTCGCTGGCGACGGCCAGCTCCTCGCCGACCTCGCCTCGGCGGACATCGTCATCTGGATCCAGACCGAGGACGGTTCGTTCGTCGCCGTGGCCCATGCGCGGCCCAGCGGTGCGGCGACGCTCTTCTATCGCGATATCGTCGGAGAGCGCGTGCGGCCGCAGTGGCGCACGCAGGTGCAGGGCGCGTTCGAGTCGGCGGAGATCGTCGATTCCTCGTCGCCCGACTGGTTCGAAGAGACGCCGACCCGGGTGCGTGCGGTGCCGATCATCAGCGAACGGCGTGGGGCTGATCGGTCTTCGACGGTGATCGGCGTCGTGACCCGGCACACCAACCTCGGTGAGGCGCGCACGCCGTCGCGTCAGCAGATCACGTTCGACGAATGCGCCAACGACCTGTTCCGGATGATCGCGGAAGGCAGCTTCCCTGATCTCGCAGCTCCCACCTCGCCCCGCCGAGGGGCGCCCCGCGCGTCCGACGGCCTCATCCGCCTCGACGTCGACGGCACCACGACGTTCGCGAGCCCGAACGCGCTCTCCGCTTTCAATCGGATGGGCTTCGACGACGAGCTCGAGGGCGAGTCGCTCGCCGAGGTGACGGCGCGCCTCGTTCCGCCGTCGCGGCAGGTCGACGAGTCGCTCCCCGTGGTCGTCACCGGCCGCGCGCCCTGGCGCACAGATATCGAGGCGCGCGGAGTGACCGTGTCGCTGCGGGCGATCCCGCTGAAGGATCGAGGCACGCGGATCGGAGCCATCGTTCTCTGCCGCGACGTCTCGGAGCTGCGACACCAGGAGCAGGAGCTCATCACCAAGGACGCGACGATCCGAGAGATCCACCACCGGGTGAAGAACAACTTGCAGACGGTGGCCTCGCTGCTGCGCATCCAGGCGCGTCGCACTCACTCGGACGAAGCGCGCGATGCGCTCACCCAGGCCATGCGACGCGTCGACTCGATCGCCGTGGTGCACGACACGCTTGCGCAGGGTCTCACGCAGAAGGTCGACTTCGACGAGGTGTTCCACCGCGTGCTGAAGCTGGTCGCCGAGGTCGCCTCGGCGCCGAACACTCGGGCGCGCACCCAATCGACCGGCCGTTTCGGCGTGCTGCCGAGTGAGTACGCGACCCCGCTCGCGCTCGCGCTGACCGAGGTGGTCACCAACGCCGTGGAGCACGGGTTGGCGGGGCGAGAGGGCCTGGTCACCATCGACGCGACCCGCACCGAGGACAATCTCCGCGTGACCGTGCACGACACCGGCCTCGGTCTGCCTGAGGGGCGCATCGGTCAGGGGCTCGGCACCCAGATCATCCGCACGCTCATCCAGGGCGAGCTCGGGGGCACGATCGAATGGCGGGGAGCCGACGGTGAAGGCACCGAGGTCGTCATCGACATCCCCCTGCGCTGGCTGCAGCCCTGAGCGTCGCTTCTCCTGCCGCACACATGCGAAAGCGGCCTGAGCCGAAGCTCAGGCCGCTTTCGCAAGTCTCAGGAGGCGCGGCGCGCGCGGGCGGCGCGGCGCTTGAGCGCGCGACGCTCGTCTTCGGAGAGGCCGCCCCAGACGCCAGAGTCCTGGCTGCTCTCGAGTGCGTACTGCAGGCAGATCTCGGTCACCGTGCAGGTGGCGCAGACGGTCTTCGCCTTCTCGATCTGATCGACCGCCGGGCCAGTGTTCCCGACGGGGAAGAACAGCTCGGGATCGACAGTCAAACAGGCGGCTTTGTCGCGCCAGTCCATGGGGGCTCCTCGGTGTGGATTTCATGAGATGTCGCGACGCGACCGCTCAGATTCGGGCGACTGTTCGGGTTCAGTTACCCTGTTGATATGCGGACGGATGCCCGCGAATTGTGATGCGAGCGAATCGCCCGCCCCACGCCGCTGTGGGAGCACATGACGCTGTCTATTCTGTTACATGAAACCTGCGAAATCAAGGGTTTTCCGCCTTCTCATCCGATTCTCAGGAGACCCATCGTGCGTGCACCAGGACTCGCTCTCGCCGCCGCGGCCGTGCTCGCCGCGGAAGGCGCGGCCCTCGTCGTCTTCGCGGTGATCGAGCTCGCCGGCCTTGCTTCGGGGGATGCCGCGTCGCTGCCGACCGCTCTGGCACTCATCGTGCTGACGCTGATCGGTGCCGCTGCGCTCTTCGCGTTCGCGCTCGGCACTCGTGCGGGTCGCTCGTGGGCGCGTTCCGGGGGAGTGGTCGTCCAGGTGCTCGGTGTGGCGCTCGCCCTTGCGTCGCTCACGGTGCAGCCGATCTCCTGGCCCTTCACACTCGCCCTGGGGCTGCCCGGACTGCTCGGATTCGCCCTGCTGATCTCGAGCGCGCGCCGCGAGGGAGAGCGCAGCGAGCAGGAGCATCCCGCGGCCGACTGAACAGCCGTACAGGCGGGCCCTGCTCAGGCGTCGGCGCCGAGCAGCTTGCGGATGCGCGCCACGTGGCCCGTCGCCTTGACGTTGTACAGCGCGTGGCTCACCGTGCCGTCCTCATCGAGCACGAAGGTCGAGCGGATGACTCCTTCGACGACCTTGCCGTAGTTCATCTTCTCGCCCCAGGCGCCGTAGGCGGAGTGGACCGCGTGGTCGGGGTCGCTGAGCAGGGTGAAGGTGAGTCCGTCGCGCTCGCGGAACGCGGCGAGCTTCGCAGGCTCATCCCGGGAGACGCCGATCACGCGGTAGCCGAGGCCCTGAAGGGAGGAGATGCTGTCGCGGAAGTCGCAGGCCTGCGTCGTGCATCCGGGAGTCATCGCGGCGGGATAGAAGTACAGAACCACCTTCTGCCCGCGCAGGTCGGCGAGGCGGACGGTCGAGCCGTCCTGGTCGAGCAGGGAGAAGTCGGGGGCTGCGGATCCGGGTTCGAGGCGCTGAGTCACCCGTCCAGCCTATCGGCCGGGTGACTGCTCGGCCTTGTCCGCGAACGTCTGCAGAAGCCGCTGCAGCGAGTCGAGGCGTGCGCGTCCGGTGTCGCCGAGCTCGCCCCGCTCTGCGGCTTCGATCAGCGCGCAGTCCGGTGCGTCGGCGAGGTGCGTGCAGCCGCGGGGGCAGTCCTCGGCGATGAGGGCGAGCTCTGTGAAGGCTGCGAGGATGTTGGCCGGGTCGACGTGGCCGAGACCGAAGGAGCGCACGCCGGGAGTGTCGATCACCCAGCCGGTTCCCTTTTGGCCGTGATATCGCAGCGACACCGTGGACGACGAGGTGTGGCGTCCACGGCCGGTGACCTGATTCACGTGTCCGGTGGCGCGGAGGGCTGAGGGGACGAGGGCGTTGACGAGCGTCGACTTGCCGACACCGGAGTGGCCGACGAACACGGTCGAGTGTCCGACGAGTGCGGCGCCGATCTCATCGACGGGCATCTCGTCGCGGGCGCTCGTGAAGACGCGCAGGTCGAGGCCGTCGAAGTGCGCCAGGAACTCGGTGGGATCGGCGATGTCGGTCTTGGTCACCACGAGGAGCGGCCGGATGCCCGCATCCAGTGCCGCCACGAGGTAGCGGTCGACGAGCCGCGCGCGCGGCTCGGGGTCGGCAGCGGCCACCACGACGAGCATCTGATCGGCGTTGGCGACGATGACGCGTTCGACCTGATCGGTGTCGTCGGCGCTGCGTCGGAGGAGCGAGGTGCGGTCGGCGATCCCGATGATGCGGCTGAGCGTGCCGTCGTCGCCAGAGGTGTCCCCGACGACGCGCGCCTGATCCCCGGTGACGATCGGCATGCGTCTCAGCTCTCGTGCCCGTACCGCGCTGACGACGTGCTCGTCGTCGGTGTCCTCATCGAGCAGCACGGTGTACCGACCGCGGTCGACACCCAGGATGCGGCCGAGCTGCGCGTCTTCGTGGGCGGGACGCCGCTTGGTGCGGGGCCGGTTCGCCTTCGGGTTCGGTCGGGTGCGGATGCTGCTCTCGTCGTAGTCCTCGAAGTCATCATCGAGGTCGTCCGTGTCGTCGAGCCAGCTCACCGTCAGCTCCGCAGCATCCGCTCCCAGAGCATCGTGAACTCCGGGAGGGTCTTGGCAGTGGTGCCGATGTCGTCGATCTCGACGCCGGGGATGCGCAGTCCGATCAGGGCGCCGGTGGTCGCCATGCGGTGGTCGTGATGCGCGGCCCATCCTCCACCGTGCAGCGTGCGCGGGATGATGCGCAGTCCGTCGGGGAGCTCTTCCGCCTCGCCGCCGAGAGCGCGGATGTTTCCGATGAGGGCGGCGATGCGGTCGGTCTCGTGCAGTCGGATGTGGCCGATGCCGCGGATCGTCGTCGGGGATTCGGCGAATGCGGCCAGGCCGACGAGGGTGGGAGTCAGTTCGCTGGCCGCGGCGAGGTCGAGATCCAGTCCGCGGATACCGGAACCGGCTCGCACCGTGAGCGTGCCACCGTGTCGGCTGACGTGAGCTCCGGTCGCCTGCAGGATGTCGGGGAGCAAAGCACCCGGCTGAGTCGAGTGCGCAGGCCAGCCGGTGATCGAGACGGAACCGCCGGTGACGAGCGCGGCGGCGAGGAACGGCGCGGCATTGGACAGATCAGGCTCGATCGCGATCTCCTTGGCCCGCGGGACGCCGGCCTCCACGAGCCACTCGCCGACCGCCGGCCGCTCGATCCGGATGCCGCGTCGGCTCAGAGCCTCGATGGTCATGTCGATGTGCGGCAGGCTCGGCAGGTGCTCGCCGGTGTGCACGAGGTGCAGGCCCACGTCGAAGCGAGGAGCGGCGAGCAGCAGTCCTGAGACGAACTGGCTGGACGCCGAGGCGTCGATCTCGACGCGACCGCCCCGGATGCGTCCGTGACCGCGGATGGTGAAGGGGAGCGCCCAGGTCCCCTCGTCGTCGATGTCGACTCCGAGGTCGCGGAGAGCGCTGATGAGCCCGCCCATCGGCCGGTGCAGGGCGGTCTCGTGGGCCGTCAGGTGCACGTCGTGCGCGGCGAGTCCGGCGAGCGGGGCGATGAAGCGCATCACTGTGCCGGCCTGACCGCAATCGACGGTGCGGCCGCCCTCGAGCTTGGCCGGCGTGACCACGAGGTCGGGACCGAACTCGTGTCCGGCATCCACCTCGTCGATGCCGACGCCGAGCGCGCGAAGCGCATCGACCATGCGGGCGGAGTCGTCGGAGTGCAGCGGTGCGATGAGGCGCCCTGGGCCATCGGCGATCGCAGCGATGATGAGCTCGCGATTGGTGAGCGACTTCGACCCGGGGATGGTGAGTTCGGCGTGAACCGGGACATCGACGGAGGGCGCGGTGTAGACGCCCTGGACACGGGACGGGGAATACCTGTTGGCGCTCATCGGTTCTCACTTTAGTGAACAGGATGCTCGCCGCGTGAAGGCGCGGGCGTCCGTCGAGAAGGAGAGTGCATGCTGGGCACGCTGGAACGCGGGACGCTGGACATCAGCGGCCTAGACTGGCCGGTGATGGATGACACCGTAACTGCAGAGATCGTCAGCGACCCTCGACGCGAATTCGAGGAGCAGGCGATCCCCTTCATGGATCAGCTCTACGCTGCCGCGATGCGCATGACACGCAACCCGGCCGACGCCGCCGACCTCGTGCAGGAGACGTTCGTCAAGGCCTACGGCTCGTGGGCGACCTTCTCTCAGGGCACCAACCTCAAGGCGTGGCTCTACCGGATCCTCACGAACACGTACATCAACATCTATCGCAAGCGTCAGCGTGAACCCTTCCAGGGCACGATCGACGAACTCGAGGACTGGCAGCTCGGTGGAGCGGAGTCCACCACCGCGAGCCACAGCCGTTCCGCTGAGGCGGAGGCGATCGATCACATGCCGGCGTCCGTCGTGAAGGATGCGCTGCAGGCGCTGCCGGAAGACTTCCGGCTGGCCGTCTACTTCGCCGATGTCGAGGGATTCGCGTACCAGGAGATCGCCGACATCATGAAGACCCCCATCGGCACCGTCATGAGCCGTCTGCATCGTGGCAGGCGGATGCTGCGGGAGCTGCTGGCCGACTACGCCGCCGAGCGGGGCATCGCCGCGGCTGACCCGAGGAGCGAGAAATGAGCGACTGCGGCTGCGACAAAGCCCGCCAGGATCTGGAGGAGTACCTCCGCAACGAAGTGTGCAAGACCGAGCACACCGAGATCCGTGAGCATCTGGAGAACTGCCCGTCGTGCCGGGATGAGGCGCTCGTCGCCACGACCCTCACCGACGTCGTCGCACGCGCCTGCAAGGAGACGGCTCCGGAGGAGCTGCGCGACCAGGTGTTCGCCCGCCTTCGCGAGGTCCAGGCCTCTCAGCACTGACCCGCCGTCGGAAGCCGTGGGTAGTGTGGAGCGATGACCACCCTCGACGCGCGCGACACCCCCGCCGACCCCACCTCGATCGAACGACTGCGTTCCGCCGGTCTCGACTACCGTGTCGTCGACTTCTCCGATGACGACGGCGCGAACGGGTTCCAGAGGGCGGCCGATCGCGGCTTCCTCGGGGCGGAGCCGAGTGCGGAATCGCTCGCGCAGGCGCGCAAGACCTTCGCCGAGCGGCGCAATGTCGCGGTCTACGAGATCGATTCTCCGCCCGCGGCACTGCCGGTGGCGACCACCAACGCCTGGGTGACTCCGCTGACGGTGCCGGGCGGCGGTGAGGTCGGGATGTGGGCGATCAGCATGGTCACGGTCGCCGCGACCCACCGACGCCGGGGCATCGCGCGCTCGCTTCTCGAGGGCGAGCTCCGCGCGGCGGCAGCGGCCGGAGTCCCGTTGGCCGGACTCACGGTCTCGGAAGCCACGATTTACGGTCGCTACGGCTTCGGCTCGGCGATCCCCGTCGCGCGCTTCGCCGTCGACACGCGACAGGCAGGGTGGGGCGGGGCCACCCCTCCTGGTCGCGTCGAGTACGTGGATCGCGAAACGCTCGCGGTCGACATCGGTACGGTGCACGACCGAGTGCGCCGCGGGGTCTCGGGGCGGATCGCCGGCTGGGAGGGCCGCTGGGAAGGCGTCTCCGGCGCCGCGGCATCGGTGCCTGACCGCGACAAGGTGCGAGGCGTGCGCTTCCTCGACGAAGAGGGCGAGCTCCGCGGGGTCCTCGCCTACACTCTCCGCGAGAAGGGCGACAGCTTCCGCTTCAGCCTCGACGTGGGGATCCTCGTGACGGAGACGCCCGATGCAGTCGCGGCGCTGTGGCGTTTCGCGCTCCAGCACGACCTCGTCGACGAGGTCACGGCCGACCTCCGTCCTCTCGACGATCCGCTGCCTTGGCTGGTGTCCGACCCTCGTGGTGTGACCCAGGTCGTGCACGATCATGGCTGGCTGCGCATCCTCGATCTCCCGGTCGCGTTGTCCGCTCGGCGCTATTCGGCGCCTCTCGACACCGTCCTCCGGGTCGACGATCCGCTCGGATTCGCGCGGGGCGACTGGCATCTGCGCGTCGACGGCGACGGTGCGGCGACGGTCGAGCGGGCCGAAGGTGCCGAGCCGGACATCACGCTCGACGTCTCGGTCCTGTCGTCCCTGTATGCGGGTGGCGTGCGAGCGGCATCGCTGCACGGTGCCGGGCGGATCACCGCCGAGGCGTCAGCGGTCGAGGCTCTCGACCGCGCGCTGATCGCATTCCCGGTGCCTTCGCTCGACATCTGGTACTGATCCCGTTCGGGTTGTCCGAGAACAGCGGAAGGTTGTCCGCCGCTGATCTGCCGCTCGCCGATGCGATGTCCGAGGATGAACTTCGTGGCGGAGACGACGAACGCGCGGACACGATCAGGGCTCGGCCTGCTCCAGGGAGTGGCGCTGTACGTCGCCTCGGTTCTGGGCACGGGACTCCTGGTCCTGCCCGGCTTGGCGTCGGCGACGGCCGGACCCGCGAGCCTGGTCGCCGTCGTGGCAGTGACCCTGCTCGCGATCCCGCTCGCCTCGGCCTTCGCGGCGCTCGCCTCGCGCTATCCGGATGCCGGGGGAGTCGCCAGCTACGCACGACGCGCGCTCGGCGCCGCGGCCGCCCGCGCGACCGGCTACTGGTTCTTCTTCGGGGTCGCGGCGGGTGGTCCGGTGGTGGCCACGCTCGGCGCCCAGTACCTCTCGACGATCCTCGGTGTCGACCGCGCCCTGATCCCGGTCGTCGCCGTCGCCTTCTTCGGGGTCTCGTTCGGCGTCAACCTGTTCGGCGTTCGTGTCGCCGGCTGGTTGCAGCTGCTGCTCACCGCTCTGCTCCTCGGTGTCGTCGTCACGGTGGTCGCGGTGTCCGCTCCCGCCGTGCACCCGGCGAACTTCACGCCGTTCCTGCCACACGGGTGGGCGGGCGTCGGCACGGCAGTCGTCATGTTCGTCTGGGCGTTCTCCGGCTGGGAGGTCGGCACACATATCTCGGGAGAGTTCGCCGAACCGCGTCGGGTGATCCCGCTCGCCACGGCGATCACCCTCCTGATCTCCAGCGGTGCCTACGTGGCATTGCAGATCGTCACGGTCGGAGCGCTCGGCAGCGCCGCGGGCGACGGCGGCGTCGTGCTGCTCGACCTGGCGGAGAGAGGAGCGCCCGGGGTGGCACCGATCCTGGTCGGCACGGTTGCGGCGATCGTCGCGGTGGGAGTGCTCAACGTCTACCTCGCGGCCTTCGCCAAGCTCGGTGCGTCGCTCGCGCTCAACGGCGACCTGCCGCGGTGGTTCGCTCGCGGTGCGGAGGACGGGCAGGTGCCGCGGCGATCGCTGCTGCTCACGGGCGGTATCGGCGCGATCTACTTCGTCGCTCTTCTCGTGACGGATCTGGACCTTCAGCCCTTCATCCTCGTGCACACGGCGAGCATGGTGGCCATCTATGCCGTGGGGATGATCGCCGCCCTGCGAATCCTCGCGCGGGGGAGTGCGGGCTGGTGGATGGCCCTGATAGCCGCAGCCCTGTCCGTCGGATTGCTTGCGCTCGCCGGTCTCTCGCTCGTGGTTCCTGCGCTGCTGGGAGCGGCCGCTGCGCTGATCGCCGCGGCGCAGAAAGTCATGAAAAGATTCTTTACTAAAAACTAGAAAGCTCTTTACTGGAAAGAACCTTTACTATAACCTCGCTTCGAGGCGGATGCCCGTCCGCACTGCTCGATTACAGCAACGAAGCTCTTGAGACGAGGTTTTCATGCACGACAACCGCTGGAGGAAGGTTCTTCCTCTCGTCGCCGGCGCCGCCGCACTCGCACTGACTCTGGGTGGCTGCACGCCCGGTGGCAGTTCGGCCGACGGCGATCGCCCGATCCGCATCTGGTCCGGTTCGATGACGCCCATCACCAACAACTTCAACCCGTTCGCGGTCGATACCGCGACGCATCTGACGTTCGGCGCCATCTACGAGCCGCTGTTCTTCTTCAATCAGCTCTCCGATGAGGCTCCTGTCGGGCTCCTGGGGGACACGTACGAGTTCAACGAGGACGGCACCGTCCTCACCATCACGATCAAGCCGGATCTGAAGTGGAGCGACGGCGAAGACCTCACCGCGGCGGACGTGGCCTTCAGCATCGGCTACGGCTCCAACCTCGACCCGGACATGGTGTCTGCCGAGGCCACCGACGACACCACCGTCGTGATCACCTATTCCACCGCGAAGTTCACGGCGACCTCGTTGATCCTCGGATCCACCTGGATCATTCCCGAGCACGTCTGGTCTGAGATCGACGACTACATGACCGAGACGAACCCGGAGCCGATCGGCTCGGGCCCGTACAAGCTGAAGTCCTTCACGGATGCGGCGTACACGCTCGAGGCGAACTCGCTCTTCCGCGACGGCGCACCCGAGGTCAAGGAAGTTCAGGACATCGGTATCGACTCGAACCAGTCGTCCGAGGACCTGCTGAAGACCGGCAAGCTCGACTGGGTCGGTCAATTCATCGCGAACCCCGACGGTGTGACCTCCAACGGACGCATCAGCACCATGAACCAGCAGCAGGATCCGACCGTGATCATGACCTGCGCGGACACGTCGATGGGATGCGCGGGAGCGCAGACCGATCCCGCCGTGCGGCAGGCGCTGAACGTCGCGATCGACCGCAGCGCGATCAGCACCAAGGCCTTCGCCGGCCTCTCCGGCGAGTCTTCGCCGAGCTTCGCCCTGCTGCCGCGCGACGAGAAGTGGCTCGGCGACCCCGGGCTCGCGACGAGTCCGCAGGAGCCGGATGCCGCCTCAGCCGAGGAGATCCTCGAAGCGGCCGGTTACACGAAGGGTGACGACGGCTTCTACGGGAAGGACGGCGTGGCGATCGAACTCGACCTGTTCTCGCCGGACGGCTGGACGGACTACAACGACGCCGCGAAGCTCATCAGCGCCCAGGCTGCGGAGGCCGGCATCCGCGTGAACGCGCGCACCGTCTCCGAGGCCGAGTACTGGACGCCGATCTCGACCGGTGAGTTCCAGCTCGCGCTGTACGGGATCACGCAGTCGCTCGTGGCCGACCCGTACTCGAACTACGACCAGTACTTCACCACGCTCGCGAGCGCGAAGGTCGGCGAAGAGCCGACCAAGGGGCAGAACTACTCGCGCTACACGAACCCTGTCGTGGACGAGGCAGTCAAGACGGCCGGCGGCACGCAGGACGAGGCGATCAAGCAGGAGGCCTACGCGACGATCCAGTCGGAGATCGCTCGCGATCTGCCGTACATCCCGGTCGTGCTCAACGCTTCGCAGTCCTTCTTCAACACGGCGGACTTCACGGGTTGGCCGAGCGAGGACGACATGTACGCGGCACCGCTGCCGTACCTGTCGACCGCCTCGGCTGTCATCCTGACCCACCTCCGTCCCGTCAAGAAGTAGGACTCACCCACATGGAACGATCCACCGAGAGGAGGCCCTCATGAAGTTCTGGATGCGACGCATCGGGTTCTACGTCATCACGCTGTGGGCCGCGATCTCTCTCAACTTCCTGCTGCCCCGGATGCTTCCCGGCGATCCCGCCGCGATCATGTTGGGCAAGCTCCGGCGCGCGAACGGCGGCCGGCCGCTGTCCGAGGAGACGGTCAAGGCCATCACCTCGATCCTCGGAGCAGAGAAGGGATCCTCCCTGTGGGATCAATACCTCGCCTACTGGGGTCGGTTGCTGCACGGTGATCTCGGGATCTCTTCGACCCGATACCCGGCCCCAGTGGGCGAGCTCATCGCCGCGGCTCTGCCGTGGACGGTGACGCTCGTCGGAGCGGCGACCATCATCTCGTTCGTCCTCGGCATCCTCGCCGGGGCCTGGGTGGGTTGGCTGCGGGGCACCTGGGTCGACCAGCTGGTCCCGATCACGACGTTCCTGCAGTCCATCCCGTACTTCTGGCTCGCGCTCGTCCTGGTCGCGGTGTTCTCCGTGCAGCTCGGGTTGCTACCGATCATCGGCGGGTACGACGTCTTCGAGTTCCCCGCGGGCCCGGAGTGGAGTCCGGCGTTCTTCGGAAGCGCCCTGTTGCATGCCCTGCTGCCCGCGGCGACCATCGTGATCTCCTCCATCGGAGGCTGGCTGCTCGGCATGCGCAACATGATGGTGCAGACGATGGCGGAGGACTACGTCCTCACCGCGGAGGCGAAGGGCCTGACCCGTTCCCGCATCCGCAACGCGTACGCCGCGCGAAACGCCTCGATCCCGAGCCTCGCCGGATTCGGCATCGCTCTCGGATTCGTGGTGGCCGGGTCGATCGTCACGGAGCAGGTGTTCAGCTACCCGGGCATCGGCAAGCTGATGATCCAGTCCGTGCAGGGGCTCGACTATGCGCTCATGCAGGGGGTGTTCCTCGTCATCACACTGACCGTGCTGGCGGCGAACTTCCTCATCGACCTTCTCTATGGATTCATCGACCCGAGGGTGCGCCGCGATGGCTGATCTGATTGATGCTCCCGCCGAGTCCACGCATGCCGTGGCCGTCTCGAACTCGGGCCGCCGCCGGAAGGTCTTCCCGCGCATGTCGGGCAAGCTCCTCACCGGCATCGTGCTCCTCGGAGCGATCGTCCTCTTCGGCCTGATCGGACCGCTGCTGCTGGGCAACCCGCGCGACGCCGGGTTCGACCCGCTGCTGCCGCCGAGCCCGGAGCATCCGCTCGGCACCACCAAGCTGGGCTTCGATGTGCTCGCACAGGTCGCGACCGGTACCCAGGGTTCTCTGTTCGTCGGCGCGGTCGCGGGGCTGGTCGCCCTGCTGCTGGCGCTGCTCTTCGGTGTGCTGGCGGGCTACTTCGGTGGTGCGCTCGACGAGGTGCTGATGCTCGCGACCAACATCATGCTCGTGATCCCCGGTCTACCGCTGGTGATGGTCATCGCGGCCTACGTGCAGCACACCGAAGGGCTGGGCGCGCTCGCGCGCAGTTCCCTGCTGGTGGCGCTGGTGCTCGGCATCACCGGATGGGCGGGGTCGGCGGTGGTGCTGCGTGGCACCGCGCGGTCGCTGCGCACGCGGGACTATGTGGCGGCCTCTGTCGTCGCCGGCGAGCGACCGCTGCGCGTGATCTTCGTCGAGATCCTCCCGAACCTCGTGCCCCTGCTGGCGGCGCAACTGATCTTCGGCGTGATCTTCGCCGTGCTGGGCGAGGCCGGCCTGTCATATCTGGGACTGGGGCCGACGGGTTCGATCACTCTGGGGACCGTGCTGAACGACGCCCAGACCGGTCAGGCCGTGGGAAGCAGCGCGTGGTGGTGGTTCGTGCCACCGGGTGCGATCATCGCCCTGATCGGCACGGCGCTGTCGCTCATCAACTTCGCGATCGACGAGATCGTGAACCCCAAGCTGCGTCTGGTGCCGGTTGCCGCGCGTCGGCAACGGCAGGCACGTCGTGCGGGTCGCGGCATCGGTGGAGAGGGAGCGGTCGCATGAGTGAGCCGGTGTTGACCGCGACGAATGTGTCGATTGAGTATGAGGTGGATCCGCCGGTGCGGGCGGTGCGTGGTGTGTCGTTGACGTTGAATCGGGGGGAGATCCTGGGGTTGGCGGGGGAGTCGGGGTGTGGGAAGACGACCCTCGCGTATGGGATGAACAGGTTGCTGAAGGCTCCCGCGTTGATGACCAGTGGTGAGATCGTGTTCCATGACCGTGACGGCCATGACATTGACATCGTGGGTTTGGATGGGGAGGGTTTGCGGGCGTTTCGGTGGGACAAGATTTCGATGGTGTTCCAGGGGGCGATGAACTCGTTGAACCCGGTGATCGATGTGCGGGCGCAGATCTTCGACATTTTCGACACGCACCGGCCCGGGATGTCGCGGAAGGCGAAGACGGAGCGCGCCGAGGAGCTGCTGACGTTGGTGGGGGTGGACCCGTCCCGGTTGACGAGTTTCCCGCATGAGTTGTCGGGGGGGATGCGGCAGCGGATGATGATCGCGATGGCGTTGGCGTTGGATCCGCAGGTGATGATCATGGATGAGCCGACGACGGCGTTGGATGTCGTGGTGCAGCGGGGCATCATCCGGGAGATCATGCGGTTGCGGGAGCGGTTGGGGTTCGCGGTGATTTTCATCACGCATGATCTGCCGATGTTGATCGAGATCAGTGATCGGATCGCGATCATGTTGCAGGGGGAGATCGTGGAGCAGGGCACGGCGGAGGAGATCTACCGCACCCCGCAGCACGCCTATACGAAGAAGCTGTTGTCGAGTTTCCCGTCACTTCGGGGCGAACGCGGAGATTTCGTCCGCACGGGCGTGAGCCAGGAGGGGACCCGATGAGCACCACAACGGAGGCGAAGACGGATGCCGCGCGCGGCACGGGCACGCTGGAGGCCCGGAATCTGACCAAGGACTTCCACCTGCGGTCCGGGTTCAAGACCACCACGTTGCATGCGGTGAAAGACGTGTCGTTCACGTTGGAGCCGGGGAAGACCGTCGCGCTGGTGGGGGAGTCGGGGTCGGGGAAGTCGACGATCGCGCGGATGCTGATGAAGCTCGAGACGCCGACCTCGGGGGAGATCCTGCTCGACGGCAAACCGTCCGGGACTCGGGGGCGTGCCCTCGAGCGCTACCGCGGGGACGTGCAGATGGTCTTCCAGGACCCGTTCGCGTCGTTGAACCCGTTCCACACGATCGTGCATCATTTGGAGCGTCCGATCCGCCTGCACCACCCGCAACTGTCCAGCGGGCAGGTGCGCGAGCGCGCGATCGAACTGCTCGAGCGGGTGCGGCTCACGCCGGGGGAGAGCTTCGCGGAACGCCGCCCGCACGAACTGTCGGGCGGACAGCGGCAGCGTGTCGCGATCGCCCGCGCGTTTGCCCCGGGGGCGCGGTTCATCGTCGCCGACGAACCCGTCTCCATGTTGGACGTCTCCATCCGGTTGGGGGTGTTGAACCTCCTCGCCGATCTGCAACGCGAGGAGAACCTCGGCGTCCTCTACATCACGCACGATCTCGCGACGGCGCGGCATTTCAGTGACGAGATCATGGTCCTCTACAAGGGTGATGTCGTGGAGCGCGGTCCCGCGGACGAGGTCATCCTGAACCCGCAGCACGAGTACACGAAGACACTCCTCGGTGCCGCGCCCGAGCCCGACAACCTCGGCCGCCTCCGCGACGAAGTCCGCCACGAACTCGGCATCACCACCTGACCGCATCCCCGTCCCCTCACACCCGCTCGCCTCGGAAGGAGCACCATGTCACAGATCGACCCTGGAACGTCGTCCTGGTTGCGCACCCGCAACGATCGGGAAGCGCTGCGTCTGTTCCTCGACCACGGGCCCCTCACCCGCACTCGGCTGGGCGAGCTCTCCGGCATGTCCAAGCCGACGGCAACACAGATGATCGCGCGCCTCGAGCGCGCCGATCTGGTGACGCCGGTCGGTGAGGTCGCGGGCAGTCGCGGACCGAGCGCAGTGAGCTGGGGAGTGCGCGGCGACCGGGTGAACGGTGTCGCGGTGAACATGCTCGACGACAGCATCCAAGCCGTCCTCGTCGATGCCACGGGTATCGAGCACCCGATCGTCGATCTTCCGGTGGCGGGGGAGCGGCGCTCACCGGAGACGGACATCGGGAGAGCGGTCGAGGCCGCCTGTGCCGCAGCCGGATCCGATCGCGCGACCGTGGAAGCGGTCACGGTCGGCGTCCAGGCCGCGGTCAGCCGTGATAGGGACGAACTGTCGCTGACGGATTCGCTCCCGGGCTGGCCGTCGACCGGGTCGCGGTCGCGCATCGAGACGGCCCTCGGCGTCTCGGTGACGTTGGAGAACGACGTCAACCTGGCCACCATGGCGGAGCGCGCGGTGGGCGTCGCGCAGGATGTCGACAGCTTCGCGTTCCTCTGGGTCGGCGTCGGCCTCGGTGTCGGCGTCGATCTCGGCGGCACCATCCATCGCGGCGCGCACGGCAGCGCGGGCGAACTGGGCTACCTCACCGTGTCGGCCGGTACCGGTGATCCGGGCGCGGTGACCACAGACCTGCTCGGCTCGCAGGTGATCCTCTCCCTCCTCGGCAATCCGCGGGGGAGCTACCCGCGTGACGTCCTGGCGCTGGCCGATGACGCCGCGGCGATGCGCACGGTCGCCGAACGCATCGCTCTCACGATCGAACCGGTGCTCGTCGTCCTCGATCCCGCCATGATCGTGCTCGGTGGTCCGACCAGCCTCGCCGGCGGAGCCTTGCTCGCCGAGCTCGTCGCTGCACGAGCCGCCATCGGCGAACGACCGGCACCGGTCATCCGTCTGAGCGGTACCGGCGAGAGCGCGGTGCTCGTCGGCGCACGACGACTGCTCGTGGAGCAGATCCGCATCCGCCTCGAAGAGCACATCCCCACAGACTGACGCCCGAACCTCGGGCGGACGAAACATGAACAAGGAGAACAGATGAGACTGGCCATCGTCGGCGGTGGATCGACTTACACCCCGGAGCTGATCGACGGCTTCATCCGACTGCAGCGCGAGCTCCCGATCGAGGAGATCGTGCTCGTCGACACCGATCGGTCGCGGCTCGACCTCGTCGGCGCCGTCTCGCGGCGGATGCTTGCAAAGGGCGGACATCCCGCGCGGCTGATCACCACGCAAGACCTCGTCGCCGGAGTGAGTGACGCTGATGCCGTGCTGATCCAGTTGCGGATCGGCGGCCAGGACGCGCGCGAGCAGGACGAGAGCTGGCCGCACGACGTCGACTGCATCGGGCAGGAGACCACGGGCCCCGGCGGGCTCGCCAAAGCCCTGCGCACCGTTCCCGTCGTCCTGCGCATCGCGGAGGCTGTACGCCAGCACGCCAAGCCGGACGCCTGGATCGTGGACTTCACGAACCCGGTCGGCATCGTCACGCGCGCACTGCTGCAGGCGGGCCACCGGGCGGTCGGGCTGTGCAACGTCGCCATCGGGTTCCAGCGTCGTTTCGCCGAGGAAGCGGGCGTCGAGGCGGATCGCGTGGCGCTCGCGCACGTCGGCCTGAACCACCTCACCTGGGAGCGTGGTGTCTTCATCGACGGAGTCGACCAGCTCCCGAAGGCCCTCGACACGCGACTCGGCGAACTCGCGGAGACGGTCGAGCTCGCACCGGCGCTGCTCGCACAGCTCGGCGTGATCCCGTCGTACTACCTGCGGTACTACTACGCGCACGACGAGGTGCTGCACGAGCAGTTGCACAACGCCACTCGGGCGCAGGAGGTCCGCGCGATCGAGCAGGAGCTGCTCGGCCTCTACGCCGACCCGAGCGTCGACACGAAGCCCGCGATCCTCGAGAAGCGCGGCGGCGCCTTCTACTCGGAGGCCGCGATCGAGCTGTTGATCGCGATCCGCGGCGAGACGAACGTGCCGCGCGTGGTCAACCTCCGCAACGACGGCGTGCTGCCCTTCCTTCCCGACGACCATGTCATCGAGGTTCCGGCACGGCATGTCGACGGACGCTTCGTCGCCGAGCCCGTCTCGGCGCTGCCGGATGACATCAGCGGGCTGATCAGCGCGGTCGCCGGCTATGAGCGGCTCGCGCTCGACGCGGCCATCCATGGCGGGCGCGACAAGGTGCTGCGCGCGATGCGCTCGCACCCGCTCGTGCTGCAGCATGACCGCGCCGAGAAGCTCACCGATCTGCTGCTGGCCGCGAACGCGCCGTTCCTGGAGTGGGCGTGACCGCCCCATCGGGTTCCTCGTTCGTCCTCGCGGTCGACGGCGGCGGATCCAAGACCGATGTGGTCCTCCTCGATACCCACGGACAGGTCCTCGCCTGGGAGCGGGGCACCGGGTCGAGCCCGCAGATCGAGGGCCTCGCCGAGTCGGTGCGTGTGATCGACGAACTGGTCGGGCGCGCGCTCGAGGGCCGGGATCTCCGCGATCTCGTGCAGGTCGGCCTGTACCTCTCGGGCCTCGACCTCGCCGAGGAGTTCGAGGTGTTCCGCTCGGCGATCGCCGGCCTGCCCTGGGCTGACGGCAATGTCATCGTCGAGAACGACCTGCATGCGCTGCTGCGCGCAGGAACGGATGCGCCCGACGCGATCGCGGTGATCTGCGGCACCGGCATGAACGCGATCGGAGTCCGCGGAGACGGTGCCGAGGTTCGCTTCCCGGCCCTCGGACCACTGTCTGGCGACTGGGGCGGAGGCAGCGAGCTCGGCGACGCCGTCGTCTGGCACGCGGCCCGTGCCGAAGACGGTCGCGGACCCGCGACCGCTCTGGTGAATCTCCTCCTGGAGGCTCTGGGCGCGTCCAGCGTAGCCGAGCTCATCGAGGACGTGCACCTGGGTCGCCGTGGCGACGACAGCTTCGCCGGTCTTGCTCCGCTGGTGTTCGAGGCGGCCGCTGCAGGCGATGCGGTCGCCCAAGGCGTGGTGCAGCGGCAGGTCGACGAGGTCGTGGCCTTCGTCCGCGCCTGCGTCACGCGCCTCGATCTGCACGGCGTCGAGGTGCCGGTGCTGTTCGGCGGCGGAGTTGCGCGGGGTCGCGATCCGCTGTTGCTGACCGGCATCCGCTCGGGACTCGCGGAGCACGCACCGGAAACGCGCCTGCATGTCGTCGACGCACCGCCGGTTCTCGGTGCGGCCCTCCTCGTGTTGGCGGCATCCGGAGCGGATGCCGCGGCGCTGGAGCGTGCGCGCGGACACCTGAGTTCCGATCTCGGACTCGCGCGGCAACCGCTCGTCGCCGGCTGAGACGGAAACGAGAGAGGGCACCCCGGCCGAAGCCGGGGCTCCCTCTCATCGTGCGGGATCAGGTGGTGGTCAGCGCCTCGCGCAGCAGTGTCGCCTGCTCGGCGGCGTGCACCTTGGACGAACCGGTCGCCGGGGAAGCCGACGCGGAGCGCGCGACGGGCCAGAACGAGCGGTCGCCGGGCACGTCGGCGAAGGCGAGAGCGAGGAACGGCCAGGCACCCTGGTTCTCCGGCTCCTCCTGCACCCACACCAGTTCGGCGTTCGGGTACGAGTCGGTGATCGCCTTCAGCTCGTCGATCGGCGTCGGGTAGAGCTGCTCCATGCGGACCAGCGCCACCTGCGGGTTCGGCTTCTTCTCGAGGTCGGCCCGCAGATCCCAGTGGACCTTGCCGGAGTGCACGAGCACCCGCGTGACGGCGTTGCGGTCGAGACCGCGGTCGTCGTCGATGACCGGCTCGAAACGGCCCTGCGTGAAGGCTTCGACCGGGCTGGTCGCGCCGCGCAGTCGCAGCATCGCCTTCGGCGTGAAGACGATCAGCGGCTTGCGCGGGCGGGCGTAGGCCTGACGACGCAGCAGGTGGAAGTACGACGCGGGCGTCGAGGGGCGCGAGACGATCATGTTGTCCTGCGCGCACAGCTGCAGGAACCGCTCGATGCGGGCCGAGGAGTGATCCGGTCCCTGGCCCTCGTAGCCGTGGGGGAGCAGCAGGGTGACGCTGGACTGCTGTCCCCACTTCTGCTCGGCGGCCGAGATGTACTCGTCGATGACCGACTGGGCGCCGTTGACGAAGTCGCCGAACTGCGCCTCCCACAGCACCAGGGCCTCAGGGGCCTCCACCGAGTAGCCGTACTCGAATCCGAGGGCGGCGTACTCGCTGAGCAGCGAGTCGTAGATGAAGAAGCGTCCCTGCGCGTCGGACAGGTTCGACAGCGGCAGCCATTCCTGGCCGTTCGCCCGGTCGTGGAGGGTGGCGTGACGCTGCACGAAGGTGCCGCGTCGAGCATCCTGCCCTGCGAAACGCACGGGCGTGCCCTCGACGAGGAGCGAGCCGAACGCCAGCAGCTCGCCGAAGCCCCAGTCGATCCCGCCGTTGCGGCTCATGTCGAGACGCTTGTCGAGCAGCTGCTGGATCTTCGGGTGCACGCTGAAGCCCTCGGGCTTGTTCACGAAGGCATCGCCGATGAGCTGGATGACCTCGCCGGGGACGCCGGTGATGTCGGGTGCACCCGTCTGCTCCTCGACCGGAAGAACATCCGGAGCGATCGGCGTGGCGCCGGTCTCGGCGGCATGCGTCTCTGCGAACGCGATCTCCAGACGGTTCTGGAAGTCGGCCTTGGCCTCGTCGTACTCCTGCTCGGTGATGTCACCGCGACCGACGAGCGATTCGGTGTAGAGCTTGCGGACCGAGCGCTTCGCCTGGATCAGGTCGGTCATCAGCGGCTGGGTCATCGAGGGGTCGTCGCCCTCGTTGTGACCGCGGCGGCGGTAGCAGACGAGGTCGATGACCACATCGCGGTGGAAGCGCTCGCGGTATTCGAACGCGAGCTGCGCGACGTGGATGACGCCCTCCGGATCGTCGCCGTTCACGTGGAACACCGGTGCCTGGATCGTCTTGGCGACGTCGGTGGCGTAGACCGAGCTGCGTCCGTCGTTGGGGGAGGTCGTGAAGCCGACCTGGTTGTTGACGACGACATGGATGGTTCCACCCGTGCGGTACCCGCGCAGCTGCGACATCTGCAGGGTCTCGACCACGACACCCTGACCCGCGAACGCGGCGTCGCCGTGCACGAGGATCGGGAGCCAGGCGAAGGTGCCGATCGGCTTGCGGTCCTGCTTGGCGCGGACGATGCCCTCGAGCACGCCGTCGACGGTCTCGAGGTGCGACGGGTTGGCCGCCAGGTACACGGGCAGCTCGGACTTGTCGTCGGCGACGAACGTGCCCTCGGTGCCGAGGTGGTACTTCACGTCGCCCGAACCGCGCTGGTTGCCGGGCATCTGCGTGCCCTCGAACTCGCGGAACACCTGGCCGTACGTCTTGCCTGCGATGTTGGTGAGCACGTTCAGTCGACCGCGGTGGGCCATGCCGATCGCCGCACCCTCGAGTCCGGCGGTCGCCGCACCCTGAAGGATCTCGTCGAGCAGCGGGATGAGGGACTCGCCGCCCTCGAGCGAGAAGCGCTTCTGGCCGACGAACTTCGTCTGCAGGAAGGTCTCGAAGGCCTCGGCCTCGTTCAGCTTGCGGAGGACGCGGAGCTGCTCGTCGTGGCCAGGCTTCTGGTACTTGACCTCGACCTTCTCCTGGAACCAGCGCCGCTGCTCCGGATCCTGGATGTGCATGTACTCGATGCCGAGCGTGCGGCAGTACGAGTCGCGGAGCACGCCGAGGATGTCACGCAGCTTCGCGACGCGTCGGCCGCCGAAGCCACCCGTGACGAACTCCCGATCGAGGTCCCAGAAAGTGAGGCCGTGGCTCTCGATCTCGAGGTCGGGGTGCGAGCGCTGCACGTACTCCAGCGGATCGATGTCGGCCATCAGGTGGCCGCGCACGCGGAAGGAGTTGATGAGCTCCTGCACGCGGGACTGCTTGTCGACGCGCTCGGCGAGGTCGACGGCGATGTCGGGGTTCCAGCGGATCGGCGCGTAGGGGATGCGCAGCGCGGCGAACAGGTCGTCGTAGAAGCCGCGCTGCCCGATGAGCAGCTCGTGCACCTTCTTGAGGAACTCGCCCGAGCCGGCGCCCTGGATGACGCGGTGGTCGTAGGTGCTGGTGAGCGTGATGGTCTTGCCGATGGCGAGCTCGTTGAGCGTCCTCGCGCTGGCGCCCTGGAACTCCGCCGGGTACTCGAGGGCGCCGGCGCCGATGATGCAGCCCTGACCCTTCATGAGTCGGGGCACCGAGTGCACGGTCCCGATCCCGCCCGGGTTCGTCAGGGAGACGGTGGTGCCCTGGAAGTCCGCCGCGGTCAGCTTGTTGTTGCGGGCGCGGGTGACGAGGTCTTCGTACGCGGACAGGTACTCGGTGAAGCTCATCGTGTCGGCGCGCTTGATGCTCGGCACCATGAGTGCGCGCGTGCCGTCGGGCTTGGGCAGATCGATCGCGATGCCGAGGTTGACGTGGGCCGGGGCGACGACGGATGGCTTTCCGTCGATCTCGGCGTAGAACACGTTCTGGCTGCGGAACTCGTCGAGGGTGCGGATCAGGGCCCAGCCGATGAGGTGGGTGAAGCTGACCTTGCCGCCGCGGGTGCGCGCCATGTGGTTGTTGATGACGATGCGGTTGTCGATCAGCAGCTTCGCCGGAATGGTGCGCACGCTGGTCGCGGTCGGGACGGTCAGAGACTCGTCCATGTTCGCGGCGAGGGTCTTGGGCAGTCCGCGGAGCGGGGTGACCTTGTCTTCCTCTGCCGCATCGACGGCTTCCTTCGCCGCGGGCTTCGGAGCCTGGGCCGGGATGGGGGCTGCGGCCGCCGGCTTCGTGGTCGTGCGCGCGACGGGCTGCGAGCCGATCACCGGGATCGGCGCGGTGACGGGATGCGCCGGATCAGCGGGTGCAGGAGCCGCGGGACTCGACGCCGGGGCGGATGCCGCGGGGGCGGCTGTGCCGGAGACGTCCGAGTGATACTTCTCGAGGATCGGCCACCACTCCTTGTCGACCGAGTCGCGGTTCTCCTTGAACTGCTCATAGAGCTCTTCGACGAGCCAGGAATTGGCTCCGAACCCCCCGTCGCCCCCGACGCCGGTCACCTGGTTCGACACTCTCGATCGCCCTCTTTCGTCACTGAAGCACTCTGTGCAGACGACGGCGCGGGATGCGCCCGGGTCCGCACACTCTCGACTACCCAGCCTAACGTGTTTCCTTCCGCGAGTCGTCGAACCACATGCCCGTCCGCGCGGCGATCTGGGTACCGTGGAGACATGGAGTTCTCAGGTGCACAGCCGACCGTCGATCTGACCTATTCGGATGTCTTCCTGGTGCCGCGGCGATCCGCGATCACCAGCCGTCTCCAGGTCGACCTGGCCCCGCAGGACGGCACCCCGGCGACGTTGCCGCTGATCGCGTCGAACATGAACTCCGTGACAGGCCCCCGGCTCGCGGCCGTGCTTGCTCGGCGGGGCGGTCTCGGCGTGCTCCCGCAGGACCTCCCTCTGCAGGATCTCGATGCCGCGATCCGCGATGTGAAGGCGCAGCCGGTGCTCTGGGACACGCCCATCGTGCTCCCGCCCGAGGCCTCCGTCGCCGATGCTCTCCGCCTCCTTCCGCCGACCGCGGGGCATGGCATCGTCGTCGCGCGGGGGACCGCGCCGATCGATGTGGGCCGCGTGCTCGGCATCCTGCCGGCGACGAGGCTCGCGACGGCACTCCCGGATGCGCAGCTCGGCGACCTCGTCCACACGGGCGTGCCGTCGATCGACGCCGAGGACATCGGTTCGGAACGGCACGCGTTCGACGTCATCACCGACGCGGGCGTCGAGATGGTCACGGTGATCCATCACGGACACCTCGTGGGAACCCTGAGTGCCCGCACCGCCCTGCGTTCGACGCTGTATCGACCCGCGCTCGACGCCGATGGGCGCCTGGCCGTCGCGGCGGCCGTCGGGATCAACGGAGACGTCGCAGCGAAGGCCAAGGCTCTCGCCGGTGCGGGCGTCGATGTTCTGGTGGTCGACACCGCGCATGGCCACCAGGAGGGGATGCTGCGCGCGCTGCGCGCCGTGTCGGAACTCGATCTGGGCCTGCCGATCGTTGCCGGCAACATCGTCACCGCTGACGGGGTGCGCGATCTCGTCGATGCGGGCGCCACGATCCTCAAGGTCGGGGTCGGTCCCGGTGCGATGTGCACGACGCGCATGATGACCGCCGTCGGACGCCCGCAGTTCTCGGCTGTGCGGGAGACGGCGCAGGCGGCGGCCGAACTCGGCGCACACGTGTGGGCGGACGGCGGCGTCCGCTATCCGCGCGACGTGGCGCTTGCGCTCGCTGCCGGCGCGGCATCCGTCATGGTGGGCTCGTGGTTCGCCGGCACCATCGAGGCGCCGGGGGAGTTGCAGCGCGATGCCGACGGGCGCATCTTCAAGGAATCGTGGGGGATGGCCTCGACCAAGGCGGTGCAGGCGCGCTTCGGTCGCCTGGACGCGTACGAGCGCGCCCGGAAGGAACTCTTTGCCGAAGGCATCTCGTCGTCGAAGATCTACCTCGATCCGCTGCGCCCCGGCCTGGAGGACCTGCTCGACATGATCACCTCGGGGGTGCGGTCGTCGTTCACGTATGCGGGCGCCTCGTCTGTGCCCGAGTTCCACGATCGCGCGCTCGTGGGCCTGCAGTCCGCCGCGGGGTACGAAGAGGGCAAGGCCCTGCCGGTCAGCTGGTAGAAAGACCGTATGCTTCCCCACCGACTCCTCGGACGCACCGGTATCTCGGTCTCGCCGTTCGCCCTCGGCACGATGATGTTCGGCTTCATCGGCAACGGCGATCATGACGATTCCGTCCGCATCATCCACTCGGCCCTCGATCGTGGCATCGACTTCGTCGACACCGCAGACATGTACTCCACGGGCGAGTCCGAGATCATCGTCGGCAAGGCGCTGAAGGGACGGCGAGACAACGTCGTCCTCGCTACGAAGGGGCACTTCCCGCTGGACGACGACCCCGCGCCCAACACGAGCGGCAATTCTCGGCGCTACCTCATCCGCGCCGTGGAAGCGAGCCTGCGCCGGCTCGGCACCGACTACATCGACCTCTATCAGGTGCACCGTCCGGACTGGGACACCGACATCGAGGAGACCCTCGGGGTGCTGACCGACCTCGTCCGCGCGGGCAAGATCCGTGCGTTCGGCAGCTCGACCTTCCCCGCGCACGAGATGGTGCACGCCGACCAGGTCGCTCGCGAACGCCACCTGATGCGCTTCCGGACCGAGCAGCCGCCCTACAACATCCTCGATCGGGGGATCGAGGCGGAAGTGCTCCCCGTGGCGGAGCGGCTCGACATGGGAGTGCTCACCTGGAGTCCCCTCGCATTCGGATTCCTCACGGGGCGGTATCGCAAGGGCGTGGAGGTCGAGAGCGCCGGTCGCTCGGCGCTGCGTCCCGCCTGGTTCGATCCGACCGATCCCACGACGGCCCGCAAGCTCGACATCGTGGAGCAGCTCGTCGAGGTCGCCGACGGGATCGGCGTCTCCCTCCCCGCGTTGGCCGTGGCCTTCCCGCTCGCCCATCGCACCGTCACCTCGGTCATCATCGGCCCGAGGACGATGGAACAGCTCGATGCCGCGCTCGAGAACGCCGACCTGGTGCTCGACGATGCGACCCTCGATCGCCTGGATGAGATCGTCCCGCCGGGCACGAGCATCTACAACGCCTCACCGCCGAGCTACCCCTGGCTGACCGACCCGACCCGGCGACGGCGGCGCTGAAGTCTCCTGCCGCTGCCCGGTCGAACTCCCATCCGAGTTCTGTAGAATCGTCGGCATAATGGACGACCCTCCCAGTTGCAGTACATCGCCCCACTGTCCGCCTCTCTCACCGGAGAGGAACCGCTGATGGACTACATCATGTTGGGCGTGGGGCTCCTGCTCACGATCGGCACCGGCCTCTTCGTCGCGAGCGAGTTCGCACTGGTCAATCTCGACCGAGCCGATCTCGAAGCACGACAGGCACGAGGCGAGTCCCGCCTCTCGCTCACCATCAGCGCGCTCAAGCACACGTCGACCCACCTGTCATCGGCGCAGCTCGGCATCACGCTGACGACGCTCCTCACCGGTTACACGATGGAGCCGGCGCTGTCGAACCTCCTCGGACCGACGCTGCAGGCCTGGAGCATCCCCGAGGCGGCCGTCGGCCCGATCGCGACCGTCCTGGCGATGTTCCTCGCGACCGTGCTCTCGATGATCCTCGGTGAACTCGTGCCGAAGAACTTCGCGCTCGCTCTGCCACGGCAGACCGCGAAGCTGGTCATCCCTTTCCAGGTCGCCTTCACGACGGTGTTCAAGCCCGCCATCGTGGTGCTCAACGGCAGCGCCAACGGCGTGCTGCGCAGCATGGGCATCGAACCGAAGGAAGAGCTCTCCGGTGCGCGCAGCGCCGAGGAGCTGTCGTCGCTGGTGCGCCGTTCGGCGAATGCCGGACTCCTCGAGGAGGACACCGCGAGCCTGCTCGACCGCACGCTGACGTTCTCGCGCCTGAGCGCCGCCGACGTGATGACGGCGCGACCCAGCATGCACGCGCTCGCCGCCGGCGACTCCGCCGAGGATGTCATTCAGCTGGCCCGCCGCACCGGCCACAGCCGCTTCCCGGTCTACGACGACGATCTCGACGACATCTCCGGCGTCGTGCACCTCAAGGCCGCGATCTCGGTGCCGCGTGAGCGGCGCACGGAGGTCCCGGTCGGCGCCCTCGCGACCGATGCGCTCCGCGTTCCGGAGACCGTGCACGTCGACGGTCTGATCTCCGAGCTCCGCGCCCGCGGGTATCAACTCGCCGTCGTGGTCGACGAGTACGGCGGCACCGCCGGTCTCGTGACACTCGAGGACCTGATCGAAGAGCTCGTCGGCGAGGTCTCCGACGAGCACGACCGCACGAGGGCGGGCATCATCCGCACCACCGACGGCGTCACCTTCCCGGGCGAACTCCGTCCGGACGAGCTGCGCCGCCGCGCCGGCGTCGTCGTGCCCGAGGGCGACGTCTACGACACGGTCGGCGGGTACGTGATGAGCCTGCTCGAGCGGGTGCCATCGGTCGGCGATGAGGTGTCGGTCGACAGCGGCATCCTCCAGGTCGTCCGGATGGACGGCAGGCGCGTCGACCGCGTCCGCTATGTTCCGAGACTGTCTGAACCAGGAGAGGTGGCCACCCGATGAACGACTGGGGAGGACTTGCCTGGCTCGTCGTGCTGCTCGTCGCGAACGCCTTCTTCGTCGGCGCCGAGTTCGCGGTGATCTCCGCGCGGCGCTCGCAGATCGAGCCGCGCGCCGAGCAGGGCTCGCGCGCAGCCAAGACCGCGCTCTACGCGATGGAGCACGCGACGCTGATGCTCGCGACGTCGCAGCTCGGCATCACGATCTGCTCGCTGCTCATCCTGAACGTCTCCGAGCCAGCCATCCATCACCTGCTCGCCACGCCGCTGCACGCGTTCGGCTGGTCGGACGGTGTCGTGGACGCTGTGTCGTTCGTGATCGCGCTGCTGATCGTCTCGTTCCTGCACGTGGTGTTCGGCGAGATGGTGCCGAAGAACCTCGCGTTCTCGGTGCCGGATCGCGCGGTGCTGATCCTCGCCGCTCCGCTCGTCTGGGTGTCGAAGGTGTTCATGCCGGTGATCTGGGTGCTGAACGCGGCGGCCAACGGCGTGCTGCGCCTGTTCCGGGTGGAGCCGAAGAACGAAGCGGCCTCGACGTTCACCCTCGAGGAGGTGGCGACGATCGTCGATCAGTCCCGCCGCGAGGGCGTGCTGTCCGACACCGCGGGGACGGTGGCCGCGGCCGTCGAGTTCACCGATAAGAAGGCGCGCGACGTCGCCGTTCCGCTGAGCGACCTCGTCACCCTGCCGCAGTCCACCACGCCGGACGACATCGAGAAGGCCGTGGCCCGCTACGGATTCTCGCGCTACGTGATCGTCGACGCGGATGCCGTCCCGGTCGGCTACGTGCACCTCAAGGACATCCTGCGGGCGTCCGAGGGGCCGAACTCCGCCGTGAAGATGGTGGAGCCGATCCCGGCGAAGCGCATCCACCACATGGTGCCCGTGCAGGAGGACACCGACCTCGAGGATGCTCTGGCGCTGATGCGCCGGGCGGGCCGCCACCTCGCGAAGGTGCGTGACATCGAGGGGCGCACCACTGCGGTGCTCTTCCTGGAGGACATCCTGGAGGAGCTCGTCGGAGAGGTGCAGGACGCGACCCGTCGCATCCGCGGTCGCTGATCCGGACGGCATCCGACGCGAAGGCCGCCGCTCCCGTGAGGGGACGGCGGCCTTCGTCGTGTGCGGTCGGGCGGGTGTCAGCGCCAGCGGGCCCGGTCGTACTGCGGCGGCCAGGCGACCTCGGCGCCGAGCTCGTGCGCGGCACGCAGCGCGAAGTGCGGGTCGCGCAGCCATTCGCGTCCGGCGAAGATCGCATCGGCCGCGCCGTCGACGAGCACCCGCTCCGCCTGCTCGGCTGCGGTGATGAGCCCCACCGCAGACACGGGGATGCGGCCGCCCTGGCGGACCGTCTCGGCCAGCGGTACCTGGTAGCCGGGGAAGACGCTGATCTGCTGATGAGCGACCAGACCGCCGCTGGAGACATCGATGAAGTCGGCACCGCGCTGGGCTGCCCACTCGCCGACGCTCGTGGCCTCCTCGGCGGTGAAGCCGCCGTCCGCATGGTCGGTCGCCGAGATGCGCACGAAGAGGGGTACGTCGTCTCCGGCCTCGGCGCGGACCGCGCCCACGACCCGCAGCAGCAACCGTGCGCGGTTCTCCAGCGAACCGCCGTACTCGTCGTCACGTCGGTTCGACAGCGGCGAGAGGAACTGGTGCAGCAGGTAGCCATGCGCTCCGTGCAGCTCGAGCACGTCGAAGCCGGCATCCAGCGCTCGTCGCGCCGATGCGGCGAAGGCGTCGACGATGCGGTCGATCCCCGCGGCGTCGAGGGCTGCGGGCTCGGCGAAGCCGTCGAACGCGACTGCCGACGGCGCGGTCGTGATCCATCCGCCTTCCGCGGCGGGCACCGAGCCGCGAGCGGGCGCCCACGGCCACCAGGTCGACGCCTTGCGGCCGGCATGCGCGAGCTGGATGCCGGCGACAGCGCCGCGGTCGTGGATGGTCTGCACGATCGGCGCCCAGGCGTCGCGCTGCTCGTCGTTCCACAGCCCGGCATCCCGCGGCGAGATGCGTCCCTCGGGTACGACCGCCGTCGCTTCCGCGACGATCAGTCCTGCCCCTCCCGAGGCGAACTGCGCCAGATGCGTGTGATGCCATTCCTGCACGACCCCGTCGACGGCGCTGTACATGCACATGGGCGAGACCCAGAGGCGGTTGCGGAAAGTGACGGATCGGATGCTGAGAGGGGAGAAGAGAAGACTCACCGTTCGACGCTACCCCCACGCAGGTGCACCGCGGGCCGTCGCACTAACGTGGAGTCATGGTCGAGGTGCGCGAGTGGTCACGCAACGATGCCGCGCGATTCTTCCGCGCGCCGTCGCAGGACGACGACAAATACTCTCGCGGAGTGGTCGCGCTGCGCACCGGTTCGCCCGCGTACCCCGGAGCGGCCGTGCTCGGTGTCCAGGCGGCGTGGCGGGCGGGCGCGGGATTCGTGCGGTACGTCGGTACCGATCGGGTCGGCGCTGCGGTGCTGGCACGCAGGCCGGAAACCGTCGCGGCGGGCGATACCGGTTCGTCGCGGGTCGATGCCTGGGTGATCGGCTCCGGCACCGACCCCGCGGAACGCAGCGATGCCGAGACCGTGGCGCTGCGGGAGATCCTCGCGGGATCGGTGCCCGTGATCATCGATGCAGGTGCGCTGGACCTCGCTCCGGGAACCCGGGCCCCGTTCCTCGTGACTCCGCATGCCAGAGAGTTCGCGAGGCTCAGGGAACGGCTCCGCGTCCCCGCCTCGGACGACGACCGTGCTGAGGAAGCAGCGTAGGTGGCCGCGAAGATCGGTGGCACGGTGCTGCTCAAGGGGGCCCGCACGCTGATCGCCGACCCGGAGGGCACGGTCGTCGCCGTGGAAGCCGGCACCGGATGGCTGGCGACCGCGGGGACCGGTGATGTCCTCGCCGGCGTGCTCGGCGCCGTGGTCGCCGCGAATCCCGGGTCTCCGCTGATCGAGGTGGCTGCAGCGGGAGTCTGGCTGCACGGCCACGCGGCACGGATCGCGGCCGGTGCGCTCGGCGGAGCATCCGGACATCCGATCGTCGCGATGGACGTCGCCGATGCTCTCCCGCTCGCCGTCGCGGACGTCCTCGCGTGAGGCGAGCACGAACGGGCAGGACCGCCGTGCTCTGGGGCGCATTCCTCCTCGCGCACGTCCTCACCGTCTCGATGGGGTGGGTGTATCCCAGTCAGCCGATGGGCGATGTCGTGCTCGTCTACGAGCCGTGGGCGTCGTCGGCGCTCGGCGGCGGGGCGATCGTCGGTGTGACCGAAACCTGGGTCTATCCGCAGCTCGCGCTGGTGCCGATGCTGATCACGAAGCTGCTGGCGACGCCGCTCGTGCCGCTGCTCGGCGTCTCCGGGGCCTATCTCGTGGCCTGGGCCGTGCTGGTGACGGTGCTGGACGCGATCGCCTTCGCCGTGCTCGTCGGGCACGCGACCTCGAGACCTCGCCGCATCGCCGCGTGGTTCTGGTGCGCCGCACTCCTGCTGCTCGGCCCCATTGCGATCTACCGCATCGACGCCGTCACGGTGCCGATCGCCGTCATCGGCGGCCTCTGGTTCGCGTCGCGGCCCGTCGTCGCGGCCGCGCTCCTGACGGTCGGCGCGTGGATCAAGATCTGGCCGGGCGCCCTGGTGCTGGCGGCGATCGTCGCGGCCAAGGCGCGTATCCGGATGCTGCTGGCTGCCGCTGCCGTCACTGCCGGGGTCATCGTGGTGCTGGTGCTGCTGGGAGCGGACACCGAGATCTTCGGGTTCCTCACCGAGCAGACCGGTCGGGGGCTGCAGATCGAGGCGGCCGCCGCCACGCCCTTCCTCTGGCTCGCTGTGGCCGGCGCCGCGCGCATCGAGTACAGCTTCGAGATCCTGACCTTCCAGATCAGCGCGCCAGGGGTGGACGGCGTCACCGCGCTGCTGACTCCGCTGATGGTCGTCGTCGTGGGACTGGTCGTGGTGCTCGGGGCGTTCAAGGCATGGCAAGGCGCGTCTTTCCCGCGACTGTTCCCGCCGCTGGCGCTGTCGCTCGTGGTCGCCCTCATCGTGACCAACAAGGTCGGGTCCCCGCAGTTCCAGACCTGGCTGCTGGCCCCGGTGATCCTGTGGCTCGTCATCGACGGTCTTCGGGCTCGCGTGCCGGCCACGATCGTGCTCACCCTCTGCGCGCTGACGTGTCTCGTGTATCCGCTCGGCTACGACGCCCTGCTCCGCGCCGAGCTGCTGCCGGTTCTGGTGCTCACCCTGCGGAACGTGCTCCTGCTCGTCCTGCTCGTCGTCGGAATCCGTGCGCTCGTGCGGGTGCCGGTCGACCACCACCGTTCGAAGAACCACCGTTCGAAAATCAAGGAGTGAAACCATGCTGATCGCCTTCTCCGTCGCCCCGAGCGGTGCGCCCGCCGATGGATCCGAGCGCACCGACGACTCCGTCCACGACGCCGTCGCCGCGGCCGTCCGCGTCGTCCGCGAATCCGGCCTGTCGCACCGTACGACGAGCATGTTCACCGAGGTCGAGGGGCCGGACTGGGATTCCGTGATGGACGTCGTCAAGCGGGCGACCGAGGCCGTCATGCCGTTCGGCTCGCGGGTCTCGCTCGTGCTCAAGGCCGACATCCGCCCCGGATACTCGGGCGAGCTCGACGCGAAGATCGAGCGTCTCGAGGCGGCGATCGAGGAGTCCGATGGATGATGTTCGGCCCGTTCCGGCGGTGTGTCTGCGCGACGCAGTCCTGAGCGACGTCGATGGGCTCGCGGAGCTTCGGGCCGTCGTCCTCCGATCAGATCTGGAGAGACTCGGGCGTTACGACGACGTCCGCGTCCGGCAGAGGTTCCGCGACGCGTTCGATCCGGCGGCGACGCGGATCATCGTCGTGGACGGAGAGGACATCGGATGCGTCGCCGTCCGGCGCGAAGGCGACGCACATTGGTTGGAGCACTTCTACATCGCGACCTCGCATCAGGGCCTCGGAATCGGGACGCGGGTCCTCGAGGCGATCTTGGAAGAACCTGTTCTGTACCGTCTCAATGTGCTGCAGGGCAGTCCGGCGAGGCGGTTGTACGAGCGGCACGGGTTCATCCTCGATCAGCAGGACGCGGTGGATGTCTTCATGACGGCTGACCGACGGGCTCAGTCGCCCGTCGCCGGCCGCTAAGCTGATCCGGTGAATCCCTCGACTGAAACGAGGGGTGCGGCGAAGAGGGCGCTCCTCTCCCTCGCCATCGGCAGCTTCGGCATCGGCATGACCGAGTTCGTCGTCATGGGCCTGCTGCCCGACGTCGCCGCCGACCTTCTTCCCTCGCTCTGGGACTCGAGCCGGCCGGACGCGCTGAGCCAGGCCGGCTGGCTGATCTCGCTGTATGCGCTCGGCGTCGTGATCGGCGCCCCGACCATCGCCGGGTTCGTCGCGCGGTACCCGCGCCATCGCGTGATGATCGTGCTGGCGCTCGCGCTCACGGTGTTCAACGCGCTCACGGTGGTGCTGCCCACGTTCGAGCTCGTCGGCGCCTCGCGGTTCCTCGCTGGCCTCCCGCACGGCGCCTACTTCGGCATCGGCGCGCTCGTCGCGGCCGACGTGATGGGCCCCGGAAACCGGGCCAAGGGCGTCGCGTTCATCCTGACGGGTCTCACGGTCGCCAACGTCGTCGGAGTGCCGCTGGGCACCTTCCTCGGCCAGCAGTTCGGCTGGCGCGCGGCGTTCGCGGTCGTCGCCCTGGTCTTCGCGCTCGCGACGCTGTGCATCGCGTTCTTCGTGCCGCCGCATCCGGGATCGCCTGGTCGCACGATGCGACAGGAGCTCGGAGTGTTCCGTATCCCGCAGGTGTGGTTCACGCTCGGCGTGGGTGCGATCGGGTTCGGCGGCTTCTTCGCGGTGTACAGCTACATCGCTCCTCTCGTCACCGAGGTCGCAGGCTCACCCGAGTGGGTCGTGCCGATCGTCCTGGTGCTCATGGGTATCGGCATGACGGCGGGAAACCTGGTCGGCGGTCATCTCGCCGACATCGATCTCCGGCGCACGCTGCTGATCGGGCTCGCCGCCATGGCAGGGGTTTTCGCACTGTTGGCCCTCCTGTCGTTCTGGATCATCAGCCTGAGCCTGCTGGTGCTCGTGGTCGGTTTCGTGTCGTCGGTGCTCAGCCCGACCATCCAGACCCGGCTGATGGATGTCGCCGGCGACAACCAGTCGATCGCCGCGGCGATGAACCATTCGGCGCTGAACATCGGCAACAGTCTCGGTGCGTTCCTCGGCGGCGTCGTCATCGCGGTCGGCTGGGGCTTCACCGCTCCGGCGTGGACGGGGGCCGCGCTGGCGGTGGCGGGGCTGCTGATCGCGCTGCTGTCGTTCCGCCGTGAGCGCCATCCTGCGGGCGCTCAGCAACTCAGCGCGCCGTAGAGTGACGGAGTGACCTCACCCGACGACTCCCTGCCGGTTGCCGGCACCGTCGTGCTGTTGCGAGCCGCCGATCCGGGATTCGAGGTGCTGCTCATCCGGCGTCCCGATCGAGGGTCGTTCGCGGGCGCCTGGGTCTTCCCCGGTGGCAAGGTCGAGGCCGCCGATCGGCGGCCAGGGGAGAGCGAGACCGAAGACGCGCGGCGTGCCGGCATCCGCGAGACCATGGAGGAGGTCGGTCTGTCCGTCGACGGTCTCGTGCCGCTCTCCGAATGGCGCCCGCCGCTCGAGGCGCCCACCCGCATTCGCACGTGGTTCTTCCTGGCGATGGCCCCCGGCGACGACCCGGTGCCGTCCGCCGATGAGGTGGCCGAGACGGCGTGGGTGAGTCCGGCGCAGGCGTTGGTGCACCACGCAGCAGGCGACTGGGTGCTGTTCCCGCCGACCTGGATCACCCTGCACCAGTTGTCTGTCTTCGCCGACGCGGAGTCGGCGCTGGCGTCTGGTGGATCCGCACAACTGTTCCAGACGCGTGTGCTCGGCACCGAGGCCGGCCGCGCCTTCGCGTGGGAGCAGGGACGCCTGGATGCGGCGTCGCTGCCCTGGCGCTTCACCGCGAGCTGACGCCGATCTCGCTCAGCTGTCGAGCAGCTGACGCAGGTGCGCCCCGACGGCTTGCGTCTCGATGAGGAAGCCGTCGTGTCCGAAGTCGCTGGTGAGCACGACCGCGTCGTCGCCGAGGACGTTCGGGATGCTGCGCGCGATGCGCTGCTGCCCGTCCACGGGGAACAGCCGGTCGCTGTCGATGCCGAGCACGAGCGTCGTGGCTGTCACGGCGCGCAGCGCCTCCTCGACGCCGCCGCGGTCGCGGCCCACATCGTGCGAGTTCATCGCCTCGACCAGGGTGATGTAGCTGTTGGCGTCGAAACGGCGCGTGAACTTGTTGCCGTGGAAGTCGAGGTACGACTCCACCGCGAAGCGTCCGCCGTGGCCGAGCGGCGACACCCCGGACTGCCAGGAGCGCTGGAACCGCTGGTTCAGCTCGATCGGGCTGCGATAGTTCAGCAGCGCCATCCGGCGGGCGAGCGCGAGCCCGCGGTGGGGACCGTCTCCGTCACCGAGGTCGTAGTATTCGCCGCCCTGGAAGCGCGGATCCATCCGGATCGCCTCCAGCTGCACCGTGTTCAGCGCGATCTGGTCGGCGGTCGTCACTGGGGGAGAGGAGAGCACGGCGAGGCGCTCCACCCGCTCAGGGTGCGTAACCGCCCACTCCAGGGCGTGCATGCCGCCCATCGAGCCGCCGACGATGGCCGCCCACCGGTCGATGCCGAGTGCGTCAGCGAGGCGCACCTGGGCAGCGACCTGGTCGCGGATCGTGAGGTACGGGAATCGGGAGGCCCATTCGTAGCCGCTCGGCGCCACGCTCGCCGGGCCCGTCGACCCCTGGCATCCGCCCAGCATGTTCGGTGCGATGACGAACCAGCGGTCGGTGTCGAGCGGTGCGCCCGGCCCCGTGACGTCTTCCCACCAGCCGGCGGTCGCGTGTCCGGCACCGGCATCGCCGCGCAGGTGGCTGTCACCGGTGAGCGCGTGCAGCACGAGCACCGCATTGTCGCGGGCGGCGTTCAGCTCGCCCCAGCTCTCGTAGGCGATGCGGATGCCGGGCAGCTCGACGCCGCTCTCGGTCTGGAACGCCCCGAAGGCCGCGAAGCGGCGGCCCCCGACGGGATCGCCGTCGCGCCAGGCTCCGGTCGCCGGGGGGCGGGCACGGAGCAGCCGGACGTCGGCCTCCGTCACGGGTGCCGACGGCACCGTGTCCTCGGAGGTCGTCTGCCAGTCCATATGTCCATTCTCGCGTGACGGACGACCCACAGGTCGAAGGTTACGGTTCTGGGCGGGTGTGTCAGTCCGAGGAGCGGATGCTGACCTTCGTCACGGTCGCGAGGTGATCGCTCTTCCCTGCCCGCTCGGTCGTCGAGCTCAGGACATCGAGCCCACGGGTGAACACGTGATCGATACGGGTCAGGGGGAGCGCTGCCGGCCAGGTCATGCCCAGAGTGCCGTCGGTCGGACGCACCCAGTCGAGCTCGGAGCGGATGGCGCCGAGCGCAGGATCGGCGGATGCGGCGTTGAAGTCGCCGACGACGACGATCGATTCCGCGGTGTCGGCTGCGACGGCGTCCGCGATGCCGGACAGCATCGTGTCTCGATCCTGTTGATGGCCAGGGCGCACCGATGCCGCGTGCATCACGTAGACCGCGACATCGGCATCCGGCGTCTGGACCTCCACTCTCAGTGCGCGCTTCCAGTCGAGGCCGAGGGTGAGAGGCTGCGCGTCGGTGAGAGGGTAGCGGCTCCAGACGCCGACCGTGCCGACCGCGTACGAGTGCGGGTACTCCGCCGCGAGGGCATCCTGGGCGGCCGTGAGACTGTCGCCGTCGAGTTCGGTGAGGGCGATCACATCGGCGCCGGTCGCGGCGAGTTCCGCGGCGGATGCCGCGGCCCCGCCGGAGTGGGCGCGCACGTTCTGGCTCACGATCTCGATCGGTGTCGCACCGGCCGCGGGCGTCGCGCTGAGACCGGGAGCGGACGGCGCGATCGCCAGAGCCCAGGCGAGGGTGGGGATCAGCAGCAGCAGGAGCACGCGGCGCGCCAGGAACAGCGCGAGCACGCACACGACGCCGAGCGCCAGCCCAGTCCACGGCAGGGCGGCAGCGGCGGCGGTGCCGATGATTCCCGGCACCCAGGAGCAGACGACGGCGATGAGCAGGAGCACTCCGGCGATCGCGAGCACCCGTGCGGAGCGTGCGCGACGTTGCCGCGCGGCGGGACGCGGCGCGGGCGGTCGGTGCTGCATGACGTCGATGATGTCTCTCCTCGGGCGGGTGTTCCATTCTGAAGGGCGCAGCCTGTGGACCGGCCGGGTGTCGATCGGGCCGGTCGGGACCGAAGTCTGTCGGACGGGGGCGGTACGCTCCGGGCATGGACGTCATCGGCTGGCTTCTCGACTCCGACCCTGCGATCCGCTGGCAGGTGCAACGGGACCTGCTCGCCGCACCCGCTGACGTCGTCGCCGCGGAACGGGCACGAGTCGCGCACGAGGGGTGGGGTGGGGCGCTTCTGGCGCTGCAGGACCCCGACGGCCGGTGGGACGGTGGAACATACCGGCCGGGGTGGGTGGATGAGGAGCGTCCATTCTTCGACGCCTGGACCGCGACGCACTTCTCGCTGCAGCAGCTCATGGAGTTCGGACTCGATCCTCAGTCGCCCGAGGCGCGTGACGCTGTCGCGAAGGTGCGCGCCGGCGTCCGGTGGGAGCACGCCGGTCAGCCGTACTTCGACGGCGAGGTGGAGCCCTGCATCAATGGCGTCGCCCTCGCCATCGCCGCGTACTTCGGCGAGGGCGGCGATCCGATCGTCGACACGATCCTCACGGGACGGCTCCCCGACGGCGGTTGGAACTGCTGGACCGACTATGGCGCGACGGTTTCGTCGTTCCACTCCACGCTGTGCGTGATCGAAGGGCTCCTCGCGTGGGAGGCAGCGGGCGGCGAGTCTGCTGCCGTCTCCACGGCCCGGCGCGCCGGGGAGGACTACCTGCTCGAGCGGCAGTTGTTCCTCCGGCGGAGCACGGGGGAGATCGTGGACCCTCGGTACACGATGCTGTCGTACCCGGTGCGCTGGTACTACGACGTGCTCCGGGCGCTGGAATACTTCCGGGTCGCCGACCGCCGGGACGAACGGCTGACGGCGGCGATCGAACTGCTGAGGTCGAAGCAGACCGAAGATGGCCGGTGGCGTCGCGACCTGCATCACGAAGGCCCCCAGCTGGTCGACGTGAGCCACAGCGAGGGCATGCCCAGTCGATGGGTCACTCTGCGGGCGCTGAGGGTGCTCCGTTGGTGGGATGCCGAGTGACTCACGCATTCCGAACGCAGGAATGCCCCGAGCCGAAGCCCGGGGCATTCCTGCTCTCTGTCGATGAGATCAGGCGCGAGCCGCCTCCGACACGCGGCGAGCCGCGGCGAGAGCCTCGTCGAGGTCTGCCTTGAGGTCCTCGACGTTCTCGATGCCGACCGAGAGGCGCACGAGGCCCGGCGTGACACCGGCGGTGAGCTGCTGCTCGGGGGTGAGCTGCGCGTGCGTGGTCGATGCCGGGTGGATGACGAGCGAGCGCACGTCGCCGATGTTGGCGAGGTGGCTGAACAGCGAGAGGCTGTTCACGAACTCGCGACCGGCCTGGACGCCGCCCTTCAGCTCGAAGGAGAGGACAGCACCGACGCCCTTGGGGGCGTACTCGTTCGCCTTGGCGTACCAGGGCGACGACGGCAGACCGGAGTAGTTGACGCTCGCGACGTCATCGCGGTTGTCGAGCCACTCTGCGATCTCCTGGGCGTTCTGCACGTGACGCTCGATGCGCAGCGAGAGGGTCTCGATGCCCTGGATGAGGTTCCACGCGCTCTGCGGCGAGATGGCCGAGCCGAGGTCGCGGAGCAGCTGCACACGTGCCTTGATGATGTAGGCGAGCGGGTCGCCGACCGCGGCGGTGTAGCTGGCGCCGTGGTAAGACGGGTCCGGAACGGTCAGGCCCGGGAACTTGTCGACGTTCTTCGACCACTCGAACTTTCCGCCGTCGATGATGGCGCCGCCGATGGTCGTGCCGTGACCGCCGAGGAACTTCGTGACCGAGTGCACGACGATGTCGGCGCCGAACTCGAACGGGCGGATCAGGTACGGCGTCGCGATCGTGTTGTCGACGATGAGCGGAACACCGGCTTCGTGCGCGACATCGGCCACCGTGCGGATGTCGAGGATGTTGATCTGCGGGTTGCCGATGGTCTCCGCGAAGAACAGCTTCGTGTTCGGGCGGACCGCGCGGCGCCATTCCTCGGCGTCGTCCTGGTTCTCGACGAACGTGACCTCGATGCCGAGCTTCGCGAGCGTGTACTTGAAGAGGTTGTACGTGCCGCCGTAGATCGAGCTGGAGGCGACGAAGTGGTCGCCCGCCTCGGCGATGTTCAGGACGGCGAAGGTCGACGCTGCCTGGCCGCTGGAGAGCACCAGCGCACCGGTGCCGCCTTCGAGGGCGGCGAGGCGCTGCTCGAGCACGTCCTGCGTCGGGTTCTGGATGCGGGTGTAGATGTTGCCGAACTCCGCAAGGGCGAAGAGGTTGGCAGCGTGGTCTGCGCTGTCGAACACGTACGACGTCGTCTGGTAGATCGGCGTGGCGCGGGCCTTCGTGACCGGATCGGGCGCGGCACCCGAGTGGATCTGCTTGGTCTCGAAACGCCAGGACTCGGGTGCGGACATGTGTTCCCCCTGGAACGATAGGAAGGTCTCACGGCGGATGCCGTTGCAGCGACAGTACGGAATATCGGTTGCTGTCAACAACGGTCGGGAAATGTGACGTAACAGTGCCGCGCCCCGAAATCCGGGGCGAACATCGTACGGTGGAGGCATGGTGATCAGACGTGCAGTGGTGACAGGTGCGAGTTCCGGGATCGGCGCGGCGACGGTGCGCACGCTCCGGGAACGCGGATGGGACGTCATCGGCGTCGCGCGGCGAGAGGATCGGCTGACGGCGCTCGCCGAGGAGACCGGCGCATCCGCCATCGCCTGCGACCTCACCGACGGTGCTGCGGTCGACGCGCTCGTGGCAGAGGTGGAGAAGTCCGGGCCGGTGCACGCACTCGTGCAGGTGGCCGGCGGTGCTCGCGGGACTGACCGCATCGAGGACGCGTCGATCGACGACTGGCAGTGGATGTTCGACGCGAACGTCTTGGCCACGCAGCGGCTCATCGCGGGCCTGCTTCCGCTGTTGCGCCGTGCGGCAGCTGCCGACGGGCACGCCGACGCGATCTTCATCACGTCCACCGCGGCGCAGACGGCCTACGCCGGTGGTGCGGGGTACAACGCTGCCAAGGCGGCCGAGTCGATGCTCGTGAAGGTGCTGCGCCAGGAGCTCAACGGAGAGCCGATCCGCGTGGTCGAGCTCGCCCCGGGCATGGTGCACACCGAGGAGTTCACCCTCAACCGATTGGGCGGCGACACGGTCGCTGCCGAAGCCGTGTACTCCGGGGTGGAGGCGCCGCTGCTCGCGGGTGACGTCGCCGACGTCATCGCGTATGCGCTGGAGTCGCCGACGCACGTGAACCTCGACATGATCACGATGAGGCCGGTCGCGCAGTCGGCCCAGCATCTTCTCGCGCGTGGTCCGCTGCGCGTGCGCTCCATCGACTGAGATGGCACGAACCCTCGCTAAGCTCGCTGATGCCGGGCAGATCGATCGGGGCTGGGCCGAGGCGCTCGCCCCCGTGCAGGACGTCATCACCGAGCTGGGCGAACGGCTCCGCGCCGAGCAGGCTGCGGGTCGTGATTACCTGCCAGCCGGCGACCACGTGCTGCGCGCCTTCCAGCGTCCGCTGTCCGACGTGCGCGTGCTGATCACCGGCCAGGATCCGTACCCCACGCCGGGCCACCCGATCGGCCTCTCGTTCGCGGTGGACCGCGATGTGCGCCCGCTGCCGCGCAGCCTCTCCAACATCTACAAGGAGCGCGAGAGCGACCTCGGCATCCCACCCGCACCGCACGGTGATCTCACGGCCTGGAGCGACCAGGGTGTGCTGCTGCTGAACCGAGTGCTGACTGTGCAGCCCGGTGCCGCGGCATCCCATCGGCGCTGGGGGTGGGAGAAGGTCACCGAGCTCGCGATCCGCGCACTCGTCGCCCGCGACCAGCCTCTCGTCGCGATTCTCTGGGGGAAGGATGCCGCGAATCTGCAGCCGCTCCTCGGCGAGACGCCGGTGATCGCGTCAGCGCATCCGTCTCCGCTGTCGGCCAGCCGAGGGTTCTTCGGCTCGCGGCCCTTCTCGCGGGCGAACGCTCTTCTTGAGGAACTCGGGGCGGAACCGGTCGACTGGAGAGTGGAAGGCGAAGCCGCTCCCGCGTGAGCCGTTGCGCTATATATCGATTCGGTATTGCGTGACGGCCTGCGTTGGCGGTACCTATGAGCTACACCTCTCATCTTTCGGGCGGTTTCTGTCCGCGGGCACTGCCCTACTCTGAGAGGTCTTCACGACATGGTGCGCGTCTCACGTTTCTGGCCGCTTGCAATGGCGACCGCCCTCGCCGTCGTGATCGCAGGTCTCACGCTTCCGCAGAATGAAGCGAAGGCAGTGGAGTCGGGCGCTGAGGTCGCGCCGTCGCTGGAGTCTCAGCCTTCGACGGTTGCCGCGCCCAAGGTCCCTGACGGAGACTTCGCGCCGCTGGCTCCGGTGACCGCGCCGACGGACGAGCCTGAGGATGCGGTCATCCTGCAGTTAGAAGACGGCGTTGATCGTTCTGGACTCGCCTTGGAATCGCGCGCCGAATATCAGAACGTGTTCGTCGATGGCGACGGGGCCGAGGTCGTGCAGCTGTCGCCGACTCCTCTCAACGCCAAGAACGATGATGGCGACTGGACTGAGATCAGCACGGCGTTCGCGAACTCGTCGGAAGGCTGGGGCGTCGAGGTCCACCCGCTCGCTCCTCGGATCGAGGAGAACCGCAACGGTGGTCGGGAACTGGTCGTTGAGCGGGAAGGTCACGAAGTCTCGTTCTCGCTCCTCGACGCCGACGCCGGCGACTGGGAGTCACCTTTCTGGTTCTGGGATGACTGGTCGACCGTGGCCGCACGTGGTATCTCAGGCCATGAAGACCTCGAGTTCGAGGTGACGAAGTCATCCGTCAAGGACTCGGTGATCTTGACGGAAGCCCCCGGTGAGCGACGGGACAGCTGGACGTGGCGGATCGACTCAGGGGTGCTCGACCTTCGACTGACGGACGACGAAGTGCTCGAGTTCGTCGATGCGGCTGGCGACGTCGTTCTGGGCAGCCCTGCTCCACTCGCCTGGGATTCCGCACCCGTCGAGGCGGGAAAGGCGCCGGACACGGTCGCCCTCGACGCGTCTCTCACTGAATTCTTCGACGGATCGTGGCGGTACACCGTTCAAGCCGATCCTGAGTGGCTCGCCGCGGAGGAACGCGTCTACCCCGTGACGATCGACCCCGAGGTCACGGTCGGGCCTGAGCGCAAGAACTCGTACAAAGCCAACAAGGCCAACATGGTGAATGAGCTGCACGTCGGCAACACCAACGAGGTCTCGGGTGGCTACAACTGGCGAGGCGTGGTCAACTTCGCGGGAGGTGCTGCCGTCAGCAAGTTCGTCGAGGGCGCCAGCGTCGGCATTTCCTATGACGACTACGCCACGGGCTCTTTCTCCGGAACGGTTAAAGTCGCGAACGGCTGGTGTTACACCTGCTTCGGCGATCAGCTGGCGACATACTCGCTCGGTTCCGGAGCTACGACAACCGGGGGCAGTACGCTCCCCACCTATATCGCTTCCGAATTCGGAGGCGGAGCGACGAATGTCGCGTTCATGCTCACGGGTACGGAATCTGGCGCTTACTCGCACAAGAAGGTGACCTCTGATCTGTGGGTGAAGTACCACCCGCACATCTTCCCCACCATTTCGACGGGGGCCGGAGCGTCGCCGACCAACGGTTCGACCGGCGTCAGTCTGACACCGACGCTGAAGTCCACAGCGAGTGGCACGTCAGGATCGTCGCTTCAGTACTCCTTCCGGATCGGGCTGGACGCGAACTTCACTCCGGCCCAGATGGTGTACACATCGCCGGAGTCGGCCTCCAGCCAGATGGTCGTACCGGAAGGTGTGCTCAAGCCCGGTGTGAAGTATTTCTGGCGGGCCTATGTCCGCGATGCCGGTTGGGACGGCCTCCTCGGTCAGTCGACGCTGCGTTCCACCGGCGCGTGGTCGTTCACAACGAACAAGATGCCCTGGTTCCCAGCAACGTCTGTGGCGACACCCGGAAGCGACACGGCGACGTCTCCGCAGACGATCACCTCCCTCACTCCGCAGCTCGCAGTGACTGAAGCACCGCTCGTCGATACAGACTCCGCGACAGCGATGAAGTATGAGTTCAATGTGTCGACCGGGCAGGACGGCGCCACCGGCACGATCGTCCGTTCGCCACTCATCACACCGGATGCATCAGGCAAGATCACGTGGCGAGTGCCCGCGGGCACGTTCGAAGATGGAGGCGTCTACACCTGGGTCGTGGGCGCCTACGACGGTCGCAACATGTATTCGCCGAAGACCTGGAAGCGCACGATCAAAGTCGATCAGCGCTTGGGAACGACCGGCCCCTCACCCTTCGAGTCCGTCGGTCCGGTTTCCGTCAACCTCGCGAACGGCAACGCGAACGTCAGTTTTTCGTCGCCCACGGTAAATACGCTCGGCGGACCGATGGGCATGTCGTTCTCCTACAACAGCCAGGAGGTACCTGACGCGGCCCGAGGACTCAAGGCGGAGTATTTCGACGCGCGGAACAACCGGTCCGACCCTGCGCCGGACACCGCTGCCGGCTACACATTCACGAAGCCCGGAGGCGGCGAGCGGGAGCCGCTGCTCGTGCGCACGGACTCGTCGGTATCGTTCGATTGGGGGCTGGATTCGCCCGCGGACGCGATCCCCGACGATGGGTTCCTCGCCCGGTGGACCGGCTACATCACGCTGCCGTCTGCGCTGGTGTCGAAACCGATCCAGTTCGGCTTGAAGCGAGATGACGGAGCGCGTCTGTACATCGATGGACAACGCGTGCTCGACAAGTGGAGCCCGAGCGCGGTCGTCACCGATTACGCGCCGTCACCCGCCGGCGGCTATTCAGCTGGCGCTCACTCGGTGCGAGTCGAGTTCTTCGAACGCAACAGCGCGGCGGTGGCTTCGATGTGGATCAAAGACGGGGAGAACGAGTATGTCGTTCCGCCCGACTGGTTCACCAAGTCCGTTCCGACCCTCCCCGCGGGGTGGCGATCTTCCATGCCGATCAATGGGGATGCGACCACCTGGGCGTCGGCGCAGATCACGACGTCGGCCATCATCTTGACCGACAGCACCGGCAAGACGCACACGCACACGAAGAAGTCGACGGGCGGTTACAAGCCGCCGGTCGACGAGTACGACATCGTGTCGCTGGATTCGGCAGGACGGGTTGTGGTGACGGACGAGACCGGAACCGTGCACCAGTTCACCAAGGAAGGGCGGGTGGAGGTCTCGACTCCTCCCGCAGACGGGTTGAAACCGGCCAGCCCGGTGACGATCGCCGACTCGCGCGGCGTCGCTCAATCGATCAATGATCCGGCTTCGGCGACCACGGCGAACGGGCAGACGACGTATTCGCGCTCCGTCGTGCTTCGCTACCAGGGTGCCCCTGGCTCGACCTGTGCGACGGAAGCCGGTGCCGGCTACATCGCGCCGCCTGCGGACATGCTCTGCGGCATCGAATACCCCAACGGAACCCGGACCGACATCTACTACAACGAGGACGGTCAGGTCGCCGCGATCAAGGATCCGGGCGACGAGTGGACCACGTTCGGGTACGACAACTCTGCGGGCCTCCTTTCGACCATCCGCGACTCCGTGGCGAACGACGCGATTCTTCAGGCGGGGCTCGCCGCGACAAGCGCGTCGACGACGACCCTCGACTATGCGAAGTCGGCTCTCGATGCCGCCGATGGCGAGTCCGGGTCGACGCTGGTCTGGAAGGCGACGAAGATCACGTTGCCGGCGCCGAACGGCGTGACGGCGGACGACCGGCCTTCCACGACTCTCGACTACCAATCGAGACAGACGGGAGTCACGGTCGCCGGGATCACGGGCACGTCGATCAGCAGATTCGACGCAGCCTGGCGGCAGACCTCCGAGACCTCCGTTCTCGGTGTGACGGCGTCGCAGGAATGGCACACGTCCAAGGATCTCCTGCTGTCGAGCACCGATCCGGCGCTTCGCAAGAGCACGACGATCTTCGATGCGAACGACCGGGCGACCGATGCCTACGGCCCGGCGCCGGCTGCCTGCTACGGTTCCGACCGCCGTCCGGTGGCGAACCCCGTCTCCGCGGGTGGATGCGGCATCGTCCCGACGCACGCGGGCACCACCTACGACGGCGGCCTCGTCGGCCTGCAGGCGGCGTACTACCCGAACCCCAAGCTCGCCGGACAGCCGGGATTCTTCGCGCTCGGCACAGGCACCTCAGACGGTTCGGTGAACACCACCTGGTCATCGTCGGTCGGTGGGTCGATCCCGGCGAACGGATGGTCACTGCGCCTGACCGGGCTCATCACGTTGCCGGCCGGTGGTCCGCACTACCTGCAGGCGACCGCAGGCGACGGAGTTCGCGTGTGGGTTGACGACGTGCTCATCCTCGATAAATGGACCAAGGGGACCGAAACCGTCACTGCGACGAGTCAGCGCACCATCCCCGGCGGCGTGACCCAGAGGATTCGCGTCGAGTACTTCGACGATGCGGCCGCCGCCAAACTCACTCTCCGCCGAAGCACGTCGGCGACGACGGGCTTCGTGACGATTCCCGGCACCGAACTCAAACCGGACTACGGTCTGGTGACGAAGACGTCTGTCGACGACGCCACGAGTGTGAGCGGGGCAGCTGCTCCGTCGGTGACCATGACTGCGTCCTATCAGCACCCATGGCTGGGCGCGCGGACGCAGACGACCCTCGACCCGGGCGGCTTGGATCTCAAGACGTCGGTGGGATACGAGCAGCCGGGTGCGTCGAGCTGGTTGCGGCGGTTGACGCGTACGCTCCCGGCCGCGACAGCGTCCGGCCCGGCCGCAGCGTCCACCACGACCCAGTACTACACCGCGGGCGAGGTCGGTTCCGCCGGCATGTGCGCCGGGGCAGCCGGTGTCGATCAGTTCCAGTTCGCCAAGGCGATGACCGGCCCGGCGCCGAGTTCGGGTAACCCGGTCAAGACCGAGTACGGCTACGACGTCATGGGCCGTACCGTCGCGACGAAGACGTCGGGAGACTCGGGCTGGTCGTGCACCACGTTCGATGCTCGGGGTCGCACGGTAAGCGCCTCCGCGGTGGGACCGCAGGGGGCCACCACTCGCACCACGTCGGTGAGCTACGTGCCAACGACGACGGGGGTGTCGACGGTCTCGACCGACCCCACGGTGGCGGGCTCGACGGGCGGGAAGATCACGACCAAGATCGACTTCCTCGGCCGCGTGACCTCCTACACAGATGTGTGGGGGACCGTCACCGCAACGAACTACGAACGGCTCACGGGCCGCGTCGTGCAGACATCGACTACACCGGCCGGTGGGGCTGCCACCGTTACGACGGCCTCGTATGACGCCGATGGCAAGCCTCTGAAGACGACTGTCGACGGCGTCGACTACGCGACCATGACGTACGGCGCGCCTTCGGCTCCGGCGACAGCGCGCGAGCTCGTGTCTGTGGCGTACGCCGGCGGCTCGAAGCTGGCGACCATCACCAGGGATGGTGCGGGAAGGGTCACAGGGCAGACCTGGACCTTCCCCGGCGCGAGTTCGGTCTCGGATGCGGTCGTCCGTTCGGATGCCGGTCGCATCGTGCAGGAATCAGTGGCAGACGGCAGTGCGTGGTACATCTCCACGTACGGATACGACGCGGCAGGCCGCCTGACTAATGCGGCCATCCCCGGACACGTTCTGACCTACGGGTTCGCGGGGTCAGGCGTGCCCGGAGTGAACACCGCGGCCGGACGCTCAGGCAACCGGACGAGTCTGACGGATGTCTATACGCCGAAGGACTCCGGAACCTCGGTGACGACAACGACCGGCTACCAATACGACTGGGCTGACCGGTTGCTGTCGACCACCGTCACCAATCCGGTGCCGGGGTCGGATTCGATCACCGATGGACTCGCAGCCGCCGATATCGAGTACGACGTCGCGGGCAATATCACCAAGCTGGGTGATTTGGCGCTGACATATGACGCCACCGGGCGCCATGCGGGCTCCACCTATGCCGACGGAACCACGACGACCCTCGCGCGTGACGCTGATGGTCGAGTCGTGTCTCGTACGGTCGATCCGCTGGGTGCGTCGGCGGGCGACGCGGCCGAGACCACGACGTACCTGTACGCGGGATCGGATGATGTGCCGTTCGCGACCAAGGTCGGCGCGGTCGTGACGCGATCGATCTCGCTCCCGGGGGGTGTGACGGTGTCGCTCGGTTCGTCGCCGTCGTGGCAGTACCCGAACCTGCTCGGGCACACGCTCGTGACCGGTGACGGTAGCGGCCACGGCTCCATGCAGCTCTTCGATCCTTTCGGTCAGCCGCTCGACATGAACACCTACGCGATCGGCACCGTCGCAGCCAACCGATCCGGCCAAACCGAGACGGGGAGTGGCTGGCATCAGGGTGCTCGCAAGCCAGTGGAGGCTGAGTCGTCGGCGTTGATGATCGAGATGGGCGCACGGTTGTACGTGCCCGCGCTGGGCAGATTCCTTCAAGTCGACCCAGTAGAGGGTGGCGTGGACAACGACTACGTGTGGCCCACCGACCCAATCGGCAGCAGCGACCTCAGCGGCAGGGCCGCCTGGGAAGACGCGGCGGACGGATTGATAATGGCAGCCGGCGTCGTGGGACTTTTCGCGCTCGTGTGTGCGGTCTGCGCCGTCATCGGAGCCGTCGGCGCTGTTGCAAGCGTCGCGATGGGAGCCTATAAGGTTTCCTCAGGACGGCCCGAAGGACTCATAGATATCGCGGCAGGGCTCGCTGGCGGTGTTTTCGGTGCCGCAACGCGGCTACTTAAGGTGGGGAGCAAGGTGAATAGGACTGTGACAGCGGTGACGAAACCTCTGGGCTCCACCCGGGCACATTCTCGCATGAGAACGCTGGCTGGCCATGTCGAAGTCGGGGCATTCACATTTGCCGTAGCGGATATGATTCGGTCAGTCGCGACGTACATAATTCAAAGATCGAGAGCAAACCCGATTAAGACCTTTGCTAAGGTCGGGCGATCGGTAAGGCCGTTCTAAAATGTTCAAGGAGTTTGTGCTCAGCTACTTGAAACTGTTACTATGGATGTCGCCAGTAATGGCAATCTTTATATTTGTGCCACCGTACCCACTTGAGGTAAAACTTCAGACCTTGCTTGTTATTTTCGTAATCATACTGCTGGTTCACCTTGTGTCCCTGGCAGTTGTTTTTGAAAATAGGAGAAAGCAGATCATAGAGGATGTTCACGAATTGCAGGAACATTCAAAATCGAGCAGGACTGAGGATCAAGTGGAAGTTGTAACCGAGGCGGGACTCGCCGACCCATCGTTGCCTCGAAAAGAACGTCGCAGAAGGGCGCGAATTGCCCGACTCCGGTTTCCCGAGTAGTTGATCTCGATTAATCGCGCGTGACGCTGATGGTCGAGTCGTGTCTCGTACGGTCGATCCGCTGGGTGCGTCGGCGGGCGACGCGGCCGAGACCACGACGTACCAGTACGCGGGATCGGATGATGTGCCGTTCGCGACCAAGGTCGGCGCGGTAGTGACGCGATCGATCTCGCTCCCTGGTGGTGTGACGGTGTCGCTCGGTTCTTCGCCGTCGTGGCAGTACCCGAACCTGCTCGGGCACACGCTCGTAACCGGTGACGGCAACACCCACGGATCCATGCAGGTGTTCGATCCCTTCGGCCAACCGCTCGACATGACCACCTACGCGATCGGCACCGTCACCGCGAACCGTTCCGGGCAGACCGAGACCGGCAGCGGCTGGCATCAGGGCGCTCGCAAGCCGGTGGAAGCAGAGTCGACGGCACTGATGATCGAGATGGGCGCACGGTTGTATGTGCCGGCGCTCGGGCGGTTCCTTCAGGTGGATCCCGTCGAGGGCGGCGTCGACAACGACTACGTGTGGCCCACCGACCCGATTGGGAGCAGCGACCTCTCGGGACAGTTCGATTGGCTGTTGGCCCTCGATATCGTCTCCACTGCGGCCATGTTCGTCCCCGGACTTGGAACGGTCGTGGGTGGCGCAATCAAAGTGGTTGTCGTTGCGGCGCGAGTTGTCTACTACGGAGCGAAGTTCACTCAGGGTGCGACTATGGTGAACCGTGTTCGTACCGTCACTGGCGCGGCGTATGCGCTTGGCCCTCGGCCTCAACCCGCGTTGACACTCGCAATCTGACTTAGACGGTGGAAAACAAGGGAGGTTCGATATGAAAGATGAGGTTGTCGGGTTCTGCCGGGCTGGAGCGGGTGCTGGGCTCTTCGTGCTTGTTACGCGGCTGAAGGGTCCGAAGGCGTATCTGGACTACTTCGATTTGACGTTCTCCGGGGCCATCGAGTCGGAGGACATCTTCCCCGGCGACGTGATCGCGGTCGATGCGGAGGATGAGGAGAACACGCGTTTCATGCAATCGCTGCGCATCGAAGAAGTGCCGCACGCATGGAACCACCGGGTTCGCGATTCACTCTTCGGATCCGGGCCACCCTCTGACCAGCCGATAGACCCTTGGGATGGCACCGGTCGGTTCGCCGGAGCCGAACCGTTGGCTCGGCGCATCCAGATGATCGCCGAGCACTCGACTGAGCGTGCCCGGGTCTTCGCAACAGCGTCGTCGATGGATGCTGAGACTATCGCGGAGAAGGTGCAGGCCGAGCGGAAGTTGTTCGACTCGCTGAGTCTCTTCTTGTCGGCCTCCGGGCTCAGCTTGTCGATCGTCGCGAGCGCTCATCCTTCGGGCGATGTGGCTGAGCCATGGCGGGAATATGGGCAGTGAGCCGACGGCCCCGTTGATCGGCATCGATTTGAAGCGGCGATGGTCAGCTAGTCAGCTCCTGGTGAAGGGAACAGAGGCGATATGAGGGCAGATCTCTTGGACAGCCCGTTCTTCGAGCGCGAAGGAAGCCTGATCGTCCGTCGTACGCCGGGCGATGCGGTGCCTTACGCCTATTTCGAGGGTGCTGTTCCCAGTCGACGCCAGGCGGCAACGATCATGCGGAACGGCTACGGGCTCTATGTGAACGGAGTCCCCGGCGCACATCGAGGTCTCGGGTTCCTGCAGAGGTTCGAGCAGCTCACACACCTTGGCCTGCTTGCGGAAGCGGCCGAGACGAGGAAGATTGAGGATCTGTCGAACCTCCGTGAGCTTCGCCTCATGGTGTCGTCAGCAGAAGAGATCGACTTCACCCGGATGTCGAGGTTGGCGACGTTCAGTGGATGCTGGAGATTCCATGAGAGCGTCTTCGAAGCTCCAGGGATCGAAGAGATCTTCCTTGAGGAGACGCTCAGCAAGAGCATCCCTAGCCTGCCCGATTCACTGAGAAGGCTGACTGTCATCGGAGCACGATCGGTGCGAAGTCTCGCCGCTCGAGGGCCGTCACCACAGCTTGAAGAACTGTCGATACATCGCGCCCCGTCTTTCGACGTCGGTTCGCTGGGAGCCTTTCCGCTGCTCCGGAAGACCGCATTCGAGCGGGTCAAGGCCATCGAGAATGCTGGCTTGTTAGCGGAACTTCAGTTGGAGGAGCTCGGCCTCATCAACTGCGGGTCGGTCGATGATCCAGCCGTCTTCGGACAGCTGGAGTTCAACCACATCACCGTCGTAGGCAAGCTCGGGGAGACGCTCAGGCCGTTCGCCACCAACACCTCCACCTCGTGGCTGTTCCTGAAACACATCTGATGCTGAGGGTGACTTCCGGCAGGATCGCCGCAACCGGCTCCCACGACGTGAGGGAGCGGGGCCGAAGATGCTGAGAGAGTTCGTGATCATCTACCTCAAACAACTGCTGTGGGCGATCCCTCTGCTGTTGATCTTCGGGTTCATTCGGCCGGGCCCCGTCGATATCAAGATCCAGACGTCCATCGCGATTCTTGTCGTGATCCTCATCCCTCAGCTCGTGTCGGTGCTGATTTTTCTGCGAAACGAACGCAAACGGTACGCACGTGACGTCCGCGAGGCAAATCTCGCTCGCCTGCATCCGGCTGAGGAGGCGAACACCGACCTCGCGACGCTCTCGCGGAAGGAGCGGCGGAGGCGTGCACGGATCACTGAGATCCAGCACGAACTCGAAGACTTGCCGATAGCTGAACCAGGGGTGCTCATCGAGCCGGATCGTGAGCCCGGGCGGCTGGCGCGCCTCCAGACCCAGATCCGGCATCTGCTGGCGGACACCGTCGATCTGACGCTCTCGCTGGAATCCGATCCTCCCCAAGCGATCTTCAGCGGCAGGACCACGAAGCTGAACTGGTATGTGGAGGAGATGTCAGGTGAGTATCTGATCGGTGCAGAGGGGACGGCCATCGACGCGGTTCTGTCGCCGGATGACGAGTCCATCTTGCGCTTTGCCCAGAAGGTGGACCGGTGCTGCACGATCGAGACCACGGCGATGCTCGGGCGATTCCGCGTCGGTGCGTGGTGGACGCTCGGCACGATGCCGCTGCTCTACAACTCCCGCAAGCAACCGCGGAAGCCGAAGCGCTCGTGGTTCGGCTATCGTCAGGTCGCTCAGATGGTCGGCGAGTGCCCGGACTCAGACCTGGTCGATCGGATACTCGACGGCAACGCGATCGGCTTCGGCGTTGCCGGGCAGCCGTTCTACGTCAGGTTCGAGGTTGTGGACGGGCCGGATGACATCTTGGTCGAAGTGACCTTCAATCCAGAGTTCGTCGACCTCGGCGACGCTGATCCAACCGACGTGATCGTCCACTGGGGCAGCCGCGCCGACGTTCAGATCTGGCTCCAAGAGCTTCTGGGTGACCTGCGCGTTGTGCTGTGTCCGCCTGAGCTTGAATCCGTTGCCCGAACCAGACTGTTCGGAGGTGAAGCTTCCCATGTCGCTAACGTCGACCCAACCGATCCGTGGCGTTTCGCGCGGTAGCCTCAACTCCGTTCGGTCGTGCGAAGAGGAGCCCCGATGTACTCAGTGATCGGCGGCATTGACCACGGTGAGTTTGCGCGAAGCATCCTTGCGCTCGACTATGACGTCGCGCCTCGCGACTTCGTGACCTTCGCGTGCTGGACGCCGCATCGATACACGTTGAGCATCGAGCAGAACACTGTTCCACGCGAGCTGGCGGATACCATCCGTGGCCAGCTCATCGCTCAGATGCAGCTCATCGAGGGCGATTCGCTCGCAGAGCGATTCTTCGACCACGACTACATTCATGTGGTTCGAGGACCCCACGAGGGTCGTGTTCTGGAGTCGCCGCGGAGCGGCGAAGACCTCCGCGCCGGCGATGTCGAGCTGGTGAGATTGGCCGCTCGTCTGCCGATGATGCAGGCGATGGCTGATCCGAGTGCGGTCAGCGCTGATCTCTTCGGGCGACTCGAAGACATCGCGGGCGAAGGGCGCGGACGCCGCGAAGTTGTCAGTCTGCTCAGACACTGCGCCAAGACAGTCGTTTGGCGGGAGGACGATCACTCACCCGACGAGGCGCTCAGGATGTGGTTCACAGGAGTCGCGCAGAGCTATCGCATTGCGCCGCGGAACACGCGTCAGATGCGTCTGCGCGACGCGGTACGCATGGCGCGCGCGGTCACAACTCGAGGTTGGTTCTGGGCTTCGGGGGATTGGGGGCCCGGTCTCACCACAACCGTGGGTCTGGCCGTTGCGAGCCTGACGAGAGGCCGGGAACAGTGACGACCGTGACTCGCCGCGGTCTGCGTTCTGATTCGGGCGCTGCCCGCCTTCCACGGGGGAGGAGGGGACGCGCCGCGCGTCTGGCATCCGCCTCGGCCTTCACCGGTGTCATGCCGATCATCGGGCTGGTAAACCCCTCAGCGAAGCCGATTCCGGAAGCGCTCTGGTGGCTTTTCGTCTTTCTCCTGGCGTTCACCGCATGGCTCTGGTTGCGTTTCCCTTTTACGGGTCCTCGGATCGCCGGGGACTATTTCGTCCTGAACTCGTGGTTTTCTCGACGAGTCTTTCATCGCGAGAAGCTCCAGCGTTTCCGGGCTGAGGAGTACGAGGGGATCATCTTTTTCTTCGCCTGGACGATCTCCGAGGGGAGCTTGCGGAGCGGCGAGTTGGAGGTGGAGCTGAGCGACGGGACGGTCACCCGCCTCAAGGGCACAATGTGCAACTACCGGGAGGTCCGGATGATGGCTGAGGCCGGGAACCGCTGGCTCGGGATCGAGGTCGGCGCAGGCACAGGACCGCGCCGTAGCCTGAGAGCCCGACCAAGCACGGACGGAACGTCGTGAGCGCCTGGAAGTCACCTCTCTGCCCCGAGGTCTTCTCGTGGAATGTGGTGGGTCTCCTGCACCAGCAGGACCGGATCGATTCGGACGACATCATCCGCATCGAACTACACCGGATGAAAGCCGGGGTCGTCCTCTCGCCACTCGAGACGACGATCGCCTTGCTGCTTTCTGATGAGTCCTGGCGGGTCCGCGAGCTGATCGCCGAAGAAGCTCCGATAGATGAGCAAGACATCACCGCAAAGGACCGAGAAGTCCTACTCTGGCTGGAGCTCAAGGCGGTGAGGAATCAGTGGACGGAACTTTCCGAACCCGCGTTCTACGTCGAAGAGATCCTCGAACAGTACGACCTCTCGAACCTCTACGCGGAGGCGCGGTTCTTTCGGACGGTGCCCCGACGCGAGTGGGGAATGATGAAGTACGTGGAGCGCTTCGACCAGCTGCTCGACCTGCACCGACGACGCCTGTGCCAACACGGAAGGACTACGACGCCACTGGAATGGTCAGCGACAACGAATCGCTCACCTTCCTCGAAAGAGATCGAGGTCTCGATCGATGAGATCGATGACCCGTCCCTCGATCTCGCCACGGCAAGGCTCGTGGAGGAGCGGCTGGTTATCGATGGGTACGTCGATCTCTGGCACGGACTGCTGCTCTCCGGTGTCTCTGTTCATGGCGGCACCAGCCGACCCCGATTCCGCGGATGGAGACGATACCCACTCCGATTCGAGGCTGACGGCGTTCGTGACTACTCCATCCAGGACGAGGCCGGTCTCGAAGAGCTGATCATCGAGTCCATCGAACAGCTCCCGGGCGCGATCCTCGTTCGGGGCGTGATCCCCGCAACTCTCCGGGTGCTTGTGCGCTCCCCTGCGAGCTTCCGGCTGAGGCTGAGTGTGCCCGAGCGAGAGAGCCGCATCGGAACCGCGCTTGGGCGTCGCAACGCGAGAATCACGATTGCCCAGACCGCCGATTCGCTCCTGCGAGAGTTCGCGCTTCCACCGATCTCGGAATCACATTTCATCTTGCACCCGGACATGTGGGAACTCCTGGCGGACATAGACACTCTCCAAGCTGGACTTGCTGGCAGCAGGACGTGGGGTCGGACTGAGCGTGGACATCATTGGCGACACAGGCTCGCGGCTGAAGCTCGCCGGATCGCGCGTGAGGTCGTCCGATTCGGCGTGTGGAACGCAGCGACGGAATTGCAGCAGATCGCGGATGATCTCGAGCGCTGGGCTCACGCCTGACACTGCTCTGTCGCTACCGCCTCTGATCCCTTCCATCGACGGTGAACCGCGCCCCGATTATGCTGAACGCATGCAGTTCGAGCCGGGGGACCGTCGCCGTGTACTGCCGCGTCATCTGCGTCCCGAGGCACCTCCCGAAGTCTTCGCGTATTCGATCCGTCCCGCGCGTCCCGCGGACCTGCCGTATGTGCGTGAGATCTACAACCACTTCGTGAGCAACTCGGCGGTGACGCTCGACGAGCGGCGCAGCAGCATCCCGTATTGGCGCGAGAAGTTCGCTCTGCTCGATCGGCTGAAGCTTCCCTTCCTCGTCGCCGTATCGCCAGCAGGCGTGGTGATCGGGTACGCACTCGCACAGCCGTGGGCGGGCAAGAACGCCTACCGCTACACGGCAGAGGACTCGATCTACCTCGGACCCGGCGCGGGTGGCAAAGGGCTCGGTGCGGCCCTCCTGCAGGCGCTCATCGACGCGTGCGAGCAGATCGGGCTCCGCGAGATGGTCGCCGTGATCAGCGACAGCGGCGCGGAGGCATCGATCCGACTCCACGCCAAGCTGGGCTTCGTCGAAGCAGGACGCATGGGACGGGTGGGCCACAAGTTCGGACGCGAGCTCGGCACCGTCTACATGCGGCGGGTACTCAAACCGACCGGACGTCGGCGGGGGAGTTGGTTCGGGGCCAAGAGCTGAGGCGGGCGCGCGTGTTTCGTCTCGCTTCGCTCGCTCAACAACCGGGTGAGTTCGCTCGCTCAGCGACCGGGGCCTCTCAACGACCGGGCACGTCTCCGGGATCGGGAGGGCCGGGGATCACCGGTATCGCTGACAGCAGCGCCTTCGTGTAGTCGTGCTGCGGGTGCAGGAGCACATCGGTGGTCGAACCGCGCTCGACGATGTGGCCGTCCTTCATCACCACGACCGTGTCGCACAGGTTCTGCACGACGCCGATGTCGTGCGAGACGAGCAGCAGCGTGAGCTCCGTGGTGCGGCGCAACTCGATCAGCAATTCCAGGATCTGCGCGCGGACCGTCACATCGAGCGCCGAGAGCGGCTCGTCGCCGACCAGGATGCGCGGGCGGTGCACGATCGCCCGTGCGAGCGCGATCCGCTGACGCTGCCCGCCCGAGAACTCGTGCGGATACCGATCGGCCATCTCGGGCTCCAGCCCCACCTGTGCCAGCACCTCGCGCACCCGCGCCCTACGGTCTCCCTCGATGTCGAGCGCCCACAGCGGCTCGCCGATGATCTGACCCGCCGTCATCCGCGGGTCGAGCGATGCGTACGGATCCTGGAACACGAGTCCGGTTTCGCGCCGCAGCCAGTGCAGGGACTTCGCGGATGCCGCGGCATCCACCGCACGTCCGTCGACGCTCACGGTGCCCGCCGTCGGGCGGTCGAGTCCGAGCAGCAGCCGCATCAGGGTGGACTTGCCCGAACCGGACTCGCCGATGATCCCCACGGACGACCCCTCGATGACGTCGAGGTCGGTCGGTGCGAGCGCGGTCTGCGTGCGGGCGCGTTCGAACGTCGAGCGCTTCGGCACGAAGAAGTCGCGGCGGAGGCCCCGTGCTTCGACGAGGCTCACGTCGCACGTCCTTCCGGCCGCCACAGCGTCGCCGTCGCATCGCGCAGCAACCCCTGGGTGATGGGGGAGGACGGCGCGGTCAGCAGCGTCGTCACGGGCGCGGCCTCGACGACCCGCCCGTGCTCCAGCACCACCCCCTCGGTCGCGACCTGGGCGAGCACCGCCAGGTCGTGCGTGATGAACACCAGCGACATCCCCTCCTCGGCGACCAGGGAGAGCAGCAGCGAGAGGATGTCGGCCTGGATCGTCACGTCGAGGGCCGTGGTCGGCTCGTCGGCGATCAGCAGCTTCGGTCGACAGGCGAGCGCCATCGCGATCGCGACGCGCTGACGCTGCCCGCCGGACAACTGGTGCGGATACCGGTCGACGATCGACTCCGGATCCGGCAGACGAACCCGCGCGGCCTCGGCGATCGCGCGCTCCCGCGCCTCGCGTCGGCCGAGACCCTCATGGATGCGGATCGATTCCGCGATCTGCCGCCCGACGGTGCGGATCGGGTTGAGCGCGGTGCGAGGCTCCTGGAACACGATGCCGATGTCGTCGCCGCGGAGTTTCGCGAGCTCACGATCCGGCATCCCGATCAGTTCCGTGTCATTCCAACGGATGCTGCCGCTCGCCGTCGCGCCGTCGGGCAGCAGCCCGAGCACGGCGAGGGCCGTCAGCGACTTGCCCGAACCCGATTCACCGATCAGTCCGAGTCGTGCGCCGTCTGGCACCTCGAAGGAGATGCCGTCGACCACGCGTCGTCCGTCGATCTCGACGACGAGGTCCTGCACCGACAGGGTCATGCGATCACCGCCGGGGTGTGGACCGTTGCTGATCGACCAGGGGCTGCTCGGTGGCGCAGCGTCGGATCGGTCGCCTCGCGCAGTCCGTCCCCGAGGAGGTTCAGTGCGAGCACGGTGATCGTGATGGTGAGCCCCGGCCACAGGACCGACAACGGATGCACGCCGATGTAGCGCTGCAGATCGGCCAGCAGGATGCCCCAGCTGGGCTCCACCACCGAGGCGCCGAAGCCGAGATACGACAGCCCTGCCTCAGCGAGCACGGCGACCGCCATCGACCACGACAGCTGCACGATGAAGACCGGAGCGACGTTCGGCAGCAGATGACGCACGAGGCTCTGCGCGGGCGTCAGACCGGAGGCCCGGGCGGCGAGCACGAAGTCGCTCTGCTGCACCCGGCGCAGCTCGGGCCGGGTCACACGGGCGATGTTGACGCCGAACCCGATCCCGACCGCCCAGATCACGACCCAGAGCGATCCGCCCCACACTGACGAGATCATCATGGCGATCAGCAGCACCGGGAAAGCGATGAGGATGTCGACGAAGACCGCGACCGTCTCCCGCACCCAGCGGGCGGTCAGTGCGCCGAGGGCGGCGAGGGCGATGCCGAGGATTGTCGCGACGATCCCGGCTCCCACACTCACGAAGACGGTCGTTCGCGCCCCGGCCATGAGCAGGCTCAGGATGTCGCGACCGGTGTCGTCGGTGCCGAGCAGGTGCGGCCAGCTCGGCGGCAGCCACCGGTCGCCGACGTTCGACGACTGCGGATTGAACGGTGTCCAGAACGACGCCACGATCGCGGTGACCGCGATCACTGCCACGACGATCAGACCGAAGCGGCCGGTCGCCGTCTGCCAGAGGCGCGAGAGCCAGCGGGGAGTCATGCGGCCTCCCGCTGTCGAGGATCGATCGCCCGGTGGAGCAGATCCACGACGAAGCCGATCACGAGCACGAACCCGGTCAGCACCAGCAGCTCGCTCTGCACCTTGATCAGGTCACGCGTGCCGACGTCGGCCACCAGCATCCGTCCGATCCCGGGAAGCGTGAACAGTTGCTCGATCACGACCGAGCCCACGATGATGCCGGCGACCTGCAGCCCCAGGACCGTGATGATCGAGAGACCGACCGCGGGGATGCCGTGCTGGATCAGCGCGCGCGTACGGGTCAGCCCCTTGGCGGCTGCGGTGCGGACGAAGTCCTGGCCGGCCGCCTGCAGGGTCGCGCTGCGCACGAAGCGCATCAGCATCGCACCCTCGACGATTCCGATGGTCAACGCCGGCAGCAAGAGAGACTCGATGGCTCGTCCGGGCGTCGACCAGCCCGTGCGCGGGAACCCCTGCGGCGGCAGCCAGCCCAACCAGACCGAGAACACGACGATGAGCATCATGCCCGCCCAGACGACCGGAACGGCCGCGAGCGTCTGCGCACCGACGCTGAGCGCGGTGCCCCCGCGGCGACCGCGGAGGATCGCCGCCAGAATGCCGAATGGCACCGCGATGAGGATCGCGATCAGCAGCGACATGATTCCGAGCGGGACCGTGACCTGGGCCTTCAGGAGCAGTTCCTCGCCGACCGAGGCGCCGGAGAGCAGTGACGTGCCGAGGTCTCCGCGGAAGATGCCGCCGATCCAATCGGTGTACTGCGCGAGGAGCGGGCGGTTCAGGCCGAGGGATTCGCGGAGAGCGTCGACTTCCGTCGGCGAGGCCTGCGTGCCGGCGATCAGCTGCGCGACGTCGCCGGGGAAGACGCGCAGCGTGAGGAAGATGAGCACGCTCGACACGAGGAGCCCTGCGATGAGCAGGGCTCCTCTGACGAGCGCATAGCGGATCACGACAGGGTGCCGCTGCTTACTTCTCCGCGGAGACGGTCACGCCCGCGAGGTTGATGCGGGAGTTGATCGAGTCCTCCGGGAAACCTGCGACGATCGGGCTGACCGCCGTGATGGTCTCGCCGTTGTACAGCCAGTCGGCGGCGTGGTCCTCCGAGACGAGACGGGCGGCCTGCGCCAGCAGCTCCGCGGACTTGTCCGGGTCGACTTCGGCCTGCGCCTGGGCGTACAGGTCCTGCACCTCGGCGTTGTCGTAGCCGAAGTAGTAGTCCGGGTTGGCGAAGTTGCCGAAGTCGCGCGGCTCGACGTGCAGCACGAAGCTCAGGTCGTAGTCGTGATTCGTGTACACGTCTTCCAGCCAGGCGGGGAACTCGACGGAGTCGACCTCCAGCGTCACGCCGACCTTCTCGAAGTCGGAGATCAGCACCTTCGGAACCGTCGTGCCGTAGAACGTGGGGATGGTCAGGGTGAGCTCGAGGTCTTCCTGGCCGGCTTCGGCGAGCAGCTCCTTGGCCTTCTCGGGGTCGTACGAGACGACGTCCGACAGGTCTTCGTATCCGGGATCGAGTTCCGGGATCGGGCCGTAGAGCGTGGTGCCTGCTCCGACAGCCTCGATCAGCGCGTCGTGGTCGATCGCCAGGCGCAGCGCCTCGCGCACGCGGACGTCGTCGAGCGGAGCCTTCTTGTTGTTGAACGCCAGCGTCGCCTTGTCGGTGGTGCGGCCCTTCGTGAGCGTGAAGTCGTCCTCGAGCTGGGAGGCGAGGTTCGGGTCGACAGCCGTGAGCACATCGACGTCGCCCGCGATGGCCGCGTTCACTCCGGCGGTGAAGTCGGGGATGTACTGGAACTCGACCTCGGCGACACCCGCCTTCTCGCCCCAGTAGTCGTCGTTGCGGGCGAACGTGATCGTGCTGCCCTTGTTCCACCGCTCGAGAGTGAACGGGCCGGTGCCGTTCTCAGCGGTCTTCAGATCGGTCTTGTCGCCCTTCTTGAACACGAGTCCGGCCGGACCCGTCAGCGCGAAGAGGAAGTTCTGGTTCGGCTCGGAGAGCGTGATCTCGACGGTCGTCGCGTCCGGCGCGGTGACCGACGCGACAGTGGCGAACTCCGCATTGCCCTGCACCGTCGCATCCGTGCGGACCGTCTCGTAGGAGGCGACCACGTCGGCCGACGTCAGAGCAGTGCCATCGTGGAACAGGATGCCGTCGTTGAGAGTGAAGGTATAGCTCAGCCCGTCGTCGGAGACCTCGTAGTCGGAAGCCAGCCGCCCCTCGATCTCGTTCTCCTGCGTGCGGGTGACGAGTCCTTCATAGATGTTGTCGACGAGGATCTGCTCGATCGCGGCACCGCTCGTGTGCCGGATGTCGAGGTTGCTCGGCTCGAGCACGAGGCCGACGTGCAGGGTCGCGTCGGGGTCGGGCTTGCCCGGAGACGCGGATGGCCCCTGCTCGGGGGTGCCGGAGCAGGCGCTGAGGACAACGGCGGTGGCCGCGAGCGCGGAGATCAGCGCGAGACGTCGGGTGCGTCGGAGCATGGGGTGGATCCTCTCGGTGCGGCAGTTGCTGTGTGCCGTTGGAATGAGCCTAGAGATGGGTGGCGGGTAGCGGGACGGGTGTGGAACGGAACGTCACATTCCGTTGCCGGCGGATGCCGCGGCCTCCACTCGCGCCGCGACGAGCGCGGCGAGGGCGGCAGGTGCGGTCTCCTGCACGTTGTGGGTCGCGTCCATCTCCACGACGCGGGCGGCGGGAACGCGGCGCTGCAGCTCCGCCGCATCCTGCTCGCTGACGAAGCCGCGTGCGGCGCGCACCAGCGTGAGGGGTGCCTGGACCGCTGCCAGGTCGTCCCAGCCGGTCTCGTGCAGCACGGATGGTGCCACGGCCGATCCCGGATCATGAGCGGCGAGGGCCTGGGCCGCGAGGTGGGCGAAGTGGTGCTTCCACTCGATGCGTCCGTCGGCCCGGACACGAGTGTTGAGGAATACGCCGCGCTCGGTCTCGGGGCGGGTGCCTCCGAAGCCCAGCGACATCGCCTTGACGACGAGCTCCTCGCGTGTCGCGAAATCGGTCGGTCCCTCGTAGAACGCGCGGAGGGCGGCGGGGCCCGCGCTGACGTCGATGCCGGGTGTGATGTCGACGACGAAGAGCTCGGCCACGAGATCTGGCCGGCTGGCGGCCAGCGCCGCGCCGGTCAGACCGCCCAGCGATTGGCCGACGACGACCTGCGGCTGCGACGTCCAGGCATCGAGTGCTGCCGCGACGTCGCGCGCGAGGGTGCGCGGGGTGTAGTCGGCGTCGGTTCGCCAGGACGAGTCGCCGTGGCCGGCGAGATCGATCGCCAGCAGCGGTTGCTGGAGCGAGAGCGACGTGGTGTCCCAGGTGTGCGCGTTGAGACCGGCGCCGTGGAGGAGGGTGACCCGCGGGGCATCCGTGCCGAAACGCAGTGCGCTGAGGGTGCGCCCGTCCGCGAGCGTCAGTGAGATGCGTTCCACAGGAGGGAGAGGCACGGACAGAGCGTCGGCCTGCGCGGGAAGATAGCTGAACTCGGTGATGTCGATCGTCACCTGCATATTCTGCGCCTCGCGCGCAGGTTGCGCGAAATGCGAGAGCGATTTGGCAAGACTCAATCCGTCACATCTTGTCCAAATGTCATGAAAAAAGAGATCAGAGCGTGCGATCCGCATTTCCGGGTGGCCTCGCGGGTTCAGGCTCCACAACGCGACGACGAATATCATGGACTCATGAGCGAGACGCGTGTGCACCTGTCCAAGACCGAGCCCGCCGCATACCAGGCACTGGATGCATTCTCGCGGACCGTCGGTGAGATCTGCGCCGCGAACGGCATCGACGATCGCCTCAAGGAGATCGTGATGATCCACTGCTCCCAGCTCAACGGGTGCAGCTACTGCGTCCGGATCCACGTCGATCGCGCCGTCAAGGCGGGCATCGATGCGGACACGATCACTCAGATCCCGGTCTGGCGCGAGAGCGGCGTCTTCAGTGACCGTGAGCGCGCCGCGCTCGAACTCGCCGAATCGTTCACCTTCATCTCCGAAGACGGCGTCTCCGACGAGGTGTACGACCTCGTCGGAAGCGTCTTCACCGAGAAGGAGTACGCCGCGCTGAGCTGGGCATGCGTGTCGATCAACGCCTTCAACCGCATCGTGATCGCCGGCCGCTACCCGGTGCTGCCCCGCGAGGCCCAGGCGCAGGCATGACGATCCTCGACATCGACGGCGTCAACAACGTCCGTGACGTCGGGGGCATGCCCGCGGCAGGCGGGCGGATCCGTTCCGGAGTGCTGCTGCGCTCCGGCCAGCTGTCCGGCGCGACGACCTCGGGTGTCACTGCGCTCCGAGGGAGCGTGCAGCACATCGTCGACCTGCGCGACGGCGAGGAGGTCGCCGCCGAGCCCACCGAGATCGAAGGCCCCGACACCACGCACCTTCCCCTGTTCCTCGGCTCCGTGCGGTCCTTCTTCGAGGCAGACACGAGCCTCGACGACCTGTACCTGCATCTGCTCGAGGAGAGTGGGGAGCGGCTGGTCGACGCCATCCGGATCATCGCCGCGGGTGCGTCGACCCTCGTGCACTGCACGGTCGGCAAGGACCGCACCGGCGTGACGGTCGCGCTCGCGCTCTCTGCGGTCGGCGCCGACCGGGAGGCCGTGATCGCCGACTACGCTCTCACCGAGTCGCAGCTGCCTCCGCAGCGGTCGCAGCGGATCGCCGCCTACCTGCGGGCGCAGCATCCGGAGGCGATCCACGCCGTCGCCCTCGCGACACAGTCACCGGCGCCGGTGATGCGGCGCCTGCTGGAGCAGGTGGACGAGCGATGGGGATCTGCGGCCGGATACCTCCGTGCCAACGGAATGACGGATGCGGAGCTTGCGCAGCTGAAGGAAGCCCTCGTCGAGGAAGGTTAGGCAAGCCTTCACTTGGTGTAGCATGGAGTCACCATGAACACCTCCCTCGAGATCCGCGGCACGCGCGCTGAGCGCCGTGCTGCGCGTCGCCGTGCACACCACCTGGTGACGGCCGACGAGCACTCGCTCGCCGACCTCGAGATCTTCCTGGCCACGCTGCCGCTGTGCGCATCGGGGCGCATCTTCATCGAAGTGCCCGACGCCTCCGACATCGGCATCATCGATGCGCCTGGTCGCATGACCGTCACGTGGCTTGCCCGTGGGCAGCGATCCGGTGCACCCGGATCCGGCCGCTCGTGCGCGCCCGGTCAGGCTCTGGCGCGCGCGACCTGCGCGTGGGCCGACGAGATGATGTGCGACGACGAGATCGAGACGCACGTCACGCTCCTCGGCGGCTACCTCGGCAGCGCCGACATCGTCGACCATCTGACGAACGCGCTCGACATCGACGCGGCCCTCATCTACGCTCCCGAGCGCTTCGGTCTGCTCCCCGCAGACCGCTGACCCGCAGACCGCTGACGCCCGCTGACCGCTGATCCGTCAGCGGGAGCGGCGCACGTAGTTGCCGTCCTCCAGGCCCGCTTCGATCTCGAAACGATTGTGCAGCGGGTCGCGTCCGGCGAACAGGTAGAGCACCGGCAGCAGGATGCCGTAGCGGAGCCATTGCTGCTTGTGCACCGCTTCGTGGCGCAGCACGGCGTCGGTCGGTCGGGAGTCGCCCGTCAGGAAGCAGCCGCCCACGCAGACGCCGCCGCGGTTGAACGTCCACTCGGGCATCCCCTGGAAGACCCACAGTCCGGCACGTCGCTCGACCGGACCGGTGCTCCAGACCGAACCCCACAGCCAGCCGACAGCGGTGCCCCACCAGTAGCCGACCCTGCTGATCGGCGAACGGAGCAGGAACGACGGGATCCGGCGATCGAAACGACGCCCGCGGGCGAGCGCCTCGTCGGCGGCCGGACGCCAGTCCGCGGTCATGCGACTGCTCCGACGAGCCGGAGGAGAGAACCGAGGTCATCGACGGCGTCGGCGGGAGAGCGGGGTGCGAAGCCGGAGATCGTGGCGCCGGCCAGCGGGATCTCGTCGCGCAGACGCCGGATCGCGGCACTCAGCCGCGACGGCGAGACGCCGAACGGCGCGGCGGACGAGACACCGGCGAAGTCCGACGGATCGAGCACGTCGACGTCGATGTGCACCCAGACCCGGGACGCCCCGGTGGCGCGCACGGCCTCGACGAGAGCATCCGCGTCGTCGATATCGGCGACCGAGAGCTGTGTCAGCGGGTCGAGCAGCTCGACCTCGGCGTCGTCGAGATCGCGCATGCCGACCGTCACGATGCGCTCACGCGGGATCCCGGGGGAGAGCACGAGCTGCTCCTCGCCCTCGCCGAGCACGGCTCGCAGCGCCATTCCGGAGAATGCACCCGACGGCGAACTCTCGGGCGTGTGCATGTCGGCATGGGCGTCGCACCACACCACGGCGAGGTCATCGGTCCCGCCGGGAAGCGCCGCGAGTGCGGCGACGGTGACGCTGCAGTCTCCGCCGATCACGACGGTATCGCTCGCCAGCTGATCGCTGAGAAGCTCGCGCGTGCGCAGCAGTGCGCTCAAGCGGCGGACGCCGGTGCCCAGGGACTCACCCGCTTCGACCGGCACATCGAGAACGGTCGTGGCGGCGCGAGGGAGGTCGCCGGCGATGGCCGACGCTCCATCGACGAGAAGCATCGCGCGCGGTGCGGGCGAGCCTTGCCACTGCGGGACGACGAGGAATCGCACCATGGTCACCTCCGGGAGAGAAATAGCCGATGCCCCGGACACGCAATGGTCCGGGGCATCGGCAAGGGTGTCAGGAGCCTTCGATGGCCTGACGCGGTGCGGTGCTGCCGGCCTTGAGCTCCGCGAGGCGGGCCTCGACCTCGGTCAGCTCGCCGAGGTCTTCCAGGCTCTCGAACTGGGCGTCGAGGCTCGAGGCCGCGAGCTCCATCTTGCCCTGGGCGAGTGCCTCCTGGCGGCGGACCTTGTCCTCGAACCGGCCCAGCTCGCTGGTGGGGTCGAGCACGTTGATCGACCCGACAGCATCCTGCACCTTGGTCTGCGCCTCGGCGACCTTGGCGCGGGCGAGGAGTTCGCTGCGCTTGTTCTTCAGCTCGCCGAGCTTGTCCTTCATGCCGTTGAGGCCGCTCTTGAGCTTGTCGACGATCTCGGTCTGAGAGGCGATCTGGGGCTCGGCGCCGGTGGCTTCGCGCTCCGCGCTGATCTGACGCTGGAGGGCGATCTTGGCGAGGCTGTCGAACTTGTCGGCGTCGGCCGCGCTGCCCGAGGTGCGCATCTCGTCGGCCTTGCGGCTCGCCGCGAGGGCCTTGTTGCCCCACTCGGTGGCGGCCTGGACGTCTTCCTCGTGGTCGCGCTCGAGGAGGCGGAGGTTTCCGATCGTCTCGGCGATCGCGGACTCGGCGTCGGCGATGCTGTTGGTGTAGTCGCGAACGAGCTGGTCGATCATCTTCTGCGGGTCTTCCGCAGAGTCCAGCAGCGAGTTGATGTTCGCGCGGACGAGGGTCGAGATACGTCCGAAGATGGACTGCTTGGTCATGCGTTGTTCCTTTCAGAGGGGCGGAGTCGAGAACTGTGCGTCTGTGTGGATGAACGGATCAGAAGCGCCTACCTCCGGATCGTCCGCTGCGGCCGCTGCTGCTCCGGGAGCTGCTGCGTGAACTGCTCCGCGAACTGCTGCGGGAGCCGCCGCCGAAACCGGAGCTGCGATAGCCTCCGCTGCCGCGGGAGGAGCTCCCGCCACCTCCGCCGCCGGAGAGGAGACCGCCGATGATCCCTCCGAGGATGTCGCCGCCGATCCCGGACCCGCTCGATCGCGAGCTCGAGCCGCCGCCGCCGAACAATCCGCCCCAGTTGTCATCCTGATAGCTGTTCTGGCTGTTGTACGACTGCACGTCGGACTGCGCTGCGTACGTCGCCTGCCGCACGAGCTCGATCGCGCGATTCGCTTCGGCGAGAGCCGCGTTGGTATCGGTCGCCTGCAGGCTCTGGGCCTGGGCCAGGCTCGCCTCGGCCGCGGCGAGTCTGGTGCGCGCCGTCGAGCCGACCGTGCCGCGACGGGTCTCGATGAACTCGCGGGTGGCGCGGATCTCCGAACTCGCCTGCGCCAGGGCCTGGTCGAGCATCTGCTGCGCGCGGCGCGCCCGATCCACGGTCTCGCGCCCCTGAGCGATCGCGGCGTCGATCTGCGCGTTTGCGGCGGTCAGAGCCTCGATTGCGCGCTGCGGGCTGCGCGGCGCACTGGCCAGACTCGTCTGGGCCACCTGGATCTGCTGGCTGGTCGCGGATGCTGCGGCGGCGATCGACCCATCGGCATCGGGGAGCTGCTGAGCGGCCGTCAGATCGGACTGGAGCTCGGTGATGAGCGCCTGCGCCTGGGCTTCCATCGCCTGCAGCTCGGTGCTGAGCGAGGTGATCGCCTGGGCGAGCTGCGCGGCCTGGCCGACCGCCTGCTCGGCGGTGCGGATGGCGAACGCGGCTTCGCCGGACCGGCCCGCCGCGATCGCCTGCGTAGCCGCCTCGAACGAACGGTCCGCGAGTGCGGCGCGCTCCTGGGCCTGGGTGGGGTTGTCCGCCACCGTGCTGAGAGCTGACGCGTCGTACACCCCGGAGAGCGTTGCCAGTGCGGGGCCGGCGGCGGCGAGGACGGGAGCGAGTGCTGCCCGCTCGCCACGGACCCGCTCGAGCTCCTGCGGCGCATTCTGCTCGAGCTTGCGCAATGCGTCGAACGCCTCGGTGTTGTCGTCGAGCACGTCGTCGATCTCGTCGGCGAGCTGGATGATGCGGATGTGCCAGGCGCGGCGATCGTGGATCGTGTCCTCGATCTCGTCGTCGAGCTTCTGCTTGAGGTCGAACGCCTCGGACATCTTGGCCTTCGCGGCGTCGACCGCTGTCGTGAACTCCGCTGTCGCTCCCTCGCCGAACTGGGCGACAGCGAATCCGAGTTCCTCCTTGCTGGAGGTGATGGCGTCGTCGGCCTGGACGAGCGCGACACCGGCCTGCGTCTCGACCTGCTCGTCGGTGAGGGTGGAGAACGGATCGTTCGGGTCTGGCTTCTCCGGCATGGCGCCGCGCCTGCGGACCTCGGCGTTCCGCCGGGAGCGCCGGACGAGCGCGACGATCAGCCAGATCACGAGGCCCGCGGCCACGACCGCACCGACGATCAGCGCCACCCGCAGCGCGCCGGCGCCACCGTCTCCTTGGATCTCGTCGGCGGCGAGGGTGATCGCGCCCGCCCAGTCCTCCTGGGAGGCGAGCGGCACCATCTTGTCTTCGATGTCGTCGAGCTTGCCGTCACTCAAGGGACCGTCGGGTGCCGCCGAGATGTAGTACGTGCGACCTTCGGTGGCGATCGCGAGAAGGTACTGGTCGGAGCCGAGTCCGTTGTCGTCCGCGACGGCATCTGCCCAGTCGGCGCTGTCGGAGGGGGACGTGAAGTCGTCGACGAGGACGACGAACAGATCGGCGTTCGACTTCTCGCTCAGCTCGGTGAGACGAGCTTCGACCTCGGCCTCCTGGCCACTGCTCAAGACCCCGGCCTCGTCGGTGACGTACCCGGTATCGAGGTCGAGCGGATCGGTCGCGGAGGCGGCGGAAGCAGACAGCACCCCTGCCACGGCGGCCGCTGTCAACGCGGCCAGCGTGAGCCACCGTTTCGTCATGCTGTTCCCTCCGACCGGCAGCCGAGCCCCATGCGACGAGTCTATGCACAGAGGCCGACACGCGACAGCATCCGACGCCCGATCTCCGTTCGCCGTCAGCGGAGACACATACGCTGGATGGCATGGATGACAGGTACGGAGCGGACGTGCTGGCCTCGGGTTGGCGCGAGCGCGGTGCGAAGAAGGTGCCGCAGGTGCCGGCCGAGACAGACCTCGTCGTGGAGGTCGCCGACGACGGCTACTGCGGCGCCGTGACCCGTGTGCAGGGCGGCAACGTCGAGCTCGAGGATCGCCTCGGGCGCAAGCGTCTCTTCCCGCTCGGCGGCGGCTTCCTGATCGATGGCGCTCCGGTGCGTCTCGTGGTTCCGGCCGCCAAGGAGCAGGGTCCTCGGCGCACAGCATCCGGGTCATTCGTCGCGGCCGATCAGCGTGCCAGGGTCGCACTGCCCAGCCGCATCCTCGTCGAGGGCAAGCACGATGCGGAGCTCGTGGAGAAGGTGTGGGGCGCCGACCTGCGGGTCGAAGGCGTCGTCGTCGAGTTCCTGCAGGGCATCGATCTCCTCGATGAGCTTCTCGCCGCAGAGCCGCCCAGCGCGAGCCGCCGCTACGGCGTGCTCGTCGATCACCTCGTACCCGGGTCCAAGGAGACACGGATGGCGGATGCCGCCGCTCGCGGACCGCACGGCCGCCATCTCCGCATCGTCGGTCACCCGTTCGTCGACGTCTGGCAGTGCGTGACGCCGCGCGCCCTGGGCATCGCCAAGTGGCCCGAGATTCCGCGGGGCACCGACTGGAAGACGGGTATCTGCCGGGCGTTCGGCTGGCCGCACGAGACGCAGGGCGACACCGGGCGCGCCTGGCAGCACATCCTCTCCAAGGTCACCACCTACCGCGACCTGGAGCCGGCGCTGCTCGGCCGCGTCGAGGAGCTCATCGACTTCGTGACGGAGCCCGCCCGCTGAGCGCCGGAGCCTCGAGCCCCGGCGACTACCCTGGAAGCATGCCCGAACCCCGTACTTTCCGTGATGAGCCGGTGTCCTTCGTGCGCCGGAGCGGACGGATGTCCGAGGCGCAGGACCGCGCCTTCATCGACCTCGCGCCGCACTATCTGCTCGATGTGCCCCGGGACGTCGCGTGGACGTCCGTGCACCCCGAGGCGCGTCTGGACCCGGCCACCGAGTACGGTCGCGCGGCCGACCTCTACGTCGAGATCGGCTCTGGGCAGGGTCATGCGATCGTCGCCGCGGCATCCGCCCGTCCGCAGGACGACTTCCTCGCCGTCGAGGTGTTCCGCGCGGGTCTCGCGCGGACCATGCTCGACGCCGACCGCGAGGGCGCCGGCAATCTGCGCGTCGTCGAGGCGAATGCCCCGGAGGTGCTGTCGTCGTACCTGCCGGAGGCTGCGGCGCGCGAGGTATGGATCTTCTTCCCTGATCCGTGGCACAAGAAGAAGCACACCAAGCGGCGCCTCGTGCGGGCAGGGTTCGGCGACACCGCGGCGCGTGCGCTTCAGGACGGCGGGCTGCTGCGGCTCGCCACCGACTGGGAGGACTACGCGCTCCAGATGCGCGAGGTTCTCGACGCCGAACCGCTGTTCGAGCGCGCGTTCGCGGGGGAGTGGGCTGAGCGCTTCGATGGGCGGGTGATGACCGCTTTCGAGCGGAAGGGCATCGCGAAGGGCCGCGACATCCGCGACCTCGTCTATCGCCGCAAGGCACGCGCGTGACCTCGGCCACCCAGGGCACCTCGCTTCGAGCGGGGATCGCGCCCGCACTCCTCGTCTGCGCCGCAGCCCCTGCCTTCTTCGTGCTGGAGATCCCGTGGCTCGGATGGGCGCTGCTGGCGCTCGGCGTCGGTGCAGCCTGGCTCGTCGAGCGGAAGAAGGTGACGGCATCCGATCCTTCGCTGACGAGGGATCTGTCGCTCATCGCGATCGGCATGCTGATCGTCAGTGTCATTCCGCTGGCGGCCGAGCTCGACAATCTGGCCATGCTGCGATTCACCCTGGCGCTCGGTGGCGCGGTCGCCGTGCCCTATGTGATCTCGCGCTTCGTCTACCGGGATCGTGCGATCAGCTTCCCGTGGCGGACGCACCGCCGGTGGGGGCGCCTGCAGTGGGGATGGCTCGTCGCCGTGCTGGTGCTGGGGTGGCTCATCCTGCCGTTCTACTTCATCACGAGCGGGGTGTATCAGAACTGGCCGGTCGTGGACACGCCCGACCTGATCGCCCGGCTGTTCGTCGGCGTCGGCGCGGTGGGCATCTGGGACGAGCTGTTCTTCATCTGCACCGTCTTCGCGCTGCTCCGCCGTCATTTTCCCGACGTCGTCGCCAATCTGCTGCAGGCGATCGTGTTCGTCTCGTTCCTCTGGGAGCTCGGGTACCGGGAATGGGGGCCGCTGCTCACCATTCCGTTCGCACTGCTGCAGGGATTCATCTTCCTCCGCACACACTCGCTCGCGTACGTCGTCACCGTGCATCTGCTCTTCGACGCGGTGGTGTTCGCCGTGCTCGTGCATGCACACAATCCGGGGCTGCTGCCGATCTTCCTCGTCTGAGCCGCGTATTTCTGAGTCGACTCTTCTGCGAGAATCAGCCCATGCTCATCGTCGGTCTCGTCCTCGCCGCAGCTGCTGCGGCCTTCCACGTCTTCATCTTCGCGCTCGAGTCGCTGAAGTGGACCGAGCCGGAGACGAGGAAGATCTTCGGCGTCGCCAGCGAGGCGGATGCCGTCACCATGAAGCAGCTCGCTTTCAACCAGGGTTTCTACAACCTGTTCCTCGCTCTGACGGCGCTCCTCGGCATCGGACTCGTGATCGTCGGGGCGCAGACCGTCGGTGTGACGCTGGTGTTCGCGGGGACCGGGACGATGCTGGCCGCTGCGCTCGTGCTCGTGCTGTCGGACCGGTCGAAGACCCGCGCCGCAGTGATGCAGGGGACGCTGCCGCTGCTGGCCGTGGTCGGCACCGCGATCGGCGTCGCGATCTCCTGACGGGGTGACATCGGCCGCACGAGCCGCCACACTCGTTGCATGGCCGACTGGGTGCTGCACGTGGACATGGATCAGTTCATCGCCGCGGTGGAGGTGCTGCGCCGACCCGAGCTCGCCGGGCTTCCGGTGATCGTGGGCGGCCGCGGCGATCCTACCGAGCGCGCGGTCGTGTCGACGGCGTCGTACGAGGCGAGGGAGTTCGGCATCGGCTCCGGTATGCCGCTCAAGATCGCCGCACGGAAAGCGCCGGAGAATGCGGTGTTCCTCCCCGTCGACCATGAGGCGTACGAGTCGGCTTCCGCCGAGGTGATGGCCGCGCTGCGCGCCCTTCCCGGCGTGGTGCTGGAGGTCGTCGGCTGGGATGAGTGCTTCCTCGGCGTGACGACCGACGATCCGGAGCAGACGGCGGGCGACGCGCAGGCGGCGGTGTTCGATGCGACACAGCTGCACTGTTCGGTCGGCATCGGCGACAACAAGGTGCGCGCCAAGATCGCCACCGAGTTCGGCAAGCCCCGCGGGATGTTCCGGCTCACAGAGGACAACTGGTTCGAGGTGATGGGGGAGAAGCCGACCCGTGATCTGTGGGGCGTGGGAGCGAAGGTCCAGAAGCGGCTCGCGGAGCACGGCATCGCGACCGTGCGCGAGCTCGCCGACGCCGAGGAGCAGGAGCTCGTGGGGGAGTTCGGTCCGAAGATGGGTGTCTGGTACCACGGACTCGGATCGGGGCTCGGGCCGAGCGTGGTCGACGACACCCCGTGGATCGCACGCAGCCACAGCCGGGAGACCACCTACCAGCAGAACCTCACGACGGTCGCCGAAGTCGAGGCCGCGATCCGCGAACTCGCCGGACACGCGTTCGACGACTGCGCCGCCGAGGGGCGGCCGGTGGTGCGCGTGCACCTGAAGGTGCGGTACGCGCCGTTCGAGACCAAGACGTTCGGTCGCAAGCTCGCGACGCCGTCGATGCAGCGCCACGACGTCATCGAGGCGGCGGTCGCGCTGGGGGCGACGCTCGACGCGGAGCGGGAGGTGCGCCTGCTGGGCGTGCGCGCCGAGATGGCGATGCCGGAGGAGGGCGACACGGCCGAGCGGACACCCGTCCGCGGTCGCATCTGACCCCAGGGCCGCCGGTCGAAAAAATCAGCCGCGGATGACGGCGGCGACGGCGCTGACCTCGATCAACGCACCGGGAACGCCGAGACCCTGGACGATCGCTGCCGTCACGAGGGGTGGTGCGCCTTCTCGGGTGAGCTTCGCCGCGACCGCGCCGTACGCCACCCGCAGATCTGCGTCTTGATGGATCAGCACGGTCCAACTGATCACGTCGTCGAGACCGGCCCCGGCGGATTCCAGCGCTGTTCGGGCGTTCTCGACGGCGCGGGCCGACTGCTCGCCGGCATCGGCCGAGACGATCGCTCCGGTGGCGTCGACGCCGTTCTGGCCGCCGACGTAGATCGTGGTCGCCCCGGGCGGCACCACGGCGACATGACTGAAGGCGGGACTGACGACGAGGCCCGCGGGTTGGGCGAGTGTGATCTCCATGGAGACACTCTGCCGCGGGCCACCGACATCCGAGCCCTGTGACTCAGAACCGCAGGAGGACCTTGCCCACGCGCCCGGGGGTGCCGCTCGCCCGCACGGCGTCGGCGATGTCCGCGGCATCGAAGACGCCCGCGACCGGGAGTGTGAGGGTGCCGTCGCCGATGCGCTCGAACAGCTCGCCGAAGAGGGCGTTCCGGTCGGCCGGGTCGAGGGCGGGGATCACCTTGCTGCCCCAGAAGCCCTTGACGGTCGCCTGCTTGAAGATCACATCGGAGGAGGCGATCTCCATCGTGGGGGAGTCCATCGCACCGAAGGCGACCAGCGTGCCACCTTCGGCGAGGAGCGACAGCACCTGACCGGCCGCGGCACCGCCGACCGAGTCGACCCCGGCCATGACGGGCGCTCCGCCGGTGAGCGCCTCGGCCTGCTCGCGCCAATCGTCCTGATCGGTGGCGATCACATTCTCGATGCCCTGTGCCCGCAGTTCCTCGACGCCGGCGGAGCGGCGAACGAGCCCGAGAACGTTGATGCCGCGAGCGGAGCCGAGCTGTGCCAGCATCCGTCCGACTGCGCCGTTGGCGGCGTTCTGGACGATCCAGTCGCCCTTCTCGACCTCGAGGAACTGCAGGAGGGTGACGGTGCTGAACGGCATCGACACGAGCTGGGCGGCGCTCTCGTCGGGGAGCGAGTCGGGCACGGGGATGAGGCCGGCGGCATTCGTGACGACGTACTCGGCCCAGACACCGAACGTACCGCCTGTGACGACGCGCTGGCCGACGGTCAGGTGCTCGACGCCCTCGCCGAGAGCATCGACGACGCCGAGCGCTTCGGTGCCGGATGCGGCGGGCAGCTCGGGCTTGAAGCCGTAGGTGCCGCGCACCGTCCAGAGGTCGTGGTTGTGGATGGGGGAGAGCACGATGCGCAGGCGCACCTGGCCGCGCCCGGGCTCCGGGACAGGCCGTTCCTCGACCGCGAGGACCTCTTCGGGCGTGCCGAACGTGGGGTGGATGAGTGCGCGCATGAGTGTTCCGTTCCTTGTGGGATGTGTCAGCGGGAGGTGGTCTGCTGCAGGCGCGTGGTGATTTCCTGCAGCTCGGAGATGAGATCGAGGCGGTGGGCGTCGTCGCGGATGCCGGAGAGCTCGGTGATCCGGGTGTGGATCGGGGCGACCTCGGCGCGGAGCGCCTGCCCCTTGGCGGTCAACTGCACGGTCACCACGCGCTCGTCGGCGGTGCTGCGCGTCTTCGTGACGAGATCCGCCTGCTCCAGGCGGCGCACCAGGGGGGAGAGCGTGCCGGAGTCCAGCTGCATCGCTTCGCCGAGGGAGCCGATGGTCTGATCGCCCTCTATCCAGAGGACGGCGAGCACCAGGTACTGCGGATACGTCAGCCCCCAGGGGGCGAGGAGTGCGCGGTACGCCTGGGTCGTCGCCCGGGCAGCGGCGTACAGGGAGAAGCACACCATCTCATCGGTCACGGCCATGAGTAAATAATTGCACACGGTTGAGTTGTGCACAACTTACCTGTGTGGGATATTGAGCCGCGAATGGATGAGACAGCCCCCGTTCCGACATCCGAACCGCTCTCGGAAATCGCAGAAGGGGACCGTCCTGGCGGACGGTCCCCTTCTGCGATTTCGTGCCCCCGACAGGAGTCGAACCTGCGACCTACGGTACCGGAAACCGGCGCTCTATCCACTGAGCTACGGAGGCGTACCGAACGACGATATCACTCGTCGGGGGTGGTCTCCGACCGCCGGCCTCGGTGACCGGAGCGCCGCGCAACTCGTCGAGCGCGCCGACGAGCTTCTCGGCCAGGTAGCGGTGACCCTCGGTGGACGGATGCTTGCGCCCGAGGTCGACGTCGATGACGGCGAGGTAGTTCTGGTCGGTGATCCAGTCGAGAGCGATGGGGGAGATGTACCACCAGCCGCGCGCGGCTGCCAGCTCGGAGAGGTCGGTGTCGATGCGAGCGGTCGCCGTACCCACTGGCAGTTCGTGTGGAGCGGGGCCGAGCACGACGATCACGGCCTCGGGGTACTTCGCCGCGAGCGCATCCCACGCTGCGGTCACAGCCTCGCGGTATCCGGCCACGCCCTGCGCCCGATCGTTGATGGACCCCTGGATGATGATGAGGTTCGGACGGAGCGCCGGGTCGAGTAGTGCGATGCGCTCGCCGAAGGTCGGTCCGTCGATTCCCGGCTTGAGATAGCCGCTGCCACGGACGCCGTCGACGATCGTGTCGCCGTGCAGCAGATCGGCGAGGACATACGCATACCCGAGGGTGGGGACGTTCGCCGCAGAACCATAGGTCCAGGAGTCTCCGAACACCAGCACGGTGGGGTGCTCAGGAAGCGTCAGGGGTGCCGGAGCGATCACGGCGGGAGCGCCTCCCTGGCCGTCGATCGGGGCGCCGACGGGGGCCGTCGTCGTCAGCGGAGTCCACGGTCGCCACACGCCGAGTACGCCTGCCGCGACGGCGAGGAGCAGCGCGATGGCGATTCCCGCGGTGCGCAGTCGGCGTCGGGCGGCGGAGGCGTGCATTGCATGAGAGTAGATCACCGGAACCCAAATACGAATTCCACGCGCCGTCCGGTCGTCGGACAGGGTGATCGCGGCCCGTAAACTGGGAAGGCTATGAACCCTGAAAAGCTTGCCGAAGCCCTCCTCGCCGTCCTCGCCCCGATCGCCGAGGAACGACGTCCCGGCGAGCCGCTCGGGCTTGCAGCATCTGACATCGTCTTCGAGCGTCCGCGCAACCGCGACCACGGCGACTGGGCCTCCAACATCGCGATGCGCCTGGCGAAGTCATTCGGTGCGAACCCGCGGGAGCTCGCGCAGCAGATCGCCGACGGCCTCGCCGGCGTCGAGGGCGTGGCGAGCGCAGAGGTCGCCGGGCCCGGATTCATCAACATCCGCCTGGATGCCGCCGCTGCCGGCGCACTCGCGAAGACGATCGTCGATGCCGGCGCGGCCTACGGCACGAACGACACCCAGTCCGGGCGCAGCATCAACATCGAGTTCGTCAGCGCGAACCCGACCGGCCCGCTGCACATCGGACACACCCGTTGGGCGGCGCTCGGCGATGCGATCGGGCGGGTGCTCGCTGCATCCGGCGCGACGGTCGCGCGCGAGTTCTACATCAACGACGCCGGCGCGCAGATGGAGCGATTCGCTCATTCGATCGTGGCTGCAGCCAAGGGTAAACCAACGCCCGAAGGCGGATATGCCGGCGCCTACATCAACGATCTCGCCGCCCGGGTGCTGGCGGCTCGTCCCGATCTCCTCGAGCTGCCCGACGACGAACAGGTGATCGTCGCCCGCGAGCTCGGCTACGACTACCAGCTGGCCGAGCAGCAGGAGTCGCTGGCGAAGTTCAACGTGCACTTCGACGTGTGGTTCTCCGAGCGCACGCTGCACGCGAAGAACGCCGACGGGGTGAGCCTCGTCGACGAGGCGGTCGATCGTCTGCGTGAGCAGGGTCACGTCTTCGACGAAGACGACGCCGTGTGGGTGCGCACCACCGACTTCGGCGACGACAAGGATCGCGTGATCCGTCGCTCCAACGGCGAGTACACCTACTTCGCTGCCGACGCCGCGTACTACCTGAACAAGGGCGACCGCGGCTTCGCGCACAAGATCTACCTGCTCGGCGCCGACCACCACGGCTACGTGCACCGTTTGAAGGCGCTCGCCGGAGCCGCCGGCGACGACCCCGAGAAGGATGTCGAGGTGCTCATCGGTCAGCTCGTCTCTGTGGGTGGTGCCCGCCTGAGCAAGCGCGCCGGCAACATCATCGAGATGGACGATCTGCGGGAATGGCTCGGCACCGACGCGCTGCGGTATTCGCTGGAGCGTTCGCCGGCCGATTCGCCGCTCGCACTCGACCCCGAGCTGCTGCAGAAGAGCGACAACGACAACCCGGTGCACTACGTGCAGTACGCCCACGCCCGCACGCACAACGTGGCCCGCAACGCCGCAGACTCCGGCGTCGACCGGTCCGAGTTCGCGCCGGAGACCCTGACGCACGAGACCGAGGCCGCATTGCTCGGAGCGCTGCAGGAGTTCCCGCGGATCGTCGCCTTCGCCGCTGAGACGCGCGAGCCGCATCGCATCGCCCGTTACCTCGAGGAGCTCGCGGGTCTGTATCACGGCTGGTATGCCAAGTGCCGTGTCATCCCGCTGGGTGACGATCCCGTCGAGCCCGTGCACCGCACGCGACTGTGGCTGAACGACGCGACGGGTCAGGTACTCCGCAACGGCCTCGACCTGCTCGGTGTCTCGGCTCCCGAGCGCAAGTAGCATCGTCGGCGCCGCCGGCCGGTAGGGCAGGATGGCAGCATGAGCGACGACAACCACACTGTGCCGTATCCGGAGGCTTCCACCGAGCATCCGACGCTCGTGATCCCCGGCTCCGGCACTGGCGAAGGAGCGGACGCCGCGCGGCCGAAGCGTCGTCGTCGCCGGTGGCCGTGGGTGCTGCTGATCCTGGTGATCCTGCTCGCCGGGCTGGTCGTCGCCGCCGAGTTCATCGCGCGATCGATCCTGCCCGGTACGGTGAGGTCGCTCGTGATCGACCAACTCGACCTGCCGGCCGACCAGCAGCTCGACGTCGAGGCGGAGGGCATCCTGCTCCCGCAGCTCATCGGCGGCCGCCTGGACACGCTGCATCTGTCGACGGATGCCGTGACCCTGGAGGGCGTGACCGGGGCTGCCGACGTCACGGCGACGGGCATCCCGCTGCGCGGTGGCGACCTCGGCGGTGCGTCGGGAACGATCCGTATCGACCAGGCCCAGTTCACGACGTTGCTCGCGGGCACGGACCTGCCGGTGGAGAGCGTCGCCTTCGAAGCGCCGAACGCCACACTCGGCGGTTCGTTCACGGTGTTCGGGACTGCCGTCCCGATCTCGGTGACGCTCACCCCCGGTGCCGTCGACGGCGATCTGGAACTCACGCCGGTGTCGCTGAGCATCGGCGGACTCGATGTCGATGTCGACGGGGTCGGCGGGATGCTGGGCTCGGTCGGCGAAGACCTCACGAAGCCGCAGCGCGTATGCATCGCGGATCAGCTCCCCGCCGGACTCACGCTCACCAGCCTCGAGATCGTGGGCAGTGAAGCGGTGATCGACATCGACGTGAACGGTGCGATCGCCACCGACGAGTCGCTTCTCGAGAAGGGCGTCTGCCCGCGCCCGTGAGGGAGTAGGGACGCGGTCAGCTCGTCTCGAACGAGGCAGCCATGCGGCCGACAGTGTCGATCGCGCGCTCGAGTTGCTCCGCCGAGAACGGGCCGATCAGGCGGGCTGCCGAGAGCAGCCCGATCGTGGTGCTCGAGAGCGCCACAGCGAGAGCCTCGGGGTCGACCTGTGCCTGCAGCTCTCCCCGGGCCTGCAGCTCGCGCAGCCACACGATGACCTCGAGGTGCCGCGCACGGTACCGCCCTTCCGTCTCTCCGGCGACGTGGCCGCCGAGAACGCCGCGATCGTCGAGGAACGCGGCCGTCATCAGCGGATCATCGAGCAGCGCCCTGGTCGAGGCGCGGTAGGCGACGCTCAGCCGGGGGTACTCGCCGACCTCGCTCCGCACGCGTTCCGCCAGACGGGCGTTCCCGCGCTGCAAAAGGGCATCGAGAATGTCCCGCTTGCCGACGAACTCCCGGTAGACCGCACCTTTCGCTATCCCGGCGCCGTTCGCGATCTCCGCGACGCTCATCGCCTCGAATCCGCGCGCGAGCACGAGCTCCTCCGCCGCATCGAGGATGCGTTCCCGCCTATTCGGAATCAGTGGTCGAGGCACCGTCGACCCTCCTCAGGTGGGCGAGCATCGCCGGGATGACGAGATCGGGGCGGTCGCGCTGGACCCAGTGTCCGGCGCCGGGGACGGTGAACAGCTCGCCGCGGGGGAGTGCGTCTGCTGCGGTCGCGATGCGGGCGTGCGGGACTCCGCTGTCGCTGTCGCCGTGCACGAGCAGCGTCGGTGTGCGTATCGAGTCCAGCTGGTCCGAGTAGACAGTGCGCAGCCGATTCCAGAGCACCTGGTCGCGTTGCCATTCGCCGAAGACGGCCATGCCCGTGCCGGATGCTGCCTCGGCGAGCACCGCGTCGACCAGCGCGGGTGTGCGCGCGGCCGGGGTGCGGACGAGATCGCGCAGACCGCGCTCCATCGTGCGGGGGTTGCGCGCGTACGACCTGGTCATCGCGGACAGCAGCCCGGTGCGCAGCAGGAGGAAGCTGGCGAGGTGCGTGGCGAGGCCGAGAGGGCCGTCGGCCAGCCGTGGCATCACGCCGTAGCATCCGAGGAGGATCGCGCCTTTCGCTCGGTCGGGCTGGTCGAGCAGGTGGCCGAGAGTCATCCCGCCTCCGAGCGAGAGGCCGCCGATCACATAGTCGTCGAGGTCGAGCACGGAGACCAGTTCGCCGATATAGGCGACGAGTCGCTCCTGCGTCAGTGGCCACACCGCGCGCGGACTCAGACCGAATCCCGGGTGGTCCGGTGCGATCACGCGGTGCCCGGCCACCGCGAGGGCAGGCCCGACCTCACCCCAGGAGAGTTCGGCGCTGTCGGCACCGCCTCCATGCAGGAGGAGCACGTCGGAACCGGCGGTTTCGCTGGGCAGCCACTCGCGATAAGCGATCTCGGTGCCCATCACTGTCGCGCTCGCGTGCCGCAGTTCCATGGTCTTCCCCTCGTTGTGACCAATATATCAATATCGGTCACAACGGGAGGGGAACCGGGCTTCAGGTCAGGACGGCTTGTCCTCGCCCGATACCGCCTTCTGTGCCGCGCGCAGTTCGGCGGTCGCGATCCGCACCTCGACCTCGGCGCGCTGAACGCGGCGCTGCGGGAACGTGGAGGCGCCGAAGCGCTGGTGCACCCGGTCTGTTCGCTCCTCCTCGGTGGTGACGATGAAGGCGCAGGCGATGAGCATCACCTGTGTGGAGAAGTTGAGCCAGATCAGGAGCGCCAGGAGCGACGCGAAAGACGCGAGGAGCGGGTTGCTCGTCGCCCCGCCGACGAACATGCTCGACAGCTGCTGGAGGACGACGAGACCGAACGCGCCCAGCAGCGCCCCGCCCCACAGCGAGCGGCGGGCCGGGCGCACACCGGACAAGAGGCGGAAGATCGCAACGATCAGCACGGTGTCGAGCGCGAACACGACGAGCAGTGACACCAGGCCCACGCTCCAGCTCACGAGCGGCGAGTCCGCCGGAAGCCCGAGCAGACCGCTCACCCAGGAAACGCCAAGCTGCCCGGCGAAGGTGAGGAAGGCGGCGAGGACGAAGGAGACGCCGATGCCGAGCGCCAGGCACAGGTTGCGGACGATCACCCAGATCCAGAGGATGTCGTCGTGGGTCGTGCCGGCGATCACCCGCACGGCCGTGCGCAGCGATCCGATGGCTCCCAGGGCCGCACCCACCAGCGCGACGAGTGAGATGATCCCGGCGATCGACAGCGACGCCGGCTGATCGAGGTCGGTCGTCTTGATCACGCCGTCCTCGCCGATGAGTCCCGGGACGACCGACTGCACGGCGTCGATGATCGCCTGCCACGCCGCCGGGTTGCCCGCGAGCCACAGCGCGGCGATCGAGAAGCCGAGCAGCACGCCGGCGAACACGCTGAAGAGTGCGCGATAGGTGACGCTGTCGGCGAGCATCGGGCCTCGGCGCTCGGAGTACAGCAGCGCGGCGCGAACCAGGCGCCGACGCAGCGCCCAGGCGATGACGCCCTGGCTGACTCGGGCGACGAGTCCCGGTTGCTTCGGGGTCTCGGACGACGATTCGGAGTTCATCACAGCCCCACCCTATGAGCCCCCACGGAACCTCCGCAGGGGCTTGACGCCGGGCGTCACCATGACGAAGAGCCTCCAGGCGGTGCCATAGAATCGGGGGAATCTCGATGTGCGTCTCTCGCCCGAGACCCGTCCCACGACCCGAGATCCGTCCGACGATTGGTGCTCCGTGCTTCCCCCTGCCGATTCGCTTGCTCCGGAATGGCTCGTCGTGCCCGAAGACGCCAATGATCTCGCAGCGGGAGTCTGGCCGGCGTCGGCGGTGCGAGATGCCGACGGAGTGCTCGACATCGCCGGTGTGAGCGCCGCAGACCTCGCCCGCACGTACGGCACTCCGCTGCTCGTGCTCGATGAGGACGAGGTACGGGGCCGCGCCAGAGCCTTCCGCCTCGCCTTCGACCGGGCGGCGTCGGAGAACGGCACCACCGCGCAGGTGTACTACGCGGGCAAGGCCTTCCTCAGCACGACTGTGGCGCGCTGGGTCGTCGACGAGGGACTCCGCGTCGATGTGTGCACCGGAGGCGAGCTCGAGGTGGCGCTCGCCGCGGGGGTCGCGCCGGCATCGCTCGGCTTCCACGGCAACAACAAGTCGGCGGCCGAGCTCGAACGAGCGGTCGTGGCCGGCGTCGGCACGATCATCGTCGACAGTGCGATCGAGATCGAACGACTCGCTGCGATCACGGCGCGCACCGGAGCCGTGCAGCGCGTGCTGGTCCGGGTCATCAGCGGCGTCCACGCCGAGACCCACGAGTTCCTCGCCACCGCGCACGAGGATCAGAAATTCGGATTCCCGCTGGCGGATGCCGAGGCGGCCGTCGCGCGCATCCGGGAACTCTCCGGCCTGGAGTTCTCGGGTCTGCACTGCCACATCGGGTCTCAGATCTTCGGCGTCGCCGGATTCCGCGAGTCGGCGTCCCGCGTGCTCGAACTGCATGCTGCGCTCCTCGACGGTGGCCCCGTACCCCAGCTCAACCTCGGCGGCGGCTTCGGCATCGCCTACACGCGCTCCGACGACCCGACGCCCATCGAGACGCTGGCCGGTGAGATCGTGGCCGCGGTCGCCGAGGGGTGCGCCGCGCGTGGCATCCCGGTTCCCGCGCTGTCGTTCGAACCGGGTCGAGCGATCGTGGGCACGGCCGGCGTCACCCTGTACGAGGTCGGCACGACCAAGGACGTGACGATCGAATCGGGCGCGGTCCGCCGGTACATCAGCGTCGACGGGGGCATGAGCGACAACGCCCGTACCGCGCTGTACGGGGCCCAGTTCTCCGCACGGCTCGCTTCGCGCGTCGGCGGCGGCGCACCGCAGCTCAGCCGCGTCGTCGGCAAGCACTGCGAGTCCGGCGACATCGTCGTCGACCACGAGTACCTGCCCGCGGATCTCGTCCCCGGCGACCTGCTCGCCGTTCCCGCGACCGGCGCGTACTGCGCCGCGCTCTCGAGCAACTACAACCATGTTCCACGCCCGCCCGTGATCGCCGTACGCGACGGTCGTTCGAGGGTCATCGTCCGAGGCGAGACCATCGACGACCTGCTGGCCAGGGACGCGGGCATCGACGGGGCACGCACCCGAGAAGAAGACGATCGAACCACTCCGAAGGAGCAACGATGACTGACTACCGACGACTTCGCGTCGCACTGCTGGGCGCAGGGGCGGTCGGCTCGCAGGTCGCAGCTCTGCTGCTGCGCCACGGCGATGAACTCGCCGATCGGGCCGGCGCACAGCTGGAACTCGCCGGGATCGCGGTCCGCGACGTCGACGCGCCGCGCGACGTCGACCTGCCCAAGGAGCTGTTCACGACGGATGCCGAGGCGCTCATCCTGGGTTCGGACATCGTGATCGAGCTCATCGGCGGCATCGAACCGGCGCGCACCAGCATCCTGCAGGCGATCGGCTCCGGTGCCGACGTCGTGACCGCCAACAAGGCGCTGCTCGCGACCCACGGTCCCGAGCTCTTCGAGGCGGCTGATCGCGTCGGGGCCTCGGTCTACTACGAGGCGGCGGCCGCGGGCGCGATCCCGATCATCCGTCCCCTGCGGGACTCGCTCGCCGGCGACCGCGTCGTGCGCATCATGGGCATCGTCAACGGCACGACCAACTACATCCTCGACCGGATGGACACCGAGGGCGCCGACTTCGCCGACGTGCTCGCCGACGCGCAGCGACTGGGTTACGCGGAAGCCGACCCGACCGCCGACGTCGAGGGATACGACGCCGCACAGAAGGCCGCGATCCTCGCGAGCCTCGCGTTCCACACCGCGGTGCCGCTGGATGCCGTCTACCGGGAGGGCATCTCGTCGATCACGGCCTCGATGATCGAGGAGGCGCGTGCCGCCGGCTTCGTGATCAAGCTGCTCGCGGTGTGCGAGCGCATCGAAGCCGACGGCGCCGAGTCGATCTCGGTGCGGGTGTATCCGGCGCTCGTCCCGACCTCGCACCCCCTGGCCACCGTGCACGGCGCGAACAACGCGGTGTTCGTCGAGGCGGAGGCCGCGGGGTCCCTGATGTTCTACGGGGCTGGGGCCGGTGGCGTGCAGACCGCATCCGCCGTGCTGGGCGACGTCGTGTCGGCCGCTCGTCGTCACATCGCGGGCGGCGTCGGCGTGGGCGAGTCCACCAGGGCGAACCTGCCTGTCGTCCCGATCGGACACGTCACGACGCGCTACCAGATCACCCTCGAGGTCGCGGATGCGCCGGGCGTGCTCGCCACGGTGGCCGGCACGTTGAGCGACGGAGGAGTCTCGGTCGCAACCGTCGTGCAGACCGTGGAGGGCGAGGATGAGCCGACCGCGCGTCTCATCATCGGCACGCACCGTGCGAGCGAACAGGCGCTCAGTGCGACGGTCGACGCTCTCGCCGGCAGCTCGGTCGTCGAGCGTGTCGTCTCCGTGCTCCGCGTGGAAGGCGAGTGACGATGACGCCGGAGTCCGCCTCCCTCGAGAGGCGCACCGTCGAGGTGCGCGTCCCCGCCACGAGCGCCAACCTCGGCCCCGGGTTCGACACACTGGGTCTTGCCCTCAGCATCTACGACACGCTGCAGGTGACGGCGCTCTCGGCCGGGGAGCTCGAGATCGAGGTGTCGGGCACCGGCGCCGCCGACATCCCGCGCGATGACTCGAACCTGATCGTGCGCACGATCGCGCACGTCTTCGCCGACGCCGGTCGGCCCGTCCCCGGGCTGCGGATCATCGCGGAGAACGGCGTGCCGCACGGCCGGGGCCTCGGTTCGTCCGGCGCCGCCGTCGTGGCCGGTGTGCTCGCGGCGAAGGGACTGCTCGAGGGCGACGTCGAGATCAGCGATGCCGATCTCCTCCGTCTCGCCACCGAGCTCGAAGGACACCCGGACAACGTCGCCCCGGCACTCTTCGGCGGTCTGACCATCGCCTGGGTGGGGGAGCGCGGACCACAGCACAAGAAGCTGCTCGTGCACCGCGGCGTCTCGCCGCTCGTGCTCGTCCCCGCCTACACGATGTCGACCTCGCAGGCGCGTTCGCTCCAGCCGCCGCAGGTCTCCACGGCGGACGCGATCTTCAACGTCTCCCGATCCGCCCTGTTGATCGCCGCACTCATGCAGAGCCCCGAACTGCTCCTCGACGCGACGGCCGATCGACTCCACCAGGACTACCGCGCCGGAGCGATGCCCGAGACGCAGCGTCTGGTGCAGGCACTGCGCGCCGCGGGATTCGCCGCGGTCGTCTCGGGGGCAGGTCCCAGTGTGCTCGTGCTCGCCGACGGTCCCGGTAGCCGACAGGATGCCGTCGAACTGGCCGATCAGGTGACCGACACCCCGTGGGAAGCGCTCCTGCTCGCGGTCGACGTCCGTGGTGGTACAGTGGGGAATCGAGCGGAGGGCTCCACGTAGTTTCGTGAATCTGGCCCCATTGCAACTCTTGCAAGACCCGCACGCAAACCCCTGTGGCACAGCTCATTCCTGAGCTTCGTGCCGAGGCCGGCTGGCGCCGAGCGTCAGCCCGTGCGATCGTGCGCAGCACCCGTTGTGCGCGTTGAACGCTCATTCCCCATGACATATAAGGGAGTACTCGTGGAGAACCTCTCCGAGACCCAGAACGATCAGACGTCTGCCACCGGCACCGATTCGGCCACGGAGGCCGCGCCGGCGCGCAAGCGCGCGCCGCGTCGTGCCACCAGCGCCACCGCCGCCGCCAAGGCGGAGAAGGCTGCCGAGAAGGCTGCAGAGAAGACGGATGCCGCTCCTGCGGCGGCCGAGCCTCAGGCAGCAGCCTCCGGCGACGGCGCAGCGACGGCAGAAGCCGCTCCGAAGGCGAAGGCACCGCGTCGCAGCCGTGCCAAGAAGGCGGATGCCGAGGCGCCGGCCGCTGACGCCGTGACCGCGCCCGCCGAGGCAGCCCCCGCAACCACGGAGGCGCCGGCGGAGACCGCACCGAAGACCACCGGTCGCGGCCGTCGCACGCAGAAGCCCGCCACCGAGGCCGACGGCCAGTCCGCGGAGTCGAACACCGACACCGCGCCCGCCGAGGCTCCGAGCGAGAGCACTCGCGCCGACGGCAACCAGAACGACGGACAGCAGAGCGACAACGCGCGCAGCTCCAACGGTCGCAACAACCGCAACTCGGGTGCACGCAACGACAACGCTCAGAGTGCACGCAACGACAACGCCCAGAAAGACAACGCCCAGAAAGACAACGCCCAGAAGGACAACGGGCAGTCGGACAACTCGCAGGCGGACGACTCCGCCGGCGACTCCGGTGACGGCGACGAGCAGGGCGGTCGCAACCGCAATCGCAACCGCAGCCGTAACCGCGGCCGTGGACAGAGCGGCACGGCGCAGGAGCAGCAGCAGCCGCAGGCCGCCACAGACGACCAGGCGGGCGGCAACAACCGCAACCGTCAGCGCAACAAGCGTCGCGGCGCGGAGCCGACCGACGAGTTCGACACCGAGATCGGCGAGGACGACGTCCTGATCCCGATCGCCGGCATCCTCGACGTGCTCGACAACTACGCGTTCGTCCGCACCACCGGCTACCTCGCCGGCCCGAGCGACGTCTACGTGTCGCTCGGTCAGGTGAAGAAGTACAACCTGCGCAAGGGCGACGCGGTCGTCGGCTCGATCAAGCAGCCCCGCGAGGGCGAGCAGCAGGGGCGCCAGAAGTACAACGCCCTGGTCAAGGTCGACTCGATCAACGGCCTGTCCATCGACGACGCCGCGACCCGCGTGGAGTTCGGCAAGCTCACCCCGCTGTACCCCCAGGAGCGTCTGCGCCTGGAGACGGTGCCGGAGAAGCTCACGCAGCGCATCATCGACCTCGTCGCGCCGATCGGCAAGGGTCAGCGCGGTCTCATCGTCGCGCCTCCCAAGGCCGGCAAGACCATCGTGCTGCAGCAGATCGCCAACGCGATCGCGCAGAACAACCCCGAGGTCCACCTCATGGTCGTGCTCGTGGACGAGCGCCCCGAAGAGGTCACCGACATGGAGCGGACGGTCAAGGGCGAGGTCATCGCCTCGACGTTCGACCGCCCGGCCGAAGACCACACCACGGTCGCCGAGCTCGCCATCGAACGCGCCAAGCGCCTCGTCGAGTTGGGCCGCGACGTCGTCGTGCTGCTCGACTCGATCACCCGCCTCGGTCGTGCGTACAACCTGGCCGCACCGGCATCCGGTCGTGTGCTCAGCGGTGGCGTCGACGCGTCAGCCCTGTACCCGCCCAAGCGGTTCTTCGGCGCGGCGCGCAACATCGAGAACGGTGGATCGCTCACGATCCTCGCCACGGCTCTCGTCGAGACCGGCTCCAAGATGGACGAGGTCATCTTCGAGGAGTTCAAGGGCACCGGCAACAGCGAGCTGCGCCTGTCGCGCGCTCTCGCCGACAAGCGCATCTTCCCGGCTGTCGACGTGAACGCCTCGAGCACCCGCCGCGAGGAGATGCTGCTTTCGGCCGACGAGGTCAAGATCACCTGGAAGCTGCGTCGTGCCCTTGCGGGCCTCGACCAGCAGCAGGCCCTCGAGGTCGTGCTCGGCAAGCTCAAGGAGACGCACTCGAACGTCGAGTTCCTCGTGCAGATGCAGAAGTCGATCCCCACGCTCCCGTCGGGCGCGCACGGGCACGACAACAACATCCGCTGAGCGGCCTGACGTGTTCGAGTCCGTCCAGACTCTGCTCGACGAGCATCGCCGGGTCCAGGAGGAACTCTCCGACCCGGCGGTGCACGCCGACGCGGCCCGAGCGAAGCGCGTCAACCGTCGCTACGCCGAGCTGTCGAGGATCGTCGCCGCGTACGACGCGTGGGTGGCGGCATCCGATGATCTGGACACGGCACGCGAGTTCGCTCGCGAGGACGAGTCGATCGCGGCCGAGATCCCCGCGATGGAGGAAGAAGTCCAGGCGACACAGGAGCGACTCCGACGTCTGCTGATCCCGCGCGACCCCGACGACGCCCGTGACGTGATCATGGAGATCAAGGCGGGGGAGGGCGGCGCCGAGTCGGCGCTGTTCGCCGCCGACCTCCTGCGCATGTACGTGCAGTACGCGGCATCCAAGGGCTGGAAGACCGAGCTGCTGGAGCGCAACGAGTCCGACCTCGGCGGCTACAAGGACGTCCAGGTCGCGATCAAGGGCTCGTCCACCGACCCCGCGCAGGGCGTCTGGGCCCACCTCAAGTACGAGGGCGGTGTGCACCGCGTGCAGCGGGTTCCGGCGACCGAGTCGCAGGGGCGCATCCACACCTCGACCACCGGTGTGCTGGTGTTCCCCGAGGTCGATGAGCCCGAAGAGATCCAGATCGACCAGAACGATCTCAAGATCGATGTGTTCCGCTCGTCGGGACCGGGTGGGCAGTCCGTCAACACGACCGACTCCGCCGTGCGCATCACGCACGTGCCGACCGGCATCGTCGTCTCGATGCAGAACGAGAAGTCGCAGCTGCAGAACCGTGAGGCCGGGATGCGCGTGCTGCGCGCCCGCCTGCTCGCGCGGCAGCAGGAGGAGCTGGCTGCCGCCGCCTCCGACGTGCGCAAGTCGCAGATCCGCGGAATGGATCGCTCCGAGCGCATCCGCACCTACAACTTCCCGGAGAACCGCATCGCGGATCACCGCACCGGCTTCAAGGCGTACAACCTCGACCAGGTGATGGATGGCGCGCTCGATCCGATCATCACCAGCGCCATCGCGGCCGACGAGGAAGCGCAGCTCGCGGCCGTCGGAAACGACTCCTGACGTCGGAGCACCACGAGCGCTAGGCTCGGCGCGTGATCACACTTCTCATCCGGGCGCTGACGTACGTCGTCTCGGCCGGCATCGGGCTCATCGTCGCCGATGCCCTCCTCGAGGGCTTCCAGATCCAGTGGGACAAGTGGTGGGGTTTCGTCATCTGCATCCTGATCTTCGCGATCGTGCAGAGCGTGCTCGCCCCGCTGGTCGGCAGGCTTGCCGATCGCTACGCGCCGGTGCTGATGGGCGGAATCGGGATCATCTCGACGCTGATCGCCCTGGTCATCGTGGTGCTGCTGCCGATCGGCGGCCTTCGCATCGTCGATGCCACGGGATGGCTGCTCGGCGCGGTCATCGTCTGGCTCATCACCGCGCTCGGCAGCGTGCTGCTCCCGCTCGTCTTCCTCAAGCGGAAGAACGAGACCCAGGAATCCCGGCGTCGCTGATCTCTGCAAGTCAGATCGAGTAGTCGGGCGCGGTGAGCAGCGCCCTCGTGTCCTCACCGATGGTGCGGTGACGCGGCTTCGCCGGCACGCCGACCAGGATGCTGTCCGCCGGGGCGTCTCGTGTGACCACAGCGTTCGCGCCGATCACCGATCCTGCGCCGATCGTGACCGGCCCGAGGATCTTCGCGCCGGCCCCGACCGCCACACCGTCTCCGAGGGTCGGATGCCGCTTGCCGGAGTCGCGCGTGCGGCCGCCCAGCGTGACCCCGTGATAGAGCATCACGTCGTCGCCGATCTCCGCCGTCTCGCCGATCACCACGCCCATGCCGTGATCGATGAAGAATCGTCGGCCGATGCGCGCACCGGGATGGATCTCGATCCCGGTCAGCCATCGCGACAGCTGCGACGAGGCGCGGGCGAGCAGCCGCAGACGGCGGCGCCAGAGCGCATGCGACACGCGATGCGCCCAGATGGCGTGCAGACCCGGATACAGCAGCGCCACCTCGGCGGCGCTGCGCGCAGCAGGGTCCCGCAGGCGCGCGGCGACGATGTCCTCGCGCACGCGGCCCCAGATCGTCATGCTCACTCGTCGCGGAGGTGCTCGTAGAGAGCCGTCGAGAGATAGCGCTCACCGAACGAGGGGATGATCACGACGATGTTCTTACCGGCCGCCTCCGGCCGCTTCGCGATCTCGAGCGCCGCCCAGATCGCCGCGCCGCTCGACATGCCGACCAGGATGCCGTCCTTCGCCGCGGTGTCGCGGGCGAGACGGATCGCGTCGTCGAAGGTGACGTCGATGACCTCGTCGATCACGTCGCGATCGAGGATCGGAGGAACGAAGTTCGGTCCGATTCCCTGGATCTTGTGCGGACCGGGGTGGCCCTCGGTGAGGATGGGGGAGTCCTTGGGCTCGACGGCGACGACCTTGACGCCCGGGATGCGCTCCTTCAGCACCTGGCCGACACCGGTGATGGTTCCGCCGGTTCCGATGCCGGCGACGAAGTAGTCGACCTTGCCGTCGGTGTCGCGGAGGATCTCCTCCGCGGTGGTCTTGCGGTGGATGGCCGGGTTGGCCTCGTTCGCGAACTGCTTGGCGAGGACCGCACCGGGCGTCTTCGCCGCGATCTCCTCGGCCTCGGCGATCGCGTTGGTCATGCCCTTCGTCGGGTCGGTCAGCACCAGCTCGGCGCCGAACGCCTTGAGCAGCATCCGACGCTCCTTCGACATCGACGCCGGCATCGTGAGGATGACCTTGTACCCGCGGGCTGCGCCGACCATGGCGAGCGCGATGCCGGTGTTGCCGCTGGTCGCTTCGACGATGGTTCCGCCCGGCTTCAGCTCGCCGGATGCCTCGGCGGCGTCCACGATGGCGATGCCGAGGCGGTCCTTCACGCTGGATGCCGGGTTGTAGAACTCGAGCTTGGCGAGCACGGTCGCGTCGACGCCCTCAGCCACCCTGTTCAGGCGGACGAGCGGGGTGTTGCCGAACGCGGTCGTGATGTCGGAGTGGATACCGGGCATGGAGGAACCTTCCTGAGCGGGACGATGCCGCACCAGCCTATTCGAGGCGCCGATTCGCGCCGGTAATGTGACGCTCGCTCGCACTCTACGCTGGAAGTCATGCCTGAGACCACGCTCGCCGCGCTCGTACGCGCCGCGGCCCAGCGGCTCGCCGACGCCGGCGTGCCCGACCCTCTCGTCGACGCCGAACTGCTCGTCGGTCATGTGCTGGGGCGGCGTCGCGGCGAGGTGCAGGCGGCTATCGTCCGCGGCGACGGGGCGTCCGACGACGATGCGGTGCGGCTGGAGACCGTGGTGGCCAGGCGCGCCGCCCGGGAGCCCCTGCAGCACATCACCGGCACGGCGCCGTTCCGTCACCTCGAGCTGGCCGTCGGGCCCGGCGTCTTCGTGCCGCGGCCCGAGACCGAGACCGTCGTGCAGTACGCGATCGACGCGCTGCTGAACGCGCCGGATCCCGCACCCATCGGCGTCGACCTGGGCACCGGAAGCGGGGCGATCGCCCTCGCCATGGCGACCGAGGTGCCGCACTCCCGCGTGTTCGCGGCCGAGCTCTCTCCGGACGCCCACGCCTGGGCGAGCCGCAACACCGACGGGGTCGAGAACCTGACCCTGGTGCTGTCGGATCTCGGCGAGGCATTCCCGGAGCTCGACGGCACGGCATCCGTCGTCATCTCCAACCCGCCCTACGTGCCGGATGCCGCGATCCCGCGCGACCCGGAGGTCCGACTGTTCGATCCCGCGATGGCCCTGTACGGGGGAGAGGACGGCCTCGACATCGTGCGGACGCTCAGCACCAGGGCGCTGCGGCTGCTCCGTCCCGGTGGCCTGATCGTGATCGAGCACGGCGAGCTGCAGGGCGGATCGATCCGTGAACTCCTCACGGCCGACGGCTGGCGAGCGGCGGCGACGCATCGCGACCTCACGCTGCGCGACCGCACCACCACTGCTCTGCGCCCCTGATCAGCGCACTCCGAGCGTCGAACCCGTTCACCCCGGATAGAATCGAACCGTCATGTCAACCATCTTCGACTGCCGCGACGAGGCCGAGCTGCTTGCCGGAATGCGCCACGCGCGCCAGGCGATCGGCCGCGGCGAACTCATCGTGATGCCCACCGACACCGTCTACGGCGTGGCCGCCGACGCCTTCTCGCCCGCCGCGGTGCAGCGGCTGCTCGACGCGAAGGGCCGCGGCCGTGACCAGCCGCCGCCCGTGCTGATCGGGACGAAGGAGACCCTCGCGGCTCTGGCTGAGTCGGTTCCCGAGCCGGTGCAGCGCCTCGTCGACGCGTTCTGGCCGGGCGGGCTCACGATCGTGCTCCCCGCACAGCCGTCGCTGGTGTGGGACCTGGGGGAGACCCTCGGAACCGTCGCAGTGCGGATGCCGGAGGGGCACGTCGCGCTGGAGCTCCTCGCCGAGACCGGACCACTCGCGGTGTCGAGCGCCAACCTCACCGGCCATGCCGCCGCGATCTCGGCCCATGATGCCGAACAGATGCTCGGCGAGAGCGTCGCCGTCTATCTCGCCGACGGCATGAGCAAGGAGGGCATCGCGTCGACGATCGTCGACGCGACTTCCCTCGTCCGCCGCGCGGGCGAAGAGCCGGGCGTCGTCCGCATCCTGCGTGACGGGGTGGTGACTCGTGAGCAGCTGCACGACGTGCTCGGCGAGCTGCTCGCACCCGGAGAAGAGACCGAGCACGTGGAGGAGCATCAGGACGGGGATTCGTGAAGCAGTATCTCTTCACGATCATCCTCACCGCCGTGATCACCTTCGGGCTGACATGGGCGGTGTGGCGCCTCAGCCTCCGCTTCAAGCTCTATCCCGGCATCCGCGATCGGGATGTGCACACGACCCCCACTCCGCGCCTCGGCGGGGTCGCGATCTTCCTCGGCATCGCCGTCGGCAGCATCGTCTCGGCGGCCAATCCGTTCTTCCAGAGCATCTGGTTCCCGCCGACCACCATGTGGTCGATCCTCGGCGCCTCGTTCCTGATCGCCGTGATCGGCGTGGTCGACGACCTGTGGGACCTGGACTGGATGATCAAGCTCGGCGCGCAGTTCCTGGCTGCCGGCATCATCACGGTGGGCGGGGGGCTGCAGATCCTGTCGCTGCCGTTCGGCGATCTGATCGTCTTCTCGAGCTGGGTCAGCATCAGCATCACGATGTTCGCGATCGTGATCGTCATGAACGCAGTGAACTTCATCGACGGCCTCGACGGCCTCGTCGCCGGAGTGTGCCTGATCTCCAACGGCGTGTTCTTCGCCTACTCCTACATCTTCACCCGAGACTCGGGAGCATCGAGCTACTTCAACCTCTCGACCTTCATCGCCGCCGTCCTGATCGGCGCCTGCCTGGGCTTCCTACCGCTGAACTGGAGCCCGGCGAAACTGTTCATGGGCGACTCCGGCGCGCTGGTCATCGGACTCCTGATGTCCACGTCCGCCATCGCCCTCACCGGCCAGATGGATCCCTCAGCGCTCGACCCGGAGCGCCTCGGCCGTTCGCAGCTGCTCGGTGCGTTCATCCCGATCCTGCTGCCGCTCCTGGTCGTGCTGCTGCCGCTGCTCGACTTCGGCCTCGCCGTGCTCCGCCGCATGAACGCGGGCAAGTCGCCCTTCTCGCCCGATCGCAAGCACCTCCATCATCGGATGCTCGATCTCGGCCACCGCGACCGTGACGCGGTCCTCATCTTCTACGCGTGGACCGCTGTCATCTCGCTGGCCGTGCTGCTGATGTACGTCGGGGCTCGAGAGGACTGGCCCGGTCAGTACCTTCCGGGCGTCGGCTTCGGCATCGTCGGCATCGCCGCCTGCCTCGTCATCACCCTGAGCCCTACCCGCCGCCGGAAGCGTGCCGCGGGCGTTGCACCCGATCCGACACCCGTGGAGTCCTCATGAGCCCGAGCCCTGTTTCCAGCACGCCGATCCTGCGCCGGACCCTGATCTGGTCGGCGGTGGCGACGGTGGTGCTGGCGATCATCGCCGGCGGAGTCGGATTCCTCGTGGCGCAGGGGGAGGGGCTCGTGAGCGGGCTGCTCGGCGTACTCCTCGCCGCCCTGTTCCTGGCGATCACCGGGATCAGCATCCTCGTCGCGAACCGCTGGTACGGCGATCCGATCTATGTGCAGCTCTTCTTCGCCATCGTGCTCGGCGGCTGGCTCCTGAAGCTCGGCCTGTTCGTCGTGGTGATGATCCTGCTCGGTGGTCAGCCCTGGCTGCACCCGATGGTGTTCTTCCTGTCGATCGTCGCGGGCGTGATCATGTCGCTGGTGATCGACGTCATCGTGCTGACCCGCATGCGCCTGCCGAACGTCAGCGACACGACGCTGCCGACGGAGGTGCCGGAAGACGTGGCACCAGGCAGCCAGAACCGCGCGGGCGAGGGATCGTCCGAGGGCGGCCCGCGGTCTTAGGACAACCTCATATTCTGATAGTGTTGAGGAGTGCCCGCCGCTCGCCCGCGAGCGCTTGCGCTGATAGCACACCGACCATCGTCGCCCCGGTTTAGACCGGTGCCCCGAAGCTGGAGCCCGCGCTGTTTAATCTTGCTGCGACCCTGATCCCTCGACTTGCCACTGACGGCGAGTTCCACGGCCCGTCGATCGATGAGTTCTTCCCGGAGATCCTCTTCAACGCGTTCGGTGTCATCCCGGTGCACCGCATCCATCTGGTGCAGTTCCTCTCCGTGATCGCGGTGGTCCTCATCCTCTGGCTCGGCACCCGCCGCATGACGGTCGTTCCCGGCCGTTTCCAGAGCCTGGTGGAGATGGGCCTCGGACTCGTCCGCGGCAACATCGCCCACGATCTGCTCGGACGCAAGGACGGCGACCGCTTCCTGCCGATCCTCACCACGATCTTCTTCATGGTGCTGTTCATGAACATCACGGGCATCATCCCGTTCCTGAACATCGCCGGAACCAGCATCGCGGCCGTGCCGTTGACGCTGGCACTGGTCTCCTACGTCACGTTCATCTACGCAGGTATGCGACGTCACGGCTTCCGCTTCTTCAAGAACGCGCTCCTCCCGCAGGGCGTTCCCGGATTCGCGATGCCGATCGTCGCCATCATCGAGCTCCTCTCGACCTTCATCCTGCGTCCGGTCACGCTGATGCTCCGACTCCTGATGAACATGGTCGTCGGGCACATGCTGCTTGTCCTCTGCTTCGCAGCAACCCAGTTCTTCTTCTTCACCGTCGGCGGCGGCTGGGCCGCACTCGGTGTCGGAACCCTCGCCTTCGGCGGCGCCTTCACTCTCTTCGAGATTCTGGTCGCCGTTCTCCAGGCCTACGTCTTCACCGTCCTCACCGCGGTCTACATCCAGCTCGCGGTCGCAGAAGAGCACTGAGCAACAGACTCTGAGCGGGCGGGCATCAGCCCTCCCACCCAACGAAAGGAAAAACCCGTGGACGCAACTACGGTTCTCGCTGAAATCAACGGTCACATCGGTGCGGTCGGCTACGGCCTCGCAGCCATCGGCCCGGCCATCGGCGTGGGTATCGTCGTCGGCAAGACCATCGAGGGCGTCGCCCGTCAGCCCGAGCTGGCCGGTCGCCTTCAGGTCCTCATGTGGATCGGTATCGCCTTCACCGAGGCGCTTGCGTTCGTCGGCATCGCCGTCGCATTCATCCCGTTCCCCGCGTAATCCCTACCGACTCATGAAGGAGACAGGATGCTGAACGCTCTTGTCACGAACCTCGCAGCTGAGGGCGAAGCGGCTCACAACCCGCTGATCCCCGCGTGGTACGACATCATCTGGTCGGGTCTGTGGTTCGTCCTCATCCTTCTCGTGGTGTGGAAGGTCGCCCTTCCGAAGCTGACGAAGATGCTCGACGAGCGTTCGGCTGCCATCGAAGGCAACATGGCGAAGGCTGACGAGGCGCAGAAGAAGGCCGAAGCAGCGCTCGAGGAGTACACCCGCCAGTTGGCGGAGGCACGCACCGAGGCCGGTGAGATCCGTGAGGCCGCCCGCGAGGACGGCAAGAAGATCGTCGCCGAGGCCAAGGATGCTGCTTCCACCGAGGCGGCACGCCTCACGGCCACCGCGCACACGCAGATCGAGGCCGAGCGTCAGACCGCTCTCGTCTCGCTCCGCAGCGAGGTGGGCTCGCTGGCCCTCGACCTCGCCGGTGGTGTCGTCGGAGAGACCCTCTCCGACGACGCTCGTGCGACGGCTGTCGTCGACCGCTTCCTCGCCGATCTCGAAGCATCCGAGAAGGCGGCGAAGTAATGGGCAGCGCGACCACTCAGGCACTCGCGGCATCCATCGAGACGCTTGCCGCAGCGAAGGGCGTCACTCTCGACACCGCACGGGAGCTTTTCGCTGCCGGGCGTGCCGTGAGTGAGTCGTCCCAGCTGAGCGGCGCGCTTGCCGACCCTTCGGCTCCGGCCGTCGCGCGACAGAACGTCGTCGCAGCGGTCTTCGGCGGATTCTCTGCAGACGCGCAGAGCGTTCTGAAGACCGTCGTGGCCGAGCGCTGGTCGAACGCAGGCGAGCTGGTGGACGGCATCGAGGAGCTCGCGATCCGCGCCGCAGCGATCGCCGAACCGGGCGCTGACATCGAGGGAGAACTCTTCGGATTCTCCCGCGTCATCGCCGCGAACGCCGAGCTGGAGCTCGCCCTGGGCAGCCGCCTCGGGGGAGAAGACGCCAAGGCCGCACTCGTCGAGCGCTTGCTCGCCGACGGCGGCTCGAGCGCTCCGGTCACGCTGATCGTCTCCTCGCTCGTGCGCCAGCCGCGCGAGCGGCGTGTGCGCCAGCTGCTCAGCCGCGCCACGCGCATCGTCTCGAGCCAGCATGGTCGGGTCGTCGCTACGGTCCACAGCGCGTCCGAGCTCAACGACGCGCAGCGCACCCGTCTCAGCGACGCTCTCTCGCGCCGCTACGACGGCAAGGTCTCGCTCAACGTCGTCATCGACCCTGCCGTCGTCGGAGGTCTGCGCGTGCAGATCGCCGATGACGTCATCGACGGCAGCATCTCCGCTCGACTCGCAGACCTTCGCCAGAAGCTCGCGGGCTAACACGACTTCGCGCGGGGAACCGCGCACCCAGATACAAAGGGAAGACAATGGCAGAACTATCGATCAGCCCCGACGTCATCCGTGACGCGCTGAAGGACTTCGCCGCCGCCTACGAGCCCACCGGGGCAGCGGCGACCGAGGTCGGCACCGTCATCGACGCCGCGGATGGAATCGCGCACGTCGAGGGCCTGCCCGGCGTCATGGCCAACGAGCTCGTGACCTTCGCAGACGGCACCAAGGGTCTCGCACTGAACCTCGACGAGCACCAGATCGGTGTCGTCGTCCTCGGCGAGTTCACCGGCGTCGAAGCCGGCCAGGAGGTCACCCGCACCGGTGAGGTCCTCTCGGTCCCCGTCGGCGACGGCTACCTCGGTCGCGTCGTCGACCCGCTCGGAAACCCGATCGACGGCCTCGGCCCGGTCGCCACCGAGGGTGTCCGCGAGCTCGAACTGCAGGCGCCTGGCGTCATGCAGCGCAAGTCGGTCCACGAGCCGATGCAGACCGGCATCAAGGCCATCGACGCGATGATCCCGGTCGGCCGCGGTCAGCGTCAGCTGATCATCGGCGACCGCCAGACCGGTAAGACGGCCATCGCGATCGACACGATCATCAACCAGAAGGCCAACTGGGACTCGGGCGACGTCAACAAGCAGGTCCGCTGCATCTACGTCGCCATCGGCCAGAAGGGCTCGACCATCGCTTCGGTGAAGGGCGCGCTCGAAGAGGCCGGTGCCCTGGAGTACACCACGATCGTGGCAGCTCCGGCATCCGACCCCGCCGGCTTCAAGTACCTGGCTCCCTACACGGGTTCCGCCATCGGTCAGCACTGGATGTACGGCGGCAAGCACGTCCTCATCATCTTCGACGACCTGTCGAAGCAGGCCGAGGCCTACCGTGCCGTCTCCCTCCTGCTGCGCCGCCCGCCGGGCCGCGAGGCATACCCGGGTGACGTCTTCTACCTGCACTCCCGTCTGCTGGAGCGTTGCGCGAAGCTGTCCGACGAGCTCGGCGCAGGGTCCATGACGGGTCTCCCGATCATCGAGACCAAGGCGAACGACGTCTCGGCGTACATCCCGACCAACGTGATCTCGATCACCGATGGCCAGATCTTCCTCCAGTCCGACCTCTTCAACGCCAACCAGCGTCCGGCGGTCGACGTGGGTATCTCGGTCTCGCGCGTCGGCGGTGACGCGCAGGTCAAGTCGATCAAGAAGGTCTCCGGAACGTTGAAGCTGGAGCTCGCGCAGTACCGCTCCCTCGAGGCCTTCGCGATGTTCGCGTCCGACCTCGACGCGGCTTCGCGTCGTCAGCTGTCCCGTGGTGCGCGCCTGACCGAGCTGCTCAAGCAGCCGCAGTACTCGCCGTACCCCGTCGAGGAGCAGGTCGTCTCGATCTGGGCCGGAACGAAGGGCAAGCTCGACACGATCGAGGTCTCCGACGTCCTCCGCTTCGAGCGCGAGCTCCTGGACTACCTACGTCGCAACACCAAGGTGCTCGACACCCTGCGTGAGACCAACGTCCTCGACGACGACACGGTCGCAGAGCTCGAGAAGCACACGGACGCCTTCGTCCTGGAGTTCCAGGGTGGCAAGGGACACGCCATCGGCGCTCCCGGTCACGAAGAGCACGAGGCTGCCGAGGCGGAAGACGTCAATCAGGAGAAGATCGTCAAGGGTCGTCGCGCGTAACCGCGTGAGGTACTGAATTCATGGGCGCTCAACTCAGGGTCTACAAGCAGAAGATCTCTTCTGCTCAGACGACCAAGAAGATCACGAAGGCGATGGAACTCATCGCGGCTTCGCGCATCCAGAAGGCGATGGCACGCGTCAAAGCGTCCAGCCCCTTCGCGCGAGCCGTGACGAGGGCCGTCTCCGCCGTCGCGACGCACTCGAACGTCGACCACCCGCTCACCCGCGAGCCCGAGTCGATCCGCCGCTCCGCGGTCGTGATCTTCTCCTCGGACCGCGGTCTCGCCGGAGCCTTCAACTCGCAGATCCTCCGTGAGGGTCTCGAGGTGGCGGAGCTCCTGCGCGGGCAGGGCAAGGAGCCGGTGTTCTACCTCGTCGGCCGCAAGGCCGTCGGCTACTTCCAGTTCCGTCGCATCGCGGCGGCTGCGGAGTGGACCGGCGACACCGACACCCCGTCGTTCCACACCGCGGAGGAGATCTCGCAGCAGCTGCTCGAGGACTTCAACCGCGGCGCGGATGAGGGCGGCGTCGACGAGATCCACCTCGTGTACAACCGGTTCGTCAGCATGATGACGCAGTCGCCGGAATCCGTTCGTCTCCTTCCGCTGGAGATCTCGGAGGCCGACGAGTCGGAGGCGGGTAACACCGTCTACCCGCTGTACGAGTTCGAACCGGATGCCGAGACCGTGCTGGACGCGATCCTGCCGGTGTACATCCAGAGCCGCGTCTTCAACGCACTCCTGCAGTCGTCCGCCGCCAAGCAGGCCGCGACGCAGAAGGCGATGAAGTCCGCCAGCGACAACGCCGACAAGCTCATCACCGACTACACCCGTCTGCGCAACAACGCGCGTCAGGCGGAGATCACGCAGCAGATCGCAGAGATCGTCGGCGGCGCCGACGCGCTCTCGTCGAGCAAATAGACCATCAGGAGAGAGACGAAAATGACCCCCACCGCCACGGCTGACCAGCCGGCGACCGCGGTCGTCGGGCGCGTCGCACGCGTCAACGGTCCGGTTGTCGACATCGAGTTCCCGCACGACTCGATCCCCGACATCTACAACGCACTGAAGACCACGATCGTGATCGGCGAATCTTCCGTCGAGATCACCCTCGAGGTCGCTCAGCACCTCGGCGACGACCTCGTCCGCGCCATCGCACTGAAGCCGACCGACGGTATCGTCCGCGGCCAGGAAGTGCGCGACACCGGAGAGGCCATCTCGGTCCCCGTCGGTGACGTCACCAAGGGCAAGGTCTTCAACGTGATCGGCGAGGTGCTCAACCTCGAGCCCGGCGAGACCATCGAGGTCACCGAGCGCTGGCCCATCCACCGCAAGGCGCCGAACTTCGACCAGCTCGAGTCCAAGACCTCGATGTTCGAGACCGGCATCAAGTCGATCGACCTCCTCACGCCGTACGTGCTGGGCGGAAAGATCGGTCTGTTCGGTGGCGCCGGTGTCGGCAAGACCGTCCTCATCCAGGAGATGATCCAGCGCGTCGCGCAGGACCACGGTGGTGTGTCGGTGTTCGCCGGTGTCGGTGAGCGCACCCGTGAGGGCAACGACCTCATCCACGAGATGGAAGAGGCGGGTGTCTTCGACAAGACGGCCCTCGTCTTCGGCCAGATGGACGAGCCGCCGGGAACGCGTCTGCGCGTCGCCCTCTCGGCTCTGACGATGGCGGAGTACTTCCGTGACGTGCAGAAGCAGGACGTGCTGCTCTTCATCGACAACATCTTCCGCTTCACGCAGGCAGGTTCCGAGGTCTCGACGCTGCTCGGCCGCATGCCGTCCGCCGTGGGTTACCAGCCGAACCTCGCCGACGAGATGGGTGTGCTCCAGGAGCGCATCACCTCGACGCGTGGTCACTCGATCACCTCGCTGCAGGCGATCTACGTGCCGGCCGACGACTACACCGACCCGGCTCCGGCGACCACCTTCGCCCACCTCGACGCGACGACCGAGCTCTCTCGTGAGATCGCATCGAAGGGTCTGTACCCGGCCATCGACCCGCTGACCTCGACGTCGCGGATCATGGACCCCCGGTACTTGGGCGAGGACCACTACCGCGTCGCGACCACGGTCAAGCAGATCCTCCAGAAGAACAAGGAACTGCAGGAGATCATCGCGATCCTCGGTGTCGACGAGCTCTCCGAAGAGGACAAGATCGTCGTGTCGCGTGCACGTCGCATCCAGCAGTTCCTCTCGCAGAACACCTACATGGCGAAGAAGTTCACCGGTGTCGAGGGTTCGACCGTCCCGCTCAAGGAGACCATCGAGTCGTTCGATGCGATCACCCGCGGTGACTTCGACCACGTCGCCGAGCAGGCCTTCTTCAACGTCGGTGGCATCAACGACGTCGAAGAGCAGTGGGCGAAGATCCAGAAGGAGAACGGCTGACCATGGCGCTCAACGTGAGCCTCGTCTCCGCTGACGCGGAGGTCTGGACGGGAGAGGCGAGCCTCGTGGTCGCCAAGACCGTCGAGGGTGAGATCGGCTTCATGACCGGCCACGAGCCGGTGCTGGCCATCCTCACCGAGGGCCAGGTCCGCATCACCCAGACGGATGGCACCAAGGTGCTGGCCAACGCGCAGGACGGGTTCCTCTCCATGGAGGGCAACACCCTGACGATCGTTGCCGGCAACGCGGCTCTCATCGCCTAGCAGTTCGCTTTTCTCGTCCGCCCCGGACCTTGCCCGCTCTTCTGTTGAGTGAGTGCAGGCTCCGGGGCGGACGTGTCTGTTCTCCGAGGTCATATGAAGATCCTTCTCCCGCCGTCCGAGACCAAGCGTCCCGGCGGTGACGGCGCCCCTCTGGCTCTCGCGGCGCTGCCGCTGCCGGGTCTGCACGCGCATCGGTCGGCTGCCGTCGACGCCCTCATCGACCTCGCCGCCGATGAAGAGGCGGCGAAGCGGGTGCTGAAACTCAGCGCGCGCCAGGCCGGTGACGTCCTGCACAACCGGATGCTGCGCACGGCGCCCACGATGGCAGCCGTCGACCGATACACGGGCGTGCTCTTCGATGCGCTGGATGCCGCCACGCTCTCGGCGGCCGCTCGACGATGGCTCGGTGAGCACGTGTGGATCCACAGCGCGCCCCTGGGGCCCGTCGGCGCGCTCGACGCGCTGCCGGCCTATCGGCTCTCCGCCGGTACTTCGCTCCCGGGGCTGCCGGCGTTGCGACGGCACTGGGCGGATGCCACCTCGTCTGCGATCGCCGAGGCGGAACCGTCGTTCATCCTCGACCTCCGCAGTGAGGCCTACGTCGCACTCGGACCGGTTCCGGCATCCGTCCCCTCCGCGTACGTGCGCGTCGTGACCGAGCACGGCAGAGCACTCAACCACTTCAACAAGAAGTCCAAGGGATTGCTGGTGCGCGCACTCGCGGAAGATCGGCCGAGGCTTTCCTCGGTACGGGAGTTCCGCGCATGGGCCACCAAGCGGGACATCGTGGTGCGCGACGGCGAGAGAACCGGCATATTGGAGCTCGTCGTCGTCGAGTGACGCCGTGTAACGCGCGGATGATTCTCCCCGCGTGGTTCGTTGCCCGCCGCTGGTGCGCCCGCTATGGTGGGGGACGCGACGCGAACCGCGTCAGTTCAATGGTTCCGGAGGGGTCATGTCCGACTACTACGACGGCGGAGCAGCTCTCGCAGCTGCTTTCGCGTTCTTCTTCATCGGGCTGCTGTTCGCAGTGGCCTTCTACGTCATCACCGCCATCTTCCTCTCGAAGGTCTTCGAGAAGGCCGGCGTCCAGGGCAAGTGGCGTGCCTGGGTGCCCGTCTACAACTACCTCGTGTTCGCAAAGCTCGGAGACGTCTCGCCGTGGGTCGTCCTCATCGCGCTATTGCTCGCCTGCATCCCGTACCTGAACGCCCTCACGGGAATCGCGTTCGCTGTCGTGCTCGCGATGGTCGCCTGGCGAGTCGGTCTCAAGCTTCAGAAGGACGCTGTGTGGGTGGTGCTCTGGGTCTTCCTCGCCCCCGTCTGGCTCGGCATCAACGCCTTCGACAAGTCGCGCTGGAACCCGAACATCGCGCCGGCCCCATGGGCGGGTAACGGTTTCTTCGCTGACAGCACCGTCTGGGACGGCGTTCCCGCTCAGCCGTCTGCGGCTCCGCAGCAGGGCTACGGCGCGGCTCCCCAGGGATACGCTCCGCCGGCGCCGCAGGGTTACGCTCCGCCCGCTCCGCAGGGTTACGCGCCTCCGGCACAGCCCGGCTACGCACCTCCGGCAGGTCCCGCGGCTCCCGCGACCGGCGCGCCGGTTCCTCCCGCGCCGCCGACCACTCCGCCGGCACCTCCGGCAGCACCGCCCGTGACTCCGCCGGCACCTCCGGCCGCGCCGCCGGCACCGCCCGCCGCGCCGACGGATCCGACGCAGCCTCCGGCGTGATCTTCTGAGACAGGGCCCCCGACTTCGGTCGGGGGCCCTGTGCTGTCCCTCCGGTGCGCTGCGTCGTCCGGCGCGGCAGGGCGACTAACGTGGAGACCATGGTCATGTCGCAGCGCCGGGTCGGCGCGTCCGGACTCCTCGTCTCGCCGACCGGGCTCGGGTGCAACAACTTCGGACGCAGCGGCACCGCCACCGAGACGCTCGCCGGCACCCGCACGGTGATCGACGCGGCGATCGCAAACGGGATCACCTTTCTCGACACCGCGGACATGTACGGCGCTGTCGCGGGTGCCAGCGAGGCGCTGATGGGCGAAGCCCTGGAAGGGCGCAGGGATCGGGTCGTCCTCGCGACGAAGTTCGGGCAAGAACGGGACATGGGCTACGAGTTCCCCGGCGCCCGCGCGTCGCGCCGCTACGTGCGTCGCGCGGTCGAGGAATCGCTGCGGCGGCTCCGCACCGACTGGATCGACCTGTATCAGCTGCATCTCCCCGACCCGGAGACGCCGATCGCGGAGACCACGGACGCGCTGGACGAGCTCGTGCGTGAGGGGAAGATCCGGTACTACGGGCACTCCAACTTCACCGGATGGCAGATCGCGGAAGCCGAGTTCACCTCGAGGGAGCGGTCCACGGGACGATTCATCTCCGCCCAGAACCACTACTCGCTGCTGGCTCGCGCCGCGGAGCGCGAAGTGCTGCCCGCCGTCGAACGGTACGGGCTCGGCTTCTTCCCGTACTTCCCTCTGCACAACGGATTGCTCACCGGCAAGTTCACCCGAGACGGCGGGCCCGCATCGAGCCGGATCATGTCGACGCGCCGGCACGTCTGGGAGAACGCGCCGTGGGATGCGATCGAACGGTTCCGCGCGTTCTGCGACGAGCGGGATATCACGATGCTGCAGGCATCGTTCGGTTGGCTTCTCGCGAAGCCGGCGGTCTCCAGCGTCATCGCCGGAGCGACGTCGGCAGAGCAGGTCGAAGCGAACGCCGTCGCAGGTGAAGCGTGGCAGCCGGATGCCGCGGAGCTCGAGATCATCGATTCGCTGTTCCCTCTGCCCGAGGATCCGGGGGCCCGAGTGTGATCGCGGCGGGGGAGTTCTACTACGATGTGTGAGTATCCTGCGACTGCCCGAATCACCGCAGGTCCATCGGAGGCGGCACGTGGCTGAGACGACGAAGACGCACAGCGTCACGGTTGCGCAGCGTCCGCTGCTGCTCTCGTGGGCGGGCGTCACCGATCAGGGGCGTCGTCGTGAGACGAACCAGGACGCGTTCCTCGCGGACTACCCTCTCTTCATCGTCGCCGACGGCATGGGAGGGCACGCGGGTGGTGAGATCGCCAGTCGCAGCACGGTCTCGCGGCTCCAGGCAGTCGTCGAAGCGGGTACCGTCAGCCGGCCCACGATCGAGAACGCGCTCGAGCTCGCGATCGGCGACATCGCCGACCACCCGGAGACGACCGACGAAGGAACCGGGACCACCCTCACGGGCGTCTATCTCGATGAGGACGGCGATGAGCCGCAATGGGTCTCGCTGAACATCGGCGACTCCCGGGTGTATCTGCTGCGCGACGACCGGCTCATCCAGGTCACGACGGATCACTCGGTCGTGCAGGAGCTGATCGCTGCGGGAAAGCTCAGCCCGGAAGAGGCGGAGGGGCATCCCTACAGCAACGTGATCACGCGGGCCGTCGGCGCGAGTGAACTCACCGCCCCCGACTACGTGACGATCGACGTGCGCCCCGGAGATCGGTTCGTGATCTGCTCGGACGGGCTCACCAAAGAGCTCACCGACTACGGCATCCAGCACTTCCTGCGAGAGAACGCGGAGCCGGGGCCTGCCGTCGATGCGATGCTCGCCGCAGCCCTGGAGAACGGCGGCCGCGACAACGTGACGCTCGTCATCGTTCAGGTGAGCGCGGAGGGCGACGAGTCCTCCACACCCGGCGACACGGCCGAATAGCCGTTCGCGCCTGTGGACAGGCGCGATCCGCTGGGTATCGTGCGGTGCACTGATCGGTATGGAGTCTCTGCCGATCGCTCTCCCCGCCGCCCCCGTCCCCGCACGACGACCGACGTTGCCGTTCATGGCAGCCATCGTCCCGGTCGCCGCGGGGGTCGTGCTGTGGTTGGTCTCCGGCTCCCTGATGGCCCTCTGCTTCGCCGCCCTCGGGCCGCTGATGCTGGTCGCCTCTCTTCTCGACTCCGCGCGGAGCAGACGCCGCGACCGACGACGTGGCCAGGCGGAGGCCAACGCGGGTTGGGTGGCAGCGGAGGCTGAGGTCCGCAGCAGGCATGAGGCAGAGCGCGCCGCTCTCCGGCTGCGTGAGCCCGATGTCGCGTCGTGCCTCACGCAGCCGCCTCTCCGAGGTGCTCACCCGCCGGAAGCGGCGACAGCGCTCGTTGTGGGGAGCGGCACGGTGCCCAGCGGCATCCGATGCACTGGCGGCGACGACGAACGCGGGCGCGCGTTCCGCGAGCGCAGCGCCTCGCTCCAGGATGCGCCGATCACAGTGCCCCTCGGGCGCGGCGTGTGCGTGAGAGGAACCGCGCCTGTGGTCGCCGCGGCCGCGCGCGCGTTGGTGGTGCAGTTGTCGTTGCGCTTCAGCGCGACGCAGCTCTCGCTCGTCGGCGCAGATGTCGAGCGGATCGGGCTCAGCACCCTCCCGCATGCGGCCAGGGAGCGTCGCGGCAGCTTTCGGTTGGGCGTCGCGACTGCCGAGTCGGACCGCGTGGACGCGGACGCTCTGATCTGGCTGGCGGAGACCGGTGCCGACGTGCCGGAGGGCATAACGACCGTCATCGATGTCGTGGAACCGGGAGCGGCGGTCCTGCGCACGCCTCAGGGCATCGTCGAGGTCGCAGTGGAGTGTCTGTCGGCGGCCCAAGCGGGAGAAGTGGCTCAGACGTGCGCACGGCAGTCGGATGACTCCGATGCGCTGCCGGAGACGGTGTCGCTGCATGAGTTGTCGCAGATCGCCGGACAGGAAGGGTTGCCGGCGATGATCGGACAGGGCGAGCGCGGAGAGATCGTGGTCGACATCGTCGAGCACGGCCCCCATGCCATCGTCACCGGCACCACCGGGACGGGGAAGAGCGAACTGCTCGTCACCTGGGTCACGGCGATCGCCGCACAGAACGGCCCCGAACGGGTCATCTTCATCCTGGCGGACTTCAAGGGCGGCACGGCATTCGAGCCCCTGCGGGAACTTCGTCAGGTGGCCGCCGTGATCACGGACCTCGACGAAGAAGGTGCCCGGCGCGGAGTGTCGAGTCTCACCGCTGAACTCCGACGTCGCGAGGCTCTGCTCGCGTCGGCGGGGGTGCGCGACATCCGTGATGCGGCGATGCCCCGCTTGATCATCGTCGTCGACGAGTTCGCCGCGCTCCTTCAGGAGCATCCCGACCTCGGGGCGGTGTTCACCGATGTGGCAGCGCGCGGGCGCGCGCTCGGGATGCATCTGATCCTGGGCACCCAGCGGGCGACGGGCGTCGTGCGAGATGCGCTGGCGGCCAACTGCCCGCTGCGGATCAGCCTGAGAGTGGGTGACCCTGCCGACAGCAGACTCGTCATCGGCACGAGCGCCGCGGCCGAGCTTCCCGGGGGAGTGACGTCGCGCGGTCTCGGCCTGCTGTGGCGGCCGGAGGATCGTGTTCCCCTCGCGATGCGCGTCGCACTGACGTCCGCCTCGGATCTGCGACGTGTCGGCATGCGGTGGGCCGCGTCGGATCCGCCTCGCAGTCCCTGGCTCCCGGCGCTGCCCACCCGTCTCCCGCTCGCCGAGCTGGCCGCACACCCTGCTTCCGCGGCCGCCGCAGGACGTCGCGCTCGCAACCCCGCTGCGGTGGCGGGAACCGTCCTGCTCGGTCGCGCCGATGACCCGGAGCATCAGGCGCAACCTCCTGAGGTGCTGCGGTGCGGCGTCGATCGCGGTCTGGTCGTGCTGGGAGCGCCTGGTTCCGGGCGAACCGCTGTGCTGCGCGTGATCGCCTCTCAGCTTCCGGATGTGGTCTGGGTACCGCGCGATCTCGAGGGCGCATGGGATCGCGTCGCGGCCTGGGCGTCAGGCGCGGAGGCGCCGCCAGCGGTCGTGCTCTGCGACGACCTCGACGCTCTGCTCGCGGAGCTGCCATCCGAGCACGCCCAGCAGTTCGTTCAGCGCTGGGAGCAGATCCTTCGGACGGCTCGCGCGAGCACCTTCGTCCTGACCGCGACGCGCGCTGCGGGTCCTGCCGGCCGGCTGCTCGACATGGTTCCTCGGCGTGCGCTGCTGCGGATGTCGAGCAAGGTCGAGCATCTGGCGGCCGGCGGAGAGCCATCGGGGTTTGTGCGGGAGCGACCACCAGGGCGTGCCCGCATCGGCGACCGCGAGGTGCAGTTCGCCTGGGTGGAGTCCGGTGGGAGTGGCGGGCGGGACGAGTCGGAGGCGGAATCGTGGACCCCGGTGTCCGCGGTCACGGCAGTGGTCACCCCCGGTGCCAATGGCGTGGCGGCACAACTCCGTGCCGCCTATCCCGAATGCGAAGTGATCCTCGCGGGCGCCGAACCGGTGCGGCCGACCGCGCGTCGCATCCTGGTGGCCGATGCCGAGACGTGGCAACGCAGCTGGTCGGTCTGGCAACGCGTCCGTGGCGAGGGCGAGATCCTCATCCGCGCGGAGCACCCCGCTGATCTGCGCCAGCTCGCGGGTGTCAAGGAGCTTCCGCCGTACGCCAGACCCCACGCCGGACGCGCCTGGTCCGTGCGCGACGCGGATTCGCCGCGCCGCGTGGTGCTGCCGGCGCTCACACCGCGATGATCAGTGTCGGCGTCGGCTCGTCAGATCCCTGCGCCGGGGCGAATGACCCCGACGTTGTTTCCGCCGCCGAGGACCTCGAGCGGGAGGGCCTCGCTGAGCGAACGCACTTCCGCCTCGTCCAGGCCGCCGTTGTGGGCGAGCAGAGTAGCGGCGACGATCGTCGAGGCGCGAGCCGCACCGTCGAGCATCTTCAGCGCCACGGTGGTCCCGTTCGGGGCGACCATGACCATGACGCCCTCCGCGCCGCCCTTCGTGAACACACCGAGCTTCTCGATCGCGATGGTGTCGGGTCGGCCCGGCCCTTCGATCGTCCACGGATTCTCGCGCACGGCGCGGACCAGGGACCCGGCCACCCGGTGCAGTGCGAACGGAGAACGGTCGGAGGCGGTGCCGATGCGGTGGATGGCGCGGGCGAGTCCGGTGAGCGTCAGAGCATGAACGGGTGCACCGCAGCCGTCGATCGCGGTGTGGGCGATCTTCTCGCCGGAGAGGCGCTCCACGACCTCACGGATGTGCGTCTGCAGGGGATGCGTCGGATCGAGGTATCCATCGGTCGGCCAGCCGGTCGCCACGCAGGCGCGGAGCATCGCGGCGTGCTTGCCCGAGCAGTTCATGCGCACGCGGGCCGTCTCACCGTGTTCGCGCACGAGCTCATCGCGCGTGGCGGAGTCGCTGGGCCATGCTGCCGGGCAGCCCAGATCGTCTTCCGTCAAGCCACCTGCGGTGAGGATGTCGCGCACCACCGAAGCATGCCGATCCGTGCCGGTGTGGCTCGCCGTCGAGAGAGCCAGTTGTTCGCCTTCGAGCGCGGCTCCCGCCGTGATGCACGCCACCGCCTGCAGCGGCTTGAGGCTGGATCGCGGGAGGACGAGCGCCTCGACGTTCCCGTGTCGTGCGACGACGTCTCCGTCGGGGGAGAGCACGACGGCGACACCTGCGTGACGCGACTCCACGAACCCGCTTCGTTCGACGACGGCGAGTTCGACGGCATCTTGAACAGTGAGAGTCTCCGGCACCCGTCGATTCTATCCCTGGCAGACTGGTCGCATGGCAGAGCAACAGACCTCCCGTGCACTCGGCGAGCACCGCTACGCGCTCACCACCACCTGGACCGGGAACGCCGGGACCGGGACGAGCGGCTATCGCGACTACCGCCGCGACGTGACCATCGAGGTCGAGGGCAAGCCCGAGCTCCTCGCGTCGGCGGACAAGCCGTTCCGCGGAGATCCGTCGCGGTGGAACCCGGAGGACCTGCTGCTGGCCTCGCTGTCCGAGTGCCACCTCCTCTCGTACCTGCACGCGTGCGTGACCGCCGGCGTGGTCGTCGTGTCCTACAGCGACCGAGCGAACGGCATGATGCGAGAGGACGGATCCGGCGGTGGGTCATTCGTCGAGGTCATGCTGCACCCGGTGGTCGTCGTCGCAGAGGAGTCGATGATCGAGGCCGCCGAGCGGGCCCATGCACAGGCCAACGAATGGTGCTTCATCGCGAACTCGATGAACTTCCCCGTGCGCCACCAGGCCACGGTCACTGCGGTCGCCTAGCGCCTGCGTCTGGCGCCCGGCGTCAGCGACGTTCGTGGGGCAGCGCCTGCTTGATCTTCTCGATCGTGCCCTGTGCGGGAGCCTCGTTGTAGGCGCCCGCGAGCTCCTGACCGGAGAGCGCATGGATCGCCGCCATGATGTCGTCCGTGGCCAGTCGACGGGCACGCCCGCTGGTCGCAGGACCGTGCGGCGAGAGGTCGAGCGGCTCGCCGAAGCGCACCGTGATCCGCTCCGACCGCGTGGGGACCTTGGCGCCCACCGGCATCACCTTGTCGGTTCCGATCAGACCGACCGGAACGACGGGTGCACCCGTCTGCAACGCCAGGAAGGCGACGCCGGTGCGACCCTTGTAGAGGCGACCGTCCGTCGAGCGGGTGCCCTCGGGGTACAGCGCGACCGCGAGGCCCTCGTCGAGGAGCTGACGCTGCAGATCGAGCGCGTCGAGCGCGGCCTGTCCGGCACCGCGGCGTACCGGGATCGCGCCGATGGACTGGAAGAAGGTGCGGCTGAGCCACCCGCGAAGACCGGCTCCCTCGAAGTACGTCGATTTCGCCAGGAAGTGCACGGGGCGCGGAGCGGCGACCGGGATCGCGATCGAGTCGATGAAAGACAGGTGGTTGCTCGCGAAGATCACGGGGCCGGTGAGGGGGACGTTGTCCCTGCCTTCGATTCGCGGACGATAGACGAGGCGCGCAAGTGGGCTGATCAGTCCGCGACCCAGCGAATAGGTGAAGCCGGCGTGGCGAGGCTTCGAGCCGTCTTCGTCCGAGGCAGTCGGTGCTGACGAGGATTCGGGCTCGACGGACTGCTCAGAGGTCATCAGAGCAGGTTACTCCCGGATCCATGCCATCGCGGGAATGAAGACTCTCGACGCGCCTCCCAGCGCGGGCAAAGGGGGATGAGGGAGGATGGGGTGTCCTGCCCGCGATCCAGAGGTCTCACTGTGCGCAAGCGTCCGCTCATCGTCCTGTCCACCGTCGCTGCGGCGACCCTGTTGCTCGCGGGCTGCGCCGGCGGTGCTACGCCGGAGAGTTCGAGCACCCCCGAGCCGACGGCGTCGAGCACCTGTGCGCTCGACGCGAAGGCCGGCGCGACCTCTGACTCCGTGGTCCTGAAGGGCGAGGGCGCGGACACGAAGGTGACCGTGCCTGCCGATGCGGCTTTCGCCGGCGTCGAGCGCACGGTCGTCAGTGAGGGCGACGGCGAGGAGATCGGCGTGAACGACCTCGTCTCCGTGCAGTACCAGATCGTCGATGCGAAGACCGGCGAAGTCGTCGACTCGTCGGCTCGTGGCGAGGACGGCCTGCTGCCCGTGCTCCTCGACACCAACCAGTCTTCCCTGTTCGTCGCGGCGCTCGAGTGCAAGCCCGTCGGATCGCGGATCGTCCTCGCCCTTCCGGGCAGCGTGCTCGGCGAGGGTGTCGGCAATGTCGTCGTCTACGCCGAGGCCGTCGAGCACCTCCCCGAGGTCGCCACCGGCAAGCCCGTCGACCCGACTCCCGGGATGCCCACGGTGAAGCTCGACGACAAGGGCGTTCCGACCGTGACCATCCCCGATGAGGATGCGCCGACGAAGACGGAGGTCGCGGTCCTCAAGCAGGGTGACGGCCCGACCGTCGGCGCGGGAGACCTCGTCGTCGTGCAGTACCTCGGCGTCAAGTGGTCCGACGGCAAGGAGTTCGACTCGAGCTGGAGCCGCGATGCGGCGCCCTCGCAGTTCCAGACCTCCGGAGTGGTCGTCGGCTTCAAGAAGGCTCTGGAAGGCCAGAAGGTCGGCTCCCAGGTCGTCGTCAAGATGCCGCCGTCCGAGGCCTATGGCGAGGACTCCACCAGCGAGCTCCAGAAGGAGAGCCTGGTCTTCGTCGTCGACATCCTCGCGACCACGCCCGTTCAGCAGCAGCAGCAGTAAGCGCGGCGGCCGCCAGTCGGTGTCATAGGCTGGCGGCATGCGTCGCATCATCGTCCTCGGCTCCACAGGTTCCATCGGAACGCAAGCGCTGGACGTGATCCGCGCGAACCCGCGGCGGTTCGAACTCGTCGGCCTCGCGGCCGGCTCCAACGCGGAGATGCTGGCAGACCAGGCCGCGAAGTTCCAGGTCGAGGACACGGCGCTGGGCGCTGACGAGGCCGAGCAGCTCGTCCGCGATGTCGAGGCCGATGTGGTGCTCAATGCGATCACGGGATCGATCGGTCTCGGTTCGACGCTGGCGGCGCTGAAGGCCGGACGAACCCTCGCGCTCGCCAACAAGGAATCCCTGATCGTGGGCGGCGAGCTGGTGCTCGCGGCCGCCGCACCCGGGCAGATCGTCCCCGTGGACTCCGAGCATTCGGCCCTCGCGCAGGCGCTCCTGGCGGGGACCCACGCCGAGGTGCGCCGACTCGTGGTGACGGCATCCGGCGGACCGTTCCGCGGCCGCACGCGCGAGGAGCTGACCGAGGTCACGCCGGCGCAGGCGCTCGCGCATCCGACATGGGACATGGGGCGGATGGTGACGACGAACTCGGCCACCCTCGTCAACAAGGGCCTCGAAGTGATCGAAGCACACCTGCTGTTCGACGTCGCCTACGACGACATCGACGTGGTCGTGCATCCGCAGTCCATCGTCCACTCGATGGTCGAGTTCATCGACGGATCCACGATCGCGCAGGCGTCACCGCCCGACATGCGCCTGCCGATCTCACTCGGTCTCGACTGGCCGAACCGCGTCGGCGGCGTCGGGCGACCGCTCGACTGGACCACGGCCTCCTCGTGGACGTTCGAACCGCTGGACGGCAAGGCCTTCCCGTCGGTCGCGCTCGCGAAGGCCGTGGGCCGCGCCGGCGCCACGTTCCCTGCCGTGTACAACGCGGCGAACGAGCAGGCCGTGGACGCCTTCCACGAAGGACGTCTGTCGTTCCTCGGCATCGTGGACACGATCGCCCGTGTCGTCGATGCTCATGAGCCGCCGGACGCGCTCACGGTCGATTCGCTCGCGGCCGCCGAAGTGTGGGCGAGGCGCACCGCTGACCGTCTGATCGCGGCCGTCTGAGGCTTCTCGCCGTCAGTCCTCGTCGGTGTACGGGACAGGCCAGCGCGAATCCGGCACCGGCCACCCTGCCGCACGCAGAGCCCGCCGAGCGAGCTCACGCGCCGAGTAGGGTGTGCGGACGCCACGGATGTCGCGGTAGTCCTGATGACCGGGCCCCGCCCAGAGAATTGCGTCACCGTCACCGACCAGTCCGACTGCCGCGACGATCGCCCTCTCCGGCGGGGAGTACTCGTGGATCTCGGCATCCGGTCGAGCCGTGCGCGCCCCCGCGATGAGGGTCGCCCGGATCGATGCAGGATCTTCGAAACGCGGGTGGTGATCGGTGACGACGAGCACGTCGCTGCCTTCGACCGCCGTGCGCGCCATGTCGAATCGCTTGCTCGCATCGCGGTCGCCGTCGGCGCCGAACAGCATGAGCACCCGACCGGGCGTCACACGACGCACGGCAGCGAGCGTCTTCTCGAACGCGTCGGGGGAGTGCCCGAAGTCGACGAAGACGGCAGGTCCGCGGTCGCCCGAGACCAACTGGGTGCGCCCGGGGAGATAGGCGCGGATGCCGCCGTCTCGGGAGAGTGCGTCGACGATGCGCTGCCAGGCGTAGCCGCCCTCCAGCAGCATCACGATCGCGAGTGCGGCGTTGGCGGCCATGTGCGGGCCGATCACGGGGACGGTCGTTGTGAGGGAACCTGCGGGGCCGGTCATGGTGAAGGTCGTCCCGGCGGCTCGCTCGTCGTCGATCACGACGACCCAGTCGGCCATGGCGGCGGCCTCAGGGTCTGCAGCGATCGACGGCGTCCCGACCGTGACCACGGGGATTTCGGAACGGTCGACGACGATCGCGCCCGAGGGGGAGTCGAGGCAGATGACGCCGCGGAGGGCGCGGTCGGGGCGGAAGAGCGGAAGCTTCGCCTCGAAGTACTCCTCCATGTCGGCGTAGTCGTCGAGGTGGTCGTGGCTGAGGTTCGTGAACCCTGCAACGTCGAATCGGATGCCGTCGACGCGGTGCCGGGAGAGAGCCTGGGCGCTCACCTCGACGGCCACGGCTTCGACCTCGCGCTCGCGCATGAGTGCGAGCAGCGCGTGCATCTCGGAGGCCTCCGGCGTCGTCAGCCGAGAGACGATGACTTCGCCGGCGATGTGCCGCTCGGCCGTCGACGAGAGTCCGGTGACCACGCCCATCTGGTCGAGGATGCCTTCGAGGAGGTGCGAGACGCTCGTCTTGCCGTTGGTGCCGGTCGTGGCGAAGAGCAGCGGCAGCGGGTCGTCCGCCCCGGTGCCGTACACCCAGGCGCTGAGATCGCCGAGCGTTCCGCGCGGGTCGTCCACCACGATGATCGGCAGTCCGGTCTCCGCGGCGATCGCGGCCCCCGGCTCATCCGTGATGACGGCCACGGCGCCCTTCTGTGCCGCGTCGGCTGCGAAGTCGGCACCATGGCGATTGACGCCCTGGATCGCGACGAACGCCTCGCCGGGGCGAAGATCGGCGGTGGCGAGCGTGATGCCGGAGACCACGGTGCCGTCGACGTCGCCGCGCACGGAGCGGGCGAATCGGGAGGCGAGTTCGGACAGCTCACGCCGGGGCGGGTTCGCGGGGCGGAGCACGGGAGGCAGGCTCGGTTGTTGTTCAATCGACATGTCGAAACCATGATCTCACGGCGGCGGTGAGAACCCGGGCCGCGGCACGTCCGCTCCCGCGTCGGCCTGCGACGCGTGAGCGGACGAGCGGTCGATCAGACGCGGCGGCGGTAGGCGAGCACCGCGACCACGAGGGCAGCGATTCCGGCGGCGAGCCCGCCGGCACCGAGAACGGTGGGCAGCGGGTCGGCGGCGGCGGTCTCGCCGGCGGCATCCGTCTTCGGTGTGGTCGCGTCGTGCGCTCCGTGTCCGTCGGCCGTCGCCGCGGTCACGGTCACGACGGGAGCGGGCGAGTCCAGGCTGTGCGGGTCCTCGCCTTTCTCGGCGAGCTGGGTCCACTCCGTCGCCCCGTCGACACACTCCTGCACGACGGGGAAGGCCAGCGTTTCGGGCGTGTCCTCATCGAGTCCGACGGACATGCTGACGGCACCGCGGAGGTCGGTCGGCACGGGCGCGAGCGCGGTGTAGGTGACCGCGCTCACCAGGCCGTCGTCGCCGCGTGCGACGTCGATCTTCCAATCGCCGTCCATCGTGGGAGCGACGGATGCGAGGCCTTCCGGCATCGTGATGCGCAAGGCCGTGGTGGGGGAGTTGTCGCAGCCGTGCGAGAACGAGAACGTGAGGACGCCGTGGTCTCCGGCGACGAGCTCGTCTGGGCTCACTCCGACGTGCGCACTGGCCATGGTCGGGATGGCAAGCGCGAGAACGGTGCCGCCGATGACGGCCGCAGTGGCGATGACGGCCCGTCGAGTGCGCCGCGGGGCGGTGGGGGTTGTGCGGGTGCTGCTGGACATGAAGAAGTCTCCTGATTGCTCGTGAAGGCGGGCGCGCCGGAACGACGCGGGAACCCGCGAGGGTGCTGCTGCTGAAGCAGCGGATCACATGTGCGGCTGGTCAGCTGCGCAGGAGCGCAGGCGGTCCGCGTCGGGAGACGGCGGATGAGACCGCGGCGTCGTAGGCCGGGAGAGCGAGCGAGGGGAGCGAGACGGGTCGCTCGTGGTCGGCCGGTGCGACGGGCGCGGCACGACGCAGCAGGGCATGGACCCATCCGGTGACGACGCGGACTAACGACTCCCCGTGCCAGACCAGGAGCGTGGTCAGGACCGCGGCGACGACGTGGGCGAAGAGCATCGAGGCGTCGGAGGCCGCGGCAGGTGCGACGGGTCCGAGCATCCGCAGGTCGATCTGATGCACGTGTCCAGCAGCTCCCGCCATGCCGGAGCCGCCTGTCGGCGAGCCGAGTGCCTGGAACACGAGGTGGAACGCGGCCTGCGAGAGGAGTACGACCGCGGCGACCCGGACCGGAGAATCACGCACGCCGACCAGCAGCGCACTCAGCGGCGTCAGGAGTGCGATGACCGCGAGGATCAGCAGGGGATGCGGAGCAGCTCCACCGCCGAGTGTGTGCGACACGGCGGCGATCAGCGTGGCGACGGAGGAGACGGCAGCGGCACGCACCAGTCTCAACTGCCGGGAAGTCACCGGCACAGCCTATCCGGATCGGCGGGCCGGGCTGATTCCTAGGCGGCGGGCAGTAGCGTTGGCACGTGGAAATCCTGCTCTATGTGGGCGGCATCCTGTTCATGCTGATCGGGCTCGGCCTGTCGATCGGTCTGCACGAGGTCGGCCATCTCGTCCCCGCCAAGCTCTTCGGCGTGCGCGTCGGCCAGTACATGATCGGTTTCGGCCCGCGGATGTGGTCGAAGCGCATCGGTGAGACCGAGTACGGATTCAAGGTGCTCCCGCTCGGCGGGTTCATCTCCATGTCGGGCATGTACCCGGCCTCGAAGAACGCCGGTCCCGCGCGGGGGATCTTCCGCACGCTGATCCAGGACGCGCGCTCTGCGAACGACGAGACGATCGCCGAAGGCGCCGAGGATCGCGTCTTCTACAAGCTTCCCGTCTGGAAGCGCGTGATCATCATGCTCGGCGGACCGTTCATGAACCTGATCCTCGCGACGATCATCTTCACCGTCCTCGTCTCCGGCATCGGGGTGCAGCAGGGCACGACGACGATCGCGTCCGTGACGGAGTGCGTGGTGCCGGCGGGCTCAAAGGCCACCGAGTGCTCTCCCGACGACCCGGCGTCGCCCGCGGCTGAGGCGGGGATCAAGCCGAGCGATGTGATCGTCTCGATCGACGGTCAGCCCGTGTCGACCTTCGCGGAGGCGACCGCCATCGTGCAGGATGCTCCCGGCGAGACGCTGAGCATGGTCGTCCGCCGCGACGGCGCGGAGAAGACGCTGCGCATCACCCCGATCGCCGCCGAACGCAAGATCACGGATGCCAGTGGTCAACCGGTCCTGGACAAGGCCGGAAACCCGGTCGTGAAGACCGTCGGTTACGTGGGCATGGGCTCGCAGATGGGCTACGTGCAGCAGCCGCTCACCGCCGGTCCGCAGATGGCGGCCGACAACGTGAGCCGCGTGGCGTCGTTGATCGTGACGCTTCCGGTGCGGCTGTGGGACATCGGGGTGTCTCTCGTCACCGGAGGCGAGCGCGACCCGAACGGGCCGTTGAGCGTCGTCGGCGTGGGACGTCTCGCGGGCGAGGTCGCCGCGACCGATGCCCCGGTGCTGAACCGCTTCGCCGTGCTGCTGGGGTTGCTGGGATCACTGAACGTGGCGCTCTTCGTCTTCAACCTCATCCCGCTGCTGCCGCTCGACGGTGGTCACGTCGTGGTCGCGCTGTGGGAGGGCATCAAGAGACTGTGGGCGAAACTCTTCCGTCGCCCCCCGCCGGCGCCCGTCGACGCGACGCGGCTCGTGCCGCTCACGGTCGTGGTCGCGGTGCTGCTGATCGCGATGGGCGCGCTGCTGCTGGTGGCCGACCTCTTCAACCCGGTCACTCTCCTGCAGTAGCGTTCCGGCGCAGGGTCGCGAGCGGCGATTCATCCAGCGAGCGGATTCAGGCCAGCGCGTGCCGCACGAGCCGCTCGAGCGTGCGGATGCCGTCGCGGGACAGGATCGACTCGAGGTGCCCCTGCACGGACGCGAAGTGCTTCCCGCGAAGCGCGTAGACGTCGCCGGAGCCGGCATCCGCCGACACCTCCGCTGGTCCGACGCTCGTCGTCCCCGGTGCGACTCGCGCCGTGAAGGTGTTGTAGAACCCGATCGATGCGTCCTCGCCGAACACGGGCACCGACTTCTGCAGCCCCTGATGCGGCGCATCGAGCGACGTCAGCTCGATGCCGAACCGGTCGCTGAGGATCTGGTGACTCAGGCACACCGCCAGCAGCGGCGCGCCCGCGTCGAGGCGCCGGGACACCACCTCCCGCATCCGTGAGATGCGGGCGCTCGCGGCATCCCGGGGGTCGCCGGGACCGGGCCGGCGACGACGATGTCCGCGGCGTCGAGATCAGCATCCTGAACAGCGCTCCAGGCGCTGATCGTCACGGAGAGCCCCAGGTGACGGAGCTGATGGGCCAGCATCGTGGTGAAGCGGTCCTCCGCGTCCACGACCACGGCGGTGCGGCCGGCGAACGGTCCGCCCAGGTCGTCGCCCTGCGGGTTCAACCAGAAGTCCGCGAGGCGGGCGTTCCGCGAAGACAGCAGCGCGGCGATGGTCGGGTCGTCGGCGAGGGCACGCTCGTCACCAGGGGCATCGGCGTCACTGCGTGCTTCTGCGACGCGGTCGCGGTCGATCGCGCCGATCGCGCCCAGCACACCGGCGGCCTTGCCGTGGGTCTCGGACACCTCGCCGAGCGGGTCGGAGTGCCGCACCAGCGTCGCGCCTACGGGAACGCTCAGTGCACCGTCGTGGAGGTACACCGTGCGGATGAGTATCGGGGCATCGAGGTCGTGCCCGCCGTCGGCATTCGGCGTGAACAGGGCGGCGACCCCGGAGTAGTAGCCGCGCGGCTTCTTCTCATGACGACGGATCACCGCACAGGCGTTCTGCATCGGCGAACCGGTGACGGTCGGAGCGAACATCGTCTCGCGGAGGATGTCGCGGGGATCGAGGGCGCTGCGTCCGCGGAGCATGTACTCGGTGTGGGTGAGGCGCGACATCTCCTTCAGATGCGGGCCCGTGATCCGTCCGCCGTCGGAGCACACCGCGCTCATCATCTTCAGCTCCTCATCGACGACCATGAAGAGCTCTTCGGTCTCCTTGGTCGAGGAGAGGAAGTCGACGAGCGTCTCCTTCGTCGCGCCTCCTGACGGGTGGCGGAAGGTCCCGGAGATCGGGTTCATCGTCACGATCCCCTCTCGGGCGACCACGTGCGCTTCGGGGCTCGCGCCGACGGCGATCTGTCCGGGCGTGAAGACCGCGAAGGTCCAGTAGGCGCCGCGCTCGTGCGTCAGGAGCGCACGGAACCAGGTGAGTGCGGCGGTGCGATCCGCCACGTCGATGCGAGCGGTGAAGTCCCGTCGGATGACGAAGTTCGCCCCCTCGCCGTGGCCGATCTCCTCTGCGATGACCTTCTCGACGATGGCCGCGTATTCCGCGTCGGGGATGTCGAAGCCGTCGTCGCGCAGCGGCACCGGAGTCGACGGGAGCGCGGCGAGCAGCTCGGGGGTGGGCAGATGGGTGTGTTCGTCGATGACGATGCAGCGCAGCGGTGCTCCGTCGTCCTGCGCGACGAATTCGCGCTCTCGCACCTGGCGATAGGGGACAAGCGCGAAGACCTCGCGCGGCACGCCGTCGACGTCCAGGGGGATGTCGCCGAGCAGATCGACGTCGATGACGTCTCCGGTGAGGAGTTCGACGGTGTCGGCGCCGTCGCGTGCGATGAGCACGAAGGATGCCGCCGGGTCGGCGCTGAGCTCGGCGAGTCGTGAGAGGGTCATCGATGTCTCCTGTGCAGGGCTCCGGCTCGGCTCAACGAAAAGACCGCCCCGGAGGCGGTCTGAATTCGTGGGAACGCGAACACACCGCCTAAGAGGCGGGCCACCAGGTGAAGTTCGCGAGCATGGGGTGAAAACTACCACACCGTCGGTGCCTGCCTCGGGCGCATGACGCGGAGAGCGATGGGGCCAGCATCCAGCCCTCGTGCATCCTGGCGGCGTAGGCTGGACGGGTGCCAGCAGTGAATCTTGGGATGCCGAAGGTCCCCGTCGTCCTTGCCCCTCGCCGCAAGTCCCGCCAGATCAAGGTCGGCAAGGTGCTCGTGGGTGGTGACGCCCCCGTCAGCGTGCAGTCGATGACGACCACGAAGACGACCGATATCAACGGCACTCTCCAGCAGATCGCCGAGCTCACGGCGTCAGGGTGCGAGATCGTGCGGGTGGCCGTGCCGTCGCAGGACGATGCCGACGTGCTGCACATCATCGCGAAGAAGAGCCAGATCCCGGTCATCGCCGACATCCACTTCCAGCCGAAGTACGTGTTCCAGGCGATCGACGCCGGGTGCGCGGCCGTCCGCGTGAACCCGGGGAACATCCGCAAGTTCGACGACCAGGTCGGCGCCATCGCGAAGGCGGCCAAGGATGCGGAGGTCTCCCTGCGCATCGGCGTGAACGCGGGATCGCTCGACCCGCGCCTGCTGCAGAAGTACGGCAAGGCGACTCCGGAGGCGCTCGCCGAGAGCGCGCGCTGGGAGGCGTCGCTGTTCGAGGAGCACGACTTCCACGATTTCAAGATCTCGGTCAAGCACAACGATCCGGTGATCATGGTCCAGGCGTATCGCCTGCTCGCCCAGATGGGGGACTGGCCGCTGCATCTCGGGGTCACGGAGGCGGGGCCGGCGTTCCAGGGCACGATCAAGAGCGCCACGGCATTCGGCATCCTGCTCGGTGAGGGCATCGGCGACACGATCCGTGTCTCGCTGTCCGCCCCGCCCGCTGAAGAGGTCAAGGTCGGGCACCAGATCCTGCAGTCGCTGAACCTGCGCGAGCGGAAGCTCGAGATCGTGTCCTGCCCGTCGTGCGGGCGCGCTCAGGTCGACGTGTACACGCTCGCGGAAGACGTGACCGAGGGGCTCAAGGACATGACCGTGCCGCTGCGCGTGGCCGTCATGGGCTGCGTCGTCAACGGCCCCGGCGAGGCACGTGAGGCCGACCTCGGCGTCGCTTCCGGAAACGGCAAGGGGCAGATCTTCGTCAAGGGCGAGGTCATCAAGACCGTTCCCGAGGCTGACATCGTCGCCACGCTGATCGAAGAGGCTAATCGTATCGCCGACGAGATGGGCCCCGAGGCGCCTCTCGGCACGGCGCAGGTCGTCACCGTCTGATCCCGCTCTCGCGCTGACCTGCGTTCCGACAACAGGAGTTCCATGTCCTCCACGATCGTGTCCTTCGCCGACGGTTCCGTGACGGGCGACGGCGTCGTCCACAGGGTCGAGTCGTCACCACACGGCGTCATCGTCGTCGTCGACGCGACGCCGTTCCACCCCGTCGATCACACCTGGCCGGATCAGCCGGGCGATTCCGGCGCGCTGATCGCGGGTGACGTTCGCGCCGAGATCGTCGAGGCTGTCATGGCAGCCGCAGGCGACGACGGCGAGTTCGCCGTCGGAAGCGACATCCCCGTCAAGCGCGGCGCCGAGGGGTGGACCTGGCTGGTGGGTCATCGGCTCACTGCGGACGCTCCTGACTGGCTCGTGCCCGGTGTGGAACTCTCGCTCGCGGTCGACTCGGCGCACCGCGCGGGTCTCAGCAGAGGGCACACGGCGTGCCACCTCGCGTCGCTCGCGCTCGATCTCGCGGTCGCCGACCTGTGGCGGAAGGATCCCGGGACGGACGCGATCGGCAATCCGGACTTCGAGGGGCGTGCGAACCAGACCAGCCGTATCCACGAGGACGGCGCGGTGGACGAGTACCGTCTCGGCAAGAGCCTGCGCCGCGCGGGGTTCGACACCGAGGCGTTCGCTGCGACGCTCGCGTCCCGTGAGGAGGCGGCCAATGCGCAGCTGGCCACGTGGGTCGCTTCCGCCGCTGCGAGCCGCATCGAGACCGAGGGGCCGACCATCGTGGACCGCCGGCGCTGGCACTGCGAGCTCCCCGAGGGCGAAGCGGTGATCCTGTGCGGCGGGACGCACGTCCGATCGCTCGCGGAATTCGCCTCGATCACGGTCGCGCTCGATCTGACGGATCCTCAGCTGCTGGTGATGACGACGACTGCGATCCCGGCGGACTGATCGACGCTCGTCGTGCGGCTGCTCAGCGCACGAATCCGGCCTGCACCCTGCCCCCGGCACGCTGGAGCTCGTCCTCCACGCGGTCTACGAAGGCGGCGTGATCGCCGGCCAGCAGGGGGATGCTGAGCGCGTCCGCGCGGTGCGGGCTGAGGGCACGCAGGCGGCGGGGCAGCCACTTGCCGGTGGCGATCCAGCGATTGTCCGCGAGCAGTATCAGTTCGGCGGTCCGCTGGAAAAGAACGGATGACAGCACGTGCTGCTCCAGCGGATCGGTCGCGTCGCGAAGATCGTCCAACAGGTCGGTGATGAAGTAGCGGCGGAGCGACGATTCGGCATCGTCGAGCGTCGGACCGTCCTCGAGGATCGTGCGCCAGCGTCGTCGCAGCTCCCGGGTCTGGATGTCTTCGCGGATCGCGATGCCTTCGACGAGCATGTCGACGATGACGGGCCGGTGTTCCGCGACACCTCGCTCCGCCCACTCGACGAAACCTGCGGGGGTGTAGGCGAAGACCTCGATGATCTCGCCCTCGAACTCGTGCGTGGCCGCCGCACTCGTCTCCGAAGCATCATCGAACAGTGCCTCTCCGATGAGGAGGAGGTCGATGTCGCTGGTCGCTGTGCGCTCGTCACGCGCTGTGCTGCCGCCCACGACGGCGGTCGTGGCCTGAGGGTAGGTGCGGGCGATGAATTGTTCTGCGGCGTCGAGAGGGTCCACGCCGTCAGGGTATCCGGCCACGGTTCTCGTGCTCACTCGCGCGCTCGCTCAGGCAGAGAATTCGACTTCGCCGAGAGCGATGTCGGCTCGGACGACGCGGAGCCGTACCGCGTCGCAGGGTTTCGTGCCTGCGGGGACCGGGGCCGCGGCTGTCACTGCCGGGTCCGCGATCTGGATCTGTGCGCGCTCGCCGCGCAGCGCGATGACCGTCGCGTCGATCTCGCTCCCGACCAGGGGGCTGAGCAGTGCGGCTTCGACGCAGTTGATGGTGGCGGAGTTCAGGCGTGACGCGCGCTGGCCTGACTCCTGCATGAGGGTGGGGAGTTGCTCGAGGGACTCGCGGGCCCACGCGGGCGCCTCCCGTCCGTGTGATGCCTCAAGGCAGATCGCGAGGGTCCAGCGGTCCACGAGTCGTCGAAGAGGCGCTGTGGCGTGGGCGTAGGATGCGGCGATCGCGGCCTGGACGGCATCCTTCGGCGCTGTCCCGTCGAACGCGAGGTAGCCGGCGCCGCGGAACAACGATGCGGCCGCCTGCAGTACGGGAAGGGTCATCGGGTCGGCGCGGTCGAGGGCGCGAAGGTAGTCGCCGTAGGGGCCGGATGTCCACGGTCGGCCGAGAGCTTCGGTCTGGTGCCGGAAGGCATCGAAGGCGTCGTCGTCCGGTTCGGGCATGGTGCGCAGGATCCCGACGCCGGCCTCGAGCATCATGGTGGCCGCAGCCATCCCCGTCATGAGCGAGAGCTGTGCGTTCCACTCCTCGACCGGGAGCGGGCTGGCGCGTTCGATGGCGTAGGTGCCGTCGGCATTCCGGACGACCTCCTCGCCGGGGAGGTTGAGGCTCGCGCCGCCGCGCACCCGTTCCTGCTCGATCCGTAGGCGGCCGATCTCGGGCAGCAGGCTCGCTGGCCCTTCTTCGCCGCGATCGAGCGACTGCTGCGTCGTCACGTAGTCGAGCTGCGCGCGGGAGCGGATGAGGGCGCGTTCCAGGCGGAAGTCGGCGGCGGTGCCGTCGGAGGCGAGCCCGAATGTCCACACCAGGGCCGGTCTGTCGACATCGGGCAGCAGCGAGGCGCGGTCTTCGCTGAGAACGGCCGGGTGCAGGGGGATTCTGCCGTCGGCCGCGTAGAGCGTCTGCCCGCGCCGGCGCGCTTCGGTGTCGACGGCGCCGCCGGGAGTGATGAACCCGGGGACGTCGGCGATCGCGTAACGGACTGTGTATCCGGAGCCGTCGCGTTCCAGGTGGAACGCTTGGTCGAGGTCGCGGGCGCCAGCGGGATCGAGCGTGGCGAAGGGGACGTCGCGCAGGTCGAGGTCCGGCGCTGCGCCGGTCGATGCTTCCGCTTCGGCGAGGGCTTCGGCGGGGAAGTCCACCGGCGCGTCGAGCGATTCTCTGAGCGCGGCCAGCGCGGCGGCGAGCTCGGTCTGTGCGGCGGATGGTGCGACGTGCGATCGGCGCTGAGGCATGTCTCCACACTAGGTCGAGATACTCGTGACTCCGTCAGAACGGCGCGGGGGAGGCGTCTTCGGTGAACGTGACGGTGTTCGGGGGTGGGGGTCTATCGATGTAGACCTGTCCGGTGGGGCTGGTCCAGGCGTACAGCCCGTCGGTGACGGGTTCGACGTGCCAGGGCGTCTGGTGTTTCAGGACGTGGTGTCGCCGACAGAGGTGGCCGAGATTGCTTTCGGCGGTCGGCCCACCGCGTGCCGCGTCGTGGTGATGGTCGATGTCGCAGTGCGATGGTGGGTATCCGCAGGTGGGGAATCGGCAGCGTTGATCCCGGGCTCTGAGGTGCCGCTTCAGGTCGGCGCTCGGTCGGTATCGGTCGACGGTGAGGAGAGCTCCCGTGATCGGATGGGTGAGGATCCTGTCCCACCCGGATGCCGCGCCGGCCAGGCGTCGGGCCGTGACCGGGTCGATCGGGGTGCAGCCGTTCAGTTCCGCCGGGGTCGTGCCGCGGCCCATCAGCGTCGTGACGGGCACCGTGACGGAGACGCGAGCGGTGAGTGCGGCGAGGAGGCCGTTCGCACTGTCGTGACCGGCCGGAGCCCCGGTGAGGAGGAGGTCGAGCGCGATGTCAGCCCGGATCTGATCGAGGGTTCGCGAGTACGTTGAGTCAGTCGAGTCAGTCGAGTCGGTCTGGTCCCGCACGGTCTGGTCCCGCACGGTCTTCGCCATCTGTGTGATCCGGTCGAACGCGCCATGCACCAATGCCGCTGGCCCCCGCAACCCGAGTTCTGCCATCCCGTCGGGGAGGTCTCGCACCCACACGCCTCGCTTCTTCCGCGCGTCCTTGTGTCGGTCATCGATCGGGCGCGACTGGAAACGTTCGGCAACCCGTCGCGCTCGTCGGGCGACCCGGTTCGCAGACTCGGTCTCCGCGAACCCGATCAGCTCGACCGAGAACGCATCCCGGTCGGCCGCATCCTCCAGGTGCTCGCCGGCATCACAGATCACCCGCGCGTGCCCTGCGCTGATCAGTCCGGCGCCCTGCGCCCGCCACACCAGCGGAAACCGCTCCACCAGGAACGACGCATCCGTCATCCGTCGCTGCACTGTGCGGTCACTGATCCGCAGCGCGGCAGCGAACTCTGCGGCGACGGTCCGCAATGCCAGGTCCGCCTCATCCCGGGAATCGGCGTGCTCCGCGACCTCCACCGCCAGCCGTGACCCGACCGCGAGGAGCCCGTCCCGGACTGCCTGCATGCTGCTGATCGTGCTCTCGACCTCCACGAGCATGGTCGTGACCGCCTCCAATGCGTCCACCTGCTCGATTGTCGCGTCAACCAACCCCGTCATACCCTCACTCAATCAGTGGCCACCGACATTCGAAGGCCCAGATCAGGGCATAAAACAATATGCCGGTATACAAGCGATTGGAGGGTGGATGGTGGGAGGTCGATCGAGTCGTCAGTCACCGAATGACACCAGGAATGAGCGGTAGTCGTCGATCGTTCCCGAGGCGAGGAGGGCTCGTGGCCAGATGATGCCCGTCGTGAGACCGATGAGCTCGTTGTCCTCCATGACAGTGCGGGCGAGCGAATGCGCACCGTCGAGGTGGGACACGGTGAGATGCGATCCGAACGTCTCCGCATAGATCCGTTCGGTCTCCGCCACGTCGACGTTGCGGTCGTGAGCGCCCACCATCAGATGTACCGGGATCTGGCGCCCGGCGGCCATGCGCAGGTCCGCGGTGGCATCTGCGCCGTGGTTCGACATGACGAAGTTCCAGCGTTCCGCGCTCATCGGGTCGTCGTCGGTCGTCTCGACGAGGTATTCCTCGTGCGACGCGCCGCGTTCGAGCAGCTCTCGCGTCCGGTCGCTCTCCGCCAGGGCGAGCGTGCGAGTATCGGCATCCGCACCGTCGTGATCGAGCTCCGCGAGGAGGTTGAAGCGCCCTTGGCGAAGCCAGTTGATCGCTGTGCCCACGGCGACGACAGCGTCGATGTCGGTTCGTGAGGCGGTGATCTTCGGGAGCACCCACCCGGCCTGACTCGCACCCCACAGCACAATCGCGTCGGTCGGGATATCGCCACGGCGATGCGCCCAGTCGATTGCCGCAGAGACCTCGACGGCGCGGTCGTCCATCGTCTGCGACAGCCAATCGCCCTCCGATCCGCCGACGCCGGGCTTGCTCCAGGAGAGTGTCGCGAATCCGGCGTCGGCAGCGCCTTCGAACCAGGGCGCGTAGAGGCCGTCGTGGGTCGCTTCGACGGGAGCGTCCCCATGCACCATGATCACCACCCCTCGGGCGTCCTCGTCGTCGGGAAGCGTCAGCACCCGGGCGAGATCGCCGTCGGGTCCGGGGATCGTCACCGACCGCTGGGTGTAGCGGAACGTGTTGCCGACAGAGGCCGTGATTCCTGTCGCAGCGGCTATGAGCGCGATCGTCGTGACTCCGATGAGCATTCTTTGTTTCTTTTTATGCACGGTCGTATCGTACGCGATATATTTGCGACATGAGCACACCGGCAATCGATCTCGGCTTCGACGACACAGAACGCGACCGCGTGGGACTGCTGTACTGGGAAGCGTTCCGTCGGAAGCTGCGGCCCGCCTTCGCCAGAACGCAGCTGGGCACCCCCGCGGTCGCCGCACTGCTTCGCCCTGACCGCGTGATCGTGGCGCGACGACGATCCGATGTGATCGGAGTCTGCGGCTTCTACGAAGGCACGACGGGCGCGATGGACCTCGACTGGCTTATCCTGCGCCGACACCTCTCGTTCGCTGGTGCGCTCCGGGCCGGCGTCGTCCTCTCACTGCTCTCGCGGACGAGTGACCCGAACGCGCTCGTACTCGACGGCATCTGCGTCGACGCGGATGCGCGCGGCCTCGGCATCGGTTCCGCCCTCCTGGATGCCGCGAAGGAGCGCGCGCGGCGCATCGGCGCGAGCGCGGTCCGGCTCTCGGTGGTCGACAGCAACCCTCGCGCCCGTGCCCTGTACGAACGACACGGATTCGTTCCGGTGCGTTCTTCGTCGATGGGATTGCTCGCTCCGGTGTACGGGTTCGACACATACACCACAATGGAATCCGTGGTGCACCGATGAACGTGAAGATCACCCCTCGAACGATCGTGGAGGCATTCCTGCCGTTCTCCGGCGAGACCGCCCTGCGTGACATCTACGACGCCGCAAACCTCGCCGGAGTCGAAGACCAGCCGATCCGGCTGGCGATCCGCCGCCTCGTCGCGGCAGGCGAGGTCATCCAGCGCGGCCGCGGACGGGGTGGCAGCCTCGGTGTGACGGACGCAGGACGAGGCCGCCTGCAGCGTGACCGGTACAGCGTCGCGCTCGCCTTCGCTCAGGATGCCGGGGCGCTTCCGTGGGACGGCCGCTGGCGGCTGACGGCCGTCAGCGTCCCCGAGCGCGAACGCGCCGTGCGAGACGTGCTGCGCCGCGAACTGTCCGATCTGGGGGCAGTCGCGATCTCGACGGGCCTCTATGTGAGCCCTCACGACCTTCGGGACGCGCTGCAGACCGAAGCCGGTCAGTACCTTTCGACGGCCACCTGCGATGACCTCGACGTCCATGGCGAGAACGATCCACGACTCATCGCCGAAGCGCTCTGGCCAGGCGCCCCGGTCATCGATGCCTATTCGCACATCGAGCGGGCCCTCGCCGACGACGACAACGATCTCTCGAGCCCGGGTGTCGTTCGTCAGCTCCGCCTCGCCGAAGCGCTCGAGCGGGCGATGAGAGACGATCCGCTGCTCCCCGTGGAGCTCCGCGAGGGACCGTGGGCGCCGACGCGCATCCGTGCTGCCTGGGCGCAGCGCTGGGATGCACTGCAGACGGCCCCTGGCGGGAAGATCTACGAAGGCTGGTGGGAGGCAGGGCTCGACGCATTCCGCCCGCACCGGCCCCCGATGTCGAAGACCCGCGTTAGCGTGGAGTCATGACCACTGCAGCCAAGGCCCAGACCCTTGTCGGACTCTATGACGCTCCGGAGATCCTCCGCGTCGTGAACGTGTGGGACGTCGTCTCCGCGCGTGCCGTCGCCGCTCTCCCCGAGACGAAAGCCCTCGCGACCGCCGGTCACGGCATCGCGGCGTCCTTCGGCTACGACGACGGCGTGACGCCGCGCGACCTGATGATCGACATGGTGGGGCGCATCGCCGCCGCCGTCCAGGTGCCCGTCACCGCAGACCTGGACGACGGATACGACGACGCGGGGGAGACCACGCGGCTCGCCATCGGAGTCGGCGTCGTCGGTGCGAACGTCGAGGACCGTCTCAAGCCCTTCGACGAGTCCGTCGCCGCTGTCGAGGCGATCGTCAAGGCCGCCGAGGCCGAGGGAGTGCCCTTCGCCCTGAACGCGCGCACGGATGCGTTCGTGCGCGCGGGTGCACGTCCGGTGCAGGAGAGCATCGCCGACGCGATCCAGCGCGGGCGCGCCTACATCGAGGCCGGTGCCACAGCCGTCTTCGTGCCCGGCATCCTCGACGCCAACGTCACCCGCCAGCTCGTCGAGGGCATCGGCGAGCGGAAGGTCAGCGTGATCGGCATCCCCGGTGCACTCGCGGCCTCCGAGTACGAGAAGCTCGGCGTCGCGCGCATCTCCTATGGCCCGCTTCCGCAGCGGGTCGCGCTCACCGCGCTGCAGGAGCTCGCTGTGAGCCTGTACGGCGGCGGTGTCGTCCCGTCCGGCCTGCCCGCCCTCAACTGAGATCGTCGAAGAGACGAGTGACCGCGGCTCACTAGACTTGAGCGGTGGTCACTCGTCTCTCGAAATTCTTTCTCCGCACGCTCCGTGAAGACCCTGCCGGCGCAGAGGTCGCCAGCCATCGGCTGCTGATCCGGGCCGGATACATCCGCCCGCAGGCAGCCGGCATCTTCGCGTGGCTGCCACTCGGTCTGCGCGTCAAGGCGAAGATCGAAGCCGTCGTCCGCGAGGAGATGGCCGAAGCGGGCGCCCAGGAGGTTCACTTCCCGGCTCTGATGCCGCGAGAGGCGTATGAGGCGACCGGTCGCTGGGAGGAGTACGGCGACCTGCTGTTCCGCCTCCAGGATCGCAAGGGCGGCGACTACCTTCTTGCGCCGACGCACGAAGAGGCGTTCACGTTGCTCGTGAAGGACCTGTGCTCGTCGTACAAGGACCTTCCGCTCACGATCTACCAGATCCAGGACAAGTACCGCGACGAGGCGCGTCCTCGCGCGGGTCTGCTCCGCGGTCGCGAGTTCACGATGAAGGACGCCTACTCCTTCGACGCGTCCGATGAGGGACTAGACACCAGCTACCAGGCGCAGCGGGATGCGTACGAGCGCATCTTCCAGCGACTGGGACTCGAGTATGTCATCGTGCAGGCGGATGCCGGCGCCATGGGCGGTTCGCGCAGCGAGGAGTTCCTGCACCCGACGCCGGTCGGTGAGGACACCTTCGTGCGCAGCGCCGGCGGCTACGCCGCGAACGTCGAGGCCTTCACGACGGCGGTCCCCGACGCGGTCGCCTTCGACGAGAGCGGTTCGCCGGTCATCTTCGACTCGCCCGACACCCCGACCATCGAGACGCTGGTCGCGCACACCAACGCGCATCTCGACGGCGAGTACACTGCCGCCGACACGCTGAAGAACGTCGTCCTCTCGCTGACGCACCTCGACGGCACCCGCGAGCTCGTCGTCGTCGGCATCCCCGGCGACCGCGAAGTCGATGAGAAGCGCGCCGAAGTGGCCTTCGCTCCGGCGGAGGTGGCGACGGCGACGGCCGACGACTTCGAGAACAACCCTTTGCTGGTGAAGGGGTACATCGGACCCTGGTCGCCGACCGGCGCCGTTCTGGGTGACGAGTCCGCCACCGGCATCCGCTATCTCGTCGACCCGCGCGTCAGCGAGGGCACGAGCTGGATCACGGGCGCCAACATCGATCAGAAGCACGCGCATTCCGTCGTCGCCGGGCGCGATTTCTTCGCTGACGGCATCGTCGAGATCGCGAACGTGCGCGCGGGAGACCCGGCACCGGATGGCTCCGGCCCCGTCGAGCTCGCCCGCGGCATGGAGATCGGTCACGTCTTCCAGCTCGGTCGGAAGTACGCAGAAGCCCTCGGGCTGAAGGTGCTGAACGAGAACGGCAAGCTCGTCACCGTCACGATGGGCTCGTACGGCATCGGCGTGACGCGGATCCTCGCGATCATCGCCGAGCTCAACAACGACGACAAGGGCCTGATCTGGCCGGCATCCGTCGCGCCGTTCGACGTGCAGGTCGTGGCGGCCGGCCGCGATCAGGTCGCCTTCGACGTGGCCGAGGAACTCTCGGCACAGCTCGAGACCGCCGGACTCGACGTTCTCTACGACGACCGCCCCAAGGTCTCGCCCGGCGTGAAGTTCGGAGACGCCGAGCTCGTCGGCGTTCCGAAGATCGTCATCGTCGGCCGTGGCGCCGCCGATGGTCAGGTCGAGCTGTGGGACCGGAGCACGGGGGAGCGCGATGCGGTCTCTGTCGGTGACGCCATCGCTCGACTCACGCGCTGACCGGAATCCCCATGATCGACGAACCGCTGCCGGAGTCGCTGACCGCTGAGATCAACGCAGTTCTCGATGATGCCGGTGTGAGCACCGACCGTCGGCTGGTGCTGCGGATGCTGCGCACGGCGATCGGGCTCGGTGAGGATGACGCCGACCGGCTGGACCTCAAGATCGCCTCGGCTGCCCTCGCCGAGATGCGCGACGCTTTCCGGCTGTTCGCGCCGTTCCGTGGAGTGCCGAAGGTCAGCGTGTTCGGATCGGCGCGCACGCGCCAGGACGACCCCCTGTACCTGCAGGCGCGGGATACCGCTGCTGCGCTCGCGGCCGATGGCTGGATGGTAGTCACCGGCGCCGGCCCCGGGATCATGCAGGCTGCGGCGGAAGGCGCCGGCCCCACCCTGTCGCTCGGCGTCTCGATCCGGCTGCCGTTCGAGGAGAAGGCCAACAGTCTCGTGACGGGCCAGGGCCAGGTCGTCGCGATGAAGTACTTCTTCACCCGCAAGCTGATGCTCGTCAAGGAATCGTCGGGCTTCATCTGCCTTCCCGGCGGCTTCGGCACGCTCGACGAGATGTTCGAGCTCCTCACGCTGCAGCAGACGGGCAAGGCGGAACCCACGCCGATCGTGCTGCTCGATCAGCCCGGCGGTACCTTCTGGCAATGGCTGCAGCGCTTCATCGACGAGTGCCTCGAGCCCATGGGAGTGATCTCGCCCGGTGACTTCGACCGGGTGGTGGTCACCGACTCCGTCGAGGCGGCACGGGCCGAGATCGCCGGGTTCTGGCACAACTACGACTCACTGCGGTGGGTCGGGGACACGTTGGTGCTGCGCCTGCGGTGGGCGCCGACGGATGCCGAGATCGATGCGCTGAACGAGCAGTTCGCGCCGATGCTGGCGTCCGGTCGTATCGAGCGGACCGACCCGCGTCAGCCGGAGGTTGCCGACGACGACGTGCTGCACCTGCCGCGTCTGTTGCTGCACCTCGACCAGCGTCAGGTGGGCAATCTGTTCCGGCTGATCGGAGCCGTCAACGCGCTGCCGTCCGCTCACGCTCGGTGATGCGCGCGGCGAACTCGGCCATGTCCACCGAGTGGCCGAGGATGCGCTCAGCGGCGCGGTGTCCGGAATAGAACGCCGCCCCCACCGTGGCTGGTTCGTCGCCCCAGGTGGCTTCCCCGGCGAAGTGCAGCGTCCCGTCGACCGGGCCTGCCAGCTCATCGTGGTCGTGGTGCGATGAGCCGACCGCCAGATGCGAGTAGGAGCCCACGGAGAACCGGTCCTCGCCCCAGTGCGTGACCCAGTGGGCCTGCGGCTCGCCGACCGCGTCACCGTAGAGCGCACGAAGCGCCCGCACGACGTCGGCGACCACCTCTTCGTCCGGGAGGTCCTGCATGTGCCGGCCGAAGGGCCGGCGGCGAAGGTCAACAGCGTCGGGATGCCGCTCACCGCCGAGACGTCATACCAGGAGTGCCAGTGCTCTCCGGCGTCGCCGAGCGCCCTGATGACGTAGCTCTCCTCGTTCCAGAAACGCTCGGGGAACTGGATGAAGATCTTGTTGAAGACGCCCATGCCCAGCCGTCCGATGGGGCCGGCGACTGATTCCGGCAGCGCGGGCTCGAACGCGATCGAGCCGGCCTTGAGCACGCCGAGCGGCACCGTCACGAGCACGCGCTCCGCCTGGAATTCGCCCTGATCGGAGGTGACGACGACGCCATCGGCCGACCGGGCCACCCGCGTCACGACGTGGGCGAGGCGCACGTCCAGCCCTGCGGCGACGCGATTCGGGATCTCGTCGTAGCCGCGGGGGAAGATGACCTCGTCGCCGTCGATCGCATCCTCATCGAGGCCGTGCGCGTCGAGGTCGCCGATCCAGGCGCCGCACTGCTCCTCGACGCGGTGGCGGAAGAACTCCCGGATCTCGTCGATGCGCTCGGGCTCGAGACCGGAGCGGTCGAGCGCCCGCTCGGTCACATCGAGGTAGGTGTCACCGGGGGAGGAAGCCGCGATCTCCTCGACGAGGAGACGGTCGGCCTCCTCGACATCCGCGATCCACTGCGCGGTGGCAGCGGCATCCATGGGCCGGCCGTCGCCGTCGAAGTTCTCGATCGGTCGGCCGCCGACCTGGAAGCTGCCCACCGTGTATTCGAGCGTGGGGATGCCGAGCGCCTGCACGAACTCCCACAACGGTGAGGCGTCGATCCCGTGCACCCACGAGGCGCCGAGGTCGACGGGGAATGCGGCCTGACGATCGGTGTTCATCCGGCCGCCGATGCGATCGCGCCCCTCCAGCACCACGACGCGCTGGCCGGCATCCGCCAGCATCCGCGCGGCCGTGACCCCCGACATCCCTGCTCCGACAACGATGGTGTCGAACCTGTCCACGTGATCCTCCTGCGGCGTCTCAGCGGCTTCCATGCAGCTGCCGCCGTGGCAACAGGCGGTGGGCACAGGGTATCGTGGTACGGATGTCGCGCGTGCGAACAGGCGCGACGAGAGCTGAATAGAGGAGGCCGTCATGGACATCGAACTGAGTCTGCTGCGAGGCATCGAGAAGGAGAAGGCGATTCCCTTCGAGGAACTCGTGTCGATCATCGAGCAGGCGATCCTGACCGCCTACTCCAAGCACGTGTCCGCCGATGGCGTCACTCCGGAGGGCGTTCGCGTCGACCTCGACCGCAAGTCCGGCCACGTCGCCGTGCTCCAGGTCGTCAAGGACGAAGAGGGCGCGATCATCGGCGAGGAGGATGCGACTCCCGACGATTTCGGCCGCATCGCCGCCTTCGCCGCCAAGCAGGTCATCAGCCAGCGTCTGCGTGACATCGCAGACGATGTCGTGCTCGGCGACTTCAAGGACAAGGAAGGCGACATCGTCGCCGGCGTCATCCAGCAGGGCCCGAACCCGCGGATGATCCACGTCGACCTCGGTGCTGTCGAGGCGATCCTTCCGCCCGAGGAGCAGGTGCCGGGCGAGGAGTACACGCACGGCTCACGTCTGCGCGTCTACGTCACGAGCGTGGCGAAGGGGTTGAAGGGTCCGCAGATCACCGTGTCGCGCACCCATCCTGGTCTGGTGCGCAAGCTCTTCGCGCTCGAGGTCCCCGAGATCGCTGCCGGTCTGGTCGAGATCGTCTCCCTCGCTCGCGAGGCGGGTCACCGCACCAAGATCGCCGTCCGGGCGAATGACCCGTCGATCAACGCCAAGGGCGCCTGCATCGGTGAGATGGGGCGCCGCGTCCGCGCGGTGACCGAGGAGCTCGCAGGGGAGAAGATCGACATCGTCGACCACGACCCGGATCTCGCGACCTTCGTCGCCCACGCCCTGTCGCCCGCCAAGGTGACGAGCGCCTTCGTGCTCGACGCCGGAACCAAGGCGGTCCGTGCGCTGGTGCCCGACTATCAGCTGTCGCTCGCGATCGGCAAGGAGGGTCAGAACGCGCGTCTGGCCGCCAAGCTCACCGGGGCGAAGATCGACATCCAGCCCGACAGCGTCCTCGACGATTGATCGCATCCGCCTCTCGACTCTCCGGGTGAGAGCGAGGGGCGGGGGAACGCAGGTGTAAGATGGAACCCGTACGAACGTGCGTCGGTTGTCGCACGCGTGCTCCCCGCTCCGCTCTTCTCAGAGTGGTGTCCCAGAACAATGTGCTCGTCCCCGACGAGCGTGCTGTCCTGCCGGGGAGGGGCGCGTGGGTGCATCCGACAGAGGAATGCATGGCGGCCGCTCTGCGGCGCAGGGCATTCGGACGAGCACTGCGTGTCTCCACTCAGCTGGACACACGGACCTTCGAACAGCACCCACCAAGAAACAAAGGCTGAACAGCTATGGAAACAAAGTGAACGGCTCGAAATGAGACCCGTCCGCGACTAGTGGTCTGCCCTGTCTGGGTAGACCAACTCAGACAGGAGAATTGTGGCTGGTAAACCACGCGTACATGAGATCGCCGCCGAACTCGGCGTCGACAGCAAGGTCGCTCTTGCAAAGCTCAAAGAACTCGGTGAGTTCGTGAAGAGCCCGTCTTCGACCATCGAACCGCCGGTGGCGCGCAAGCTGCGCGCGGCGATCGAGGCCGATGGCTCGCTCAAGACCGGTGCGGATGCTGCCCCTGCGGCCAAGCCCGCATCGAAGCCCGCATCCAAGCCCGCTGCGAAGCAGGCGCCGACCCCCGGCCCGAAGCCCGGTCCGAAGCCTGCCCCCGAGCCGGCTCCGGCGCCCGAGCCCGAGGCTCCGGCCGCGCCCGCACCGGCAGCAGAGGCGCCCGCTGCGGCGGCAGAGCCGTCCGCAGAGAAGTCCGCCGAGGGTGGTGCTCCGAAGCCCGGTGCCCCGCGCCCCGGCAACAACCCGTTCTCCTCCTCGCAGGGGATGGGTCAGCGTCCGGCGGGTCCCCGTCCGGGCAACAACCCCTTCGCTTCCGCGCAGGGCATGGGCCAGCGCCCGAGCCCGACGCCGGGTAACATCCCGCGTCCGCAGGCACCTCGCCCCGGCGCTCCGCGTCCGGGTGCTCCGCGTCCCGGCGGCCCTGGTCGTCCCGGTGGTGCAGGTCGCCCCGGTGGTGGCGGTCGTCCCGGTGGTGCACCGTTCCAGCAGCGTCCCGGCGGCCCTGGTCGTCCCGGCGGCGCCGGTGGACCCGGTGGTGCAGGTGGCCCCGGTGCTCGTCCCGGTGGCGGCGGCGGTTTCGCCGGTCGTCCCGGTGGTGGCGGCGGTCGTGGCCGTGGTCCCGGCGGTGGTACCGCAGGTGCCTTCGGTAAGGGCGGCGGCAAGAGCAAGCAGCGCAAGTCGCGGCGGGCGAAGCGGCAAGAGTTCGAGATGCGGAGTGCTCCGGTCGTCGGTGGCGTCAACGTCACCCGCGGTAACGGAGAGATCATCCGCATGCGCCGCGGCGCGTCGATCGCGGACTTCGCCGACAAGATCGAGACGCTGACGGGCTACACGGTGCAGCCGGGAACCCTCGTCACGATCCTCTTCAACCTCGGCGAGATGGCCACGGCCACCGAGTCGCTGGACGAGGCGACGTTCGAGGTCCTGGGTGAGGAGCTGGGTTACAAGATCCAGATGGTCTCGCCCGAGGACGAGGACAAGGAGCTCCTCGAGGGCTTCGGTCTCAACCTCGACCAGGAGCTCGAGGAGGAGAGCGAGGACGACCTCGAGATCCGTCCGCCGGTCGTCACCGTCATGGGTCACGTCGACCACGGTAAGACTCGACTGCTCGACGCCATCCGCCAGACCAATGTCATCGAGGGCGAAGCCGGTGGCATCACCCAGCACATCGGTGCGTACCAGGTCTGGACCGAGCACGAGAACATCGAGCGCGCGATCACCTTCATCGACACCCCTGGTCACGAGGCGTTCACCGCCATGCGTGCCCGTGGTGCCCAGGTGACCGACCTCGCGATCCTCGTGGTCGCCGCCGACGACGGCATCATGCCGCAGACGGTGGAGGCGCTGAACCACGCCCAGGCGGCCAACGTGCCGATCGTGGTCGCGGTGAACAAGGTCGACAAGCCCGACGCCAACCCGTCCAAGGTGCGCCAGCAGCTCACCGAGTACGGTCTGGTCGCCGAGGAGTTCGGTGGAGACGTCATGTTCGTCGACGTGTCGGCACGCGCCGGCACCGGCATCCAGGAACTCCTGGACGCCGTGCTGCTCACGGCAGACGCAGGTCTCGACCTCACCGCCAACCCGAACAAGGCCGCTCGCGGTGTCGCCATCGAGGCGAAGCTCGACAAGGGCCGCGGTTCGATCGCCACGGTGCTGATCCAGTCCGGAACGCTCCGGATCGGTGACGCGATCGTCGCGGGCACGGCCTATGGCCGTGTGCGTGCGATGGCCGACGAGAACGGCGACGCGGTCCTCGAGGCCTACCCGTCCCGTCCGGTACAGGTGCAGGGTCTCAACTCGGTGCCGCGAGCCGGCGACGTCTTCATCGTCACCGAGGAAGACCGTATGGCGCGTCAGATCGCTGAGAAGCGTGAAGCCGTCGAGCGCAACGCCCAGCTGGCCAAGGCCCGCAAGCGCATCTCGCTCGAGGACTTCACCCGTGCTCTCCAGGAGGGCAAGGTCGAGTCGCTCAACCTCATCATCAAGGGTGACGTCTCCGGTGCCGTCGAGGCGCTGGAGGAGTCACTCCTCAAGATCGAGGTCGATGATTCGGTGCAGCTGCGCATCATCCACCGCGGTGTCGGTGCGATCACCGAGTCCGATGTGAACCTGGCGACGATCGACAACGCGATCATCGTCGGATTCAACGTGCGACCCGACACGAAGGCGCGTGAGCGCGCTCAGCGTGAGGGCGTGGACATCCGGTTCTACTCGGTGATCTACAACGCCATCGATGAGGTCGAGAGCTCGCTCAAGGGCATGCTCAAGCCGGAGTACGAAGAGGTTCAGTCGGGCGTCGCGGAGATCCGCGAGGTGTTCCGTTCCTCCAAGTTCGGCAACATCGCCGGTGTCATCGTGCGGTCGGGAACGATCACGCGAAACGCCAAGGCACGTGTCATCCGCGACGGTGTCGTGGTCGGCGATGCCCTCGCGATCGAGTCGCTGCGCCGCTTCAAGGACGACGTCACCGAAGTCCGCACGGACTATGAGGCCGGTATCGGCCTCGGCAAGTTCAACGACATCCAGATCGGCGACGAGATCGAGACGATCGAACTCGTCGAGAAGCCTCGCGGCTGATCAGATTCGATATCTTCGGGCGAGGGTGCTTCGCGCACCCTCGCCCGAAGGCTTCGTAAAGGGAGAGAACAATGGCTGGTGAAAGACAGGCTCGTCTGGCGGACCGGATCCGCGTGATCCTCGCCGAGCGTCTGGAGAAGGGGCTGCGCGACCCGCGCCTCGGCTTCGTCACCCTCACCGACTGCCGCGTCAGCGGAGACCTTCAGCACGCGTCCGTGTTCTACACGGTGCTGGGCACGGAGGAGGAGCGCATCGCCAGCGGTGAGGCGCTCACGTCCGCGACCGGGATGCTGCGCAGCGAGGTCGGGCGTCAGCTCAGCACCCGTCTCGTCCCGACGCTCGAGTTCATCCCCGACGCACTGCCGGAGAACGCCGATCACATCGGAGCGCTCCTGCGTCAGGCGCAGGAGCGCGATGCCGAGGTGGCGAAGCTCGCCTCGTCGGCATCGCACGCCGGCGACGCAGACCCCTATCGCGCCGACGACGACCAGGAATGAGGTCGGCACGATCGATTGATCGTGTCAACCGGTATACAGCGTCGTTCCGCGCCTCGCGGGCCCCTCTGACTTGCTAGCCTCGGCTCTGCGGGATCGTTCCCGCCGAGCTGAGGGGGATCGGCATCGAGGGTTCGAACGCGCACGGTGATCGGTCGATCGCGCCCGCCATCGTCGAGGCGCTGATCGACGAGCTCCTCGCGGGAGAGTGGGGCTGCGCTCCGCACGTGGTCTCCCGACTCGCTGCACAGCTGAACTCCGATGCGCGGACGATCCGCGAGGTCGCAGCGCGCCTGACGCCGGCTCAGCGACACGGTCTGCGCCCGCTGCCCACCCCGCTTCCGCTGGTGCCCGCCATCGCGGAGGCGTTCAACGAACTGCTCCTCCCTGCGCGCGATCGCGACCTGCTCCTCGCGCTCTCGGTTTCGCTCGACGATCGGCTCGATCCTCTGCTCGAGTTCGACGGTCGTTCCGCCGTGGAGATCGCCGCATCTCCGATCGGTCGTCACCTTGTCCTGCGCGCGGGGCGCGCCCGCTTCGTCGATCCGCGGCTGGCCATCTGGCTCCGGGCACGCACGGGCGCGGCCGTGGTCGGCACCGTTCACGAACGCCTCAGCAGCGTCTGCGGCAATCACGGCGATCGTGTGGGCGCCGACTGGCACCGCGCCCGTGCGTCGTTCCACGGCGACCCGGAGACTGCGGCCGAGCTCACTCGCATCGCACGGGAGCTCTCCGAGGCGGGCTACCCGGACCGCGCGCTCCTGCTCGCTCGCGAGGCGAGCAAGCACGCGGTCGGCCTCGACCGCGATGAGGCGCGTCTCGTCGCCGGCGCGTCCTCGGTCGGTGCCGGTTTCGCGGTGGAGGCCTCGGCGTGGCTGGGACGCCTCTTCGCGGACGGCGCGGAGCGCTACCGGCTCCAGGGACTCGCCGGGCTCATCGCCGCACGCGCCCATCTCAACGGCGCCGTGCCCGAGGTGGATCCGGGATCCCTCCGGCCGCGCTCCGACGACCCGGACGACTGGTACTCCTGGACCCGTGCGGCTGCCCTCGCCGCCATGCTCTGCGCCGAGCGTCAAGACCGTGCGGGCATGCGCGCGTGGCTCGACGCCCTGCGGGATGGCGCGGCTCGCGTCGGCGCCGAACGGGAACTGCGTGACCCGGTGGTGGCGCTGAGCTGGCTCATCGCGGGGGAGCGCGACCTCGAAGACGTCGCGGGATCCGGTCCGCTGACCGGGCGGATCCTCCGCGCGCTTCGGGCGGCCCTGGACGGCGACGTCGACCGCGGACTCCGTCTGCTGGGCACGACGCACGACGCGATGGACGCCGAAGTCGACCCCCTCGTGGCCGGATTCGAGTTCAGCCCCGTCGTGCGTGCCTATCGATCCGTCGTCGAGGTCCTGCTGCTCACCTGGCGCGGTGATATCGGGTTCGCGCGTGACCGGCTCATCCATGCCGCCCTCGACCTGCCGATCGCGATGCCCTTCGCCGGCCTCGGGGTCGTGCTGGCCCGGCGGCTCGATCTCGCGGTCCTCGGTGAACTCGGTGCCGTGTCGCGCGCGCTCACGGCGGCGCTCCCACCGGCGATGAAGATCGACGTGCTGCTGGATGGTGCCATCTCTGCGTTCCTCGCGGGCGAGTTCGACGACGCTGCGACCTCGGTGCGCCTCTGGCTCGATCTCGGGGCTCCACAGACGGCGTTCGCTGTGCCCGGTCTCGATGAGGTCGCGCTGACCCGGGAGTCTGCGACGGCCGACTCCGGCATCATCGCTCCACCCGAGATCTTCCTGGCGCACGAGCTGCGCATCCGGATCGCCACGACGACCGACGGGCGATGGCGGACGGAGCACGATGAGGTGCACGCGGCCATCCGCACGTTGCGTTCTCCCTTCGGGCGTGCCAGAGTCGAGGCGATGCTCGGCATCCAATGCGCGATCCGCGGCGAATCGGTCATCGCCCGTCGGCACCTGCTGAGCGCTCAGCGTCTGTTCGACCTCGCGGGGGCGGCGGCGTGGACGCAATCGGTTCGCGACCGCCTGGAACGCCTCGACGTGCTCGAAGGCGCCGGGAACGCTGGGGTCGACCCCTTGGAGGCTTGCCGACATGCGTGGTCGCAGCTCCTCACGGCACGGGAACTCGAGGCGGCGATGCTCGCGGTGGGTGGAGCGGGCAATCGCGAGATCGCAGCGAGGCTGCACGTCTCGGTGCGCACGGTGGAGGTGCACCTCGGCCGCGTCTTCTCGAAGCTGGACGTGCGCAGGCGCGCGGAACTCACGGCACTCGCACACCGGACGAACCAGCATCTCTGACCGCGGAACCGCCGCGCGGCTCAGCGGGGCAGCGAGAGTCCTTCGCCGTCGGCTGCGGCGAGCCCGTCGGAGATGAGCGAATCGATCGCACGGTCGCGCTGCTGTGCATCCGGCCACTCCGGCAGCACCGCCACGAGTGGCACAGAATCCGGGGCTGCCGCGCGCAGCATCCGCAGCACGGCTCCGCGCGCTTGGCGGTCGGAACCCTCATACGTCGCCTGTCGGCGCCGCGTGTCGCCTGTGTCGGGTCGCCCTGCGGCCAGCCAGGCGCAGCGGCCCGCGAGCGGACAGGCCTCGCAGCGCGGAGAGCGGGCGGTGCACACGGTCGCACCGAGTTCCATCGCCGCCGCATTCACGAGCGCGGCCTCCGCGTCATCCGCCGGCAGCAGCGCGGCCATCAGGTCGAGGTCCCTGCGGGACGGGGAGAGGGCTGCGCGCGGCCCTCGACGGCCCTGGCGAGTACTCGGCGGGTGTTCGTGTCGACGACCGGATGCCGGTCGCCGTAGGCGAACACCGCGACGGCCCGCGCGGTGTAGTCGCCGATGCCAGAGAGGGCCAGCAGCGCATCGACGTCTCGCGGAACGATTCCGTCGTGTCGAGCGGTGACCTCGATCGCCGCACGGTGCAGCCACAATGCCCGGCGCGGATATCCGAGGTTGGCCCACTGCTGCACGACATCGGCGGCCGAGGCGGCCGCCATCGTCGCTGGTGTGGGCCAGCGTGCCAGCCACGCCTCCAGGTGCGGGATGACGCGCGTCACGGGTGTCTGCTGCAGCATGAACTCGCTCACGAGCACACCCCACGCACCGAACTCATCGTGGAACGCCGCTCGCCGCCACGGCAGGTCCCGAGCGTCCGCCCGGTACCACTCGGTGAGTGGCTGCATCGCCTGAGGCGAGAGCGACGATGTCTGAGGCACCACGACAGCCTAAGTGAGGACGGGGACAGGTTCAGAGGCATCGTAGGCTGGGGGGATGGTCTCGCCCGGCATCCTCCTCGTCGACAAGCCAGCAGGAATGACCAGTCACGACGTCGTCGCACGCACACGGCGTGCGTTCGGCACTCGGAAGGTCGGCCATGCGGGGACTCTCGACCCGATGGCGACCGGGCTGCTCGTCATCGGCATCGAAGGGGCGACCCGGCTGCTCACGTACATCGTCGGTGCGGACAAGACCTACGCCGCGACGATTCGCTTGGGACAGACCACCGGCACCGACGACGCCGATGGTGAGATCCTCACTCGTGCCGCGCCCGACGCATGGAACGGCGTCACGGATGCAACAGTGAGTGCCGGCGTCGCTTCGCTCACCGGCGCGATCTCGCAGATTCCCAGTGCCGTCTCGGCCATCAAGGTCGACGGGCGCCGGGCATACGACCGCGTGCGGGCAGGAGAAGAGGTCGTGCTGGCTGCGCGAGACGTGATCGTCTCTCGATTCGACGTGCTCGAGCAGCGCGCGGGGGACGGTTTCCGTGACCTCGACGTGCTCGTCGACTGCTCGTCCGGGACCTACATCCGTGCGCTGGCCAGAGACCTCGGGAGCGCGCTCGGCGTCGGCGGGCACCTCACGGCACTGCGCCGCACCCGCGTCGGCCCCTTCGATGTGGCGGATGCCGTCGTGCTCGACGATCTCGAGGGCGCCCCCACCCTGAGCCCCGCTGACGCTGCCGCGCGCATCCTGCAGCCGCTTCCCGTGACGGCGGAGGAGGCTCGTGACCTGCGGCACGGCAAACGACTCGGCGGTCAGTCCGCACGGCTCGAGGGCGCGCTGGCAGCGGCCATCGACCACGAGGGCACCCTGGTCGGCATCGTCGAGAAGCGCGGGGCCGACCTGAAGAGCGCGATGAACATGCCGGAGGCCGACCGATGATCATGTGGCTGACGATCGTGCAGGTCGTGGTGGCCGTCGCAGCGGGCGGGTTCTGCCTTGTCGCGGGCCTCGCGGGCCGTCGGCCGAGCGACTACTCGGTCGGTGCGCTCGCGCTCGTCGAAGTGCTCCTCGTCGTACAGGTGGTCGTCGCGATCGTCGCACCGTTCGCGGGCAATCCACCGACCGGCGACCTGCTCGAGTTCTGGGTGTATCTCGTCTCGGCGGCGCTGCTGCCGGTCGGCGCGGTCCTCTGGGCGCTGATGGAGCGCAGCAGGTGGAGCACGGTCATCCTGGGTGTCGCGGCGCTCGCCATCGCGATCATGCTCTGGCGGATGCAGGTCATCTGGTCCGTCCAGATCGCGTGACGCCGCAGGTCGGCGCGGAGCTCCGCCGCTTCCCGCGGCTCTAGGATGGAATGCGCTATGAGCACCCACGCCCCCTCCACTCGGATGACCGGAATCGGTCGCGTCCTCGTGATCGTCTACGCCGTCATGGCGTTGGCTGCCACAGGGCGCAGCTTCGTGCAGATCGTCCGCCGATTCGACGAGGCACCGCTGGCGTACTCGCTCTCCGCACTCGCCGCAGCCGTCTATGTCCTCGCGACGCTGGCGCTCGTGCTCGCGCGCCGGCGCGGCTGGTACACGGTCGCGTGGATCGCGATCGTGTTCGAACTCACCGGCGTGATCGTGGTGGGCCTGCTGAGCATCCTGCTGCCTGAGCTCTTCCAGCACGAGACGGTGTGGTCGCTGTTCGGCCGCGGCTACCTGTTCATCCCGCTCGTGCTCCCCGTGTTCGGCATCTGGTGGCTCCGCACTCACCGGCCGGTGACCGCCGACCGCCCGATCGAGGTCAGCGCGTGATCGTCTTCCGCGCTCCCGAGGAGGTTCCACAGGGCTTCGGGCCGAGCGCCGTGGCCATCGGCAAGTTCGACGGCGTGCATGCCGGACACCGCGCGGTGATCAAGCGTCTGAAAGAAGCCGCCGCCGAGTCGGGGAGCCAGGCCGTCGCCGTCACCTTCGACCGCAACCCGCTCGCGGTGCTGCGCCCCGACCGTTGCCCCGAGAACGTCGTCACGGTCGACCGCAAGCTCGAGCTCCTGGGCGAGCTCGGACTCGACGCGACGCTCGTGCTCACCTTCGACGAGGAGCTCGCCTCCCGCAGCGCCGAGGCGTTCGTGGTCGACATCCTCGTCGGCGCGCTCGGCGTGTCGCAGGTGCTCGTCGGCGAGGACTTCCGCTTCGGGCGCGGAGGAGAGGGCACGCCCGCCCTGCTCCGGCAGCTCGGGCCGACGCATGGCTTCACGGTCGAAGTCGTCGATGACGTGTACCTTCCCGGATCCGAGCGGCGGGTGTCGTCGACGTGGATCCGCGAACTTCTGATCGAGGGCGACGTTGTCGAAGCCGCTCACGCGCTCGGGCGATATCCCGACGTGCGGGGCGAGGTCGTGCACGGACTGAAGCGCGGCCGCGAACTCGGATTCCCGACAGCCAACCTCTCGACCATCGTGGACGCGTTCGTCCCGGCCGACGGCGTGTACGCCGGCTGGCTCGTCGATCATGACACCGGCATCCGGCATCCGTCGGCGATCTCCGTCGGCACGAACCCGACCTTCGACGACGTCCTGGAGCGTCAGGTGGAGGCGCACGTGCTCGATGAGACGGGCTTGGAGCTCTACGGACACGACGTCACCGTGGAGTTCGTCCGAAGGCTGCGGGGCATGGTCGCATACGAGGGAATCGAGAAGCTCTCAGCGCAGATCGCGGTCGATGTCGCCGATGCCAGAGTCGTCCTCGCGACCCAGGCGTAGCGCGCGATCAGACGAGCGGATGCGCGCGCCGACAGCGAAATCCTGTGTCGACCGGGCGGAATGACGTAGACTAGATCTCGGTTCTCGCCGATCCTCACGCGTCTCGCGTGCATCGGCGGCAACCGGAACTACTGTTCGTACGGTCCTGGCTCACGCCACACGCGGACATCGAGAACGGCCCCCGGTTTCATGGCGATGCCAGGGCCTTCACGCTCAGGAGGAGCATGCCGACCACGGCAACCGCCGCCACGCGGCGCAAGAAGACGTCCCGTCGAGACGACGAGGCCCCCCTCATCCCGATCCTCGCGCGCAAGGTGCGCGAGATCGAGGCGAAGTCGCAGCGCGGGAAGCTGGGCCCCACGAACCGGGTCAAGTTCCAGGTGATCGCGTTCCTGGTGCGTGAGGAACGCGCCAGGGTGAAGGCGGACGCGGAGATCGGCGATCCCGCCCGTGCCGAGCTGCTCAAGCGGCTCGACGGCGTCGCCACGATCCTCGCGAAGACCGCCGCGCGCGACACCTCGCTCATCCAGCTGCTCGAGGCGGACCAGGCGACGTCGCCGGTGGCCAAGAGGATGCGACGGGACTGGCTGCTCGAGTCCGGCGCCGAGCTCGCGCCGGAAGAGCTCATCATCGCGGATGCCGCCCCGGTGCAGATCTCGTCGGTACCGGCCGCCATCGCCGAGCGTCAGGTCACGCCGCCCTCGGTCGAGTCGCGGCAGCTGGCCAACCCCTTCCTGGCGCCGGACCTGACTCCGCGCAGCACGTCGACTCCGCGTCGTCGCCTCGACGGCTGGGAGCTCATGGGCCCGCTGTACAAGGCGTTCGAGACGGCGCCGGCGGCTCTGCCGCCACGATGGAGCTGCCTCCGGCACCGGAGTACGATCACCTGTCGCCCAAGGGCCTCGAGGTCATGGTGCACCAGTCGCGCTTCCTCGAAGCCGTCCGAGCCGGGCACCGCAGCTTCCTCCTCGCCGACGAGCCGGGTCTCGGCAAGACGGCGCAGTCGCTGCTCGCCGCATCGATCGCGGACTCGTATCCGCTGCTGGCGGTCGTGCCGAACGTCGTCAAGATGAACTGGGCGCGCGAGGTCGAGCGGTGGACGCCGCAGCGCCGCGCCACGGTGATCCAGGGCGACGGCACCGACATCGACGCGTTCGCCGACGTGTTCATCGTCAACTACGAGATCCTCGATCGCCACCTCTCGTGGCTCGGATCGATCGGTCTCAGAGGCATGGTCGTCGACGAGGCGCACTTCATCAAGAACCTCTCCTCGCAGCGGTCGCAGAATGTGCTGTCGCTCGCGTCGCGTGTCCGCGAGCGGACGCCGGGCGGAAATCCGCTCATGCTCGCCCTCACCGGGACCCCGCTGATCAACGACGTCGAGGACTTCGATGCGATCTGGCGGTTCCTCGGCTGGACGACGGGCGAGAAGCCCGGGCCTGAGCTGATGGAGAAGCTCGACGCGACCGGCTACACGCCGGCCGACAAGGCCTTCTATCCGGAGGCACGCGACGCCGTCATCTCGATGGGCATCGTCCGCCGCAAGAAGAAGGACGTCGCGGCCGACCTTCCCGACAAGCTCATCGCCGACCTGCCCGTGCAGCTCGACGACGAGTTCGGGCGCAGCATCCGTCAGGCCGAGCGCGAACTGGGGGAGCGGCTCGCCGCTCGCTACCGTCGCATCATCGAGGCACGTGGCGACCGCGGGCTCGCGCCCGGCGAGATCGACGACGACATCGTGCGGCTGGTCGCGCAGAACGAACTCGAGGAGTCGAAGGCTGCGGGCACCGGCGGAGACAACGTCTTCACGATGGTCCGCCGCATCGGTCAGGCGAAGGCGCAGCTCGCCGCGGACTACGCAGCGCAGCTGCAGCGCTCGGTCGGCAAGGTCGTGTTCTTCGCGAAGCACATCGACGTGATGGACCAGGCGGAGGCGCACTTCGCCTCTGCGGGCATCCGTGCCGTGTCGATTCGAGGAGACCAGACCTCGACGGCTCGCCAGCAGGCGATCGACGATTTCAACAGCGACCCGGACGTCGGGATCGCGGTCTGCTCGCTCACCGCCGCAGGCGTCGGCCTCAACATGCAGGCGGCGTCCAACGTCGTTCTCGCCGAACTGTCCTGGACGGCGGCGGAGCAGACGCAGGCGATCGACCGGGTGCACCGCATCGGCCAGGACGAGCCGGTGACGGCGTGGCGCATCATCGCAGCGCACACGATCGACACGAAGATCGCCGAGCTGATCGACCAGAAGCAGGGTCTGGCGGCTCGGGCGCTCGATGGTGAGGCGATCGACGAGACGGCGGCGGAGCCGATTCAGCTGGCCGCGCTCATGCATCTGCTGCGTCAGGCGCTCGGCAGCGCGTAAGGCTCAAGAAACGCCGTTCTTAACGGTCGTTTCGGTCGATTTTCACGTCATCGCGCCAAGATCGCAGATATCGCGGGCGATGCACGTCAAGATCAACGTTTTTCACCTGCCTCGAATGGCGTCCGACCGTGCCGGGGCACTAGTGTCGATCGCAGGCAGCGTCGCCATTCCCCCTTTTCTCGAACGTCTGAAGGCACCAGCATGAAGATCGGCATCCTGACGAGCGGCGGCGACTGCCCCGGACTCAACGCGGTCATCCGCGGCATCGTGCTCAAGGGCACCACCACGTACGACCTCGAGTTCGTCGGCATCCGCGACGGCTGGCGAGGCATCGTCGAGGGTGACTTCATGCCGCTGACTCGGCACGAGGTGAAGGGGCTGTCGAAGGTGGGCGGCACGATCCTCGGCACCAGCCGCACCAACCCCTACGAGGGCGAGCGCGGCGGCGCCGAGAACATCGCCAAGACCCTCTACGGACACAAGATCGACGGCATCGTCGCGATCGGCGGCGAGGGCACGCTCGCGGCGGCCGACCGCCTGTCCAAGGACGGCATCAAGGTCCTCGGAGTGCCGAAGACGATCGACAACGATCTCCAGGCCACCGACTACTCGTTCGGGTTCGACACCGCCGTGAACATCGCCACAGACGCGATGGACCGCCTGCGCACGACCGGCGACTCCCACCAGCGCTGCATGGTCGCCGAGGTCATGGGACGCCACGTCGGCTGGATCGCGCTGCACGCGGGAATGGCCGCGGGCGCGCACGTCATCTGCATCCCCGAGGTGCCCATGTCGATCGACGACATCACGGCGCTCGTCGCGAGCGCCCATGACCGCGGGCGCGCACCGCTGGTCGTCGTCTCCGAGGGCTTCAAGCTGCTCGGCATGGAAGAGGCATACAGCGACAAGGGTCTCGACGCCTTCAACCGCCCCCGTCTGGGCGGCATCGGCGATCAGCTGGCGCCGGAGATCGAGCGCATCACGGGCATCGAGACGCGGGCGACGATCCTCGGGCACATCCAGCGCGGCGGGTCGCCCTCGGCATTCGATCGTGTCCTCGCGACTCGCCTCGGACTGCACGCCGCGGATGCGCTCGTCGACGGCGCGTGGGGCCAGATGGTCGCCATGCAGGGAACCGACATCGTTCGAGTGCCCTTCGCTGACGCGCTCGGCGAGCTCAACACCGTGCCCCGCTACCGCTACGACGAGGCCGCCGCGCTCTTCGGCTGAGCGCCGCGGTGGGGGCTCACGCCTGAGTCGGAGTGAGCCCGGGTCACGCCTCGGCGAGCCCGAGCGTGTCGAGCAGCCAGGCGAGCTCGAAGGCGCGCTCCTTCCAGGAGTTGTAGCGCCCGCTGACACCCCCGTGCCCGGCGACCATCTCGCATTTCAGCAGCACGTCGGCTGCACCTGCCTCGCGCAGCCGGGCGACCCACTTCGCCGGCTCCACGTAGAGCACGCGGGTGTCGTTGAGCGAGGTCACGGCCAGGATGCGCGGGTAGTCGACGCCGTCGCGGACGTTCTCATAGGGCGTGTACGACTTCATGTAGGCGTAGACGTCGGCGTCGTGCAGCGGGTCGCCCCACTCGTCCCACTCGATCACGGTCAGCGGCAACGAGGGATCGAGGATCGTCGTGAGCGCATCGACGAACGGGACACCCGCCAGGATTCCGGCGAAGAGCTCGGGCGCGAGGTTCGCCACAGCGCCCATCAGTAGACCGCCTGCGCTGCCGCCCTCGGCGACCAGGCGATCCGGGGCCGTCACGCCTGTCGCGACCAGGTGTTCGCCGCACGCGACGAAGTCGGTGAAGGTGTTGCGCTTGTTCTGCAGCTTGCCTTCCTCGTACCACTGCCGGCCCATCTCCCCGCCGCCGCGCACGTGGGCCACTGCGAAGATCACCCCGCGGTCGAGTTCCGACAGCCGGGCGACAGAGAAGCCCGGATCGATCGAGTGCTCGTACGAGCCGTAGCCGTAGAGGTGCACCGGGCGCACCTCGGCGCCTGGTTCGCCGAACGATCGCTTCCACACCAGTGAGATCGGCACGCGCGTGCCGTCGGAGGCAGTCGCCCAGTCCCGCCGTTGACCGTACTGCGCCGGGTCGTACCCGCCCAGGACGGCGACCTGCTTGCGCAGCAGCAGTTGACGTGTGGCGAGGTCGAGGTCGTACACAGTGCCGGGCGTGACGAACGACGTGTATCCGAGGCGGAGGTAGGGGGAGTGCCACTCCGGGTTCCCACTGACGCCGGCCGAGTAGAGCGGCTCGTCGAAGGCGAGTTCATCGATGGCATCCGTCGCGTAGTCGAGCAGGCCGACCCGTTCGAGGCCCTCGCTGCGGTACTCGATCGTCGCGAAGTCGCGGAAGGCGTCCATGCCGAGCAGGCGCCTGCCGGGTTCGTGCGCGACGATCACACGTCGGTCTCCCTGCGGCGCGGATGCCGCCACTGAGACGAGCTCGAAGTCCAGGGCGCCGTCGTTGTGCAGGATGAGCAGGCGGTCCTCGCCGTCGACGACAGCATGCTCGAGGGAGTACTCGACGCCCTCGACCCGCGGCCACACCAGCTGCGGTTCGGCCGTCAGCTCGCCCTCGAGGTCGACGAGGTACTCCTCGCTGGTGATGCTGGACCCGACGCCGATCACCAGGTAGCGACGACTGCGCGTGATCCCGGCGCCGAGCCAGAACTTCTCGTCCGGCTCGTGGAACAGCTGGGTGTCCTCGGCGATCGGCGTGCCGATGCGGTGCAGCCACAGGGTGTCGGGTCGCCAGGCCTCGTCGCGTGTCGTGTAGAGGATCCCGGTGCCGTCCGGAGTGAAGAACGCGCCACCGGTGTTCGGGATCTCATCGTCCAGGGTCTGGCCCGTCGTGAGATCGCGCACGTGCACCGTGTACAGCTCGTCGCCCTCGAAGTCGGTCGACCACAGCAGTCGGGTCGCATCGTCCGAGGTGTCGAACGCGCCGAGGGAGAAGAACTCGTGCCCCTCGGCCTCGACGTTGCCATCGAGCAGGATCACTTCACCGGGGACCGGAACACCGGCCTCGAGACGCGGGGGAGTCCAGTCGTCCGGGGAGGCGGCGGCGCGGCAGTGGATGCCGTACTGCGCACCCTCCTCGGAGCGGCTGTAGTACCACCAGTCGCCTCGGCGGGTCGGCACGGAGAGGTCGGTCTCCTGCACGCGTCCCTTGATCTCCTGGAACAGCTGCTCGCGCAGCGAGGCGAGATGCGCGGTCTCGGCGTCGGTGTGCGCGTTCTCCGCCTCGAGGTGGGCGATGACCTCTGCGGAGTCCTTCGCACGCAGCCATTCGTACGGATCGTCGACGGTGTCGCCGTGATGGGTGCGGATGGTGGAGCGGCGGTCTGCGATAGGGGCGTCAGTCACCGTCCCACGCTATCCCAGGTCGAGTTGACCGGCACGGAGCAGGGTGGGAGGATCGAGCGGGGCCGGTTAACGGAAGTCAAACCCACGGTGAACTCTTCGTTCGTCACGTCGATCCCGTCGACACCTCCTTTCTTCCTCAACGACCGAAAGCGAACGGTGGAAACCGCAGCCCTCATCGTCGTGCTTGTCATCGCGCTGGCACTCTTCTTCGACTTCACGAACGGGTTTCACGACACCGCCAATGCGATGGCCACGCCCATCGCCACGGGCGCGCTGAAACCCAAGACCGCCGTCCTCCTCGCCGCCGTCCTCAACCTCGTCGGCGCATTCCTGTCGACGGAGGTCTCCAAGACGATCTCCGGCGGCATCATCAAGGAAGACGCGATCATCGCGGCGGGCACGGATCTCTTCCTGTCCCTGATCTTCGCGGGGCTGATCGGTGCGATCACCTGGAACATGCTGACGTGGCTGCTCGGGTTGCCCTCGAGCTCCTCGCACGCACTGTTCGGCGGACTCATCGGTGCGACTCTCGTCGGTGCCGGCCTCGGCGGTATCGACTTCGGAGCAGTGCTCTCGAAGATCGTGCTGCCCGCGCTCATCGCGCCCATCACGGCGGGGATCATCGCCTTCGCCGCGACGAAGATCGCCTACTCGATCACTCGGCGCTACGACGGCAAGCCGGATGGCCGCGACGGATTCCGCTGGGGGCAGATCTTCACCTCCTCTCTGGTCGCGCTCGCGCACGGAACGAACGACGCCCAGAAGACCATGGGTGTCATCACCCTCGCGATGATCACGATCGGCTGGCAGTCGGGCGCGCACCACGAGCCCGAGCTGTGGGTCATCATCGCGTGTGCGTTCACGATCGCCCTCGGCACCTACCTGGGCGGATGGCGCATCATCCGGACCCTCGGCAAGGGGCTCACCGATGTGAAGCCTGCGCAGGGCTTCGCGGCTGAGAGCTCGACGGCCGCCACCATCCTCGCCTCGAGCGCACTCGGATTCGCCCTCTCCACCACACAGGTGGCTTCGGGCTCGGTCATCGGCTCGGGCCTCGGCCGCCGCGGCTCCACCGTCCGCTGGCGGACCGCGGGCAGAATCGGCATCGGCTGGCTGCTCACGCTTCCGGCGGCCGGCGGGGTCGGTGCACTCGCGGCGCTGCTCGTCGTCTGGCTCGGCAACTGGGGTGTCGCGATCGATGCGGTGATCGCCGTCGTCATCATCCTCGGTCTCTTCATGCGCTCGCGCCGCAACGCGGTGACCCACGCCAACGCCATGAGCGATGTCGCGGAATCCGGCCTCGCCGTCGACCTTCCCGACACTCCGCCGCCCACGCGCCGCCAGCAGCGCATCGAGCAGGCCAAGGCCGAGGCGAAGGCCCGCGCCGACGCGCGAGAGAAGGCGAAGGCCGACGCCAAGGCGAAGGCCAAGAAGAAGGCAGAGGCCAAGGCTGCCTCGAAGTCGGGGAAGTCGTCGAAGTCCGGCAACATCGCGAAACCCGTCGATGTCGATCGGGACGGGGAATCCGCATGAACGTGACCATCGACTGGGCAGCCTTCCTCCAGGTGTTCGTCGCCGCCCTGGTAGGCGCGACGGCGATCGTGACGTTCTACGCCGTCGGACTCCGACTCCTCGTGCGCAGCGGCCGTGCTCCGGTGGTGAGCCCTGCGGAGTTCACCGACGCGATCACGGTGATCTCGGAGAAGGAGCTCAAGCGTGCCGCGAAGCAGGCGGCGAAGGCGGCGAAGAAGAGTCCCCTCACCGAAGGGCAGAAGACTTTGGCCCTCGTCGGGGCCTACGGATGCTTCGTCCTCTGCGCTGCCGCCGTGATCGCGGGCATCCTCATCATCGTCGTCGGTCACTGACCGTCGAGGTGGGATCACCCGCTTCAGCGCAGCAGCCCGGCGACCAGGTCGTCGATGATGTCGTCGGTCGACGTCTCCGGATCGATCGATGTGGTCAGTCGATCGAGCAGGAGCCCATCGATCGCGTAGTGGAACAGCGCGATCTCGCGCCGTCCGCCGGGGAGCCCCGTCTGGGCGTTGAATGCGACATCGCCCTCGAATCCGGCGCGCTGCCAGGCGCCGAGCACCGCCGCGACCTCGGGGCGTCGGCTGCTCTCGAGGCGGAGCTCGAACAGCGCGATCGTCACGTCGCGGTCGTCGCTCAGGCGCCGCACGATGTCGCGGATGTAGTCCGCGAAGAGCTCGGGTCCGGGGGTGCCCGCCGATCGCCGGGCGAGATCGTCTTCTGTCGGAGCAAGCCGTTCGCCGATGCGTTCGACGAGACCTTCCACCAGCGCGTCACGGCTGCGGAAGTAGTTCGAGGTCGTTCCGGTCGGCACGCCGGCGGCGACGTCGACGGCCCGATGCGTGAGTCCACGGGATCCCTCACGCGCGAGAACGGCCAGGCCCGCATCCGCGATCGATCGACGTCTGCTCTCGTTCTTGGCCATGGCGACATCCTAGTGCGATCACTACACCCGCAGTAGTCGCGCGGCGCATAGGCTGATGCCATGTCAGCAGGCACCGGTAGCCCCCACATCTTCGGCCGACACCAGCCCGCTTCCCATGTGCTGATCCACGTCAGCGACCCGCATTTCCTCGCGGGCGGCGCACGGCTGGGAGAACGGTACGACGTCGAGGCGAACTTCGCCCGCACCCTCGAGGCCATCCGCACCGTGCATCCGAATCCGACCGCCATCGTGGTGACCGGCGACCTCGCCGATCTGGGCGAGCCCGACGCCTATCGGCGGTTGCGAACGGCCGTCGAGCCAGTGGCCGCCGAACTGGGGGCGCCGGTGATCTGGGTCGCGGGAAACCACGACGAGCGCCCCGCCCTGCGCCGAGATCTGCTGGATCTCGCTCCGACCGAAGAGCCTGTCACCGGGGTGTGGGATCTCGACGGGCTGCGCGTCGTCGCCTTGGACACCAGCGTTCCCGGCTGGCATCACGGCGATCTCGACGCGGGTCAGCTCTCATGGTTGGCAGGGGTCCTCGCCGAGCCGGCCCCGCATGGCACCCTGCTCGCCATGCACCATCCGCCGCTGCCGAGTCACGTGCCGCTGTTCGACATCCTCGAACTCCGCCATCAGGACGAACTCGCCGAGATCATCCGTGACACGGACGTCCGCGGCATCCTGGCCGGGCACCTGCACTACTCGTCGCACGGCACGTTCGCCGGCGTCCCGGTGAGCGTCTCGTCGGCCACCTGCTACACGATGAACGTCGCGCTCCCGGCCGCGGAGGTGAACGGGATGGATGCTGCGCAGGCATTCCAGCTCGTCCACGTGCATCCCGACACGATCACCCACACGGTCGTCCCGGTCGACGGGGCGGTGACGGGGGAGTACTTCTCCGAAGAATGGCTCGACCGCATGGCAGGTCTCTCTCCGGAAGGGCGTCTCGAAGCGTTCTCCCGCAAACCTCCACGCGGAGCCGCGTAGACTGGGAGCATCCCCCGCTTCTCACCCGCCACGACCCACAAGGATGTGACATGGCTTCTGCCGCGCCTGCCCTTACCCGCACCGAGTCCGATTCCCTCGGGAGCATGGAGATCCCCGTCGACGCGTACTGGGGCATCCACACTGCCCGCGCCGATGCGAACTTCCCCATCACCAAGCGTCCGATCTCGGTCTACCCCGACCTGGTGGTCGCGCTCGCGATGGTCAAGCAGGCCAGCGCTCGCGCGAACCGTGAGATCGGGGTGCTGGACCCGGAGCGTGCCGATCTGATCGATCGGGCCGCGCAGCGCGTCATCGACGGCGAGTTCCATGACCAGTTCACGGTGGGCGTCATCCAGGGTGGTGCCGGCACGTCGACCAACATGAACGCGAATGAGGTCATCACCAACATCGCGCTCGAGATGGCCGGACGGGAGAAGGGCGACTACGCCTTCCTGTCGCCCATCGACCACACCAACCGCAGCCAGTCGACGAACGACGTGTACCCGACCGCCGTCAAGATCGGCCTGTCGCTCACGCTCCGCTCGCTCCTCGAGGAGCTCGACCTGCTGCGCCTGTCGTTCCTCGGCAAGTCGCGCGAGTTCCATGACGTGCTGAAGGTCGGTCGCACGCAGCTGCAGGATGCGGTGCCGATGACTCTCGGCCAGGAATTCCACGGCTTCGCCTCGACGCTCGGGTTCGACCACACCCGGCTCACCGAGAACGCGTCATTGATGTTCGAGATCAACATGGGCGCCACGGCGATCGGCACCGGAATCACGACCCACGCGGACTACGCGCCGGCGGTGCTCAAGCACCTCCGCGCGATCACCGAGCTCGACCTGGTGACGTCGGCCGACCTCGTCGAGGCCACCAGCGACACCGGCTCCTTCATGTCGTTCTCGTCGACCCTCAAGCGCAACGCGATGAAGCTGTCGAAGATCTGCAACGATCTCCGACTGCTCTCCTCCGGGCCGCAGGCAGGCTTCGGTGAGATCAATCTGCCTGCCATGCAGGCCGGTTCCAGCATCATGCCGGGCAAGGTCAACCCGGTGATCCCGGAGGTCGTGAACCAGGTCGCCTTCGCCGTCGCCGGCGCCGACATGACGGTGACGATGGCGGCCGAGGCGGGCCAGCTCCAGCTCAACGCGTTCGAGCCCGTCATCGCGCACTCGATCTTCCAGTCGATCACCTGGATGCGTCAGGCGATGTGGACCCTGCGGGTCAACTGCGTCGACGGCATCACGGCGAACCGCGATCGCCTCGGGGCCATGGTCGGAGCATCCGTCGGCGTCATCACGGCGCTCACTCCGTTCATCGGCTACGCCGCTGCCGCCGCGCTCGCCAAGACCGCGTTGCTGACGAACCGCAACGTGGCCGACCTCGTCGTCGAGGCCGGGCTGATGTCGCGCGACGAAGTGATCAAGCAGCTCTCGCCGGCGCGACTCTCCGGCCTCGAGGCGATCACCGCCGCGATCCCGGTGATCACCCCCGAGGACCTCGTAGGGATCTGAGCCGCCTGCTGACAGCGCTCGAACGACGAAGGGGACGGATGCCGGCGGCATCCGTCCCCTTCTCGTTCGCGAGGTGCGTCGTCAGTCGTTGACGCGGCAGTAGGTGGTGAGTTCGCCCAGGCCGTCGATCCCGACGGTCACCGTCGAATGATCGCGGAGGAAGATCTGCGGATCGCGCGAGTAGCCGGCACCGCCGGGACTCCCGGTGGAGATCAGCGTGCCGGGCAGCAGCGTGACCGACTGCGAGAGGTGGGCGATCAGCTTCGCGACCGACCGCACCATCTGACCGGTGCTGGCATCCTGCACCGTGTTGCCGTCGACGACGGCCCAGATGTGCAGGTCCTGCGGGTCGGCGACCTCATCCGCGGTGACGGCGAAAGGTCCGGTGGGGGTGAATCCGTCGAAGGATTTGCAGCGGGACCACTGCGCCTCGGCGAACTGGATGTTGCGGGCAGTGATGTCGTTGACCACCGTGTAGCCCCAGACATGCGACAGCGCGTCGGCCTCGCTGACGTCCTTCGTCGGGGTGCCGATCAGCACGCCCAGTTCGGCCTCGTAGTCGACGGCTTCACTGAGAGCACGACTCCACGAGGTGATCTGTTCGTGCCCGCTCAGCGAGTTCGGCCAGAGGGTGAACACCGTCGGCGCAGCGTCGGTCTTGAGTCCGAGCTCGCTGGAGTGTGCGGCGTAGTTGAGTCCGACGGCCAGCACGGCCGGGGGAGCGAGGACCGCGGAATCGAACGTCCAGTCGCCGAGCGGATGCCGGGGGGCCGAACCGTCCGCGAGTGCCGCGCGGAGTTCGTCGAGCACGCCGTCTCCTCTCTCGATCAGCTTCTGCAGAGTGGCAGGAGCATCGTTGAGGAGGTCAGAGACGAGGATGGCGTCCGAATCCTGGATCACGGCGAGAACCGCGACGGAGGAGTCCGGACGGCGCAGATGAGCGAACCGCATGCTTCTACGCTACCCGGTGGTGGAGGATCGCCGTGTGGAGGAGTCCGCCATAAGGAGGTGATCCCGCTTGTGACCCATATGCTTTGGCTATGAGTTTCGGAGGACCTCCCCAGCCGCCCCAGCCGCAGCAGCCGACGCCCTACACCCCTCCCTCGCAGCAGTCGCCGCCGCCGCAGTACTCGGCACCGCAGTATTCTCGCTCGCCGTACACGCCGGCGCAGTTCTCGCAGCAGCCGACATACGCCTCGGCGCTGGCGCAGCCGACCCCTTACACGCCGCCGGCGCCGGTCGCCCCCTCGCCTGCGGCATCCCTTCCCGCGCTGCCCGTGCCGACGAAGAAGGGGCGTTCGGTCTCGCTCTGGCTGTTCGGCTTCCTGGGCTTCCTGCTTCTCGCGCTGATCGGCTACTTCGGCTGGGCTCTGGGCCCGCTGGCCTCCGTGATCGGTCTCGTGCTCGCGCTCATCCCGCTCACGATCGTCTTCCTCGGCGTCCGCATGATCGACCGGTGGGAACCCGAGCCGAAGCGCCTCGTCGTCTTCGCCATCGCCTGGGGTGCCATCGCGGCGATCGGGCTCACCCTCCTCGTCGACATCGGCTTGACGCTGCTGCTCGGCGTGCGCACCGACGAGTTCTCCGCGGTCGTCCAGGCGCCGATCGTCGAGGAGTTCTGGAAGGGCCTCGGCGTCTTCCTGGTCTTCCTGATGGCTCGACGCGCGTTCGACGGTCCGGTCGACGGTGTCGTCTACGGTGCGCTGGTGGGTGCCGGCTTCGCGTTCACCGAGAACATCCAGTACTTCGCGATCAGCCTCATCGAGGGAGGCGGCGAACAGCTCACCGTGACCTTCGTGGTGCGGGCGCTGCTCTCGCCCTTCGCGCACGCCATGTTCACGTCGTTGACCGGCTTCGCGATCGGGCTCGCGGCTCGCCGTCACGCATCGGCGGGCACGGCACTCGGCGCGGGTCTCCTCGGCATGCTGGGAGCGATCCTGCTGCACGGGCTGTGGAACGGCTCGGCGACGTTCGCCGACTTCTTCGGGCTGTACTTCACGCTGCAGGTGCCGCTCTTCGTCGGGTTCATCATCGGCATCATCGCGCTGCGCCGCGAGGAATCGCGTCTCACGAAGGCGCGGCTCGGCGACTACGCGGCGGCCGGATGGTTCACTCCCGAGGAGGTCACGATGCTGGCGACGCCGGCGGGCCGCAAGGTGGGTCTCACCTGGGCGCGACAGCTGCGAGGTGATCGGCGCCCTCTGATGCGGGAGTTCATCAAGGACGCCACCTCGCTGGCGTCGGTGCGACAGCGAGCGATCACCGGTCGCGACCCGCTCGCGGCCGATGACGAGCGTGCGCTGCTCATCCGCACGCGGGCGACGCGGGCAGCCCTGCTGGCCTACTGAGCTCGGCACCGGCGTACGCTTTCCCGCGACAGAGAGGTGGCTCGCCGGTGAGCACTTTCGTATTGATCCACGGAGGCGGGGACGTCGGGTGGTCGTGGCACCTGGTCGCGGCAGTCTTGCAATCGCACGGGCATGAGGTCGTCGCGCCTGACCTCCCCGCAGACGACGACGCGCTCACGCTCGTGGACTACGCGGATGCCGTCGTGGCGGACATCGGCCTGCGGCGCGGCGTGATCGTGGTCGGGCACTCATTCGGGGGCTTCACGGCGCCGCTCGTCGCCGAGCGTCTCGGCGCGGACATCCTGGTGCTGCTGGCCGGAATGATCCCGGTTCCGGGAGAACCACCCGAGCGATGGTGGGAGAGCACGGGCTACGCCGCGGCGGTGGAGGAGCAGTCTGCGCGCGACGGCGGGCTGACCGGACACGAGGATCCGTACGTGAGTTTCTACCACGACGTCCCGCGAGAACTGGCCGCCGACGCTCTGAGTCGGGAGCGTGCGCACCCGTCGGCCGCCGCGATGGCGGCACCATGGCCCCTCGACGCCTGGCCCGACGTGTCGACGAGGTTCATCGTGTGCACAGAAGATCGCTTCTTCCCGCCGAGCTTTCTCCGTCGCCTCGCGAGCGAACGTCTCGGGATCGTCGCGGACGAGGTCGCCGGGAGCCATTGCGCAATGCTCAGTCGCCCCGCTGACATCGCGACCTTGCTGCTGCGTTACGCGGAAGAGCAAGGATAACGACCTGCCGAAAGCAAGACTCAGCGCCCGGTGCTGCGGCGATGCCTGCTAGTCTCCCGGGCGCTGAGTTGGTCTGTAAACAGGGTGCACCCGCCCTCGCGGAGTGTCAAGGGCTTGTTCTGTGCGGGAGGAGCCGATGACCGCTCAGACGCCTCCGACGATCACGTCGAGTGTGACTCCTGCGCAGGCGACGCGGGGGAGATCGGCCAGTCGGCTTCCACGCACCGAGTCGCCGGGAGCGCAGCGGGGATCGGTCGAGACAACCACCCGGCCCACGCTGTTCGTGAGCGTCACCTCGGAGCCGAGCCCTGCCAACCGGGGGGTCAGTTCGCGCTCCACCGATGCGACGAGAAGGTCGAGACCGGCGACCCCGATCCGCTCGCCGTCGACAGCGGCGGGGACGGCGATCGTCATCGTGTAGTCGTCGCTGCAGAGATAGTCGACGTACGGCCCGGCGACGTGGGGCTCGCCGGTGGCCATCGGCACGCGGAACCACTCGAGCGCGCTGTAGTCGATGTTCTCCTTGTTGACCGATTGCGCGGCCAGGACCAGCTGTCTGCGGTCCTCACCCTGCCACCACGCGAGGTGGCTGTGGGCGTCGGCGAGCAGATCGATGGCCGCGATGAACCCGGCGCCGTACACCGGTACCGCGCCGAGGCCCAGCATGGTCAGGGCGTGCGGCTCGACGAGCGCGTCGAGTCCGGCGCTGGTGAGCGGGCCGGCGCGTCTGGCCTCGGCAACCTGCTCGGCGAACGGCGACACCCAGTCGCGCAGACTGCGGATCGGGGCAGCGAAATACTCCTCGACGATCGTCACGGCGTTGCGAGTCGCCATGTCGGTTCCCGTTTTCATGCTGTTCCTCCTGTACGTGTCTATGTCGTTCCACTTGGGCGCTCGGCCTGAGGTGGCAACTGCAGCTGGATGAGCGCGTCGATGGTCTCGGCGACCATGGTCTCGGTGCGGGCGCCGGCAGCATCGGCGTCCGCCGCTTCGACCGCATCGATGACCGCGCCGAGCTGCGCGGCCTGTCGATGGCGATCCTCGATCGTGTGGGCGACGAGGCGCAGAAACGGAGAGAATTCGGCCTGCAGCTTCATCTGCTCCCGGGTCAGGCGGGCAGACTGGCTGAGCGCGACGATCTCGATCTGCACGTCGTCGAGCAGGCGTCGCTGCGCATCGCCGTCGAGTCCGTCCAGCCGCTCCATGCGTCGGCGCACCTGCTGCGCTTCGGAAGGGTCGGCGCGGCGCGCTGCAAGGCGCACGGAGGCGCTCGTGATCGCGGCGTAGTGCGCCCCGAGGTCGCGCAGGGCGACCCGCGAGGTCTTGCCGACGGCCTCTCGGGCGTACGACAGCGGATCCGCATGATCCGCGACGAAACTGCCACCGTTTCGTCCTCTTCGGGTGATGACGAGACCACGCCCGCGGAGGGCGAGGAGCGCCTCGCGCACCGTCACCGGGGCGACACCGAGGCTCTTCGCGAGATCCGCCTCGGAGGGCAGCCGCTCGCCGGCGCGCAGGTGACCGCGAGTGATCGCATCGACCAGCCGGCGCTCCACCAGCTCGGCGCGCCCCTCGTCGCCGATCGGCCGGAACATCACTCCCTGCAGACGATGCGGCTGCCGCGATTCCGCGGTTTTCGACGATGGCGGCGTGCGGGAATCGGCGGCCTGATGAGAGGTCGATATCGATTCCATGCTTCGATTCTCGCACCACGGTCCTCAGTCCCGGCAAGCATCGGCGCCCCCGAGCGCGACCGATGATGGTTGGATGGAGACATGACTGATCGCACAAAGCCCGAGTTCGACGCACCCTCCGGCCCCGCTCCCACGGAGCTCGTCATCCGCGACCTCATCGAAGGCGACGGCACCGAGGCGAAGCCCGGAGACACCGTGACGGTGCACTACGCGGGGGTCGAGTTCGACTCCGGCGAGGAGTTCGACTCCTCGTGGGGGCGTGGCGAGACCATCCAGTTCCCGCTCCGCGGCCTGATCCAGGGGTGGCAGGACGGCATCCCCGGCATGAAGGTCGGCGGACGACGTGAGCTGGTCATCCCGCCGCACCTCGCATACGGCCCCGTCGGCGGAGGTCACTTCCTCTCCGGCAAGACACTGATCTTCATCATCGATCTCGTCGCCGTCGGCTGAGCCCACCACTCGTCGTGAGAGCGCCTCGTCCCTTCGCGGGGGCGAGGCGCTTCGTCGTCCTCGGCGTCAATCTTCATGCAGGGGAATATATGTCGGTGAATGTAAGTTGGAACGTGTGATGCCGCGAACGCGGCCCCTGTCCCTCGCCGCAGCAGCGGCTGATCTCTCCAGAGGAGAAACCATGACCAGCATCGACATTCCCGGCTACCGCGCAGGCACCTGGGTGCTCGACCCCTCGCACAGTGAGGTCACCTTCAGCGTCCGTCACATGATGATCTCGAAGGTCCGCGGCACGTTCGGGGTCAAGAGCGCCACCCTGATCGCCCCGGAGAACCCGCTGGAGGCCAAGGTCGAGGCAACCGTCGACGTGACGTCGATCGACACGAAGGACGAAGGCCGCGACGCGCACCTCCGCTCGGGTGACTTCTTCGACACCGAGAACTTCCCGACGATGGAGTTCGTCTCCACTGGCGCACGTGCGGAGGATGGCGAGCTCTTCGTCGACGGCGACCTGACGATCCGCGGCATCACCAAGCCGGTCAGCTTCGAGCTCGACTTCGGCGGCTTCGGCAGCGACCCGTGGGGCAACTACAAGGCAGGCGCGTCGGCGAAGACCGTCATCAACCGCGAGGACTTCGGTCTCACCTGGAACGCCGCACTCGAGACCGGTGGCGTGCTGGTCGGCAAGGACGTCATGATCAGCCTCGACCTGCAGGGTGCTCTGCAGCAGGACTGACCGGATCGCAGTTTCTTCGGACCCCGGGCCCCTCAGGGCTCGGGGTTCTCTGCGTCGTAGTCGTGGAACCGGCGGTTCCGGCGCGCGAGCAGCGCGACCAGGGCGATCACCAGGAGTCCGCCCAGCAGGGGAGGGAACCAGAGTGTCGTCAGGGTGGCGAGCGTGCCGGCGTACAGCGCCCCCACGCGGGGTCCGCCGGTGACGACGACGACGAAGATGCCCTGGAGCCGCCCGCGCATGGTGTCGGGAACCGCCGCCTGCATCATCGTGTTGCGGTAGATCGAGCTCACGTTGTCGGAGGCTCCCGAGAGAGCGAGGGCCACGCATGCCGCGATGATCAGACCGATGCTGGGGTCGCGTTCGGTCGCGGCCCCCGTGAAGGCTCCGACGAGGAGCACGATGCCGAACAGCAGGATCGATGCGCCGTACGCCTCCACCGCTCGCTCGATGCCGCGGCCGTGCCAGCGGTAGTGCACGACGCGGCCGGAGAACAGGCTGGACGTGAATGTCCCCACGGCGACGGCCGCGGTCAGGATGCCGGTCGTCACTGCTCCGCCGCCGAGCAGGACGGTTCCGAGGGCAGGAAAGAGCACGAGCGGCTGCCCGAAGGTCATCGCGATGATGTCGATGATGTACTGCATCCGGATGTTGCCCGCACGGTGCAGGAACCGCCACCCGTCGACCAGGGACGCGAGCCCAGGACGCACGATCTCTCCCTCCGGTCGCAAAGCCGGGAGGGTCCACAGGCCGAGGAACATCGACAGCATCAGCACGACGTCGATCGTGTACGTCCAGCCGTAGCCGGTGAGCGCCACGAGGATGCCGGCCAGGGCCGGTCCTGCCATCACGGTGACACCGAACGCCACCCCGTTCAGGGCAGATGCCGCGGCGAGCATGTCACGCGGGATGAGACGCGGGACGATCGCGGTGCGGGTGGCCATGCCGACCGAGTTCGCCGCGGAGTTGATGATGCTCAGCGCGTACAGCCACCAGATGGTCTCGTTGCCGGTCCAGGTGAGCGCTGCGAGCAGGGCGGTGGAGGCGAAGGTGATCGTCGCCGCGATCAGCGCGACGCGTCGGCGGTCGAACGCATCCGCGAGCATTCCTCCGTAGAGGCCGGCGAGGATCATCGGGGCGAGCCCGGCGACGGCGATCATCGAGACGGCGAAGGTGCTCTGCGTCAGGACGAAGACGTGCAGCATCACCGTGACGATCGTCAGCTGGCCGCCGATCCCCGCGAGTGTCGAGCCAATCCACATGCGTGCGAAGGCCGGGCTGCTCTTGAGCGGGGTGAGATCGATCAGGTGACCGCGCGTCGCGCTCACTCGAAGGCCCACATCTGCACCTCTCGAGCGTAGCCGAGCGGTGCCGGAGGGGGCTCGATGCGCGTGTCGCTCAGGGGAGCTGTCGGCTGGTAGACTCTTCAGGTTGCCGTTTGATCGGCCGCGGATAAAGAGAGCCCTCGCATCAGGCGTCGGGCGCCGCGCAACGAACTGAAAGGGGATCCCATCTATGCCACTCGAGTCTGACGCCAAGAAGGCGATCATGGAAGAGTACGCGACGCACCCCGGTGACACCGGATCCCCCGAGGTGCAGGTCGCGATGCTGACGCAGCGCATCAAGGACCTCACCGAACACCTCAAGGAGCACAAGCACGACCACCACTCGCGTCGTGGTCTGTTCCTCATGGTGGGTCAGCGCCGTCGTCTGCTCGGCTACCTCCAGGACATCGACATCGAGCGTTACCGTTCGCTGATCGAGCGTCTCGGACTCCGCCGCTAAGGCAGAGCGCCCCAGCGTACTTATCGCGCAGAACATTCTTGAGAAGGCCGCCCCACGGTGTGGGGCGGCCTTCGTCGTGTTCGGGCGGGGTTGACCTTCCGGCAGGTTTCCATTAGGAAAGTAGTTGAGCTTTCCATCTGGAAAGAGGAATGTCGAGGTCGTCGTGGAGCACAGGCCGATGCACGGTGTCGAACCTTTGGAGCCGCCGTCTCCCGAAGTGGCGCGCCTCTACCTCGACGAGGCCGAGGCCGTCGAGCAGCGCCGTGAGCGACGGATCGACCGGCGCGCTGTCGCGTGGCAGACGATCCTCGCGGCGGCGGTGACCTCGGTCGTCGTGACCGCATACATCTTCGTCTTCAGGGCGGACTCGTCCGCCATTCAGCCCCTGCTGTTCCTGCTCATCATCATGAGTCAGATCAGCGCGGGGATGGGCGAACGTCATGGTCTGCTATGGCGCACTCCGCGATCCAAGAGCTGGTACACCGTCTTCACGGTGGCGCTCGCCGTCGCCGTGATCGGCTCGTTCTTCTTCATCCTGCTAACGCCGGATCACGGGCCGTTCTGGTTCTCCTGGGTGCCGGGCGCCATCTTCCTGATCGGCTTCGGCGGGCTGGGGCTGGTCCAGCTCTGGAAGGCGCGAGGGAGCGAACGGGCGGTTCGTGAATCGCGGGAGCCGCTCCCGCTCGCGACGCGGATCACCACGGCCGTCCTGGGGGTGTTCCTGGGAGCTGCCACGCTGTCGATCGGCATCCGGGGCGACCTCATCACGTCGCTCGTGATGCTCGTCCTGATGCTGATCGTCGTCGGCTGGTTGTTCGCGTGGATGACGGATGCCGGCCCGGCCGCCCTCGGCAGGTATTGGCGCTGGCCCCAGTTCGGCGCCTACGGCGTGAGTATGGCGGCGATCATCTGGCTGAGCCTGCGATCCGCGTATGGGGATGAGGTGGCGCTACCGGTGAAGCTGGGCGTCGGCGCGCTGGTCGCACTGCTGATGATCGGATCTGCCCTGCTGCCGGAGCAGAAGCACGTGCCCGCTGCGAATGAGGCACGCTGATGGAGCAGGCGCGATGACCGACGCTGCGGCAGGCTCCCGGCGACCGCACCCCAGAACACGCCTGGACGACAACTTCTCCACGCCGATCCGGTTCTCGCTGATGGCGTCGCTCGCGGAGGGGATCGAACTCGACTTCGCCACGCTCGCCGACATCCTGCAGGCCAACGACTCTGCGCTCAGCAAGGCCATCTCACATCTGCAGGACGCCGGTTACGTGACGGGCCGCAAGGGCTACCTGGGGTCGCGCCCTCGCACGTGGGTGCGTTCGACCACGGCAGGGCTCGACGCCTTCTCCGGGCACCTGCGCGCCCTGCGGGAGATCGTCGAGCTGGGCGGCCAGCAGATGCCGTGACCCCTCAGGCCGGGGTCGCCCTCAGGCGGAGGCGTTCACCAGATCGGGGTGGTGGATGGCGGCCACGTCGGGGTGTGCGCGCAGACGCGACTTGAGGGCGTTCTCGCCGTACAGCGCGTGGATCGGGTTGCTCGGATCCGCGGTCACTCCCTTCGCCTCCGCGGCGAGTTCGGCGGGCAGCTCGATCAGCGGGAGACGCTTGTCGAGAGCCGGGTTGAAGAAGAACGGGATCGAGATGCGGTCGTTCGGAGCCTGCGGCGAGACGACGCGGTGATTGGTCGCCTTGAGGTAGCCGCCGGTCGCGTACTCCAGGAGCTCTCCGATGTTCACGACGAACGCGCCCGGCACCGGAGGCGCGTCGACCCACGCTCCATCGCGCTCGACCTGGAGGCCGCCCTTGCCTGGCTCGACCCAGAGCAGGGTCAGCACGCCGGAATCCTTGTGCGCTCCGACGCCCTGCTGCGGTTCCGGATCGTGGGTGCCGGGATAGCGGACGATCTTGATGAGGGTCGACGGCTCACCGAAGTGGTCGTCGAAGTACGTCTCGCCGGCTCCGAGCGTCTGGGCCCACTCGCGCAGAAGGCGTCGGGACACGTCCGAGAGAGTGGCGTGCCACTCGGCGACCACGTCCTGCAGCTCCGGCTGGGCGGCCGGCCACAGGTTCGGCCCGATCAGGCGGTTGAAGGCGGGGCCGTCGTCGACCGGTTCGCGCTCGGGCCCGATGTCGATCTGCTCGCGCCAGTCGACCTTCCCCTGCGTCCGCTCGCCGCCGATCCGGGTGTAGCCGCGGAAGTGCGGGCTGTTGACGTTCTCGATCGCGAGCTTGTCCGCCTCGGGCAACGCGAAGAAGTCGAGGGCGGCCTGGTGCAGTCGCGCCTCCAGCTCGGGGGAGATGCCCGTGCCGGTGAGGTAGAAGAAGCCGACGTCGTGCGTTGCGGCCCGCAGCTCGTCGCGGAATCGCGCAGCGGCTTCGGGTCCTTCGTCGAGCTGGGAGAAGTCGAGGATCGGGAGCGAGAGTTCAGCCATGGACCGAGGCTACGTCGGCGATTCGCGTTCGAGGGCGAGTGTTGCGTCGCGTTACCGGACGTGAGCGACGGGACGCGATGGTTCTGCGTCGCTGCGTGCCGGTGCTAAAGTCTCGTGGGTAAGGGATGCCTTACCTCAATCTTTCCAGAGAGATCTTCCGTGCTCCCCACTTTCCTCATCGGTCTCCGCGAGGGCCTCGAAGCGGCGCTGGTCGTCGGCATCCTCGTCGCCTACCTTCGACGGCTGGGACGGCGTGATGCACTGCCGAAGCTGTGGATCGGCGTGGGACTGGCAGTCGCTCTCGCCCTGAGCATCGGTGCCGTCCTGACCTTCGGCGCATACGCCCTGACCTTCCAGGCGCAGGAGCTGCTCGGCGGCGGCATGTCCCTGCTCGCGGTCGCGATGGTGACCTGGATGATCTTCTGGATGCAGCGAGCCGGACGCACGATGAAGGCGACTCTGGAGGGCGACCTGGAGCGAGCGCTCACGGTCGGCGGGATCTGGGCGCTGGTCCTCGTCGGCTTCGTGTCGGTCGCGCGGGAGGGCGTGGAGACCACCCTGCTGCTCTGGGCGATGGTGCAGGACTTCGGCGGCGCACCGACCGACCTGCTCGGCGCGCTGCTGGGAATCGTGGTCGCCGTCGTGATCGGGTGGTTGCTCTCGCGGGGTGCGGTGAAGCTCGACCTGCGACGCTTCTTCGCCTGGACGGGCGGCTTCCTCGTCGTCGTGGCCGCCGGCGTGCTCGCCTACGCGGTCATGGATCTGCAGGAGGCAGCCGCCCTTCCGGGGCCGTTCACCGCCGCCGCGCCCGTCGATGCCGTCACCGGGGGCGTGGCCCACGGGTGGGCGGGCTTCCCGTTCGGCTGGGCGTTCGACGTCTCCGGGGCGATCGCACCGGGCGGACCGCCGGCCGTGATCCTGCAGGCCACTGTCGGCTTCATGCCTGCGATGACCTGGCTGCAGGTGATCGCCTGGACTCTCTACATCGTGATCGTCGGATCCCTCTACATCCGTGGCCTTCGTACGAAACGTCCGTCCGCGCCGCGCGCGCAGGCCGCCGCCAGCGACGAAACTCCCTCTCTCTCACAACAAGGAGCAGCATGACCACGTCTCACCGGTTCCTCGGGGCACTCGCCGCCGCCGGCGCCGCAGCCCTCGTCCTGAGCGGCTGCGTCGCCAAGAGCGATGTCGCCGCGGCCGACGCCTTCGATGTCTCGTCCACCGACAGCGACTGTGCAGTCTCCGCCGCGACCGCGAAGAGCGGGACGCTGACCTTCCAGGTCACCAACGACACCGACCAGGTCTCGGAGTTCTACCTGCTGGCCGAAGACGGGCTCCGCATCGTCGGCGAGGTCGAGAACATCGCTCCCGCAGCATCGCGCACCCTCACGGTCGTCGCTCAGCCGGGCGACTACTTCACCCTCTGCAAGCCGGGCATGATCGGCGACGGCGTCGGCAAGGCCGCGTTCACGGTCACCGGCGACCGCGTCGCGGTCGAAGGCCCCGATGCCGAGCAGAAGCAGAAGGCGGTCGACCTCTACGCCGCGTTCGTGAAGGACCAGGTCGGCCAGCTCGTCCCGGCCGTCGAAGACTTCGTCGCGGCCTACGAGTCGGGCGACGACGCGAAGGCCCGAGAGCTCTTCCCGCTCACCCGCGCCTACTACGAGCGGATCGAGCCGGTCGCCGAGGCTCTCGGCGACCTCGACCCGCGCATCGACTACCGCGAGGTCGACGCCGTGGCGGAAGGCCTGGACTGGACCGGATTCCACCGCATCGAGAAGGACCTGTGGGTCCCCGCGGCCGACGCGCTCAACGCCGATGGCGAGACCCCGGCCCGTCAGGACTGGGCACCGTCGACGCCCGAGGAGCGGGCCGACTTCGGCGATCTGCTGCTGGCCGACGTGCAGGAGCTCTACGACTACGTGCACTCGGACGACTTCACGACGTCGCTGGACGACCAGGGCATCGGAGGCATCTCGAACGGCGCGATCGCTCTGCTCGACGAGGTCGCCACCGGGAAGATCTCCGGCGAGGAGGACTGGTGGTCGGGCACCGACCTCTACGACTTCGCTGCGAACGTCGAGGGATCGAAGATGGCGTTCTCGCTGGTGCAGGACTTCGCCGCGGCGCAGGGCGAGGACGGCAAGACACTCGTCGGCGAGATCGAGGCCGGGTACACCGCCCTCGAGGAGTCGCTCGCGGCACACGGGTCACTGACCGACGGCTTCGTCGGCTACTCGAAGCTCACGGACGCGAACAAGCGCGAGTTCACCGACCTCATCAACGCCCTCGCCGAGCCGCTCTCGCAGCTCACCGGCACTGTGCTCGAGTGATCAGCCTCATCGGCTGAAGAGATACGATCGCGCCGTGGAAGAACGAGAACGGGATGCCGTGCCGGAGCCGTCGCCTGAGGGTGGCGCTCCGGCGGCAGCATCCGCACCGTCCGGTCTGAGTAGACGAGGTCTCCTCGGTCTCGCGATCGGCGGCGGTGTCGCCGGCCTCGCCGTCGGCGTCGGATCCGGCCTCGCCGGTGGAGTCGCGATAGGCCGCGCCAGGGCGAACGAGGACAGCCGCATCGCCTACGACTTCTTCGGAGCGCACCAGGCGGGCATCACGACGCCCGTGCAGGACCACCTGCACTTCGCGTCGTTCGACATGATGCCGCGCACCGACCGCGACGACCTCGTCACGCTCCTGCAGGACTGGACCTACGCGGCGTCCCGCATGGTCCAGGGCCTCGAGGTGAGTGCGACGGGCGCTGTGGGAGGCGCGGCGGAAGAACCTCCGGACGACACGGGGGAGGCGCAGGGGCTCCCGGCCGCCGGCCTCACGATCACCTTCGGATTCGGTCCAGGGCTGTTCGAGAACGAAGACGGGGACCGCTACGGGATCGCCGCGCGGCGTCCGGCAGGACTGGAGCGGCTTCCGGCATTCCTCGGTGATGATCTCGATCCGGAGGCCTCGCACGGCGACCTCTGCATCCAGGCGTGCGCCGATGATCCCCAGGTCGCTGTTCACGCCATCCGCAATCTGAGCCGCATCGCGTTCGGCCGCGCGCGGCTGCGCTGGTCGCAGCTCGGCTTCGGCAAGACCTCGCGCACGACGGCAGCGCAGGCGACGCCGCGCAACCTCTTCGGGTTCAAAGACGGGACGGCGAACATCCTCTCCGACGACGCCGAGGCGCTGAAGGAACATGTCTGGGTCGGGGCGTCCGACGAACCCGCATGGATGGCGGGCGGCTCGTACCTCGTCGCCAGGAAGATCGCGATGCTGATCGAGACGTGGGATCGTGTCCGGCTCTCCGAGCAGGACACGATCATCGGCCGAGACAAGGGCGAGGGCGCTCCGCTGTCCGGCGGCTCCGAGTTCACGGAACCCGACTTCAAGGGTGCGTCGATCGACGCGAACGCGCACGTCCGGCTCGCGCACGCGGAGCAGAACGAGGGCATCCGCATCCTTCGTCGCGGCTACAACTACGTCGACGGCAACAACAACCTCGGGCGACTGGACGCCGGACTGTTCTTCCTGTCGTACCAGCGGGATCCTGAGCAGTTCATCGCGCTGCAGCGGCGCCTGTCGACCGATCTCCTGAACGAGTACATCCGGCACGTGGGATCGGGGATCTGGGCGATTCCGGCCGGCGCGACGGCCGGGTCGTTCATCGGCGCGGAGTTGTTCGCCTGATCAGCGGAGTCGTTCGCCTGATCAGTCGTCGAGCGACGAGGCGACGAAGGCCGCCAGGGCGTCTGCACCGAAGTGGTCGTCGGCCGTGATGGTCACGACCGTGTCGCCTCCGAAAATCACGAGCTGCCCGTGGGCGCCATGCAGCCGCCAGGCGCGCCCAGGACCGTCCCACCCGGCCAGGGCGTAGCGCTCGTAGCCCGGGCTTTCGCCGCTCACGACCCAGTCGGTGTGCATCCCGTCGATCCACCGGGTCGACACCAACTGGTCGTGGCCCGACCAGCCGCGATCACGGACGAGACGCCCGATGCGGGCCATCTCCTCGGTGCGCAGCGGCAGCCCGCCGCCGGCGATGATCCGTCCGTTCGGGCAGCGGTCCCAGGCGACATCTTCGATGCCGAGCGGCGTGAACAGGCGGGGACGGAGAAAGTCGAGCACGTCGCCGACGCGTTCGGAGAGCACGCGCATCGCGGTGTACGTGCTGGCGTTCGAGTACTGGAACGCGCGGCCCGCGGTGGGTCGCGCCAGGAACTCGAGCGACAGGTCCGGCCAGTCCGTCATCATCGTGTCGGACCAGGGCAGATCGATGCCGCTCGACATCGTCAGCAGGTGGCGGAGCGTGACGTGCTCGACACCGGGGCCGAGACGGGCGTCCGCCAGATACGTACCCACCGGGACGTCGAAGTCGACCAGGGCCTCGTCGGCGGCGATGCCGGCCGCCAGCACGCAGACCGCCTTCGCGACGGAGTGGACGTCTTCACGCACATCGGCGGTCCAGCGGTGCTCTGCGGTGTCGTCGCCGCTCAGGACGTGCAGTCCGTGGGCGCCGAATCCCGATGCCTCGACCTCCGTGATGATGCGATCGCGGATGGTCAGTGCGCGGGACATCTGTTCAGGCTATCGCGGCCTGCGGGAGCCGGTCGGGTCGTTCCTGCGCCCCTTGCGCGCCGCGAGCTCAGGGTCGACGAAGAGCCACTTCGGACGCGGTTCGACGAGCGGTCGGAACAGCCAGCGCACCGGCTTCGTGGCCAGTGCGAGCGCGACCACCACGGACAGGAGGGTCACCAGAGGCAGCCAGATCCAGGTCGGCTCGAGGTCGCGCAGCGCGCCGGACTCGCGGAACGGGTACAGCACGAACGAATGCAGCAGGAAGACGTACATCGTGTACTGGCCGAAATGAGTCCACCAATACGTCCGGCGAGGGATGAGCGCGAAGAAGGCGGCGCAGAGCACGACGGCCAGGAGCATCAGCGCGAAACGGAGGCCGCCGGCCCACCACTCCTCTCCGCCGAGGTCGGCGTACGAGTCCTCGTAGAACAGCCAGCGGCGCAGGTCGATGGTCTGCCAGACCGGGAGCCAGTTCCAGGCGGCCCACCCGGTGGCGGCGAGTACGGCGAGCGCTGCGCCGCGCACCCACCACGGCCGGAAGTCGAGCAGACGGAACTTCGCGACGATGTCGTGTTCCCGGAGCCACCATCCCAGGGCGAAGAACGGGAGCAGTCCGAGGGTGCGGGAGAGCGAGAAGGTGCTGTCGACGTTGGGCAGGTATCCGACGCCGATGGAGATCACGACCGTCCACAGGAGCGGCCAGCGCAGCAGGGCCAGGTAGGGGAGGACCAGCCGGAAGATCCCGAGTGCGAGCAGGAACCACAGGGTCCACGAGGGCTTCGTGATGTTCGGGTTCGCCTGCCCCTCGACGAGCCACTTCGTGAGTGTCCACAGGACCTCGAAGATCACATAGGGCACGAGGATGTCGGTGATCACGCGGGCCATCTGCGTCTTGGTCGGCGATCCCGACTTGGAGAAGTAGCCCGAGATGATCGCGAACGCCGGCATGTGGAAGGCATAGAGGGCGAGGTAGAACGCGAAGGCGATGTCCGAGTCGTAGCTGAGTCGCTGGATGGCGTGGCCCAGCACGACCATGACGATGCACGCGTAGCGCGCGTTGTCCCAGAACGGGACGCGGCGCCGAGGCCTGGGGATCGGCCCGGTCGCGGGGTCCGTGGGGGCCGCTCCTGCGTTGCTCATCATCCGAGGCTACCGTCGGGAATAAAGTTGCTGGCAACGCGTTGACTCATATACATTCAAGTGAATAGAAACGGATGCCGGAGCATCCGCTTTCGGAGAGCATGGAGCAATCATGAGCGAGCAGTCAGGCGCACAGGCGATGCAGTTCGGCATCATGTCGGTCAGCGACATCACCCGCGATCCCACCACGGGCATCACGCCCAGCGAGCAGGAGCGGATCAAGGCGACGCTGACCATCGCGAAGCACGCAGAAGAGGTCGGTCTCGACGTCTTCGCGATCGGCGAGCACCACAACCCGCCGTTCTGGTCGTCCAGTCCCAGCACCTTCCTGGCCGCTCTGGCTGCACAGACCGAGCGCCTCATCGTGTCGACCTCGACCACGCTGATCACGACCAACGACCCCGTGCGCATCGCCGAGGAGTACGCGATGCTGCAGCACGTGTCCGACGGTCGCATGGACCTCATGCTCGGCCGCGGCAACACCGGACCGGTCTACCCGTGGTTCGGGCAGGACATCCGCCAGGGGCTGCCGCTCGCGATCGAGAACTATGCACTGCTGCACAAGCTGTGGCGCGAGGATGTCGTCGACTTCGAGGGCAAGTTCCGCACGCCGCTGCAGGGGTTCACCTCCACGCCGCGCCCGCTCGACGGCATCGCGCCGTTCGTCTGGCACGGCTCGATCCGCACGCCCGAGATCGCGGAGCAGGCCGCCTACTACGGCGACGGCTTCTTCGCGAACAACATCTTCTGGCCGAAGGAGCACTACCAGCGCCTCATCGAGCTCTACCGCCAGCGCTACGCGCACTACGGGCACGGAACGCCCGAGCAGGCGATCGTCGGTCTCGGCGGCCAGGTTTTCATGGCGGCGAACTCGCAGGACGCGGCGAACCAGTTCCGCCCGTACTTCGACAACGCTCCGGTGTACGGCCACGGTCCGAGCATGGAGGACTTCACCGAGATGACTCCGCTCACCGTCGGCTCGCCGCAGCAGGTCATCGATCGGTACGCCGCGATGCGCGAGCACTACGGCGACTACCAGCGTCAGCTGTTCCTGATCGACCACGCCGGTCTGCCGCTGAAGGTCGTGCTCGAGCAGCTCGACATCCTCGGTGCCGAGGTCGTGCCGGTGCTCCGCAAGGAGCTGGCACAGGGGCGTCCCGCCTCCGTGCCGGATGCCCCCACTCACGCCGCACGCGTGACGGCCGAGTTCGGTGACGGGCCCACCCGCCAGGCGCGACCGGGTGCGAACCGCGGCGACAACCTCACGGGCGATTCGCCCTACCAGGACACTCCGGCGCCGTCCGGGGCATCGTTCGGCCTCAGCCGGAAGGGAGCCTGAGATGACCATGCGTCGGATCGCCGTCGTGTCCGCCGGGCTCTCGAACCCGTCCTCGACGCGCATGCTGGCCGACCGCCTCGCGGCTGAGACGGTGAAGGCGCTTCGGGATCACGAGATCGATGCCAGCGTCGACGTGATCGAGCTGCGCGACTACGCGCACGACATCACCAACAACCTGCTCACCGGCTTCGCGCCGCCCGCTCTGGAGACGGCGATCAACACCGTCGTCTCGGCCGACGCGCTGATCGCGGTGACACCGATCTTCTCGACGAGCTATTCGGGCCTGTTCAAGTCGTTCATCGACGTGCTCGACCCCGATGCGCTCACCGGGAAGCCGGTACTCATCGGCGCGAACGCGGGGACGGCGCGGCATTCCCTGGCGATCGACTACGCGATCCGCCCGCTGTTCGCGTACCTGCACGCCGAGCCTGTCTCGACGGGCGTGTTCGCGGCGTCCAGCGATTGGGGCGGCGCCGGGGACGACGTCGCGCCGCTCGCCAAGCGGGTCGAGAAGGGCGCGAAGGAGCTCGCGCAGGCGATCGCGCGGCGTGACGCCGCTACCGCCTCCGACCCGTTCGACCCGGCGACCTATCTCGGCGAGGGCCGGTCGTTCGGCCACCTTCTCGGTGGCCTCGCGGGGGAGTGAGCCCAGTTCCGGCTTTCGCGCCCGATCAGGCGAGGGCGTCGAGTCCGGCGACCGTCTTCACGACCGCGTCGGCGAGCTCGGCGCCCTTGACGGAGAAGTGACGGCGGAAGTACTCGCGGTGCTCCTCATGCTCGTGGAAGTTGTGCGGCGTGAGAACCGCCGAGAACACGGGCACGTCGGTCTCCAGCTGCACGCGCATCAGCGCGTCGACGACCGTGGACGCCACGAAGTCATGGCGGTAGATGCCGCCGTCGACGACGAGCGCGCAGGTGGCGATGGCATCGACTCGACCGCTGCGGGCGAGCCGCTGCACGTGCAGCGGGATCTCGAAGGCACCGGGTACCCGGAAGATGCTGACGTCGTCGAAGCCGAGTGACGCGAGCCTTCCGACGAAGGAATCGACAGCCTGGTCGACGATCTCGGCGTGCCACTGCGCGGCGACGATGGCGATTCTGGGCATGATGACTGCTCCCTCTCGTCCTCTTCCATCCGGACTGTGACCGTCGGCCCCGGAATCGCACCGGGTCTGCAGACTCCACCGTGGAGTCCGCTCGCGGGCTCACACGGCCTTGCCGTGATACCGCCGGTGGGGAATCGCACCCCGCCCTGAGGACATTCGGCACGAGGCTATCACCGCCGATAGCGGAATGTCCGAGGGGGGTCGTAGCGTGGCGTCATGTCTTCGATCACCTCGTTCGATGCCCTTCGTGACCGTCTGAGCGGTTCGCTGCTCCTCCCTGGCGATGCCGAATTCGACGCCGCCCGCCAGCCGTGGAACCTGGCGATCGAGCAGCGCCCCCTCGCCGTCGTCGCCCCGGCAGATGTCGCCGATCTGCGCATGCTGCTCGACGCCGCTCGCACTTCGGGCTTCCGGCTCGCCGTGCAGCCCAGCGGACACGGAGCGTCGAGTGATCTGGACGGCGCCGTGATCGTGCGCATGTCGGCGTTCGACGAGCTCGACGTCGATGTGGATGCCGGCATTCTCCGAGTGGGGAGCGGTGTGCGGTGGGGCGCGGTCGTCGACGCCCTCGAAGGCACCGGATGGGCCGCTCCGGCCGGTACGAGTCCGGTCGTCAGCGTCGCCGGATACACCCTGGGTGGCGGGCACTCGTGGTTCAGCCGCACGGCGGGCCTCGGCTCCGACAACCTGCGGGCCGCTTGGGTGCTGCGACCCGACGGCACGCACGGGCGCGTCGACGACGCCGGCGATCCCGAGTCGATGTGGGCCCTCCGCGGCGCGGGCGGCATCGTGGGTATCGTCACCGCTCTCGAACTCGACCTCGTCCGCACGCCGGCGCTGTGGGGCACGAGTCTCACCTTCGACGTGGCGGACGCCGCCGCGGTGATCCGCGCCGTGCGCGACCTCGCGGCAGATGCCCCCGCGTCACTCAACGTGTTCATGAACTCGATGCGCATGCCCGACGTTCCGCAGCTTCCCGAGGCGATCAGAGGTCGCAGCTTCCTCGACGTGCAGGCGCTCTCGGTCGACGGTTCCGCGGACGACCTCATCGATCGGGTCCGCCGCGCCGGCACGGTGCTGCGCGAGGTGTCGGGTCCGACATCGCCGGCCGCCCTCGTCGCGGCCTCCACCGAGCCCACCGATCCGACACCGGGCCGCGGGGCTTCGGTGGCTCTCTCCACGCTGGACGATGCCACGATCGATGCCCTGGTCGCGTTCCGTGAACTCCCCGAGCAGGCCTCGATCATGGGCATCGACATCCGCATGCTCGGTGGCGCGCTCGATGCGCCGCGACGTCGCGGTCTCGCATCCCTCGAGTCCGTCGGCTGGCTGTTGCATGCGCTCGCACCGCTCTTTCCCGGCGCGCCTGTGGAACCAGGAGATGCGAGCCTGGCCGGATTCCGTGAGCTCCTGGCGCACGCCGAGGCCGATCGCATCGTGCCGACCTTCCTCGGGCCCGGTCAGACGCTCGAACGCTCCGGCACGCCGGCCGATCTCGACAGGCTGCGCGCCCTCCGGGCCGCTGCCGATCCGCAGGGACTGCTGCACGAAGCGCGGCTGCCGCGCTGAGCGTCAGACCGTGTCACCACCGCCGCGATTCCAGCGGTACTCCGTCTCGGGGCGTCCCCGCGTGCCGTAGCGGGCCGAACGGACGATGACCCCTTCGGCGGTGAGGTGCTCCAGGTAGCGCCGAACCGCGACGCGTGACATGCCGAGTCGCTCGGCTGCCTCGCTCGCCGAGAGCGGGCCGACAGCACGAAGAGCTGCGGTGACCTTCTCCAGCGAACCTGCCGACAGCCCCTTCGGAAGGGCGATCGCGCCGGTCGCACGACCCAGAAGCGCGTCGATCTCCGCCTGCGTCGCCGCGCCATCGGTGGTCCGGGCCTGGTCGTGATGAGCACGGTACTGCTCCATCCGCTCCGCGAACACCGCGAACGCGAAAGGCTTGACCAGATACTGGAAGACGCCGAGCGCCGCCATCTGCCGGACGGTGTCGGCGTCGCGAACGCCGGTGATCGCGATCACATCGACGGACGCCGATCGTGCGCGCAGGGCACGGAGAACGTCGATCCCTGACCCATCCGGCATCGTGATGTCGAGCAGGACGAGGTCGAGAGCCGCCCCGCCTTCGCGATCGAGGACGGCGCTCACAGCGGCCCTGGCGCCGCTGCATTCGCCGGCGACCACGAACCCGTCCAGGCGCGCCACGTAGTCGCGGTGGAGTTCCAGCGTCAGTGCATCGTCGTCGACCAGCAGGACCCGGATCATGATCCCTGCCTTCGGGAGCCGGCGGCCGCGGGGAGGACGACCCGGAACGTCGTCGGGTCGTCACTCAGACTGACCTCTCCGCCCGCGCCGGTCACCACCGAACGTACGAGGGCGAGACCGATGCCCCGGCCCTGGGCGCCGGCCGGTTTGGTCGAGAAACCCTGTTCGAAGATCTGCTCCCGCAATGCGGCGGGCACACCGGGCCCGCTGTCCGAGACTTCGAGCACGACTCCGCCACCGGCCGCGGTGGTCAGAGAGACCTCCACCCAGCGGTCATCGGAATCGGCCGCGGCATCCATCGCGTTGTCCACGAGGTTGCCGAGCACCGACACGCTGTCGACCGTGGACAGCGGAGAGCGAGGAGTGTCCGGATCGAGCCGCAGGCGCCAGTCGATGCCACGCTCCTTCGCCTGGGATGCCTTCCCCAGCAGCAGTGCTCCGACCGCGGGATCGCCGTGGCGTCGGGCCGTGACCTGATCGACGAGCGACTGACTCTGCCGTGAGGTCTCGGTGAGGATCTCGATGGCTTCATCGCGCCGCCCGAGCTCGAGCAGGGCGACGGCGGTGTGCATCCGGTTCCCGTGTTCGTGGGTCTGCGCGCGCAGCGCCTCGCCCAGAGTGCGGATGGACTCGTACGACGACACCGCATCGCGCACCTGTCCCGGAGGAAGGTCGCCCGCAATGCGTCGCGTGACCCGCCGCGCGATCAGCGCGCCACCGGCGCCCAGCGCGATCAGCCCCGCCGTGATCCCGAGGGAGAGAGGGAGCCGGCGGACCAGCGTCTCGGTGATCGACTCGGTCGTGACGCCCGCCGCCACCCAGCCGATCAGCGCATCGTCCGTGTCGAGCACCGGCACGATCGTCCGCACGGACGGCCCGAGGGTGCCGGTGAACTCCTCGGTGATCATCCGCGGTGCTGCGGGGATCGTTCCCAGGTACTGTCCACCGATCTGCTCAGGGTCGGGATGGGTCACGCGTACGCCCGCCGCGGTCATGACGGTGATGAAGTCGAGCCCGGCGTCGTCGACGACGTCGGTGGCATACGGCTCGAGCAGTCGCGTGGCGCTCTCTTCATCGCCGGCGCTCAGCGAGGAGACCACATCCGGCGACGACGCGAGCGCGATCGCCGTGGCCGCCGTCACCCGCTCGGCCTCCGCACGGATGGCGCGCTGCGCCTCGACGACGAGGTACACGGCCACCAGCGCACCGATGACGACGGCGGCGACGAGCAGCACGGCGAAGACGCGGGAGGCGGCGCTGCGACTGCCGGGGGCATGTGCCATCTCGTCCCTCCGGTCGTCGGCGCTCGGTAGTGACCAATACGACCACAAATCGCGTCGCGGTGCCTAGTCGGCGACGGTGAATGTGATCGGCGACGCGGAAGCCGCCGCACATGAGACGAAGACGTTCATGATCGAGGAGGAAACATGGCCATCACCACAGGGTTCAGTCTGCCGGGGTTCAACTGGCGGCGGGGCAAGCAGTCCTGGGACCGGCACACCTGGCTCTACGTATCGGTGATCATCGCCGTCGTGCTCGGGGCGCTCGTCGGACTCGTCTTCCCCGAGGTCGGTCAGAGCTTCGAACCGATCGGCAAGGGGTTCGTCGCACTGATCAAGATGATGATCGCGCCGATCATCTTCTGCACGATCGTGGTGGGCGTCGGATCCATCGCGAAGGCTGCCACGGTCGGGAAGATCGGCGGCCTGGCGCTGCTGTACTTCATGGTCATGTCGACCTTCGCCCTCGCGATCGGCCTGGTCGTCGGCAACATCATCCACCCGGGAGCCGGGCTCGACATGGCGTCCTCGACCTACGATCCCGAGGGTACGGCCGAGGCGAAGACGACGCAGGAGTTCATCCTCGGCATCATCCCCGCCACGTTCTTCTCGGCCTTCACCGGCGAGAGCGTGCTGCAGGTGCTGTTCATCGCACTCCTCGTCGGTTTCGCGCTGCAGGGACTCGGTGAGCGCGGCGCTCCCATCATGGAGGCCGTGAAGCAGCTTCAGAAGCTGGTCTTCCGCATCCTCGGCATGATCCTGTGGCTCGCGCCGCTGGGCGCATTCGGCGCCATCGCGGCGGTCGTCGGCAAGACGGGCGTCGCGGCGATCTGGAGCCTCGGCATCCTGATGATCGCCTTCTACATCACGTGCATCATGTTCATCGTGGTCGTGCTGGGTGCGCTGCTCTGGGCGGTCACGCGGGTCAATATCTTCGCGCTGATCAAGTACCTGGCGCGTGAGTACCTGCTGATCGTGGGAACGTCGTCGTCGGAGTCCGCGCTGCCCCGCCTCATCGCGAAGATGGAGCACGTCGGCGTCTCGAAGCCCGTCGTCGGCATCACGGTGCCCACCGGGTACTCGTTCAACCTCGACGGCACGGCGATCTACCTGACGATGGCGTCGCTGTTCATCGCGACCGGCATGGGACAGCCGATGTCGATCGGCGAGCAGATCGGCCTGCTGGTCTTCATGATCATCGCGAGCAAGGGTGCGGCCGGCGTCACCGGCGCGGGGCTCGCGACACTGGCCGGCGGTCTGCAGGCCTACCGCCCCGACCTGGTCGACGGCGTCGGAGTGATCGTGGGCATCGACCGCTTCATGTCCGAGGGCCGTGCGCTGACCAACTTCACCGGCAATGCGGTGGCCACGCTCCTCATCGGAACCTGGACCAAGCAGATCGACCGCGAGCGTGTCGGACGCGTGCTGAGCGGAGAGCTGCCCTTCGACGAGTCGCTGATGGACGGCGTCGACGGGCACGGGATGTCCGATGCGCCGCAGGCCGCGGGTGTGCAGGAGCTCAGCGAGTCGGCCGTGTCGGAGATGTCTGCGAAGGAGCAGCGCGCCAGGGATCGCGCAGCGCAGAACTCGGCCGCGCAGAACTGAGACGCGCACGACTGCGGCAGAAGAAAGCAGAAGAAGAGAGAGGGATGCGGGGCCGGACGATTCCGGCCCCGCATCCGTGTGGTCAACCGCTCTTGCGTCGGAACTCGCGCCGCGTCTGCGGGGCGGCCGCGCCGTGCACGGCGGAATCGCCGTCGAGGTGCGACTCGCCCTGTCGGTGCTGCGCGTTCTTCTTCTCGAGCGCTTCCTTGAATTTGCGCTTCATCTCCTCGGAGGAGGTGGCGCCGTCTTCGGTGCTCATGCCCCGAGCCTAGAGCACGCTCGCTGTGAGGGGGAGGTCAGCGCCGAGCTCGGCGCGTGACCACATCGATCAGGACTCCCACCGCGACGGCGACGCCGATCGACACCGGCACAGCCACGAGCGGCCCGCCGGGCACGATCGCCGCGACGGCCGCACCCACGGCCGCCTGGTAAGCGGCCCATCCGGTCGCGGCCAGCGCTACGAGAGCGAGATAGCGCGGCGGGTGGATGCGCGAGGCCCCGGCGACCAGATTGATCGCGAGCCGCGCGAACGGGACGAACCGGGCTGTGAAGAGCACCGTGGCGGTTCCGCTGTCGAGGCGACGTCGCGCCCATTCGAGGGCTCGCTGCACCTTGGGCGTCCGCATCCAGCGCCAACGGTCGGTGCCGACCGCCCGGCCGATCAGGTAGCAGCACACATCGCCGAGGCAGGCGGCGATCGCCGCGCAGACGATGACCGCCCACAGTGGCGGCGCCCCGTTCGTGACGGCGAGCGCCCCGAGTGCCGTGACCGCGATCTCCCCTGGCACCACCACGAAGAAGGCGTCTCCCAGGACGAGCACGCTCATCAGTGCGAGGCTCCATGGTCCCGTGAGCGATTCGGTCAACAGGTCGGTCGGCACGGGAACACTGTGCACGGCGGCGGTGAACGGGAACCAAAGAGCGGATAGCCGGTGTCCGCCGGTCCAGCATCCGGTGAACATCTGGTGGCAGGGCCCGTTTCCGCGGAATCGCGGCACGGGGCACCGTCATCCTGAGGGTGTGAGAGTAGCGATCATCACGGAGTCCTTCCTTCCGCACATGAACGGCGTCACCGGCTCGGTGCTGCAGATCCTGCGGCATCTCGAGAACAGGGGACACGACGCCCACGTCATCGCGCCGACGGCCGTAGGCATCCCCGACGAGGTCAGCGGCGCGCGCATCGAGGCGATCCCGAGCCTCGCGCTCCCCGGCTACCGCAATGTGCGAGTCGGGACATCGACGGCGCACCGGGTCGCCGGTTCCCTGCGCCGCTTCCAGCCCGACGTCGTGCACCTGGCTTCGCCCTTCGCCCTCGGCTGGCGCGGTGTCCTGGCGGCCGAGCGTCTGGAGGTCGCCTCCGTCGCCGCGTACCAGACCGATGTGGCGGCCTACACCGAGCGGTACCGGATCGCAGCGACGACCGGGATCGCCCAGACGCACATTGCACGACTGCACCGACGCGCGACTCTGACCCTCGCGCCATCGGCGGAGTCCGCGCAGCAGCTCGCTTCGCTCGGCGTGGACCGGGTCCGACGCTGGGGCAGGGGAGTGGATGCCGAACGGTTCCAGCCATCCCGCCGCAGCGGCGCCCTGCGCGCGACGTGGGGTGCGGACGTCGTGGTCGGCTACGTGGGAAGGCTCGCACCGGAGAAGCAGGTCGAGGATCTCGTCGCCCTGCGCGACATCCCGGGCGCCCGCCTCGTGATCGTCGGCGACGGACCGAGCCGGGCGCGACTGGAGGCTTTGCTCCCCGACGCGCTGTTTCTCGGGCACCTCGACGGCGACGCCCTCGCCGCGGCCATGGCATCCTTCGACCTGTTCGTGCACCCGGGGGAGAGCGAGACCTTCGGTCAGACCCTGCAGGAAGCCCACGCCAGCGGTGTGCCGGTCATCGCGACCGGACGCGGCGGGCCGCTCGACCTCGTGCGCATGGGCATCGACGGGTGGCTGTACCGGCCGGGAGACCTGGGCGATCTGCGCATGCGGGTGGCCGACCTCGCGGGCGACGCGCGCAAGCGGCGGGCTTTCGGCGAGGCAGGGCGCGAGGCCGTGCAGGGACGCAGCTGGGCCAGCGTGTGCGATCAACTCCTCGCGCACTTCGACGATGCCCGCTCGTTGCACCGAGTGGATGTCGGCACGCGCGCTCGCCGCCTGGTTCGACCGGAAGCGGGTGCGCCGGTCACGGGGCGTCGCTGGCATCGGTACGTCGCTCTCGGCGATTCGCTCACCGAGGGCCTCTGCGACCCCGCACCGGACGGCGCACTGCGCGGATGGGCCGATCGTCTCGCCCTGCTGCTGGCGGCTCGCGGAGGACTCCGCTACGCCAATCTCGCCATCCGTTCCAAGCGCGTGAGCGATGTGTGCGGCACGCAACTGGAGCGGGCACTCGAGCTCCGCCCGGACCTCGTCTCGATCCTGGTCGGTGCGAACGACCTGGTGAAGCGCCGTGTCGACGTCGCGGCGCTGGCCGCACGACTCGAGACCGCGGTGGTCCGTCTGAGGAGCATGGGAGCGGACGTCGTGCTTGTGACGCCGTTCCTGCCGCGTAGGCGTGCCGCGGCGATCTATACGCGGCGCTTCAGCGCGTTCGCGACTGCGTTGGCCGGCATCGCCAGCCGCGCCGGCGCGATCCTCATCGACACGGATCTGTACCCGGAGCTCCCCGATCGGCACCACTGGGGAGAAGACCTGGTGCATCTCAGCAGCAGGGGTCACAGATTCCTCGCCTATCGAGTCGGGGAGGTGCTCGGCGTCCCCCATGCCGATGCGCTCGGTGCGCTCGATGCCGTCCTGCACGAGAACGAGTCGATCGGCGCGGGCGCGTGGTGGCGGCGGCACGCGCTGCCCTGGGTGTGGCGAAGGCTGCACGGGCGCGCTGCCGGCGATGGGCGAGTCGCCAAGCACGACGACTACGTGTACCTCGGACGCTCGAAGGCGGAGGAGCGGATCTCCCTTCGTAAATAACACTTCCAAATTGATCTCCACTGCCATACCATTCAGGGAACACTCGACCGTCGATCCCCGAAAGGCATGACCGATGAAGAAGACCATGTTGAAGAGCACTCTGGCGGGGTTGGCAGCGTTGCTTGCCGCCGCCGCCCTGATCCTCCCGGCCGCTGCCTCCGCGCAGACCGTCGGTGCGGTGACGACGCAGGCCGACACGCTGATCTCGCAAGGGCGACCTGCCACGGCCTCCACGACCGAGGGATCCGCCTACGCCGCAGCCAAGGCGGTGGACGGCAGCACCACGACGCGGTGGGCGAGCGCCGAGGGGAATGCCGCACAGTGGATCACCGTCGACCTCGGTGCCGGCGCGACCGTTTCGAAGGTCGTCCTCCAGTGGGAGGCGGCGTACGCCAAGGGGTACAAGGTGCAGATCTCCGCGGACGGCAGTTCCTGGACGACGCTCGCCACCGAGACCGTGGGCAACGGAGGCTCCGACACCTGGAACGTCTCGGGTACCGGCCGCTACCTCCGTATCAACGCCACCGTGCGCGGCACCGCGTGGGGCTACTCCCTGTGGGAGCTCAAGGCCTACGGCACTCTCGGCGACCCGGGTGGCCCGAGCACCGGGACGCCGGTGGAGAAGGCAGGCACTCTCAAGGTCTGCGGCCTCAAGCTCTGCAATGAGGACGGCGTCCCCGTGCAGCTGCGCGGCATGAGCACGCATGGGCTGCAGTGGCACCGCGACTGCATGACCGACTCCGCGTTCGATGCTCTCGCCGATGACTGGAGCGCCGACGTGGTGCGCCTGTCGACCTACGTCGAAGATGAGGGCTACGTGAGCAACCCCACGTTCTTCACGAACCTCGCGGGCGACCTGATCCAGAAGACCCACGACCGCGGCATGTACTCGATCGCCGACTGGCACATCCTCGAGAAGGGCGATCCCAACGTCAACCTCGAGAACGCCAAGAAGTTCTTCAAGGCGATCGCCACTCGCCACGGGAGCAAGGGCACCGTCCTCTACGAGATCGCCAATGAGCCGAGCGGGGTGGCCTGGAGCACGATCAAGACCTACGCGGAGAAGATCATCCCGGTGATCCGCGCGATCGACCCCGACGCCGTGATCCTCGTCGGCACGCCGGACTGGTCCTCGTTCGGAGTGTCCGGTGACAACGGACCCGCACCGATCATCGCGAACCCGGTGAACGCGACGAACATCATGTACGTGTTCCACTTCTACGCCACGTCCCACCGCGACGAGTACCTCACGGCGCTCGACGAGACCTCTGACGTGCTGCCCACCTTCGTCACGGAGTGGGGAGCCGAGGAGTACACCGGCGGCGGTGCGCTCGACCTCGTGATGGCCAAGCGCTACCTCGACCTCATGGAGGAGAAGGACATCAGCTGGGTGAAGTGGAACTTCTCCGACGACCCGCTCAGCGGTGCAGCGTTCAAGGTCGGCACCTGCGACACGAACGGACCGTGGACCGGTTCCACGCTCAAGCCGGTCGGCACCTGGGTGATCAACCACGTCCGCGCCGGAGAACTCTGACGCGAGCGGATCCGACACGACTGAGCCCCCGGGTGACCGGGGGCTCAGTCGTGTCCGTGCATGAGGAGTGTCAGCGCTTGCCCATGCCGTGGTACTGCCACCCTGCGGCTCGCCAGGCGGCGGCGTCGAGGCAGTTGCGGCCGTCGATGATGATCCGCCCGCGCACCAGTCCGCCGGCGTGGACCGGTGACAGATCACGCCGGTACTCGTCCCACTCGGTGACGACGACGACCGCGTCCGCTTCTCGCAGCGCATCGTCGCGCTCTCTCGCGTAGCCGAGCTGCGGGTGGGCGGCCTGCGCGTTGTCGATGGCCGCGGGATCCGTCACCACGACATCCGCTCCCAATCCGCGCAGCCGTACCGCGACGTCGAGTGCGGGGGAGTCGCGGATGTCGTCGCTGAAGGGCTTGAACGCCGCGCCGAGGACGGCGATCCGACGGCCGAACACGAGACCGCCGAGCGCATCCACCACGAGCTGCACCGCGCGGTCGCGACGACGAAGGTTGATCGAGTCGACCTCGCGCAGGAACCCGACCGACTCGCCTCGACCGAGTTCTTCGGCGCGCGCGGCGAACGCGCGGATGTCCTTCGGGAGGCAGCCGCCGCCGAAGCCTATGCCGGAGCCGAGATAGCGTCTCCCGATGCGGGTGTCGTGGCCGAGGGCGTCGGCGAGCAGAGTGACGTCGGCTCCGGAGGCCTCGGCGATCTCGGCCATCGCATTGATGAACGAGATCTTGGTGGCCAGGAAGGCGTTGGCGGCGCCCTTGACGAGCTCGGCGGTGGCGAGGTCGGTGACCAGGAACGGCGTTCCCGCCTCGACGGCGGAGCGGTAGACCTCGCGGAGGACCTCCACGGCCCGATCGCCCTCATCGCCAGGGGCGGCCCCGACCACGAGACGGTCGGGCGTGAGCGTGTCGTGCACCGCCCAGCCCTCGCGCAGGAACTCCGGGTTCCAGACGAGCGTCGCCCCGGTGCCGACGAGCTGTTCGGCGAGTCGTCCCGCCGTCCCCACCGGAACGGTGGACTTCCCCGCCAGCAGGTCTCCAGGGCGGAGGTGCGGCAGAAGCGCCGTGACGGCGACGTCGACGTACCGGAGGTCGGCGGCGTGTCCGCCGGGGATCTGCGGCGTGCCGACGGCGAGGAAGTGCACGTCGCAGCCTGCCGCATCCGCCATTCGAGTGCTGAACGTCAGCCGCCCCGAAGCCAGCCCGTCGGCCAACAGTTCCGCGAGGCGCGGTTCGAAGAACGGAGCCGTTCCCGCCGCCAGGGCAGCCACCTTCTGCTCGTCGACGTCGATTCCGATGACGTCGTGTCCGATCGAGGCCATCGCGGCGGCGTGGACGGCACCGAGGTACCCGCAGCCGATCACTGACAAGCGCATGGGCTCAGCACAGCGGATGCCGCTCACGTCGCGGCATCCGCACGGTGAACGGGCAGTGGCGGGTGGGTGTCCGATCGGCGCCGCGTGCCGCAGCGGGGGTTTCCGGGGCGTGCGCTGGTAGGGTGGATGAGGTTGACTTCCGTCAATCGCACAACTTCATATCGACTCACGGAGCGAGCGGCGGAGAAGCTGGTCCCCTGTGGTGGGTTCCTCGGCAGGAGATGTCGGGTGGCTTTCTACTGGTGGCCAGCGCAGGCGATAGTCGCGGGAATGCCCGCGCGCCCGAACCCTGCTGTTCCGCTCCTCTTGAATGCGCTCGCGCGTCACATGGACTCGCGAGTCTAAACAAAGAAGGAGAGACCTCTTGGAAGGTCCTGAAATCACCGCCACCGAGGCCGTTCTCGACAACGGCCGCTTCGGCACCCGCACCATCCGCTTCGAGACCGGCCGCCTCGCGCAGCAGGCTCAGGGCGCAGTCGCCGCGTACCTCGACGGCGAGACCATGCTCCTCTCGGCCACCAGCGCGGGCAAGCACCCGCGCGAAGGCTTCGACTTCTTCCCGCTGACGGTCGACGTCGAGGAGCGCTCCTACGCCGCCGGCAAGATCCCCGGCTCGTTCTTCCGTCGTGAGGGTCGTCCCTCCACCGAGGCGATCCTCGTCTGCCGTCTGATCGACCGCCCGCTGCGCCCGTCGTTCGTCGACGGTCTCCGCAACGAGGTCCAGGTCGTCATCACGGTCCTCTCGATCGCTCCCGGCGAGTACTACGACGCGCTGGCGATCAACGCTGCCTCCGCGTCGACGCAGATCTCCGGTCTGCCGTTCTCCGGCCCGGTCGCCGGTGTGCGCCTCGCGTTCATCCCGGGTCACGGCGAGAACGCCGACCAGTGGGTCGCGTTCCCGAACGCCGAGCAGGTCGGTGAGGCCGTGTTCGACCTGATCGTCGCCGGTCGTGTCGTCACCAAGTCCGACGGTTCGGAAGACGTCGCGATCATGATGGTCGAGGCTGAGGCCACCGAGGGCAGCTGGAACCTGATCAAGGCCGGCGCCACGAAGCCGAACGAGGAGATCGTGGCCCAGGGCCTCGAGGCCTCGAAGCCCTTCATCGCCCAGCTGGTCAAGGCTCAGGCCGAGCTCGCCGCCACCGCGTCGAAGGAGCCGGGCGTCTACCCGGTCTTCCCGGCGTACAGCCAGGAGGTCTACGACTTCGTCGCCGGCCGCTCGTACGACGACCTCGTCGGCGTCTACCAGATCGCCGACAAGACCGAGCGTCAGAGCGCCGACGATGCGATCAAGGACCGCGTCAAGGCCGAGCTCATCGAGGCGACCGAGGCGGGCTCGCTGCCGGCTGCGGCTCCGCTCGAGTTCTCCGCGGCGTACAAGTCCGTCACGAAGAAGATCGTCCGTGGTCGCATCCTCACCGAGGGTTCGCGTATCGATGGCCGTGGCCTTGCGGACATCCGTCCGCTCGACGCCGAGGTGCAGGTCATCCCGCGCGTCCATGGCTCCGCCATCTTCCAGCGCGGCGAGACCCAGATCATGGGCATCACCACGCTGAACATGCTCAAGATGGAGCAGCAGATCGACTCGCTGTCGCCCACCACGAGCAAGCGCTACATGCACCACTACAACTTCCCGCCCTACTCGACCGGTGAGACCGGCCGCGTCGGTTCGCCGAAGCGTCGCGAGATCGGGCACGGCTTCCTCGCCGAGCGCGCGCTCGTGCCGGTGCTGCCGAGCCGCGAGGAGTTCCCGTACGCGATCCGTCAGGTGTCTGAGGCTCTCAGCTCCAACGGCTCGACCTCGATGGGCTCCGTCTGCGCGTCGACCCTCTCGCTGCTGAACGCGGGTGTGCCGTTGCGCGCTCCCGTCGCCGGTATCGCGATGGGTCTCGTGTCCGATGAGGTCGACGGTGAGACCCGCTACGCGGCGCTGACCGACATCCTGGGTGCGGAAGACGCTCTCGGCGACATGGACTTCAAGGTCGCGGGTACCGGTGAGTTCATCACCGCCATCCAGCTCGACACGAAGCTCGACGGCATCCCGACGTCGGTTCTCGCCGGTGCGCTGACCCAGGCACGCGACGCGCGTCTGACGATCCTCAACGTCCTGAACGCCGCGATCGACGCTCCTGACGAGATGGCGCCCACCGCGCCTCGCGTCATCAGCGTCCAGATCCCGGTCGACAAGATCGGCGAGCTGATCGGCCCGAAGGGCAAGACGATCAACGCGATCCAGGACGAGACCGGCGCACAGATCTCCATCGAGGAGGACGGCACCGTCTACATCGGCGCGACCGACGGCCCCTCGGCCGAGGCTGCCCGTGCCCAGGTCAACGCGATCGCGAACCCGACCAACCCGGAGATCGGCGAGCAGTTCCTCGGAACCGTCGTGAAGATCGCCACGTTCGGCGCCTTCGTCTCGCTCCTTCCGGGCAAGGACGGCCTGCTGCACGTCACCGAGGTGCGCAAGCTCGCCGGTGGCAAGCGTGTCGAGAACGTCGAAGACGTCCTCTCGGTCGGCCAGAAGGTGCTCGTGAAGATCACGAAGATCGATGACCGCGGCAAGCTGTCGCTCGAGCCCGTCCTCGATGACGCGCCGGCGGCAGACGCAGCGCCCGCTCAGGACGCAGCTGCCGAGTAAGCATCACGCTCGAAAAGGGACCCGGGTCCGTCCGCAAGGACGGGCCCGGGTCTCTTCGTATCTGATGTGACCAAAACGTTATGGGAAGTTTTCGCGCCGTTCCCTGGATTGGTCGGGACGTTCGCCGGAGTCGCTTACCCTCGAAGTACGCACCGGGGGGTGCATTTCCAGCAGTGACGTAGGTCGGAACGCACCGATCGACGCGGGGGTGAGAGTATGCGGTTGTTCAGCGTAGGCGCAGGAGCGTCGGCCGAGCGAGCCCACGAGGGCACCGATCACCCGTCCGCTCCCATTCCGATCGTCGGGCCCGGAATAGGAGAAGGCATCCGCGGGCCTCTCGGCGAGACCGGCTTCGAGACGTTTCCGCTCATGCTCGGCGCAGCGGAGTTCGGCTGGAACGTCGACCTCGAGACCAGTCACGGCATTCTGGACCGCTACGTCGAGTTCGGTGGCAATGCGATCCACACGGCCGACGGCTTCTCCGGCGGACGCAGCGAGCACATCATCGGGCAGTGGCTGCGCTCGCGCGGACACCGCGACAGGGCCGTGCTCAGCGTGCGCATCGGCGCCCACGCCGACAACCCGGGTCTCGGCTCGGTGAACCTGGTCCGGGCCGTCGAAGGGTCGCTGACCCGCCTCGGCGTCGAGCGGATCGACGTGCTCTACCTTGATGCCACGCTCGACGCGACGACCAACCTCGAAGACACGCTCGCCACGGTGGAGTGGCTGAAGGATGCCGGGAAGATCGGCGCCGTCGGCGCGTTCGGGCTCGCACCGGAGCGACTCGTCGAAGCGCGGATCCTCGCCTCAGCGGGCTACCCGCGTATCGAGGTCATCGACGCGCCATACAACCTGCTCCGTCGTCAGCCGTTCGAAGGCGACCTGCGCCTGGTGGCCGGCGCGCAGAACCTCGCTGTGACGCCGTCGCACGCGCTCGAGCATGGCTTCCTCTCCGGACGCCACCGCAGCAAGGCGCTCACCTCCCAGGGCGTGCGCGGCGAGCAGCTGCGCGGTCATCTGAACCGGCGAGGCATCAAGATCCTCCGTGCGCTCGACCAGGTCGCCGCCGAGCTCGCCGTCCCCGTGGCAGCGGTGTCGATCGCCTGGCTGCTCGCGCAGCGCACGGTCGCGGCACCGATCGTGAACACCTTCGCGACAGAGCACGTCGACGAACTCATGCAGGGCGCGGGGGTCACGCTTTCCCGCACGCAGGTCGCAGAGCTGACGCGCGCGGGCAACTGAGCATCCGGCACCCGTGACATAGGGTGGAAGAGAGGCCCGGCGGATGCTGGCGATGAAGCGAGCGAGTTTGTGACGCACTACATATATCTGGTCAGACACGGTGAACATCAGGATGCAGAGCACGGTCTCGCCGACGGTCCCCTCTCGCCGCGAGGGCAGCGTCAGGCGGAGTTGATCGCCGATCGGCTCTCCGGTCTCCCGTTGGATGCGGTCTGGCATTCGCCGCTGCTGCGCGCGAACGAGACGGCTCGTGCCATCGCCGGACGGCTCCCGTCCGTCGACCCCGAGCCGACCGCCCTGCTCTTCGACTGCGTGCCCACGGGCATGACGGAGGAGACGCCGGCTGCCTTCGAGCCGTTCTTCGGCTCGATCTCGGATGCCGAGATCGACGCCGGTCGCGCGCAGATGGCGGATGCCGTGAACGAGTTCCTCATCCGCAAGAACGGCGAGGTGCATGAGGTGCTCATCACGCACAACTTCGTCATCTCGTGGTTCGTCCGCGAAGTGCTCGGCGCGCCGGAGTGGCGCTGGATGACCCTCAACCAGGCGCACTGCGGGCTGACGATCATCGCCCAGAAGCAGGGGCGACCGTGGAGCCTGCTCAATCACAACGACACCGGTCATTTGCCGGTCGAGCTGCGTACGGGCATCCCGGACCCGATGCCCGTCTGACCGCCCCGCGCGCCCCGGACGCAAGCTCTGGCCCGCTCCGTAGACTGAAAGCATGACCTCGCAGGTAGCACTCGTCGGCGGAACCGGGAAGCTCGGAACGATCATCCATGCGGTGATCGACGAGCTCGAGGGCTTCGAGGTGAGCCGTGTGCTGACATCGTCGAGCGATCTCGCCGATCTGGACGGCGCCGATCTGGTCGTGGACGCGTCGACGCCGCAGGTCAGCGTCGATGTGGTGCGTGCCGCGGTCGAACGCGGTCTCAACGTGCTGGTGGCGACGTCGGGCTGGTCGGCGGAGCGCATCGCGCTGGTGCGCCCACTCGTCGAAGCTGCGGGCACCGGTGTCGTCTTCATCCCCAACTTCTCACTCGGCTCGGTGCTGGGTTCGGCGCTGGCGGCTGCCGCGGCGCCGTTCTTCGGTTCGGCCGAGATCGTCGAGGCTCACCACGAGGGCAAGGTCGACTCGCCGAGCGGCACGGCCGTGCGCACCGCCGAGCTGATCGCTGCGGCACGCGCCGAGCAGGGACCGGTGAGTGCTCCGCACGCCGACCAGCGCGCCCGGGGTCAGCAGGTCGGCAGCGTCCCGATCCACTCGCTGCGTCGTCCCGGCGTGATCGCGAAGCAGGAGGTCATCCTGTCGGGTCCCGGAGAGTCCCTCACGTTCACGCACGACACGATCGATCCGGCGCTCGCCTACGCGCCCGGCATCCGTCTCGCCGTCCCGTTCGCTCGCAACGCCAGGGGAGTCGTCGTCGGTCTCGAGAACATGATCGACATCGGCATCCGCTCATGATGTCGCGGATCGGCGTCGGCCTGATGGCCGCGGCGCTCCTTGTCTACCTGGCTGTCGCGATCTGGCTCGCGGTGATGTTCATCGTGGTCGGATCGCCGGTATCGATCGGCATGGGGATCACGCTGATCGTCCTGACTCCCATCGGCGCCTGGGCGCTGATCCGCGAGATGCAGTTCGGTTTCGCCGCCGATCGTCTCGGCCGTCAGCTCGATGCGGAGGGCGGGATGCCCCCCGTCGAGACCGAGCTCACCCCGAGCGGTCGGATAGCCCGCGCAGACGCGGATCCATTGATCGCGCGATACACGGCAGACGCCGAGGCGACTGCCGCGGGGTGGCGTGATCGCTACCGGCTCGGTGTGGTGCAGGACGCGGCCGGTCGCCGCAAGGACGCCAGAGCCAGCATCCGCGAGGCGATCCGCCTCGCCCGCGCCGACCGCGCCTGAGCGCGATCAGCGGGCTTGATCAGGCGAGTGCGATCAGGCGAGTGTCGCTTCGAGGGTGATCTCGATGCCGGCGAGCGCCTGAGATACCGGGCAGCCGGTCTTCGCCTCGGCAGCGATCTCCTGGAACTTCTCAGGCGACAGGCCGGGAACGACCGCGTTCACATTGAGGTGGCTGCCGGTGATGCCGACGCCGGGCTTGAAAGTGACGGACGCGCTGGTGTTCACGCGCTCCGGCGGGGTGCCGTTCTCGGCCAGTGCGTGCGAGAGGGCCATGCTGAAGCACGAGGAGTGTGCGGCGGCGATGAGCTCCTCCGGCGTGGTCGTCGTGTCGCTGCCTTCGCTGCGCGCCTTCCAGTTGAGTGGGAAGGTGCCGAGGTTCGACGACGAGAACGCGACGGTGCCGGATCCCTCCATGAGCGATCCGGTCCAGGTGCTGGCGGCTTCGCTGGTGACGGGCATGATTCCTCCGGTTCTCGCGCTGCGGAGAGGCCGCGACGCGTCCCGGCCAGCCTATCGAGCGGTTGCGGGCGAGGGAACAGCGCTCAGGAAGCGGCCGCCGTCCGACCGATGATCCCCGCCCTCTGCAAGAGCAGGTAGAGCTGGCAGCCGAGGCAGAACGCGAAGGCGGCGTTCAGGAACGCGGCGATGAACGCGGCGGCCGCGGCGATCGGCAGAGCCCAGGGCACACCGGCGAGGTGCAGGACGAGACCGATCCCGACGACGAAGAGTCCGACGCCCTGCGAGAAGCGCGGAGGACGCGGATCTTCGAGTTCTGCCGGAGCAGCGAGGCGGGGGCGGACCAACCGGCGGAACAGCACGCCCCACGGTGCGGTCGCCGGAGATGCGACGCTCCAGAGGAACAGCGCTGCGATCACGGCGGTGAGCAGGAAGCCGGGGTCGAGGGCACGCTGCAGGAGAGGAGCGGCCGCCAGCTGCCCGGTCGAGATGCCGATCAGCGACAGGAAGGTCGCGACCAGCAGCAGCACGGCGGTGATCGTCGCGGCGAACCGCGGACCGCGAGGGTCGATGCCTGCAGGAGAGTTGGTCATGGATGCTCCGGTCTTCGCGCCTCAGACGGCGGCGACGGCTTCGTTGAGGGCGTGCCGGTGCGGCACACCGTGGAATCGTGCGCGGACGGCTCCGGAGCCGTCGACGACGAAGGTCGTCGGCGTCTGCAGCACCTTGTAGCGCGCCGAGAGGTCAGGGCGGTGCGTCAGATCGACTTCGATGTGGCGGAGGCCCTCGTGGTCGGATGCATAGGCGTCCAGCATCCGCCTCACCTGCGGGCAGCGCGCGCACATCTCCGTGCTGAACTGCACGAGGGTCGCGCGCGAACCCAGTTCTGCCGCATCAGCATCCGTCGGATCGAACCGCAGAGCACCTCCGCCGCGAAGACGACCGTCTCGGCGACGCAGCACGACGCCGATGATCGTGGCGAGCGCGAGGAGCGCTGCCGCGACTCCCAAGGCGAGCGCTGGCGACATGGATCGAGAGTACGTCGCAGCGAGGGGTATCCGGGCCGATGTTTCGGACGATGACGAACGGCACGCGAGCGGGCGGTCATCTGCCCGGCATCGACGGGGGAAGGTATCGTGGCTGTCATGAGCGCAGCCGTCCCGACCCCGTACGAAGACCTTCTCCGTGACGTGCTGGAGACCGGCACGCACAAGTCGGATCGCACGGGCACGGGGACGACGAGTGTCTTCGGCCGGCAGATCCGCTTCGACCTGTCGAAGGGCTTCCCGCTGATCACCACCAAGCGGGTGCACTTCAAGTCGATCGCGTACGAGCTCCTCTGGTTCCTGCGGGGCGACTCCAACGTGGGTTGGTTGCAGGAGAACGGCGTCACCATCTGGGACGAGTGGGCGGATGCCTCCGGCGACCTCGGGCCGGTGTACGGCGTCCAGTGGAGGTCGTGGCCCACGCCCGGCGGCGAGAGCATCGACCAGCTCTCCGACGTGATCGAGCAGATCCGGAAGACGCCTGACTCCCGGCGCCTCATCGTCTCGGCGTGGAATCCTGCCGACATCCCCGACATGGCGCTCGCGCCCTGCCACGCGCTCTTCCAGTTCTACGTCGCCGACGGAAAGCTCTCCTGCCAGCTCTATCAGCGCAGCGCCGACATGTTCCTCGGTGTGCCGTTCAATATCGCCTCCTACGCCCTGCTGACGATGATGGTCGCGCAGCAGGTGGGGCTCGAGCCCGGCGATTTCGTCTGGACGGGCGGGGACTGCCACATCTACGACAATCACCTCGAGCAGGTGCAGGAACAGTTGAGTCGAGAGCCCTTCGAGTACCCGACGCTTCGCATCACGCGGACGCCGGAGTCGATCCTCGACTACCGCTACGAGGATTTCGTAGTGGAGGACTACCAGCACCACGCGCCGATCCGCGCGGCGGTGGCGGTATGAGCTCGGCGCCGGCCGTAACCATGCAGGTCGGTCTGATCTGGGCGGAAGCGGGCGGCGGCGTGATCGGCGCCGAGGGCGGGATGCCCTGGTACGTGCCCGAGGATCTCGCGCACTTCAAAGAGGTGACGCTCGGGGCCCCTGTGGTGATGGGGCGCAAGACCTGGGACTCGCTGCCGGAACGATTCCGTCCTCTCGAGGGTCGCGAGAACATCGTGATCACGCGGCAACAGGACTGGAGTGCCGACGGTGCGCGACGCGCGGCGAACGTCGCTGAGGCGGTTCGCGGCCTGGATCGCGTCTGGATCATCGGCGGCGCGGAGATCTTCCGCCAGGTGATTGGCGACGCCGACCGGCTGGAGGTCACCGAACTCGATCTCGCCGTCGACGGAGACGCATACGCGCCCTCCAAGGCCGGATGGCGGCTCGTCGACGAGGGGGAGTGGCAGACCTCGCGGACGGGCGTCCGCTACCGCTTCCTGGGCTACGCGCGCTGATGCCCACCGCACTGATCACGGGGGCGAGCGCAGGGCTCGGGGCCGAGTTCGCGCGCCAGCTCGCCCGTCGCCGAGCCGACCTGATCCTGGTGGCGCGGACGGAAGAGGCGCTCGACGCCGTAGCCTCCGACCTGCGGCGTGAACACGGCGTCGCGGTCGAGGTGCTCGTGGCCGATCTCGCTGAGGAGTCGGGCGTCCAGAGGGTCGCCGCACGCCTGCAGGATGCCGCGGACCCGGTGGACCTGCTGGTGAACAACGCCGGATTCGGCTTGCCGCTGCGGTTCGCCGACAACGACATCGACGACGAGGTGCGGCATCTGAGGGTGCACGTCGAGGCCTCGATGCGTCTGCTGCACGCCGCGCTGCAGTCGATGCGGGGTCGGGGCGGCCGCATCATCAACGTGGCGTCCGTCGCGGGCTTCATCTCGCGGTCGACGTATTCCGCGTGCAAGTCGTGGCTGATCGGCTTCAGCCGCTGGGCCAACGCCGAGTACTCCCGCGACGGCGTCTCCGTCACCGCGGTGTGCCCCGGCTTCACGCACACCTCCTTCCACGAGCGCATGGGTCTTCCCGTGGGCCAGGAGGGTGTGCCGGGGTTCATGTGGCTGAACGCCCGCGACGTCGTCCGAGAAGGGCTTCGCGATGCGGCGCGCGGCCGGTCGGTGTCGATTCCTTCGCTGCGGTACAAGGCGCTCGTGGCGCTGACCCGAGTTCTGCCGAGCGCGGTCACCTCGGGCGTCGCGCGCCGGGGCCGAGTCTGAGAGCGAGGGACGCGGATGGGGTGGTTCAGCAGGAAGAAGAATGATCCACAGGATGCGAACGAGCTGCTGCGCCGGTACAACGAGGCGGAAGCAGCGCGGATCTCCGGTCTCACCAGCGGGTCGACGATCTCCACCGCAGCACCGACATTCGTCAGCGCCGGTGGAGCATCGGCCGAACTCGCGGTCGAGGACGTCTTCACGATCACGGGACGCGGCCAGGTCGCGATCGGCACGGTGACCATTGGGACGATCCGGGTCGATGACGACGTCGCGGTGCTCCGCGACGGAGCCCAGATCTCGCGCACGGCGATCACCGGGATCGAGATGTTCCGCAAGCGCGCGAACGAAGCATCCGCCGGCGCCATGGTCGGCGTGCTCCTGCGCGACAGGATCGACGTGAGCCGAGGAGACGTCATCCGGGTGACCACGTCTGCGTGAGCATCATCCGAACCGATACGCTGGTGGCATGACGCACTCGGGCAACCCTTTCGGACAGGTTCTCGTCGCGCTCGTCACTCCGATGACGGCCGACGGCGAAGTCGACTGGCCCGCCGTCGAGAAGCACATCGATGACGTGATCACCGCAGGCGCGGACGGCATCGTCGTGACGGGAACGACCGGCGAGACCTCGACCCTGACAGACCCCGAGAAGCTCAAGCTCGTCGAGGTCGGGAAGTCGGTGTCCGCAGGCCGCGCCAAGATCATCACGGGCGGCGGATCCAACGAGACCGCGCACGCGATCGAGCTCTACAAGGCCAGCGAGAAGGCCGGCGCCGACGGCATCATGATCGTCACGCCGTACTACAACAAGCCGACCCAGGCCGGCATCCTGACGCACTTCCGCATGGTGGCCGACGCCACCGACCTGCCGGTGATCCTCTACGACATCCCGGGCCGCACGGGGGTGCCGATCAAGTACGAGACGATCGTCCGCCTCGCGAAGCACCCCAACATCCTCGCCGTGAAAGACGCCAAGGGCGACTTCTCCGAGGTCAGCCGGGTGCTCAACCAGACCGACCTGATGTACTTCTCGGGCGACGACGCCAATGTGCTGCCGCACCTCGCGATCGGCGCTGCCGGTCTGATCGGCGTCACGGCGAACGTGGCGCCCGGTCCCTATCGCACGATCATCGATGCGGTGAACAATGGAGATCTGGCCACGGCGACCGCGGAGCACAAGCGTCTCGAGCCCCTCGTGCGCGCCGTCATGACGCACGTGCCGGGCACAGTCGCGGCGAAGTACATCCTGCACGGCCTCGGGCGCATCTCGAGCCCGCGCGTGCGTCTGCCCCTGGTCGGCCCCGAGGAGTGGGAAGCCGCGCTCATCGAGGACGAACTCGATCTGGTCAAAGACGTGCCCGGCGCCGATTTCTCGAACTTCCGACCCGACCGCAATGCGGCCGCGGGTGGTGCACTGCCCAAGGTGCACGGCACGACGCGCTGAGGCGCGTCGCCATGAACGAACGGACGCGCACAGTGTCCGACTGAGGAGACAGCATGTCCATTCCCCTGTCAGAACCGTCAACCCTCGACGAAGGAACGCTGCGGGTCATCCCGATCGGCGGTCTCGGCGAGATCGGCCGGAACATGACGATGTTCGAGTACGACGGCAAGATCCTGATCGTCGACTGCGGCGTGCTCTTCCCGGAGGAGCACCAGCCGGGCGTCGACCTGATCCTGCCCGACTTCGAGCCGATCCGCGATCGCCTCGACGACATCGTCGGCGTGGTCCTCACACACGGGCACGAAGACCACATTGGCGCGGTTCCGTACCTGCTGCGCCTGAAGAGCGACATCCCGCTGATCGGCTCCGGGCTCACGCTCGCGCTCGTCGAGGCGAAGCTCAAGGAGCATCGCATCAAGGCGTTCACCCTCACGGTCACCGAGGGCCAGGAGGAGCGGGTCGGCCCGTTCGACCTCGAGTTCGTCGCGGTGAACCACTCGATCCCGGATGCTCTCGCCGTCGCGATCCGGACCCCCGCCGGCATGGTGCTCGCGACCGGCGACTTCAAGATGGACCAGTTGCCGCTCGACGGCCGCATCACCGACCTCCGCGCCTTCGCCCGTCTCGGCGAGGAGGGGGTGGACCTGTTCCTGGTCGACTCCACGAACGCCGACGTCCCGGGGTTCACGCCCACCGAGCGGTCGATCGGACCGGTCCTCGACCAGGTCATCGCCAAGGCGCCGCGTCGTGTCATCGTGGCGAGCTTCTCGAGCCACGTGCATCGCGTGCAGCAGGTCATCGATGCGGCATACGCGAACGGCCGCCGGGTGGCGTTCCTGGGGCGCAGCATGGTCCGCAACATGACGATCGCCGAGCAGCTGGGCTATCTGAAGGTGCCGTCCGGCGTGCTGATCGACTACAAGAAGGCCCGGGATCTTCCCGACGACCAGATCGTGTACATGTCGACCGGATCGCAGGGTGAGCCGATGGCTGTCCTGAGCCGTATGGCCAACCTGGATCACGCGATCGAGGTGAGCGAGGGGGACACCGTCATCCTCGCCTCCAGCCTCATCCCCGGCAACGAGAATGCCGTCTATCGCGTGATCGACGGACTCACCAAGCTCGGTGCGAACGTCGTGCACAAGGCGAACGCGAAGGTGCATGTCTCCGGTCACGCGGCCGCCGGCGAACTCATCTACTGCTACAACATCCTGAAGCCGAAGAACGTGCTCCCGGTCCACGGTGAGTACCGCCACCTCATCGCGAACGCGAAGCTCGCGCAGGACACCGGGATCCCGGAGTCGAACACGATCATCGCCTCGAACGGCACGGTGATCGATCTCAAGGACGGCGTCGCGAAGGTCGTCGGCCAGTTGGATCTCGGCTTCGTCTACGTCGACGGCTCCACGGTCGGCGAGATCACCGACGCCGACCTCAAGGATCGTCGGATCCTTGCGGAAGAAGGCTTCATCTCGGTCATCGTCGTGGTGGATGCCGCCACGGGCAGCATCATCTCCGGACCCGAGATCCACGCCCGCGGAGTCGCGGAGGACGACTCGGTGTTCGATGACGTGACGCCGAAGATCGTTGCGGCTCTCAAGGAGGCCTCGGGCAATGGCGTCCGCGACACCCATGCGCTCTCGCAGGTGATCCGCCGGACGATCGGCCGCTGGGTGAACCAGCGCCTTCGTCGCCGGCCGATGATCGTGCCGCTCGTCATCGAGGCGTGAGTCCGGCACGGAAACGGACGGCCGCACTCACGGCTGCCCGTCATCCGGCCGTAACAGCCGCCGTCTAGGCTCGCGTCATGTCCACGGGCTTCTCCCTCCGTCCGGCTGCGCAGCCCGACGGCGTCTTCCTCGGCGACATGCTCGTCGAGGCCGCCAATTGGCGCGCCGGGGGAGTGCGGCCGCGACATGAGGTGCTGACGTCGCCTGATCATCGTCGGTATCTCGTGGGCTGGAAGCGTGGTGCCGACGACGGCCTGATCGCCGTCGGCGAGGACGGCGTACCGGTCGGAGCTGCCTGGTACCGGATGCTTCCGCAGAACGAGCCGGGTCTCGGATTCGTCGGGGTGGCCGTTCCGGAACTCATCATCGGCGTCAACCCGCACTGGCGCGCCCGTGGCGTGGGCCGCGCCCTCCTGCGCGGAGTCGTGCAGTTGGCGGGAGCGCAGGGGCACGCCCGGATCAGCCTGAGCGTCGAACGGGACAACTTCGCGCGCAACCTCTACCGGTCCGAGGGATTCAGCGTCTCGGGACAGAGTCTGCTCCGTGACACCATGGTGCGCCGCACCAACTGACCGGATCGACTCGGATCGCCGGAAAGCCGCGTCATTACGCGGAAATGTCGGCGTCTCCGCGTAACGTGAGAGCATGGCCAGGAGTTCCACGAAGACTGCGAGCGCGTCGAAGAGCGCGCCGTCGCGCCCCAAGCGGCAGACGGCTCCCAAGGCCCAGCCCGCTCCCAAGAAGTACATCGACGAGCAGGACAAGCCGCCCGTCGCGGTGCGGGCGTGGACTGGTCTGGCCCACGGCGTCGGAGGGCTGTTCCGCGCATTCGGCCCGGAGACCTTGGAGAAGGACGACCGGCGAGACGGCTTTCCGTTCCTCCTGGTGCTGCTCGCTGTCGCGGGCGCGGTCAACGAATGGTTCTTCATCGGCAACGAGGTGGCCGCGAACATCAGCGCCTACTCTGTCGGCGGGTTGATCGGGCGCGTCGCGTTCGTCATGCCGGTGCTGCTGCTGCTGCTCGCAGGCTGGCTGTTCCGTCACCCGTCCTCGGTGCACGACAACGGTCGTATCGGGATCGGTTTCGGCCTGTTCATCCTCACGCTCGCGGGCATCTGCCATGTGGCCGGCGACCGCCCGCAGCCGAAAGAGGGCATGCTCGCCCTCAGCGAGTCCGGCGGACTCTTCGGCTGGATGCTGGGGCAGCCCCTCACGTATCTGACCGACATCCCCGCTTACCTCGTGCTGGCGCTGTTCGCGGCTCTCAGCGTCCTGATCCTCACGAAGACCCCGCCGAACCGGATCGGCGCGCGCCTCGGCGACCTGTATGCCTGGATGTTCGACGCCGAGCGCGCCGAGAAGCCGGCCAAGGATGCGGCGGCGATCGATGACGCCGACAAGAGCGACGATCCCGATGTCCTGCCGTGGTGGCGGCGGAACAAGACCGGACGGGAAGAAGATCCCGACGAAGGCACCCTCGGGTCGGACGACATCACGGCCCTGCTCACCACGTCGGATCCGACGCCCGCCTACGATCAGGCCGTGGTCGTCGAGAACCCGTACGACGCAGCCACCGAGGTGCTCTCCGATGTGCGTTCGGTCACCGATTCGCTCGCGGAGCAGCAGGCCACAGCCCTCCTCGACGATGAGTCCGACACCGGGGAGATGCCGGAGCTTCCGGGCCTCGACGGATTCGGTACCGAGGGACCGGGAGAGCGTGGACCGCAGGCTCCCGTCGCGCCCTACATCCTTCCCTCACCGGGACTCCTGGTCGAGGGGCCGGCTCCTGTCGTGCGATCCGAGGCGACCGACAAGGTGATCGAGCAGATCACGAGCGTCCTGTCGCAGTTCAAGGTCGACGCGAAGGTGACCGGATTCTCGCGGGGTCCGACGGTGACGCAGTACGAGGTCGAGGTCGGCCACGGCGTCAAGGTCGAGAAGATCCTCCAGCTCAGCAACAACTTCGCCTATGCCGTCGCCTCCAACGACGTCCGCATCCTCTCGCCGATCCCCGGAAAGAGCGCGATCGGCATCGAGATCCCCAACGCCGACAAGGAGATGGTCGCGCTCGGCGATGTGCTTCGCTCCACGGCGGCGCAGAAGAGCACGCATCCGATGACGATCGGCGTCGGCAAGGACGTCGGCGGCAACATCGTGATCGCCAACCTCGCGAAGATGCCCCACCTGCTCGTGGCGGGTTCGACGGGTTCCGGTAAGTCGAGCTTCGTGAACTCCATGATCACGAGCCTGCTCATGCGGGCGCGGCCCGCCGACGTGCGCATGGTCTTGATCGACCCGAAGCGTGTGGAGCTCACCAGCTACGCCGGTGTCCCGCACCTGATCACTCCCATCATCACGAACCCGAAGAAGGCGGCTGAGGCGCTGCAGTGGGTCGTGAAGGAGATGGACATGCGGTACGACGACCTCGCGTCGTTCGGTTACCGCCACATCGACGACTTCAACCGTGCAGTCCGAGCGGGTGAGGTCGAGTTGCCGGTGGGCAGCGAACGCGTGCTCAAGCCGTACCCGTATCTTCTTGTGGTCGTCGACGAGCTCGCTGACCTGATGATGGTCGCTCCGCGTGATGTGGAGGACTCGATCGTCCGCATCACCCAGCTCGCACGAGCATCCGGCATCCACCTCGTCCTCGCCACGCAGCGACCGAGCGTCGACGTCGTGACCGGACTCATCAAGGCGAACGTTCCCTCTCGTCTCGCCTTCGCGGTGACCAGCGTCACGGACAGCCGGGTCATCCTCGACAGCCCCGGCGCCGACAAGCTGATCGGTCAGGGTGACGCCCTGTTCTCCCCGATGGGATCCTCGAAGCCGTTCCGTCTGCAGGGCGCCTGGGTCGACGAGAAGGAGATCGACGCGGTCGTCAAGCACGTCACACGCCAGGCGCGACCCGACTACCGTCCCGACGTGCAGGAAGCCCTCGAACCGACCAAGAAGAAGGAAGTCGACGAGGACATCGGCGACGACCTCGAGCTGCTGCTCGCCGCCGCCGAGCTCATCGTGTCGTCGCAGTTCGGCTCGACGTCGATGCTGCAGCGCAAGCTGCGCGTGGGCTTCGCGAAGGCCGGCCGACTGATGGACCTGCTGGAATCCCGTGAGATCGTCGGCCCGTCTGAGGGCTCGAAGGCGCGCGATGTGCTCGCCACGGCGGAGCAGCTTCCCCAGGTGATGGCAAAGCTCCGCGGCGACGACACGCCTGCCGCACAGCCGGCGCCCCCGGCGATGCAGAGCGCATCCGCGCCGAGCCACCAGGATCCGGTCGAGGCCCAGTTCAGCAATCTTCCCGTTGTGGAGGCCGAAGGCGATGAAGACGCCTGGGGCCTGACGGGTCGCGACTGATGGCGATTCCGCGGCAGCTGCCCAACGCCATCACCATCGCGCGGATTCCCCTCGCGGTCGTCTTCTTCGTGCTGCTCCTGCTCGGGGGCACCTATGGGCTCCCGGAACAGGGGCTCCGCTGGGCCGCCGGCATCCTGTTCATCTTCGCCATCTCGACGGATTGGGTCGACGGGTACCTGGCCCGCAAATACGACATCGTCAGCGACTTCGGCAAACTGTGGGATCCCATCGCCGACAAGCTCCTCACCGGCGCCGGCTTCATCGGCCTGGCGATCCTCGGTGAAGTCGAGTGGTGGATCGTCGCCATCATCCTGGTCCGCGAGTGGGGCATCACGATCCATCGCCTCATGGTCGCCAGCGAGCACGTCGTCGCGGCCGCCTGGATGGGCAAGATCAAGACTGCCGTGCAGGGCGTAGCCCTCGGTTGGGCGCTGCTTCCCCTGCACGTCTTCATCGGCCTCGGCCCGTGGACCATCATCACGGCCGTCCTGATGATCATCGTCCTCGTGCTCACTGTCGCGAGCGGCATCGACTACATCGTCGCGCAGCTGCGCGGTTCCCGGAAGAAGTGATGAACGCCACGCGGGCGGCCGACCTGCTGACCGCGTTGAAGCGCAGGGGCTGGACGTTGGGGGTCGCCGAGTCGCTCACCGGCGGCGCGGTCTGCGCAGAACTCGTCTCGGTACCGGGCGCCTCTGCTGTGCTGCTCGGAGGGGTCGTGGCTTACGCGACTCCCGTGAAGCACAGCCTGCTCGGCGTCGACGACGACATCCTGTCGCAGCACGGCCCCGTGCATGCCGGCGTCGCGCTGCAGATGGCGCTAGGGGTGCGGGCAGCTGTGAGTGTCGGAGGAAGGGCGGCGGATGTCGGGATATCCACGACGGGTATCGCCGGGCCTGACTCTCCTGACGGCCAGCCCGTCGGGACGGTGCACCTCGGAATCGTCACGCCGGACGGATCGTGGACGCGGGAGCTCCATCTGGACGGCGATCGCGCCGCGATTCGAGAACAGTCGGTCGTCGCGGTGCTCGACGCGCTCTTCTCGACGCTCGGGGAATAGTCGCCACGGGGCGTCGGTTATGACCAATGTGCTCACATTCAAACCACAGAGTGCAGGGGTAGATTCTGTCCACGCCAGGAGGGTTAGACTGGCTTTCTCACTGAGGGAAACCTCGAGGTATCGAACGGGGAGGAGGTTCCGATGATTCTTGTACGACAGGAAATCGGCGATGTGCTGAGGGACTTCCGCCTGCAGAAGGGGCGCACGCTCCGGCAGGTCGCGAGTAAGGCGTCGGTCGCGCTGGGCTACCTCAGCGAAGTCGAACGGGGTCAGAAGGAGGCATCGAGCGAAATTCTCGCTTCGGTCGCCGACGCTCTCGACGTTCCCATCTCGACGATCATGCGCGAAGTCGGCGATCGGATCTCGGTTCTCGAGGGTATCCAGGTGTTCCCCGATGTCGTCCCGGACGACCTGGTCGCATCGATCGAGCCCGAGCTCTCGCTGCGCTGATCTCCGACTTCTTCGAGAGACAGCATGCGTCGCAGTGAATTCCTTCGCGCCGTCGAGACCGAGTTCCAGGCGCGCGCGGCATCGTTGATCAACGATCTCGTGCTCTCGGCATTGGGCAACAGGACCGCCGTCGAGGCCCTCGCTGACGGTGCGCCGCCCCGCGACATCTGGCTCGCTCTGTGCGTCGAGATGGATGTGCCGGAGAACCGCCGGCACGGCGCCGGTCGCCAAGAGCCTCGGCGACGCTGAGTCCTCGCTCGTGTTCTAAGACTGCGGGAACTCGACCGGCTGATAGCGGCGTGTCGTCGAAGATGTGTTCGAAACGAGCGTAGTGTTCTGCACAAGTGGTCACTGAGGTTCGTTCCGCACAATCGGTGGATTGCCCGACGCAATGTCGGTGGGTCCTTCTACGGTGAAGAACAGGCCAAAGAGCCATACGCCTTGTCGGAGAGTTGCTCCCAGTCGGAAGCGCCGCGGCAGCCTACAGGCGGCACCACGCGAGCAGAAGGAGCAGAACATGCCATCACCCGCCGACCGCGAGAAGTCCCTCGAGACAGCACTCGCCCAGATCGACCGCCAGTTCGGCAAGGGGTCCGTCATGCGGCTGGGCAGCGACGATCGCGCCCCCGTCGCGGTCATCCCGACCGGCTCCATCGCCCTCGACGTCGCGCTCGGCGTCGGAGGTCTTCCGCGTGGCCGCATCGTAGAGATCTACGGCCCGGAGTCCTCCGGTAAGACGACTCTCACCCTGCACGCGATCGCCAACGCTCAGCGCGCGGGAGGCATTGCCGCGTTCATCGATGCCGAGCACGCGCTCGACCCCGACTATGCGGCCAAGCTCGGCGTCGACATCGACGCTCTGCTGGTGTCTCAGCCCGACACGGGTGAGCAGGCTCTCGAGATCGCCGACATGCTCGTGCGCTCCGGAGCGATCGACCTCATCGTCATCGACTCGGTCGCAGCTCTCGTGCCTCGTGCCGAGATCGAGGGTGAGATGGGTGACTCGCACGTGGGTCTGCAGGCCCGCCTCATGTCGCAGGCGCTGCGAAAGCTCACCGGTGGGCTGAACCAGACCAACACGACGATGATCTTCATCAACCAGCTGCGCGAGAAGATCGGCGTCTTCTTCGGTTCTCCCGAGACAACTGCCGGCGGTAAGGCTTTGAAGTTCTACGCCTCGGTGCGACTCGACATCCGTCGGATCGAGACGCTCAAGGATGGCACCGATGCGGTCGGAAACCGCACCAGGGTCAAGGTCGTGAAGAACAAGATGGCCCCGCCGTTCAAGCAGGCCGAGTTCGACATCCTCTACGGCATCGGCATCTCGCGTGAAGGTAGCCTGATCGACTTCGGTGTCGAGCACAACATCGTGAAGAAGTCCGGCTCCTGGTACACCTACGACGGCGATCAGCTCGGACAGGGCAAGGAGAACGCGCGCACGTTCCTGCTCAACAATCCCGATATCGCACTCGCCATCGAGACCCAGATCAAGCAGAAGCTCGGCATCGGCGGGCAGACTGCCGCCGCCGAGGCGACTGACGAGCTGGCCGAGCGCCGCCCGGCCTGATGAATGACACACGTGGGGGCGATTCCGAGCGGGTCGCCCCCATCATTCCTCTCTTCGGTAAGAAGGCGGCAGCGGCCGACTCTCTGATTCAGATGACGCCCGCCACGCGTGCAGAAGATGCTTCCGACGTGGTCACGCCCCAACAGGCGGGCGATACAAAGCTGTGGCGGTCGACATGGGACGCGCCGGATCGGTCGGTTGATGAAGCGGGCACGCCGAGCGACCGTCATCCTGCCCGAGGCGCGGCGGCGCGGATGACTGCATCCGCGCAGGGCGGGGCAGATCTGTCCTCACAGAAGATGTCTTCGTCGAACACGTCATCCGTCAAGAGCGTGCCGCCGCGGCTTCGTGCACTGCGCGGTGTCGAGGAAGACGAAGCTGATGACGCACGCTCTCCGGATGAGATCCGCGCCTCAGCCGAGGAGGCTCTGCTGCGCAAGCTCAGAACCAAATCGCTCTCGATTTCCGAGGCTCGTCTAGTGCTTCGAGGGCACCAGCTCGATTCCGGCCAGATCGACGACGTGATCGATGACTTCTGCCGACGCAGCTATCTCGACGACGCGGTGCTCGCCGAGCTTCTGGTCACGTCGGGCGTCGAGCGGAAGGGGCAGGGGCGCGTCGCTCTCTCTCGCGCGCTGTCGCTGCGGGGGATACCCCGCGAGGTGATCGACGCCGCGCTCGATGAGCTGCCCGACGACGACTCGGAGCGCGCGCTCGACTTCGCGCGGTCGAAGGCACGATCCATGGCCAGGCTCGACAACGACACGGCGCTGCGCCGTCTCGTGGGGCAACTGTCGCGTCGCGGATACAACGGTGCCGTGGCGATGAATGCGGCGAAGTCCGCGCTGCGAGAGGTCTCATCAGGGGGACCTTCCTCGGGGGTCCGCTTCGTGGATTCCGACTGAACGGCGCCGCTCCTGCACCGGTCATCCGCTCGTACAATGGGATCATCATGACTATCCCTCGTAGCGAACCGACGATCATCACTGCCTCGTCGGCGGCCATCGACGTCGACGGCCGGCAGCGCTCCTATGAAGTGCGCACCTTCGGGTGCCAGATGAACGTGCACGACTCGGAGCGTCTGTCCGGATCGCTGGAGAGCGCCGGCTATGTCCGAGCCGTCGAGGGCTCCGAGGCAGACGTGGTGATCATCAACACGTGCGCGGTCCGCGACAACGCCGCGGGAAAGCTCTATGGCACCCTGGGGCACCTCGCGTCGGTGAAGCGGCGCAAGGACGGCATGCAGATCGCCGTGGGCGGATGTCTCGCGCAGATGGACAAGCAGGCGGTCCTCGACAAGGCGCCATGGGTCGACGTCGTCTTCGGTACGCACAACATGGGATCGCTTCCCGGGCTGCTCGAGCGCGCGCGCCACAACGGCGACGCCGAACTCGAGATCCTCGAATCGCTCGAGGTCTTCCCGTCGACGCTGCCGACCAAGCGCGACTCGGCGCACAGCGGATGGGTGTCGATCTCGGTCGGCTGCAACAACACCTGCACGTTCTGCATCGTCCCGAGCCTGCGCGGCAAGGAGAAAGACCGCCGACCCGGCGACATCTTGAATGAGATCCGACTGCTGGTCGAAGACGGTGCGATCGAAGTCACACTGCTCGGGCAGAACGTCAACTCCTACGGCGTCGAATTCGGCGACCGACAGGCCTTCGGCAAGCTGCTGCGTGCCGCGGGAGAGATCGAGGGCCTGGAGCGCATCCGGTTCACGAGCCCGCACCCCGCGGCCTTCACCGACGACGTCATCGACGCCATGGCCGAGACCCCCAACGTGATGCCGCAATTGCACATGCCGCTCCAGTCGGGCAGCGATCGCATCCTCAAGGCGATGCGGCGTTCTTACCGCAGCGAGAAGTTCCTCGGCATCCTCGATCGTGTGCGGGAACGAATCCCGCACGCCGCGATCACCACGGACATCATCGTCGGCTTCCCCGGAGAGACCGAAGAGGACTTCGCGGACACGATGCGCGTGGTCGAGCAGGCACGCTTCTCCAGCGCCTTCACGTTCCAGTACTCGATCCGCGAGGGCACCCCGGCCGCGACGATGGAAGATCAGGTTCCCAAAGACGTCGTGCAGGAACGGTACAACCGCCTGCTCGCGCTCCAGGAGCGCATCTCCCTGGAAGAGAACCAGAAGCAGGTCGGTCGCGAGGTGGAAGTGCTCGTGTCGACCGGCGAAGGCAAGAAGGATGCGGAGACGCATCGTCTCACCGGTCGTGGTGAAGACAATCGCCTCGTCCACTTCGAGCTCACCGCTGGTTCCGAGCTGCCGCGTCCGGGCGACGTGGTGACCGTCACGATCACGCACGGCGCCCCGTTCCATCTGCTGGCCGACGACCCGACAGGGGAGCCGCTGCGAATCCGCCGCACGCGCGGCGGAGACGCCTGGGACCGCGGGCAGGCGGAGTCGTGTGCGGTGCCTTCGCCCACTGTGGATGGCGGGCCGCGAGCGGTCTCCCTCGGCCTCCCGACCCTCCGCGTCGGCGTGTGACCCGACGCACCCGACTCTGGGCCGTCGTCGGCGCGACCGGTACCGGCAAGAGCGATCTCGCGCTGAACCTCGCAGAGACGTTGCGCAGACAGGGGAACCCTGCGGAGATCGTGAATGCCGACGCCATGCAGCTCTACCGCGGCATGGACATCGGTACAGCGAAACTCCCCGTGGCGGAACGACGCGACATCCCGCATCACCTCCTCGACGTGCGGGACGCGGATCAGGACGCTGCCGTCGCCTGGTACCAGCCGCAGGCTCGCGCTGCCATCACGGCGATTCACCAGCGCGGCGGCGACGCGATCCTGGTCGGAGGTTCAGGCCTCTACGTCTCGAGCGTGATCTACGAGTTCCATTTCCCTCCTCGCGACCCGGCAATCCGCGAACGGCTCGAACGCGAACTCGAAGCCGACGGCTCGTCAGCACTGCTGGCGCGGCTCCGCGAAGCCGATCCCGCCACAGCAGATCGCGTCGATCCGCGCAACAGCCGCCGTATCGTGCGGGCCCTCGAGGTTCTCGAGCAGGGGAGCGCCACGCATGGTGCCGCGCTTCCCGAACGGCCGGTGCTGTGGCACTCGGCGGCTCGGGTGATCGGGTTGCACGTCGATCGTCCGGCGCTCGTCGAGCGTCTCGACGCGCGAGTCCGGCGGATGTGGGCTGACGGCCTCGTCGATGAGGTCGCGGCTCTCCGGGCGCGCGGACTCGAGCGTGGGGCGACCGCAGGGCGGGCGATCGGCTACGCGCAAGCACTCGGGCAGCTCGACGGACGACTCACCGAGAGCGAAGCGATCGCGGAGACGCAGGCCCTGACCCGCCGGTACGCGCGACGGCAGGTGTCCTGGTTCAAGCGCTACGGGGAGATCGAGTGGCACGATGCGCCGGGCGACGCGGCGGCGATTCTCGAGAGCGAGTCCGCGACCGAATGATGTCGGTGGCTGCTGGCATCCTGGGCGCATGACGACCCACTTCTTCACCGCGTCCAGTCTCGACGGATTCATCGCCACCGCAGACGACTCTCTCGACTGGTTGCTCAAACAGGACATCGACCACGACGGCCCCATGGCCTACCAGGGTTTCGAGAAGACCATCGGCGCGCTCGCGATGGGTGCCACGACCTACGAATGGGTGATGCGCCACGAAGAGGGTCGATGGGATTACATTCAGCCGACCTGGGTGTTCACGCACCGTGAGCTCGATATCGCAGAGGGCGCCGACGTCCGCCTCACTCGCGACGACGTGCACAGCGTGCACGAAGAGATGAGCAGAGCGGCCGGCGGCAAGGATCTCTGGATCGTCGGGGGAGGAGACCTCGCCGGCCAGTTCGCCGACGCGGGTCTGCTCGACGAGGTGTGGGTGCAGTACGCGCCGGTGACCCTCGGCTCGGGGGCTCCACTGCTGCCGCGCGCGCTCGATCTCGAACTCCTGGAGGTCGCCCGCAATCGCAACTTCCTCTGCGGCAGGTACCGCGTGCTGCGCGACGCGGAGGCGGCGGGCGAAGCACTTCCGCGCAATCCCTAGACTGGGCACATGGTCGCATTCACCAAGGGGCACGGCACGGGCAACGACTTCATCATCATCTCCGACCCCGACGGCGAGCTCGATCTGTCGGTGGAGCAGGTGGCTGTGCTCTGCGACCGCAACTTCGGGATCGGCGCCGATGGCATCCTGCGGGTGGTCCGTTCTTCCGCGATCGCAGACGGAGCAGCCTCCCTCGCCGAGGAACCAGACGCGGAATGGTTCATGGACTACCGCAATGCCGACGGATCGATCGCCGAGATGTGCGGCAACGGCATCCGTGTCTTCGCGCACTTCCTCGTGCGGTCCGGGCTCGCGACGATCGAACCAGGGTCCACCCTGCCGATCGGCACGCGCGCCGGGGTCCGCGACGTGACGAGGAGCGCCACCGGGTACCAGGTCGACCTCGGGCGATGGAAGCTGTCCGGTGACGATCCTCTCGTGCGCGTAGACGGGCTGACGGTCACGCGCCCCGGGCTCGGAATCGATGTCGGCAACCCGCACGTCGTCGTCGCACTCGCGTCAGAGGCGGAGCTCGCCGCGATCGAGCTCCACCGGGCGCCCGATCTCGACCCGCTGCTGCCTGCGGGGGCGAACGTCGAGTTCGTCGTCCCGGAAGAACCTCTGGTGCGCAACGGCATCGGACACGTGCGGATGCGGGTGTTCGAGCGCGGCGTGGGCGAGACCCTGAGCTGCGGTACCGGGGTCGCGGCGACCGCTCTGGCCGTGAGGTTCTGGGCCGGTGAGCAGGCGCCGAACAACTGGCAGGTGGAAGTTCCCGGCGGCACGTTGAGCGTGCGCATGTTCCCCGCCGAAGACGGCGAGCACGTCGCGCTGGCCGGACCTGCGCAGCTGGTGTTCCAGGGTGAGGTCGACCTCGTCAGCTGATGACGATCGGCTCCGTCTGAGGGGTGCCGTGCTTGCGGACCTTGAGGATGCGATACCCCTTGCCGGTCGCGGTGCGGAAGACGCTGTATCCCGGGTGGAAGGTCGCGCCGATCCACCGCTGCAGCGAATCGGCACCGAGGTTCCGCTGCACGACGAGCCACGCATCGCTGCGATCATCGAGCCGCGGGATCCAGCGCTCCAACAGGCCGTGCAGCTCGTTCTTCCCCACGCGGATCGGCGGGTTCGAGCGGATCGTGCGGAAGGTGACGTCGTCGGGAACATCGTCGGGCAGTGAGGCGTTGACATTGGTGAGGCCAAGACTGGCGGCGTTGCGGCGCACGAGGTCGAGGGCTCGCTCGTTCACGTCGACGGCCCACACCGTCGCGTGCGGGGCGGCGAGGGCCATCGAGAGACTGATGGGCCCCCAACCGCTACCGAGGTCGAGAAGGTTGCCTCCCGGAGGCACCGGAGGCATGTTGGCGAGAAGCACTGCGGTGCCGGCATCCAGCCGATCCGGGCTGAAGACGCCACCAGCGGTGGTGACATCCAGCTCTCGGCCTGCGAGCGACACACGGATCGAGCGCAGATTCTCGGGGCTTGCCGGGGCCGCAGTGAAGTAGTGGTCGGACCCCATACGGTGAGCGTACCGGACAGCCCGGGCTAAGGTTAAGGCTCGCAACGAAACCAGAGACAAGGAACGGATGACGGAGACCACGACACCCTCCACCGATGACGAGGCGCTCGACCGCGTACTCGCGAACGCAGAGAAGCGCTCCGAGGTGCGAGTTTTCGGCGCTGCTCAGGCCCTTCAAGATTCGTCCACCGCGTCGAATTCGACGACGGACGGCAATCAGTGGGACCTCGAGGATCGGCACGCCCTCCGCCGTGTCGGTGGACTCTCGACCGAACTCGAAGACGTCACCGAGGTCGAGTACCGCCAGCTGCGTCTGGAGAACGTCGTCCTCGTCGGCGTGTATCCCCAGGGCGCGCAGGAAGACGCTGAGAACTCCCTTCGGGAGCTCGCGGCCCTCGCCGAGACGGCGGGTGCTGTCGTGCTCGACGGCGTGCTGCAGCGACGACCGCATCCCGATGCGGCGACCTACCTCGGTCGCGGCAAGGCGCAGGAGTTGAAGGACATCGTCGCCGCGGTCGGCGCCGATACCGTGATCGCCGATACCGAACTCGCGCCCAGCCAGCGTCGTGCGTTGGAAGACGTCGTCAAGGTCAAGGTCATCGACCGCACGACCGTGATCCTCGACATCTTCAGCCAGCACGCGAAGAGCCGTGAGGGCAAAGCGCAGGTCGAGCTCGCGCAGCTCGAGTACCTGCTCCCGCGTCTTCGTGGTTGGGGTGACTCGATGAGCCGGCAGGCCGGTGGCCAGGTCGGCGCCGGCGGTGCAGGTATGGGCTCGCGCGGTCCGGGTGAGACCAAGATCGAACTCGATCGTCGTCGCATCCGCACCAAGATGGCGCTGCTGCGTCGCCAGATCCGCGACTACGGTCCGGCTCGCGAGGCGAAGCGCGCCGAGCGCAAGCGCAACACGATCCCTTCGGTGGCGATCGCCGGGTATACCAACGCAGGCAAGTCCAGCCTTCTCAACGCGCTCACCAGCGCCGGCGTGCTCGTCGAGAATGCTCTCTTCGCCACTCTGGATGCGACGGTCCGTCGTTCTGAGACGGCTGACGGCCGTGTCTACACCTTCACCGACACGGTGGGCTTCGTGCGCAACCTGCCGCACCAGCTCGTCGAGGCGTTCCGCTCGACGCTCGAGGAAGTCGGCCAGGCCGATGTCGTCCTGCATGTGGTCGACGCCTCGCACCCGGACCCTGCCGGTCAACTGCAGACCGTTCGCGATGTCCTCGGCGACGTCGGCGTCCGCGACATGCCGGAGATCGTCGTCTTCAACAAGGCCGACCTGATCGACGATGGCGAGCGTCTGGTGCTGCGTGGCCTGGAGCCGCACGCGCAGTTCGTCTCTTCGCGCTCGGGCGAGGGGATCGCTGAGCTGCGGGCCGCCATCGAAGAGGCGTTGCCGAAGCCTGCGGTCGAGGTGCACGCGGTCGTCCCGTACGATCGCGGCGACCTCGTCGCGGCGATCCACGAGACGGGCATGCTGCTGTCGGTCGAGCATCGCGAGGCGGGGACGGCTGTCCACGCGCGGGTGTCCGAGCGTCTGGCCGCAGAGCTGGCTCCGTTCGCCGACTGACGACGCCCCCTTCCTCTCGTCGGTTCAGCGGGCGAGGAAGCGCGCCTCGACGGTCGCAGAGATGACGATCTCGTCGGGCTCATACTCCATGGCCGGCGCAGCATCCGCGGAGAACGCACCAGCACGGGACTTCATCATCTCGAGGGCAGGCGCCGGCGGACCCGTGGAGATGAGACCGACGTCTGCGATCTCCAGTGGAGTGACCTCGCCCAGCCCCAGCGCGGCCGCGTAGGCCTGTGCGCGTGCGACGGCGACTCCGACGGCTTGCGCGGCGACTTCTCCCTCGACGCGTGCGATCGTCTCCGGCGTGAGGTGCCAGTTCACCCAGCCGACCTCGACGCCGTCCCAGGGCGAGACGTCCGACACCCAGATGGAGAGCTCGGAGGCTTCGGCGAATGTCGCGGTGAAGTCGATGCTTGCGTAGTAGACCGGAGCGAGGCGCTTGCCGTCGTTGTTCCATGGCCGCTCGGCGCGCACGGAGAGCCGCTTGCTGGTCCAGTCGACGACGGTTCCGGCATCCGCTCGTTCCGTGATGCTGCGGCGCACAGGTTCGGCGAGACGCATCACGTGCTCGACCACGGAGGTGCGCTCCGGGCCCTCGGCTCGCACGCTGACGCGGACGGTGGCGCGCTCCGGCGCGATGCGCGCCTCGTGCTCGCCGCGGACGGTAACCGTGACATCACTCATGGGGCGACTCTACGCCAGCCGACGGGGCACACGCGGAATGGCGGATGCGTCGCTGACGTTGTAGTCTGTGATGCTCGGGCAGTCACTGTCCGAGTGTGAAAACTACACAGTGCGACAGCGGCTCCTTCGAGAGAAGGTCCACGGGGCTGATCGGTTTCGACAGCGCCTGTACATCCACGAGAAGCGGGCCGAGGATGCAGAGTTATCTCGTAAACGCTCTCTGCAAAAAAATAGTTGCCGAAACCAAGCGCAACGACTTCGCCCTCGCTGCATAAGCGAGCCCGATAGTCCGTCAGACCGTGTGTGATTCCGACACGGACCCTGGCGTCATTTAGGAATCTTGCTGTGTGACGGCGTCTGGACGTCACGCGGGACTCTTCCCAGTCTGGGCTCGTCGACTTAGGTGTCTGTGACAAAGGTCGGAGCCGAGTAGAACGTCTTTACAGACTGCGCCCGGAGAAGGCGTGGATTTTCAGCGTTGGACGGGGGTTCGATTCCCCCCAGCTCCACCAGGTCGCTGTCGCAAGCAAAATAGCCCTCGATCCCCTGGAAACAGCGGGATCGGGGGCTTTTTGTCGTTCCGTCACCCGGCCCACTCGATGAGGACGAGGCCCTGCTTGGTGTCGGCGAGCTTCACCCATCCGTCGCCGAACAGATAGGTCATGCCGTATCCGTCGTCGTCGGTGCCCATCGAGTACTGCGGATCCTCGGTGAAGTACGTGCCCTCGGGGCCGTCCTCACGCCGCCACCCGCCGGCGAGGAGCGCGGACTGGGCTCGAGACGCGTCATCCTCCGTGATCTTCGACCATCCGTAGAGCTGGCCGTGATCGGATCCGACGGAGTAGTCCGCCCAGAAGCAGAGCAGACCCTCGGTGAGTTCGACATCGCCGACGACGAATTCCTTCGGCTTGGCCGTCCAACCGGCGGCCGTGAGAGCCTCGACGGTGCCGGCGGAGATCATGGACTCGCACGAGATCGCCGCATCGGGCGTCGTGGGCGTCGGGGTGCTCACGGGCTCGGCGCTGCTTGCCGGCTTCGGGGCCGCCGATGTGGCCGGGGGAGTCTGCACCGGCTCCCCGGGGGCCGCGCACGAGGTCAGGAGCGCGACGACCAGCAGCCCACCGGCGACGGCGGAAAGGGTGCGAGCGGTCATCGCGGGCCTCAAGGATTCGGGTCAGTCGTGCAGGAAGGTCAGGAAGTCGTCGTGGAGGATGCCGTTGGTGGCAAGCGTCGAGCGCGCGGAGATCGTCTCGTCGCCGTCGAAAGAGGTCATCCTTCCGCCGGCCTCGCGCACGATCGGGACGGCCGCCGCGATGTCGTATTCCTTCACGTCGAACTCGGCGACCATATCGAGGCGCCCCTCCGCCAGGAGCATGTACGCGAAGATGTCGCCGTATGCGCGGTCCCGCCAGACACGGTCCGCCAGCGCGATCAGCGTGTCGAGATGTCCGGCATCCGCCCACTGCGCGATGCTCTGGAAACTCACGCTCGCGTCGTCGAGGGAGGCCACCGATGAGGTCTTCAGCTGGCGCGGTTCGGTCTCGGTGGTGGTCCACGCTCCGGTACCCGCCGCCGCCCACCAGCGTCGGCCGAGGGCCGGCATGCTCACGACGCCGACCTGCGGCACGCCGTCGATCGCGAGCGCGATCATCGTGCCCCACAGCGGCACTCCGCGGAGGAAATTGGCCGTGCCGTCGATCGGGTCGATGATCCACTGACGGTGCGTGCTGCCCTGGGCGCCGTACTCCTCGCCGAAGATGCCGTCGTCCGGACGCTCGGTCTCGAGGATGCTGCGGATCGCGCGTTCGGTGGCGAGGTCGGCATCCGTGACGTGGGAGTTGTCGGACTTCGTCGAGATCTCGAGATCGGCGGCGTCGAAGCGCGAGAGGGACTGGGCGTCTGCGGCGTCGGCGAGGCGCAGAGCGAGCTCGAGATCGCGTCGCAGGGAGTCAGCATCGGGGGAGGATGTCACGCTCTCAGAATAGTCGGTCAGGCACACGACCCAGAGGTTCCTTCGGCCAGGCTTACGTCGTGTGACAGGGGGCCACGCCCGGGGTCGCCTCGATTTCGCATGGGACCGATCGGCTGGTAATGTAATTCCTCGGTCGGGGTCATCCCGGACCACGCACCTCTAGCTCAATCGGCAGAGCAACTGACTCTTAATCAGTGGGTTCTCGGTTCAAGTCCGAGGGGGTGCACGGATCAGCCTCGGAGACTCTCGCCAGTCTTCGGGGCTTTTCTGCTTTCCGGGCCGTCAGTCTGTGCGCATGCGATCGAGCGAGTACTCGGCGGTGGCATAGATGCGCCTTGCCGCTGGTCCGTGGGGAGCGGCTCGTAGCTTCCGTGCGCGGCGGCGTCGTCGATCGGTTCGAAGCCGGCTGCGCGGCCGGCCTCGAGGGCCCACCAGAGCTCGGTGTTGTTCGAGACGGCGTAGAACACCGCATGCTTCTGAGGGGTCGTCATGGCGGCGTCGAACGCGCGGAGCGCATCGTCGGGGCTGAGCCAGGTGCGCATCTCCCGCGCAGAGCCCGGGGCCGGCTCGTAGGTGCCGATCCGCAGAGCGATCGTGCTCAGGTCGAACTTGTCCGTGTAGAGGCGGCAGAGGGCCTCTCCGGCGACCTTGGACACCCCGTAGAACCCGTCGGGACGGGGAGGCATGGATTCGTCGACCTGCGTCTGCGTGGGATACGCCCCGGTGAGGCGGTTGCTGCTGGCGTACACGACGCGGTTCACTCCGGCGCGGCGGGCCGCTTCGAGCACGTGGTAGGTGCCGACGATGTTGACCTCGGCGAGGTCGTGGAAGTCCGCCTCATCGGAGATGCCGGCGAGATGGATCACTCCTTCGCATCCCTCGAAGGCAGATTCCAGCCCGGCGAGATCGCCGATGTCGCAGCGGACGACGCGTTCCGACGGGCTCGCCCGCGCGATCTCCGTGACGTCGATCGAGACCAGCTCTACGGAGTTCTCGGCGAGGTGCGCGCGGAGCGCACGACCGATCGTCCCGGCGGCTCCGGTCACAGCCCAGCGTCGTGCGTTCGTGTCTTCCATGAGATCGACGCTAACGGAAGACTTCACGGGCTCGAAGGGAGCGCAAACGGTGGGCGCAGATCGCCGGACCGTCGTAGCGTCTCGGTATGGAAGCTGAGCTGATCTCGAGCAACCCGTGCGCGCGTGCCGTGCGATACCGTGACCGCGGAGGGGGCATGATGCGTCGATGCAGTCGAGTGGTGACGGCCGCTGCCGGTGCGTTGGCGATCGGTCTCAGTCTCGTCTCCTGCGCCGGTGCGGCGGAGAAGACCGTCGACTACACGGCCGAGTCCGTCACGCTCGCGCCGGGTGAAGCGCTCGTCGTCGACTTCGGCGAGGTCAACGCCACGGTCGGTCAGGAGTGGTCGATCACTCAGGAACCGGATGACGCGGTGCTTGCGCCCGGTGAGGAGCGGTCGAAGTATCTGGGGCAGCCGGGCGAGACAGGGGCGCCGAGCGAGTTCAGCTATCGGTTCGCCCCGGTGGGAACCGGCACGACCGTGATCGAGTTCGAATACCTCTTCCGCGGGTCGGTTCCCGAGGACCCCGATGATCAGAAGACCGCGAAGATCGAAGTCACGGTGAAGTGATGGCGGCGATCACGGGCGAGGATGCCCTGTCGATCTTCGACGTCACACGACGGGGATGACCTGACCTCCGGTGATCCGGCGCAGCTCTTCGAACGTCAGTGGCATCACCGTGTGCGGGTGGCCCGCCGCGGCCCAGATCTCCGCGAACTCCTGGAGTGACTCGTCGATGTAGGTCGGCAGGGGCGTCGGGTGACCGACGGGTGCGACGCCGCCTATCGCCTGGCCGGTGGAGGAGCGGACGACGGATGCCGGTGCCATGACGATCTCCGCAGCGCCGACACCACGTGCGAGGGCGGCGACGTCAGCGCGGTGTCCGCCACTGGTCATGACGAGCATGGGTGCGCCGTCGGCGAGGAAGACCAGGCTGTTCGCGATCGCGGCGACGTCGCATCCGATCGCAGCGGCAGCCGCGGCCGCGGTACGAGCGGAGTCGGGGAGCACACGGATCTGCGCTGTCAGGCCGGCATCGGACAGGTGGCGATGCACGATGCGGCTGCGCTCCGGCAGATGGGAGAGGTCGGTCATCGCCCCACCGTACCCAAGCGTCGCACCGACCGTTGTCAGGCCGCGTCGCCGATCAGGATGGCCTCGGCGTCTTCCGTCACGGCATCCGTCGGTTCGTCGTCGATGTGCGCGAGCACACGCCGCCCGAGGAAGACCGTCAGAGCGGCCAGCAGGACGGATGCCGAGGCGAAGACGTACGGCACGGTCGCGTTGAACGCATGCCACAGCAGCGCGGCGAGCGGAGGGGCCATCGCGCCGCCGAGGAAGCGGACGGCGGAGTACGCCGACGACGCCACCGAACGAGGCAGATCCGTCGCCTCCATCACGGCTTCGGTGAGCACGGTGTTCATCACGCCGAGCAGCAGACCGCCGATCACGATGCAGGCCACGAGCGCGCCTGCGCTCCCGACGACGAGTCCGGCCGCGACGAGATCGACCGCGAGCAGGGGCAGCACGATGAGGATGATGCGCGTGCGCGGCATCCGGCGCATCAGGACCGGGGCCACCCAGACGCTGGTGACCGCGAGTGCGACGCCCCAGCCGAAGAACGTGAATCCGATGCCGAGTGCTCCGAAGCCCAACGGGAACGGCGAGAACGCGAGCAGCACGAAGAATCCGATGTTGTAGAACAGTGCCGCGACCGCGAGGATCGCGAGGGCCGGACGACGCAGCGCCGTGAACGGCGCCGAGAAGGGCACAGGCACGCGCTTCTCGGCGGGACCGCGCAAGAGCACGAGCACCGCGACGAACGCGATCGCCATGAGGACGACCACTCCGAAGAACGGTCCGCGCCAGCTCTGCTCGCCGAGGATGCCGCCGAGCAGCGGTCCGATCGCGATGCCGAGTCCGAGCGCCGCCTCGTACAGGATGATCGCCGCGCTGCTGCCGCCGGACGCCGCTCCGACGATCGTCGCCAAAGCCGTGGAGATGAAGAGCGCGTTGCCGAGGCCCCAACCGGCTCGGAAGCCGATGACCGCGTCGACGCTCCCACTCAGGGCGCACAGGAGCGAGAAGGCGACGATGAGGGCGAGTCCGATGAGCAGGGTGGCTTTGGCGCCGATCCGGCTGGAGATCCAGCTGGTGACGAGCATGGCCAGCCCGGTCACGAGGAGGTAGCTGGTGAACAGCAGCTCGGTCTCGACCGGTGACGCCTCGAGCGACTCGGCGATCGCCGGCAGGATCGGGTCGACGAGGCCGATGCCCATGAACGCGACGACGCAGGCGAAGGCGACAGCCCACACCTGTGCGGGCTGCTTCCATACCGAGGGGCGGGTGGTGGTGTTCACCGAGTTTCTCCAGTCTTCTCGTGGTTCTTCTCGTCAGCGGCGCGCAGCGCGAGGATCTCTGCTGCGCGGTTCAAGGCGGCCCAGTCGTCGTCGCTGAGGTCCGCGAACCGCGGAGCCAGCGTTTCCCGGAACTCGACCCGCCACGCAGATATGGCGGCGGTGCCGGTCGGGGTGATGTCGACGACGATCGCCCGCGAATCGTCGGGGTCGGGGGAGCGGAGGACCAGTCCATCGCGCTCCAGTCCGCCGATCAGCCGGGTCATTCCCGGCTGTGTCGTACGTGCGGATGCCGCCAGTGCGCCCACTCGTTGCGGGCCCGACTGCTCCAGAAGGCTCAGGACGCGCCACTGGGCGGCGGGCGCATCATTGCCGGCATCCTGGGCGGCGATCCGCCCGAGCGCGTAGCCCGAGAGCACCAGGGATCCGATGACATCCGATCGATTCATACCAAACAGTATATACCCGATGGTATGTACTGGGCGCTACCGGCGGACGCTCGCGATCCGTGCGGAGAGCTGGTGGGCGTGGGCGAGGAGGATGCGGCCGAGTTCGGCAGTCCGATCGTGGCCGAAGCGGAACTCCACGCCGGTCAGGCTCAACGCCCATTCCGGGCGACCGGCTCGATCGAACACCGCCGCCCCCATTCCCCAGCTGCCCTCGACGATGAGGCCGGGGTTGATCGCATAGCCGCGCTCCTTGGTCTCGGCGAGGCGTGTGCGCAGCGGGCTCTCACCGTGAGAGCGACCCCAGGCTCCTTCGAGCTCCGGGTGACGCTCCAGGTAGGCATCCACATCGTGGTCGGGCAGGAACGCCAGGATCGCCAGCCCCGCGCTCGCGACGCCGAGCGGGAATCGCACGCCTTCGCTGAGCACGAACGACCGGATCGGGAATGACCCCTCCTCCCGCAGCAGGCAGACCGTCTCATCGGCGCGGCGGACCGAGAAGAATGCGCTCTCCTCGGTCTTGACGGCCAAAGATCGCACGATGTCGCGAGCCAGTGCCGTCACGTCATAGCGAGCCGCGGCGACAGTTCCCATCAAGAACAGCTCCGGACCCGGCATCCAGCGGGTGCTCTCAACATCCCGGTCGACGAGCCCCTCCGCCTTCAGCGCGCTGAGCAGGCGGTGGGCCGTCGAGCGGGAGAGTTCAGCGGATCGTGCGAGCTCCTGCAGAGTCGAGCCGTCGGCTCCCGCCGACGTGACGAGCCGCAGGAGGCGAGCGGCCCGAGCGATGGCCTGCGTGCCGGGCACCGCGGAGGGCTTCTGTTCCATAATGTGGACGCTATCCGCTGGTTCGACCACATCGCAAGACTGGGGTTCCCTCCGCGCCCCGGACGGGCGGATGCTGGAGATGACCGCGTATTCGAAGGAGCAGGCGTGATCGACAAGCAGTGGGAATCGGCGACAGCAGCTGTCGCGGACATCGCGGACGGCTCGTCTCTCGCCGTCGGCGGATTCGGCCTCTCCGGCAACCCGATCGCTCTCATCGAAGCCCTGCTCGCGCAGGGGACGAAGGAGCTGAGCATCGTCAGCAACAACTGCGGCGTGGATGACTGGGGGCTGGGCATCCTGCTGGGGGCGCAGCGCATCCGCAAGATGACCTCCTCCTACGTCGGCGAGAACAAGGAGTTCGAGCGGCAGTTCCTGTCCGGTGAACTCGAACTCGAACTCACGCCGCAGGGAACCCTCGCCGAGAAGCTGCGCGCCGGTGGCTCGGGGATCGCCGCCTTCTTCACGCAGACCGGCGTCGGCACGCAGGTCGCCGAGGGTGGGCTCCCGCGGCGATACAACCCCGACGGTTCGATCGCCGTGGCGTCCTCGCCGAAGGACGTGCGCTCCTTCCCTGTGGACGGTATGCCGAAGGACTTCGTCCTGGAAGAGGCGATCACGACCGACTTCTCGCTCGTGCATGCCGCGGTCGGCGATCGACACGGCAACCTGATCTTCAACAAGGCAGCGCGCAACTTCAACCCGCTGGCGGCGATGGCCGGCCGCATCTGCATCGCCCAGGTGGAACGTCTCGTGGACCCGGGGGAGCTCGACCCCGACCGCGTCCACCTGCCGGGGGTCTTCGTGCACCGCGTCATCGAGGTCGGCACCGACATCCCGAAACGCATCGAGCGTCGCACGGTCTCCTCACCCGCAGACACCACGGAAGGAGCCTGAGATGGCGCTCACCCGAGACCAGATGGCCGCTCGAGCCGCATCCGAACTGGAAGACGGCGCCTACGCGAATCTCGGCATCGGCCTGCCGACGCTGGTGCCGAACCACGTGCCGGCCGGCGTCACCGTCGTGCTGCAGTCGGAGAACGGCATCCTCGGTGTCGGTCCCTACCCGCAAGAGGCCGCGGTGGATCCCGACCTCATCAATGCGGGCAAGGAGACGGTCACCACGCTCCCCGGCTCTGCGTTCTTCGATTCGGCCATGAGCTTCGGGATGATCCGCGGCGGAAAGATCGACGCCGCCATCCTCGGCGCCATGCAGGTGTCGGCGACCGGCGACCTCGCCAACTGGATGATCCCGGGCAAGATGGTCAAGGGACCCGGGGGCGCCATGGATCTCGTGCACGGCGCGGGACGGGTCATCGTGCTGATGGAACACGTCGCGAAGGACGGATCCCCGAAGATCGTCGATGCCTGCACGCTTCCGCTCACCGGCCGCGGCGTGGTCGACCGCATCATCACCGACCTCGCCGTGATCGATGTGACCGAACGCGGTCTGGTGCTCATCGAGACCGCCCCCGGGGTCACCGTCGAGGAGGTCGTCGCGGCGACCGAGCCGCCGCTCCTCATCTCCGACACGCTCACCACCGGAAGGACCCAACACCATGGCTGAGAACGACATCGTCATCGTCGCCGCCGCCCGCACACCGCAGGGCCGGCTGAAGGGCCAGCTCGCCGCGTTCACCGCACCGCAGCTGGGATCGTTCGCCATCCGCGGCGCGCTGGAGCAGGCATCCGTCGACCCGGCTGACATCGATGCCGTCATCGTCGGCCAGGTGCTCGCCGCGGGATCAGGGCAGAACGCGGCGCGTCAGGCAGCGATCGGCGCCGGTATCGGATGGGACGTTCCGGCTCATTCGGTGAACAAGGTGTGTCTGTCCGGGCTGACCGCCGTCATCGATGCGGCGCGGATGATCCGCACGGGCGATGCCGAGGTGGTCGTCGCGGCCGGCATGGAGTCGATGACGCGCGCTCCGCACCTGCTGATGGGGTCTCGCGACGGCTGGGCCTACGGCAGCGTCGAGGTGCTCGATCACATGGCGTACGACGGACTCACCGACGCGTACGACAAGGAGAGCATGGGCGCGTCGACCGAGCGGCACAATGCGCGGTACGAGCTCACCAGGGAGGCGCAGGACACGGTGGCGGCGCTCTCGCACCAGCGCGCCGCTGCGGCGCAGACCGCCGGTGTGTTCGACGCGGAGATCGTGACGATCGAGGTTCCACAGCGGCGGAGCGAGCCGGTGCAGGTGACTCGCGATGAGGGCGTTCGTCCCGAGTCGACGGTCGAGACTCTCGCGGGACTGCGTGCGGCGTTCGCCGAGGGCGGCTCGATCACGGCCGGCAACTCCTCGCCGATCTCCGACGGCGCATCAGCCGTGATCGTCACGACCCGTGGCGTCGCGGAGACGAAGGGATGGCCGGTGCTCGTGACCGTCGGTGCGAGCGGTCAGACCGCAGGCCCGGACAACTCTCTGCAGGCGCAGCCCGCTCGGGCGATCGAGCAGGCGTGCGCGAAGCAGGGGATCGCCCCCTCCGACCTCGACCTCGTCGAGATCAACGAGGCGTTCGGTGCCGTCGTCGCGCGATCGCAGACGGAGCTCGGCCTCGACAGTGCGATCGTCAACGTTCACGGCGGCGGCATCGCGATCGGTCACCCGATCGGCGCCTCCGGCAACCGGCTCGTCGTGCATGTCGCCCACGAACTCGCACGTCGTGGCGGCGGAACTGCCGCAGTCGCCCTGTGCGGCGGCGGCGGACAGGGCGAAGCGCTCATCCTGACGCGCTGAGGGGAGAGGGTCAGCGGCGCCGGTCCTGGGCGTGATCCTGTGCGTCGGCCAGTGCCTTCTGCGAGCGGAACTGGAGTCGCTGCGCCTTCTTCGACTTCTTGACGGACTGCGGGGAGTCGGCGTCGACCAGCACACCGCGTCGCGCACGGTTCATGTCGACGACGGCACCGACGGCGAGAGCCATGGTGATGCCCCAGCTCAGCCAGGAGAGCGCCGAGCGCCAGGTGATCGGTTCCTCGCGAGTGCCGCGCAGCAGCGAGACTCCTGCCGAGATCGCTGCGATGAGTCCGGTGCTGAAGAGGTAGCGCATTCCCCTACGCTACCCGGCGGCACCGGATGCGGCACCGAGCCTTGACAAGCCGGTCCTGATCCTGTCCGGGGCATAGGTCGTGAACGACAGCCGCAGCGTGCGCGGGTCCGCGGGGCCGGCGAAGAACGGCGCTCCGGGGACGAAGGCGACGTCGTGCGCGAGTGCCTTCGTCAGCAGCTGGGTGGCGTCCATGGCCTCCGGCAGCCGTGCCCAGACGAACATCCCGCCGTCGGGTCGGCTCCAGGTGCTCCCCGCAGGCAGCGCGGAGGGGAGTCCGGAGAGCATCGCATCCCGGCGCTCCGCGTACGACGAACGGATGCGATCGAGCGCCAGATCGCCGCGTCCCGACGCGAGGTAGCGCGCCGCGGCGGCCTGGTCGATGGTGGAGGTGTGCAGATCCGCGGCCTGCTTGGCGATCGTGGCCGTCGGCCGGATGTCCGGGGTGGTGCGGATCCAGCCGATACGGAGGCCCGGTGCGAGCACCTTCGAGAAACTGCCGAGGCTGAGCACATGGTCCGGGGCGAGCGTGGCCAGCGACGGCAGAGCGTCACCGGAGTACCGCAGCTGGCGGTACGGCTCGTCCTCGATGATGCGCAATCCGCGCCGCAGCGCGATCTCCGCGATCTGCTTCCGTGCGACCAGATCGTGCGTGCGCCCGGTCGGATTCTGAAATGTGGGAACGGTGTAGAAGAACTTCGCGGAGTGCGCGGATGCCAACCGGTCCAGCGCCTCGAGATCGAGCGCATCGCCGTCGTAGGGAACCCCGACCACGCGGGCGCCGGCCAGCGCGAAAGTCTGGAGCGCCGCGAGGTAGCACGGCTCCTCGACCAGGATCGTGTCGCCCGGGTCGACCAGCGAGGTCGCCAGCAGGCCGAGCCCCTGCTGTGAGCCGGTGGTGATGATCAGGTCGGATGCGGAGGTGTCGAGGCCGTCGGCGGTGTAGCGGCGGGCGACTTCCTCCCGAAGCGCGGCGCTGCCCTCGGACGTCGAGTACTGCAGCACACCGGGAGCCTGCAGCGCCTCATCGAAGGCGGCTCGGATGCCATCCAGGTCGAAGAGCTCTGGAGCGGGAAGTCCACCGGCGAAGGAGATGACCTCGGGGCGCTCCGTCAGGGCGAGGAGGTCGCGGACCGGCGACGTCTTGGCGGCGCCGGCTCGCCGCGAGCGACCAGGTGGCGCAACGATCGGCGCGGGGATCTGTGGGGCGGACGACAACGGTTCCTCCTCGAAACGGGGGAGAGCAGGCTCAAAGGGGGAGCGCGGAATGTCGACCAGACTAGCGGCGCGACGACCGCGATGCGGCCCCTGCCCCCGCTCAGGCGGAACCGGTACCATGAGAGGGTCGCGGCTCGTCCGCGGCCGCAACCGTGTATCTACCGGCCGTGGGCATTCCCGCGGACAGCGGCGGCACCCGAGATCGCGTCATCGACGTGCGAGAGCCATGACACACGCTTCATCACAGGTACCAGAACGCGCAGCATCCCGCCGCTCCGACGAGCCGAGCCTGCTCCGCCTCGCCGGCTTCCCCTACTTCCTCATCGCGTTCATCGCGCGGCTGCCGTTCGCGATGATGGTCGTCGGCGTCCTCACCGTCGTGGTGGCGGCCCGCGGCTCGCTGTCGCTGGGCGGACTCACCTCCGCAGCGGTGGGTCTAGGCACCGCCTGCTTCGGCCCGCTCCTGGGCGCTGCGGCCGACCGGTTCGGTCAGCGCGGCGTCCTGTCGGCCCTCGCGCTCGCGAACGGCGCCATGCTGGTGATCTTCACGGTCGTCGTCTACGGCCCGGGCGCGGACGGCTTCGTTCTGCTCGCCGCCGCCGGCATCGGCGCGACGGCGCCGCAGGTCGCCCCGCTGTCGCGCTCGCGCCTGGTCACGATCATCAGGGAGCGGATGCCGGAGGCCGCGCGCACGCGCACCCTGTCGGGCACCATGGCGTACGAGTCGGCTGCCGATGAGACGGTGTTCGTCTTCGGTCCCTTCATCGTCGGCATCCTCGCGTCGGCTCTCGCCCCCTGGGCGCCGTTGGTGGGGGCTGCCGTGCTCACGGTGGTGTTCGTCGGAGCGTTCGCGCTGCACCCGAGTGGCCGTCATGTGTCGCAGGAGCGAGACGCCGACGGCAAGGCACCCTCCGCCGTCGCCGACCTCTTCCGCCCGCAGCTGCTCATCGTCGTGCTCGGCATCCTCGGGGTAGGGATGTTCTTCGGCGCGATGCTCACCGGGCTGACGTCGTTCATGGCAGACCGCGGCGCCCCGGAGCAGGCAGGCCTGCTCTACGGGGTGATGGGCGTCGGCTCGGCGATCCTGGCCCTCGGCGTCGCCTGGCTTCCGCCGGCCTTCACACTCCGGGCGCGGTGGTTGGTGTTCTCCGGCATCCTGCTCGCAGGGACCGTGCTGCTCGTCTTCGTCGACTCTCCCGCCACGATGATGGTGGCGCTGGCCATCATGGGCATCGGCATCGGCCCGACGCTGGTGACGCAGTACAGCTTCGGTGCGGCGCGCAGTCCTCTCGGGCGGTCGGCCACGGTGATGACGATGCTCGGCTCCGGGGTCGTGGTCGGTCAGTCGATCGGCGCTGCGGTGACGGGGGAGATCGCCGAGCAGATCGGTACCGCGCCCGCCCTGCTCCTGCCGATCCTCGCTGCGACTGTCACGTTCGGTGCCGGGCTGGCGAACTGGGTGCTCAGCAGCACCGGCCCGAGGTCGTCGCGCACCGCTCCCTGATGCGCGTGGCGAACGGAGCGCAGCAACCTCGGTAGCCTGGGGAGCATCGAACCGCTGGCGTGAGGAGTCATCATGGCTGCCGCAGACTTCGTCGTGGTCGCCAACCGGCTGCCCGTCGATCGCATTGCAGGACCCGAAGGCGAGGAGGTGTGGCGCACCTCTCCTGGGGGACTGGTGGCCGCGCTCGAGCCGGTGATGAAGAGCGTCAACGGTGCCTGGGTGGGATGGCCGGGACAACCGGACATCGCGTTGAAGCCGTTCACGTCCGGGGGCATCCGGCTGATCCCCATCGCATTGAGCGAGCAGGAGATCGCGGAGTACTACGAGGGGTTCTCCAACGACACCATTTGGCCCCTCTACCACGACGTCATCGCTCCGCCGCAGTACCACCGGGAATGGTGGGACGCGTATGTCGCCGTGAACCGGCGCTTCGCCGACGCCGCTGCGGATGCCGTCGCCGAGGGCGGCACGGTCTGGGTGCACGACTACCAGCTGCAGCTGGTTCCCCAGATGGTGCGGGCGCTGCGCCCCGACGTGACCATCGGCTACTTCCACCACATCCCGTTCCCGACGCACGGACTTTATGCCCAGCTTCCCTGGCGCGGCCAGGTGCTGCGCGGCCTGCTCGGCGCCGACGTGATCGGCTTCCAGCGGGCGACCGACGCCACGAACTTCCTCAACGCGATCCGGCGTCGGTTGAAGTACGACATCAAGGCATCGACGGTCACGGTCCCGTCCGGCAACGGCGAGGTCGACGACAATGGGGAGTCGCACCGGGCGCTGGTGAAGGCTTTCCCGATCTCGATCGACACCGTGCCCTACCTCGAACTCGCGGCCCGTCCCGACATCCAGGCTCGTGCCGCGGAGATCCGGCAGAACCTCGGCAATCCGAAGCACATCCTGCTCGGCGTCGACCGCCTCGACTACACCAAGGGGATCGGGCACCGCATCAAGGCGTACGGGGAGCTGTTGGCCTCCGGTGATCTCTCCGTCGAAGACGTCACCCTCGTGCAGGTCGCGAGCCCCAGCCGTGAACGCGTCGACGCCTACGCCAACCTGCGCGACGAGATCGAGCTCGCGGTCAGCCGGATCAACGGCGACACCGACACCATGGGCCACACGGCGATCCGCTACCTCCACCAGGGGTACCCGCGGGAAGAGATGGTGGCGCTGTACCTCGCCGCCGACGTGATGCTGGTGACCGCGCTCCGTGACGGCATGAACCTCGTCGCCAAGGAGTACGTCGCCACCCGCCTCGACAACCGGGGTGTGCTGGTGCTCAGCGAGTTCGCCGGCGCCGCCGACGAACTGGGCAGCGCGATCCTCGTGAACCCGCACGACATCGAGGGGCTCAAGGAGGCGATCATGCGCGCAGTCGAGATGCCACCGAGAGAACAGGGGCGGCGGATGCGCTCACTGCGGCGCCGCGTGCTCGACCACGATGTGAACGCCTGGTCCGACTCCTTCCTGTCGGCCCTCACCGCAGCGCGCGACGCGCGCTGACCCCGAGACACTCACTGGAGAAGACGTGACCCGCACCTGGATCCCTGGCACACCCGACGCCGACCTGTCTGCGCTCGCCGCGACCCCGCGACTCGTCGTCGCGCTCGACTTCGACGGCACGGCCTCTCCTCTCGTGCCCGACCCGATGGCCGCTCGCGCCCTGCCCGAGGTCGCCACCCAGGTCGCGCGTCTCGCGGCGATGCCAGACACCTTCGTCGCCTATGCGTCCGGGCGGAGCATGCACGACCTGCGCGAGATCACCGAGCACACCGACGACTCGGTCATCGCGCTCGCCGGATCGCACGGCGCCCAGTACTGGTTCCCCGGCGAGGGCGACGCGGCGGCCACGGGAGAGGCGACCGAAGACGGCGCACGCGAGGAGCTGTGGGCCGCAGCCCGGCCCATCATCGAGCGCTACGAAGGCGCGGAGTTCGAACCGAAGACCTTCGGCATGGGCGTGCACACGCGCCGGGCCGACCGCGAGACCGAGGAGCGCGTATTCGCGGAGATCGACGCACTGGTCGCCGAGCGCTTCCCGCACTGGCGCCGCCGCTCCGGCCACCGGGTGCTGGAGTTCTCATCGCGCACCGAGGGCAAGGACGCGGCGGTCGCCGCCCTCCGCGAGCACTTCGACGCGACCGGCATCCTCTTCGCCGGCGACGATGTCACGGATGAGGACGCGATCCGCGTGCTGCAAGGTGGAGATCTCGGAGTCCGAGTCGGGCCGGGGGAGAGCGCCGCCATCCTGCGTGTGGAGAACCCACAACAGATGGCCGAGCTTCTGGAGGCGCTCGCGGACGAGCGCGCCTCTCTGCGGGAATAGACTTCCGTCATGTCCTCGCATGATCCCTCTCACAGCGCGCCCATCGACATCAAGCCCCGCAGCCGCGTCGTCACCGACGGCATCGAGGCGACGACCTCCCGTGGCATGCTCCGTGCCGTCGGCATGGGCGACGCCGACTGGGAGAAGCCGCAGATCGGCATCGCTTCCAGCTGGAACGAGATCACCCCCTGCAACCTGAGCCTCGACCGGCTCGCGCAGGGCGCCAAGGAGGGCGTGCACGGCGGTGGGGGATACCCGCTGCAGTTCGGCACGATCTCCGTCTCCGATGGCATCTCGATGGGTCACGAGGGAATGCACTTCTCGCTCGTGTCGCGCGAGGTCATCGCCGACTCCGTCGAGACGGTGATGATGGCGGAGCGCCTCGACGGCTCGGTCCTGCTCGCCGGCTGCGACAAGTCGATCCCCGGCATGCTCATGGCCAGCGCCCGCCTCGATCTCTCCAGCGTGTTCCTCTACGCCGGGTCGATCGCGCCCGGCTGGGTGAAGCTGTCGGACGGCACCGAGAAGGACGTCACGATCATCGACTCGTTCGAGGCCGTCGGCGCCTGCCGGGCGGGGCTGATGAGCGAAGAAGACCTCAAGCGCATCGAGTGCGCGATCGCGCCCGGTGAGGGCGCCTGCGGTGGCATGTACACCGCCAACACGATGGCGTCGGTCGCCGAAGCCCTCGGACTCAGCCTCCCGGGTTCGGCCGCCCCGCCCGCAGCCGACCGCCGCCGTGACTACTACGCGCACCGCTCCGGCGAGGCCGTGGTCAACCTGCTCCGGCAGGGGATCACCACGCGAGACATCCTCACCAAAGAGGCGTTCGAGAACGCGATCGCCCTGGCGATGGCGCTGGGAGGCTCGACGAACGTCGTGCTGCACCTGCTCGCGATCGCCCGCGAGGCCGAGGTCGAGCTGAGCCTGCACGACTTCAACCGCATCGGCGACAAGGTGCCCCACGTGGCCGACATGAAGCCGTTCGGCAAGTACGTCATGAACGACGTCGACCGGCACGGCGGCATCCCTGTGATCATGAAGGCGATGCTCGACGAGGGCCTGCTGCACGGTGACGCGCTCACCGTCACGGGCAAGACGCTCGCCGAGAACCTCGCCGAGCTCGACCCTCAGCCGATCGATGGCACCGTGATCCACACGTTCGACAACCCGATCCACGCGACCGGTGGTCTGACGATCCTGCACGGTTCGATGGCTCCTGACGGCGCCGTCGTCAAGACGGCCGGCTTCGACGCCGCCGTGTTCGAGGGGCCGGCACGGGTCTTCGAGCGCGAGCGCGCGGCGATGGATGCCGTCGCCGAGGGCGAGATCGAGCCGGGCACCGTCATCGTCATCCGCTACGAGGGTCCCAAGGGCGGACCGGGTATGCGCGAGATGCTGGCGATCACCGCGGCCATCAAGGGCGCTGGGCTCGGAAAAGATGTACTACTCTTGACTGACGGACGATTCTCAGGCGGCACAACCGGCCTGTGCATCGGCCACATAGCACCCGAAGCGGTGGACGCAGGTCCTATCGCCTTCGTGCGCGATGGTGATCTGATACGGGTCGATATCGCAGCTCGCTCTCTCGACCTACTCGTCGATGACGCTGAGCTCGCCTCCCGCCGCTCTGGCTGGGAGCCGCTTCCCCCGCGTTACACCCGTGGAGTTCTTGCCAAGTACTCGCGACTCGTGCGTTCCGCTGCAGAAGGCGCGACGACCGGGTGATCCACGTCGGCCCCTCGCTGACGAACTCTCAGATCATCAAGGAAAGACATGACTGCTGATTCCGCTCCGGCCGTTCCACGGCCACCGTCCCCGAAAGCCTCGTCACCCGAGATCACGGGCGCTGAGGCCGTCGTCCGGACCCTCGGTCTCCTCGGCGTGACCGATGTGTTCGGCATCCCCGGCGGGACGATCATGCCTGTGTACGACCCGCTGCTCGATGACGACACCGTCCGGCACATCCTCGTCCGCCACGAACAGGGCGCGGGGCATGCGGCTGAGGGATACGCTGCCGCGAGCGGCCGTACCGGTGTCGCGATCGCGACCTCGGGTCCCGGCGCGACCAACCTCGTGACGGCGATCGCGGATGCCTACATGGATTCCGTGCCGATCGTCGCGATCACCGGACAGGTCTTCAGCCACCTGATGGGAACCGATGCGTTCCAGGAGGCGGACATCGTCGGCATCACCATGCCGATCACGAAGCACTCGTTCCTGGTGAAGGAGCCCTCCGAGATCCCCGGCGCCCTCGCCGCGGCATTCGAGATCGCTTCGACGGGGCGTCCTGGCCCCGTGCTCGTGGACATCACGAAGGACGCGCAGCAGAAGTCGGCGCCGTTCGTCTGGCCGCCCAAGGTCGACCTGCCGGGCTACCGTCCGGTGACCAAGGCCCACGGCAAGCAGATCCAGGCCGCGGCGGCACTGCTCGCGGATGCGAAGAAGCCGGTGCTCTACGTCGGTGGCGGCGTGGTCCGCGGGCGCGCGGCAGCAGAGCTCCTCGCCCTCGCCGAGTCCACGAACGCGCCGGTGGTCACGACGCTGATGGCACGCGGAGTGTTCCCCGATTCGCACCAGCAGCACCTCGGGATGCCGGGCATGCACGGTACTGTGCCGGCCGTGCTCGCCCTCCAGGAGTCCGATCTCATCGTGGCGCTCGGCGCACGGTTCGATGATCGAGTCACCGGCAAGGCTGCCGACTTCGCCCCCAACGCGAAGGTCGTGCATGTCGACATCGATCCGGCGGAGATCTCGAAGATCCGCAACGCCGACGTCCCGATCGTGGGAGACGTGCGCGATGTGCTGATCGATCTGGATGCCGCGTTCCGCGGGACCGTCGGCAGCACCCAGCCGGATATCTCCGAATGGTGGTCGTACCTCGACGGACTGCGCGAGGAGTTCCCGCTCGGCTATACGGCCCCCGACGACGGTCTGCTCGCTCCGCAGTATGTGATCCAGCGGATCGGCGAGCTCACCGGCCCGGAGGGCGTGTACGTCGCCGGCGTCGGCCAGCACCAGATGTGGGCGGCGCAGTTCATCAAGTACGAGCGTCCGAACGCCTGGCTGAACTCGGGGGGCGCCGGGACGATGGGTTACTCCGTTCCTGCCGCGATGGGTGCGAAGGTCGCCGAGCCGGACCGCCACGTGTGGGCGATCGACGGCGACGGCTGCTTCCAGATGACCAATCAGGAGCTCGCGACCTGCACGATCAACAACATCCCGATCAAGGTCGCGATCATCAACAACTCCTCGCTGGGCATGGTGCGGCAGTGGCAGACGCTCTTCTACGATGGCCGCCACTCGAACACCGACCTCAACACGGGGCACGGCACCGTGCGCATCCCCGACTTCGTCAAGCTCGGTGAAGCCTACGGATGCCTCGCGATCCGGGTGGAGAAGGCGGAGGAGGTGGATGCTGCCATCAAGCTCGCGCTCGAGACGAACGATCGTCCCGTGGTGATCGACTTCGTGGTCAGCGCCGACGCCATGGTGTGGCCGATGGTGCCGCAGGGCGTCAGCAACAGCTATGTCCAGTACGCGCGTGACCACGCGCCCACGTTCGACGAGGAGGACTGATCCATGTCGACCCATGTGCTGAGCCTGCTGGTGGAGGACCGCCCCGGTCTTCTCACCCGTGTCGCCGGGCTGTTCGCCCGTCGCAGCTTCAACATCGAGTCCCTTGCGGTCGGCGTCACCGAGGTTCCGGGTATCTCCCGGATCACGGTCGTCGTCGACGTGGAGGAGCAGCTTCCTCTCGAGCAGGTGACGAAGCAGCTGAACAAGCTGATCAACGTCATCAAGATCGTCGAGCTCGATGCCTCGTCGTCAGTGCAGCGCGAGCACATGCTCGTCAAGGTGCGCACCGACAACGCCACGCGATCGAACGTGATCGAGGTCGTGAACCTGTTCCGTGCATCTGTCGTCGACTACGCGCCCGATGCGCTCGTGGTCGAGGTCACGGGCGACAAGGGCAAGGTCGAGGCCCTGCTCAAGGCCTTTGAGCCCTTCGGCATCAAGGAGATCGCCCAGTCGGGACTCCTCGCCATCGGTCGCGGCGGCAAGAGCATCACCGAGCGCGTCCTGCGCGGCTGACCACACACACTCACCGGGGTCCCGAGCATGTCGAGGGCCCCGACACACAACCACGAACAAGGAGAAACACACCGTGAGCACCGAGATCTTCTACGACGCCGACGCAGACCTGTCCCTGATCCAGGGCAAGAAGGTCGCCATCGTCGGTTACGGATCGCAGGGTCACGCCCACGCGCAGAACCTGCGCGACTCGGGTGTCGAGGTCGCCATCGCGCTCAAGGAGGGCTCCAAGTCCGCCGCGAAGGCTGAAGAGGCCGGCTTCCCCGTCAAGACCGTCGCCGAGGCGACCGAGTGGGCCGACCTGATCATGATCCTCGCGCCGGACCAGCACCAGCGCACCATCTACAGCGAGTCGATCGCTCCGAACCTGACGGCGGGCAAGACGCTCGCCTTCGCGCACGGCTTCAACATCCGCTTCGGCTACATCGACGCTCCCGAGGGCGTCGACGTGATCCTGGTCGCCCCGAAGGCTCCGGGGCACACGGTTCGTCGCGAGTTCGTCGCCGGCCGCGGCATCCCCGACATCATCGCTGTCGAGCGCGACGCATCCGGTCACGCCTGGGCCACCGCGCTTTCGTACGCGAAGGCCATCGGCGGTACCCGCGCCGGTGTCATCAAGACGACCTTCACCGAAGAGACCGAGACCGACCTGTTCGGCGAGCAGGCCGTTCTCTGCGGTGGCGTCAGCCACCTCGTGCAGGCTGGCTTCGAGACCCTCACCGAGGCGGGCTACCAGCCGCAGATCGCCTACTTCGAGGTGCTGCACGAGCTGAAGCTCATCGTCGACCTGATGTGGGAGGGCGGCATCGCCAAGCAGCGCTGGTCGATTTCCGACACCGCTGAGTTCGGTGACTACGTCTCCGGCCCGCGCGTCATCGACGCCCGCGTCAAGGAGAGCATGCAGGGTGTGCTCGCCGACATCCAGTCCGGTGCCTTCGCCAAGCGCTTCATCGACGACCAGGACAACGGGGCCGAGGAGTTCCTGGCGCTGCGCGCCAAGGAGGAGACGCACCCGATCGAGGTCACCGGCAAGGAGCTGCGTTCGCTCTTCGCATGGAAGCAGACCGACGAAGACTACGTCGACGGTTCGGCTGCGCGCTGATCTGAGCTGACATACGAAGAACGGGCATCCCCTCGGGGATGCCCGTTCTTCGTGTATCGGGGCGGCCGCTGCCAGCGAATCCGGTCGGCCCGCTTACTCGGCGGGAGCCTCGTCGATCTCGATGGGGGCGTCTGTCGGGTCGGCCCAGACCGGTGCGGGAAGCACCGTGTCGACCTGACCAGCCTGGATGGCGCGGAGCGCTTCGGTGATCTCCTCGTCGTTCTCCGGCACCGCCAGGTCGCACGCGCGGAGCTCCGAGGCGAACTGGAGGGTGAGACGGATCTTCCCCGCCTCGACTGCTTCAGCCGTCGTCCCGGTGCGGATCTCGCTGCCCGTCTGGATCGCCGAGACCTGGTCGCACACGTGGTAGACGGCGCCGCCGTCGACCCAGACGACCTCGTCCTGTCCGAGGAGCTGGATGACCGCGGACTGGTCGGCGGTGTACTGCTCGACCGAGGGCGGGTTCAAGGTCGTGCCGAGGACGGCCGCGAGGGCGGCGAGGGCGATGCCGACGATCCCGGCGATCGTCTTCTGGCTCTTGTCCATGTCTTTGTTCAGGAAGACCAGGATGATGAGCGGCACGAACGCGATGACCGCGATGATGGCTCCGAGCTGGTTCTGCACGAAGAATCGGACCGTGTCGGACTTCCGCGCCGGGTCCAGGCGATTGGCCTTCTTCCAGAGCACGGAGCCGGTGATCGAGAGGGCGGCGATGACGACCAGCAGCACGAGGAGGGTGATGAACGCCCACTGCGGGAACTGCGCGGTGACGCCCTGCTCGCGCAGCAGTCCGGTGTCGGCGTCGCGCACGAGCTTTCCGTCTTCGCCGACGAACACGCGCTGACGCAGCAGCCAGAAGATCCCGACCGCTTCGGCCGCGATCGCCAGCGCCCACAGGGCTGCGGCGATCCACCGCAGCGTGGTCGCCTGCTTCTTGGCACCGGCCGTCGGGGTCCATCCCGCGGGCGGTTCCGTGCCGGCTGCGCTCGACTCGCTCTGCGTGGCGCGGTCGACCTTCTTGTTCTCAGCCACAGCGATTCCTCCCTTGCCAAGGCCCCCGTGGCCCGATGCACCCCGAGCATAGTGGACGGCGTGTCCTACTCTGGGGAGATGACTTCCGATTCCGACGACGCGCTCAGCTGGGACGGCGACGAGGCGACGACACCGAAGGATCCCGCGTTGCCGCAGGGCTGGAACGCCGTCGGCAAGGGCAGCGACGACGTCGGTCGCATCGAGGCGGACGGGACCGTCACTGCGGCCTCGACGGAGCCGCCCGCGGCATTGAGCACCGCGATGCTGCTCATCCTCGGGGTCGTCGGCGGCGTCTACCTCCTCTACACGATCGGCTGGGTGGTCGGCGGGTTGAGGCTGAAGCCTCTCGCCTCGTTCCTCGTCGATGACGCGATGTTCCTGCCGTGGTTCGTCCTGGCGATCGCCGCCCCCGCGCTCTGGTTCCTCGCGAGCTGGGTGCTGACCCGGGGGAGAGCCGGATGGGTTCGGGTCGCCGCGCTCCTCGCCGGAGTCGTGCTCCTCGTGCCGTGGCCGTTCGTGACCGTGGGGGTGATCGGCGCATGAACGATTCGCAGACGACTCAGGCATCGGCGGGCTCTCCGCGGTGGATCGTCGGTCTCGTCATCGGGCTGGCAGGGCTCTTCTATGCCTACGCGGTCTGGAACGCGGTCGCGCATCTGATCACCATGGCACAGGGCGGTCTGACCGGGGCCGGATGGGCGACGCTGCTCTTCGGCGTCGTGTTCCCCGCCATCGTCTTCGCCTTCGCGTACGTCATCGGGCGGCGCCGCAGGGTGGGCGAGCTTGCGCTGACGTTCCTCGCGGGGCTGGGGATCGTCGCCGTGTTCTGGATGAGTCTCATCGCACTGAGTCTCACGATGCCCAGCGCCTGATCTCGCTGCCGGACGTGACGCGAGCCGTCACACGGCACGGAGCCCGGCGAGCGCTCGGGTACAGTTGAGATGATCGCGCCCCCACGGTGTGCGGCGCATCGGCCCCTCCCGCCTGTCGTGCTGCCCCGAAGGATTTCTCTGTGCCGAAGCCCGTTGTGCTCATCGCTGAAGTGCTCTCTCCCGCCACGATCGAGGCCCTGGGCCCCGACTTCGACGTCCGCAACGTCGACGGCACCGACCGAGACGCGCTCTTCTCGGCGCTGTCCGACGCGGACGCGGTGCTCATCCGGTCGGCGACCCACATCGACGAAGAGGCGCTGACTCACGCGCCGAAGCTGAAGGTGGTCGCCCGCGCCGGCGTCGGCCTCGACAACGTCGACATCAAGGCCGCGACCGCGGCCGGTGTCATGGTCGTGAACGCCCCGACCTCCAACATCGTCTCGGCTGCCGAGCTCACGGTCGGGCACATCCTGAGCCTCGCGCGGCGCATCCCCGCCGCACACGCCTCGCTGTCGGCCGGTGCCTGGAAGCGCAGCTCCTTCACGGGCGCAGAGCTCTTCGAGAAGACCGTCGGCATCGTCGGCCTCGGCCGCATCGGCGCCCTCGTCGCCGCGCGTCTCGCCGCCTTCGACATGCGCGTCGTCGCCTACGACCCCTACGTCACGTCCGCTCGTGCGCAGCAGCTCGGCGTGCAGCTGCTCACCCTCGACGAGCTCGTTGCGGAAGCGGACTTCCTCACGATCCACATGCCGAAGACGCCGGAGACCACCGGCATGATCGGCGCCGAGCAGTTCAAGGCCATGAAGCCGACCGCTTTCGTCGTGAACGTCGCCCGCGGCGGTCTGATCGACGAAGCCGCGCTCCACGAGGCGCTCGTCGCCGGTGAGATCGCCGGTGCCGGACTCGACGTCTTCACGTCGGAGCCGCCGGCAGAGGGCGGAACGGCTCGCCCGCTGCTCGACCTTCCGAACGTGGTCGTGACCCCTCACCTGGGCGCGAGCACGGAAGAGGCTCAGGAGAAGGCCGGCGTCTCGGTCGCGCGCTCCGTGCGCCTGGCTCTCGGAGGTGACCTGGTTCCCGATGCGGTGAACGTCGCCGGCGGGGTCATCGACCCCTACGTGCGTCCTGGTATCTCGCTGGTCGAGAAGCTGGGTCAGATCTTCGCCGCCCTCGCCACGTCGCCGCTCACGAGCCTCGATGTGGAGGTGCACGGCGAGCTCAACGAGTACGACGTCAGTGTGCTCAAGCTCGCTGCCCTCAAGGGCGTCTTCACGAACATCGTCAGCGAGACCGTGTCCTACGTGAACGCGCCGCTGCTCGCCGAACAGCGTGGCATCGCGGTCCGCCTGCTCAAAGACGACGTGAGCGACGAGTACCGCAACATCATCACTCTCACCGGTGCGCTGTCGGACGGGTCGCAGCTGTCGGTCTCCGGAACGCTGACCGGCCCGAAGCAGGCCGAGAAGCTCGTCGGGATCAACGATCACACGCTCGAACTCCCGATCGAGAAGCACCACGTCGTGATGCTCTACACCGACCGCCCCGGAATCGTCGCGGTCTACGGCCAGAAGTTCGGCGACGCGGGAGTCAACATCGCGGGCATGCAGATCGCTCGTCAGGCAGCCGGCGCACAGGCGCTCAGCGTGCTGACCCTCGACTCGCCGGTGTCGGAGGAGCTGCTCGAGGAAGTGAGCGCCGCCATCGACGCCGACCTGTTCCGTCAGATCGAGATCACCGAGATCTGATCGCTGTGGCCGCCGCTAGGCGGTGGCCTTCAGGACCAGTGCGATCAGGGCGGCGAGTTCTTCGCGGTGGGGGACCAGGCGCTCTGGTCCGTGCACGTCCAGCGAGTTGTTGAAGTAGAGACCGTCGCTGAGCAGCATGACCAGATCCAGGCTCGCTGTGTCGCGCACATGCGGGCGGATCGCTTCCTGCCAGCGGCGACGGTTGTCGCGGAGACCCTCTGCGGCGGCGATCATGCCGCCCTGGGCCAGTCGTGAAGCGGCGATGAGGGCACGGTCGAGGGCCTCGTCCTCCATCACGGAGGTGCGGACGTAGTAGGCGACGGGTCCTTCGTCTGCGGACGCCATGATCTCGAGATCTGCGGTCGTCAAAGCGTCGAGCCGCTCGAGAAGACCGGCGGCGAGCTCTTCCTTGGAGCCGAAGTGGTAGAGGAGCCCGCCCTTGGAGACCCCGGCCGCTCTGGCGGTGGCCTCGAGGGTCGCGGCGCGCTCACCGTCGGCGATCAGGATGGCCTCGAAGGCGTCGAGCACCTTCTCGCGGGCGAGGGGAGGTCGGGGCATGTCTGTTACTATACCATCTGGACGGTTTAGTAATGAGGCCGCCATGATCCTGAGAGGTGTTCCATGACCCGTACTGCGTCGATCCCGACGACAGACACGGATGCTCCCCGCGTCGGAGCCCGCGGCTGGGCGGCGCTCGTCGTCCTCATGCTGCCGGTGCTGCTGGTATCGGTGGACAACACGGTGCTGAGCTTCGCACTGCCCGAGATCTCCATCGCGCTCGCGCCTTCGGGAGCAGAGCAGCTGTGGATCATCGATGTGTATCCGCTGGTCTTGGCCGGCCTCTTGGTGACGATGGGAACCCTGGGAGACCGCTTCGGTCGGAAACGCATGCTGCTGATCGGCGCGACCGGATTCGCTGCGGTCTCGGTGCTCGCCGCCTTCGCGCCCACGGCGGGACTGCTGATCGCCGCACGCGCGCTGCTCGGGTTCTTCGGCGCCATGCTGATGCCGTCGACGCTGTCCCTCCTGCGCTCGATCTTCCAGAACCGCGACCAGCGCCGGATGGCGATCGCTGTGTGGGCGTCGGCCTTCTCCGCAGGCGCTGCGCTCGGACCCATCGTCGGCGGGTTCCTGCTCGAGCACTTCGCGTGGGGCTCCGTCTTCCTCCTCGCTGTCCCCGTGCTGATCCCTCTGCTCATCGCCGGCCCTCTGCTGGTGCCGGAGAGCCGTGACCCCCAGCCTGGTCGCATCGATCCGATCAGCATCCTGCTGTCGATGGCAGCGATGATCCCGGTCGTCTACGCGATCAAGTCGCTCGCCGTCGACGGCCCGTCCGTCTCGGTCGCAGCCTGGGCGCTGCTCGGAATCGTGATGGGAGTGCTCTTCGTCCGGCGTCAGCTCCGCGCGGAGATCCCGATGCTCGACATGGCACTGTTCCGTCGCGGCACCTTCTCCGGAGCGATCATGGTCAACCTGCTCAGCGTGGTGGCGCTCGTCGGCTTCCTCTACTTCGTGTCGCAGCACCTGCAGCTGGTGCTGGGACTCTCGCCCATGGTGGCCGGATTCGCCCTCGTCCCCGGAATGCTCGCGATGATCGTCGCGGGCCTCGGTGTCGTCCCGATCTCGCGTCGCCTGCGGCCGCACATCCTCGTGCCAGGAGCGCTGCTGTTCTCGGTGGCGGGATACCTGATCGTGGCATTCACCACGCACGAGCACGGCGTCGCCCCGCTCATCATCGCCTTCGTGGTGCTGGGCATCGGCATCGGTGCCGCCGAGACGATCTCGAACGAGCTGATCCTGTCGAGCGCTCCGGTGGAGAAGGCGGGAGCCGCGAGCGCGGTGTCGGAGACGGCATACGAACTCGGAGCGGTGCTCGGCACGGCGATCCTCGGCGGCATCATCACAGCGTTCTATCGTGGAGCGCTGGTGCTGCCGGCAGGCTTGCCCGCCGACGTGGCGCATGCGGCCCGCGAGACTCTCGCGGGCGCGTACACCGCTGCCGAGCAGCTGCCGGCTCAGCTCGGCGAATCGCTGTGGGATGCCGCTGCCGCAGCCTTCGGGTCGGGTGTGATGATGACATCGCTGATCGGCGCCGCCCTGGTCGTCGTCGCCGGACTCATCGCCGCCGTCACACTGCGCAAAGCACCCTCGCACTGACCGTTACGCTGGGAGGACCGGCCCGCTCGACTCGTCGTCGCGCAGGAGCCGGTCCACCCGGTGCAAGGAGTGTCATGTCGCGTGTCGTGAAGCTGGCCGTCATCCCCGGTGACGGCATCGGACCCGAAGTCGTCGCCGAGGCCGAGAAGGTCCTCGACGCGGTGACCGCGCAGAGCGACGTCGTGTTCGAGAAGACCCGCTTCGCGCTCGGTGCCGCCCGCTACCTCGAGACCGGCGACACGCTCACCGACGAAGACCTCGAGGCCATCGCCGCGCACGACGCCATCGTCCTCGGGGCCGTCGGTGGCACGCCGGGGGACCCGCGTCTCAAGGATGCGAACATCGAGCGCGGGCTGCTGCTGAAGCTGCGCTTCACCCTCGATCACTACGTGAACCTGCGTCCCTCGAAGCTGTTCGCCGGCGCACCGGGCCCGCTCGCGAACCCGGGCGAGATCGACTTCGTCGTGGTGCGCGAGGGGACCGAAGGACCCTACGTGGGCAACGGAGGTGCGATCCGCAAGGGAACGCCGCACGAGATCGCCAACGAGACGTCGGTGAACACCGCCTTCGGCGTCGAGCGAGTCGTGCGCTACGCCTTCGATCTCGCCGAGCGGCGGCGCAAGAAGCTCACGCTCGTGCACAAGACCAACGTGCTGGTGCACGCCGGCGGCATCTGGCAGCGCATCGTGAACGAGGTCGCGGCTGCGCACCCCGACGTCGCGGTCGACTACCTGCACGTGGATGCCGCCACGATCTTCCTGGTCACCGATCCCTCGCGGTTCGACGTCATCGTCACCGACAATCTGTTCGGCGACATCCTCACCGACCTCGCGGGTGCGGTCACCGGAGGAATCGGCCTGGCCGCATCCGGCAACATCAATCCGGATGGCGCGTTCCCCTCGATGTTCGAGCCGGTGCACGGCTCGGCTCCCGACATCGCCGGGCAGCAGAAGGCCGACCCGACGGCGGCGATCCTCTCGATCGCGCTGCTCCTCGATCACCTGGGCCTCACAGCCGAATCGGCTCGCGTCAGCGCAGCGGTCGAGGCGGACATCGCCGCTCGCAGCGCGGCGCGTACGACAGCGGAGATCGGCTCCGCGATCACTGCCCGCCTCTGACCGGCGGGCGTAGGCTGAGAAGGCGCGACGATGCGCCCACCCACAAGGAACGGATGACGAAGATGACGACCATCGATGCAGAGGCCGCCGTGGCGCCGCTCGATTTCGCTGTGACCAAGAACCTCGCGGCGGCGACGCCGGCTCGAGTGGCCGAGGTGCACGAGAACCCGGGATTCGGCGTGGTCTTCACCGACCACATGGTCGACATCTGCTGGTCGGTCAAGGGAGGCTGGCACCGTCCGCGTGTGCAGCCCTACGGTCCGATCCCGCTCGACCCTGCAGCATCCGTCCTGCACTATGCGCAGGAGATCTTCGAGGGCATCAAGGCGTACCGTCACGAGGACGGTTCGATCCACACCTTCCGCCCCGACCGCAACGCCGCGCGCCTCCAGGCGAGCGCCCGCCGGCTCGCCCTCCCGGAGCTGCCCACCGACTACTTCATCGAGTCGCTGCGCCAGCTGATCGCCGTCGACGGGCGGTGGGTGCCGTCCGGCGCCGACCAGAGCCTGTACCTGCGACCGTTCATGTTCGCCAAGGAGGCCTTCCTCGGTGTGCGCGCCGCACAGAAGGTCGCCTACTACGTGATCGCCAGCCCCGCCGGCGCCTACTTCTCGGGTGGCGTGAAGCCGGTGCGCATCTGGCTCTCCGAGGACTATGCCCGCGCGGGCAAGGGCGGCACGGGCAAGGCGAAGACCGGCGGCAACTACGCTTCGAGCCTGCTCGCGCAGTCCGAGGCGAGCACCCAGGGCTGCGACCAGGTCGTGTTCCTGAACGAGCACCGCAACGTCGAGGAGCTCGGCGGCATGAACGTCGTGTTCGTCTTCAAGGACGGCCGTGTCGTCACGCCCGAGTCGGACAGCATCCTCGAGGGCATCACCCGCGATTCGCTGCTGCAGCTCGCCGAGGATCGCGGTTACACCGTGGAGAAGCGCCCGATCTCGATCGACGAGTGGCGCGAAGGCGTGGCATCCGGTGACATCGTCGAGGTGTTCGCGTGCGGAACCGCTGCCGTCGTCACTCCGATCGGTGCCCTGGTCGGCGAGGGCTTCGACGAGCCGCAGCCGCTGGGCGAACTCGCCCTGTCGCTGCGTGAGGAGCTCACCGACATCCAGTACGGCCGCCGCGAGGACAGGCACGGCTGGCTGCTGCGTCTGGACGCCTGACGCTCGACGGTGCTCGGTAGGCTGGATCCATGAAGATCGCCCGGTTCAGCCACGACGACGCCATCAGCTACGGGATCATCGACGGGAGCGACATCGTCGTGCTCGCCGGGGATCCGATGTTCACCGGTTACGAGACCACCGGTGCTCGGGTGCCCCTGGCGGATGTCGCGTTGCTCGCTCCCGTGATCCCGCGGTCGAAGGTCGTCTGCGTCGGCAAGAACTATCACGACCATGCGGCCGAGATGGGGGGAGTGGCGCCGGAGGAACCGCTGCTGTTCCTCAAGCCGAACACCGCGGTCATCGGGCCGAACGATGCGATCGTGCGACCGGCCCTCTCCGAGCAGACCGAGTACGAGGGCGAGCTCGTGGTCGTCATCGGCAAGATCGCCAAGAACGTCAAGGCCGAGAACGCACTCGACTACGTGCTCGGCTACACGATCGGCAACGACGTGACCGCGCGCGACCTGCAGCGCAAGGACGGCCAGTGGGCGCGGGCGAAGGGCTTCGACACGTTCTGTCCCCTGGGGCCGGTGATCGAGACGGACTTCGATCCCGCTTCCGCGACGATCGAGACCCGCGTCAACGGTGACGTGCGTCAGCAGGCGCCGTTGACCGACATGATCCACTCCGTCGCCGCGATCATCGAGTACGCGTCCGCCGTGTTCACCCTGCTTCCGGGAGACGTCATCATGACCGGCACGCCGGCGGGCGTCGGCGCGTTCGGTGCCGGAGACGTCGTCGAGGTCGAGATCTCGGGGCTGGGAATCCTGCGCAACGTCGCACGCGACGCCGCTCGCGCATCATGACCGGCGTCGCCTTGACGGCGGCGCAACAGTCGGCCGTGCAACGGCGCACCGTCCTGGTGCTCTCGTTCGGCCAGGTTCTCGGCGGCATCGCGTTCGGGGCGACGGTCTCTCTCGGCGCACTGCTGGCCGCCGACATCTCGGGCAGTGATGCTCTTTCTGGCCTGGCCACGGCATCCGTGACCCTCGGCGCCGCGGTGTGCGCCATCCCGCTGGCGCGACTGGCCGCCCGAGTCGGCCGTCGCCGGGCGCTGACTCTCGGCAACCTCTTCGCTCTCGTCGGCATCGCAGTCGTGATCCTCGCGGCATCCGTGCGGGTCTTCCCGCTGTTGCTGGCCGGCATCCTGATGATCGGCGCGGGCAATGCGGGCAACCTGCAGTCGCGGTTCGCGGCGACCGACCTCGCCGCTCCGCAGCATCGCGGGAGGGACCTCTCGATCGTGGTGTGGTCGACGACCATCGGCGGCGTCGCCGGGCCGCTGCTGCTCGGACCGGGGGAGATCGTCGGGGCAGCGATCGGGATGCCGCCCCAGACCGGCTCCTACGTCTTCTCGTTCGTCGCCCAGTGTGCGGCGCTCGTGCTCTACCTGGTCGCCCTGCGCCCTGACCCGCTGCTCGCGGCCCAGCGTCTGGCGAAAGCAGCGGTCGCGGCGACGGGGGCCCGGATCGCCGACCGGCCGCTGGTGGCACGCTACGCGATCTTCGCCGTCGCGGGCTCGCACGTCGTGATGGCGTCGGTCATGGCGATGACCCCGGTGCACCTCTCGCACATGGCGCACGGTGCGCACGGGATGGCTGCGACGCCGGCCGACGTCTCCGCCCTCGTGGGGATCACGATCGCGCTGCACGTGGGCGGGATGTATGCGCTGTCGCCGCTCTTCGGCGTGCTCGCCGACCGCTGGGGAAGGCTGCGGGTTGTGCTGCTCGGGCAGGTGCTGCTCGGCGGTGCTCTCGCGTTCGCGGTGTTCTCGGGCACGGAGACCTGGGGCGTGATGGTCGCGCTGATCCTGCTCGGGCTCGGATGGAGCGCGGCCACGGTCGCCGGTGCGGCTCTCCTCACCGAGGCGTCGGCACCGGAGATCCGCACCCGTCGACAGGGACGAAGCGACTCCCTGATGAGCCTGTCGGCGGCGGTGGGCTCGGTGCTGGCCGGGGTGGTGCTGTCGAACTTCCAGTACGCGGGGCTCGGAATCGCGGCATCCGTCCTGGTCATCGCGATCGTCGTGCTGTCGCCCCTGGGGCGCACCTCCGCGCGGTGATGCCCGCTCGGCGGCGTGTCCTCCGCTCGACGAGCAGAGGACACGCCCACTCGTCGCTCAGGTGTACCAGGTCGGTTCCGGCACCTCGTTGAGCAGCACGTACCCGCCGACCTCGCGCTTCTTGTAGGCGATCGGGTCGTGCAGGCTGTGGGTGCGGAGGTTCCGCCAGAAGATGTCGAGACCGACGGAGTTCGCCGACGCCCTGGCTCCGGTGAGCTCGTAGACCTTCGTGGCGACCTCGAGACCGTCGTCGACGATCCGCAGCTTTCCCGCGGCGATCCGGACGGCGATCTCGCCGCGGCGGCGTGCGGTGAGCTCTTCCCGCGGAGCATGGAGCACGGCGCTGATCTCCGCGCCCACGGCATCCAGCAGAGCCTCGTCGGCCCACAGCTTGGACGTCAGGGTTCCGTAGCCTTCGAGCAGGTACCACTCGTCGGTCGCATGCTTCTTGTCGTCGCCGCCGTACGGCCAGGCGCGGGTGGTCGTTCGCGTGTAGGCGGATGCCGTCTCGAGCGCGCCCTGGGCGATGCCGAGGTAGAAATTCGCGAACACGAGTTGGATCGCCGGCACGTTCAAGGTGTTGTAGGTGAGCGGCTGGAAGACCTTGTCCACGAACCCGGCTGCGGCGGCCCACGGCACGCGCACGTCGCGGATCTCGACCGACCCCGACTCGGTGAGTCGCTGGCCCAGGTTGTCCCAGTCGTCGGCGAAGACGATGCCCTCCTGCGCGGTGGGAACGATGGCGAAGATGTGCGTCTCGGTTCCCTCGAGGACACCCTCGAGCACGGTCAGGTCCGAGATCTGGCCACCGGTGGAGAAGGACTTGCGCCCGGAGAAGACGAGTTCGTCGCCGTCCTCGCGGATGGTCAGATCGGAGTCGCGGGGGTTGACCGCGCCGCCGAAGACGAAGTTGTTCGTCGTGTAGAGCTCCTCGACAGCGGCGATCTGCTCCTCCGTGGCCACCAGGCGCGCCGCCCACGCCCAGAGGTAGTGGTAGCCGAGCACCTGCCCGATCGACCCGTCGCCGCGGGCGACGGTCCGGATGACTTTGTAGGCCGTCTCCCAGCTCTCGCCGGCTCCGCCGTACTCCTTCGGACCGAGCAGCGTGACCAGCCCCGCATCCTTGAGCAGCTGCACCTCGGTGTGCGGGGTCGCGTTGGCGCGGTCGCGTTCGACCGCGTCGACCGCGAGGATGTCAGCGACCTCCTGGGCGCGGTCGAGCCACTCCTCGCTGGTCGAGGGGGCGGAGGTGTCGCGCCAGCGATTGCCGAGGCTCGTGGTCACTGCATCCGTGGTGGTCATGGTGGTGCCTTCCTGTGGGGAACGTGTGCCGCAACCATAGGAGCCGAGCGGAGAGCCGGGAAAGGATGATTACTCCGGGTGGGGAAGTGTTTCCCCCGGTGTCTCCGGAAGCGGTTCATGACGGCGACGGCCAGCCGAGAGACAGCGGGGCATCGCCAACTAGAATCGAAGGGCTATGGCTACCCCTCACCCCCTCACCACGACTGCACGTGGTGCCGACGTCCGCGTCCGCTTCTGCCCCTCGCCGACGGGCCTGCCGCATGTCGGCCTGGTTCGCACAGCGCTCTTCAACTGGGCGTATGCGCGTCACAACGGCGGCAAGATGGTCTTCCGCATCGAAGACACGGATGCGGCACGTGACAGCGAGGAGAGCTACCGTCAGCTCCTCGACGCACTGACCTGGCTCAAGATCGATTGGGACGAGGGTGTCGAGGTCGGCGGACCGCACGCGCCGTACCGCCAGTCGGAGCGGCACGACATCTACCGCGGAGTCATCGAGAAGCTCCTCGCCACCGGCGCGCTCTACGAGAGCTTCTCCGACGCCGCGGAGATCGACGCGCGCAACGAGGCGAACGGCCGCGCGAAGCAGCTCGGCTACGACAACTTCGACCGCGACCTGACCGACGAGCAGAAGGAAGCGTTCCGCGCGGAGGGGCGTCAGCCCGCGCTGCGGCTGCGCGTTCCGGACGAAGACCTCACCTATGTCGACCTGATCCGCGGCGAGGTCACCTTCCCGGCGGGGTCGTTCCCGGACTTCGTGGTCGTGCGCCCGAACGGCATCCCGCTCTACACGTTCGTGAACCCCGTCGACGACGCGCTCATGGGCATCACGCACGTGCTGCGCGGGGAAGACCTCATGCCGTCGACCGCTCGTCAGCTCTCGCTCTACGCCGCGCTGATCGACGCCGGCGTCACGACATTCGTTCCCCGCTTCGCGCACATGCCGCTCGTGCTGGGCGAGACCGGCAACAAGAAGCTCTCCAAGCGCGACCCGCAGGCCGACCTGTTCCTGCATCGTGACCGCGGGTTCATCCCCGAGGGGCTGCTCAACTACCTGGCGCTGCTCGGCTGGGGGATCGGTCCCGACCGTGACGTCTTCTCCCTCGAGGAGTTCACCGCCGCCTTCGACATCGAGAACGTGAACCCCAACCCGGCCCGCTTCGATCAGAAGAAGGCCGAGTCGATCAACGGCGACCACATCCGGATGCTGGACGAGAAGGACTTCGCCGAGCGCACGGTCCCGTACCTGGCGGCAGCCGGGCTCTTCGACGAGCCCACTCACGAGCAGCTCGTGCTCGCGTTCCGTGTCGCGCCGCTCGTGCAGGAGCGCGTGCAGCTGCTCGGCGACGTACCGGGCATGGTCGGCTTCCTCTTCACCGACGAGGTCTCGTACGAGGCCGATGCCCTCAAGGGTCTGCCGGCGAACGCCGCCGAGGTGCTCGATGCGTGCGTCGTCGCCCTCGAGCCGGTGAGCGAGTTCACCCCGGAGAAGATCCAGGAGGCGCTCGCCCACGCGCTCGTCGAGACCCTCGAGCTCAAGCCGCGCATCGCCTACGGCCCTCCGCGCGTCGCGATCAGCGGACGCCGCGTCTCACCGCCGCTGTTCGAGTCGATGGAGCTGCTCGGGAAGGACGAGTCGCTGCGCCGCCTGCGCGGCCTGTCGGCGTTCCTGGCGAGCTGAGGACGGACGCATCGGCGACGCGCCCGAGCGTCGTGCACGGCGGGGCGTTTTGGCTTCTACGCCCCGCTCGGGTAAGCTTGACTCTCGGTGCGAGGCTCCGGTTTCGCCCTTGGGGTATGGTGTAATTGGCAACACGGCGGTTTCTGGTTCCGTTGTTCTTGGTTCGAGTCCAGGTACCCCAGCAAGATGAAAACCCCCGCTCAGGCGGGGGTTTCTTCGTTGTATCCACACTTCCTCCCGTGCGTGCTGCCAGACTGGCCGGATGACTGCGAAGCGGATCCTGTTCATCGGCGGCACGGGCATCATCAGTGCGGCAAGCGTCTCCCGGGCCCTCGAGGCCGGTCACGACGTCAGCGTGCTGAACCGGGGCACGACGGGCATCCGTCCGCTGCCTTCCGGCGTCCGATCGATCGTCGCCGACATCCGGGATCCGGATGCCACGAGGGATGCGCTACAGGCAGCCGGCGGTGAGTTCGATGTCGTCGCGGACTTCCTGTCCTTCACGCCGGCGCACGTCCAGGCGAACGTCGACCGGTTCGACGGACAGGTCGGTCAGTACGTCTTCATCAGCTCGGCATCCGCCTATCAGAAGCCCCCGACGAGTCTTCCGGTCGTCGAATCCACGCCTTTGCGCAACCCGTACTGGAAATACTCGCGAGACAAGATCGCCTGCGAGGATCTCCTGGTGTCGGCCTATCGCGAGACCGGCTTCCCGGCGACGATCGTGCGCCCGTCGCACACCTACGACGCGACCCTGGTGCCCACGTTGGGCCAATGGACCGACATCGCGCGGATGCGCGCGGGAAAGCCGGTCGTCGTGCACGGAGACGGCTCGACGCAGTGGACGCTCACGCACACCCGCGACTTCGCGGTCGGCTTCGTCGGCCTCCTGGGTCATCCCGCGGCGGTGGGCGAGGCTTTCCACATCACCGGTGATCACGCGCCGACCTGGGACCGGATCTATCGCTGGATCGCCGACGCCGCCGGTGTCGAACCGGAACTCGTACATGTGTCCTCGGACACGATCGCCGCAGTGCATCCCGCATGGGCCGGCGGGCTGCTCGGGGACAGGACGCACTCGATGGTCTTCGACAACACCAAGGTGAAGGCGCTCGTCCCCGAATTCCGGACCACCGTGGCCTTCGACGAGGGCGCGAGCGAGATCGTCGCCTGGTACGACGCGCACCCCGAGCGACAGGTCGTCGATGCCGACGAGGACGCCGCGTTCGAACGGATCCTCGCGTTGCCGCGAGGCTGAGCTCGCGCTACTTGCACTCCCCGATGAACCCGAGGTAGCAGACGGCCTCGTGGGTGACGGCGTCCTTCTGATCGTTGTTCGACACCTGCCGCGTCGCCAGCTCGGGCGTGCGCGAGAGGCTGCCGTAGTCGCCGAGCGTCGCGACGTACGAGCCCGGCTCGTCGAGCGCCCTCATCTCGTCGATCGCGGAGAGATAGCGCTCGCACAACGGTGTCGCGACCTCGGTGAGCTCGACGCCCCCGCACGCCGCGTCGTACTGCGCCGCCATCGCGTTGATGCAGTCGGTCCAGTCCTGGTTGACCGTGCAGGGGTTCGTCGTGTCCATCGTGACGTCGAAGCGCCCGGTCTCGTACTCTTCGCTGTGGAACGTCTCGGGCTTCTCCGGCACGTCGACCTTCGTCCAGTGGCGAGCCGTGGTGAAGGCGACGACCACGACGATCGCCGCGATCAGCAGCAGCGCGCCGACGATCGAGAGCGTCACCCAGAGACCGACGCGCTTCTTCTTCGGAGCGGGCCCGGCGGGAACGGGTGCTCCCGGGCCGAGCGGCAGGATGTGCGTCAGGTCGTGATCGCCGAGGGGTGCTGCCGGTGCGTCGGTCTGCGCTGCCGCGGGAGTGGTGAGCCAGTACGAGTACCAGCTCTGCGACGACGCGGCGTCGGCGTGCACCTGTGCCGCCTCGGCATCGGTCAGCGGAATGCCGAGGTGACCGCGCCCCTCCGCCGACAGCAGAGACGTGCGGAAGTCCTCGTAAGACAATGCCATGATCAGGATCATCGCAGAGCACGGGCGATCGAGACAATCCGGATGTTCTCGACCCGCGCCGTGACGGCAATGTCGGAGGCCGCGGGGAGGATGTTCTGGTGACCGGTATGAGGACGTTCTGGAGTGCGCTGCCCACCGAGGGGCGATGGCTGCTGTCCACCGTGGCTGTGCAGACCCTCGGGCGCGGTATGACGCTGCCCTTCACGATCATCTACTTCCACGAGGTGCGCGGGTTCGACCTCGGTGTGTCCGGCGCTCTGATGAGCCTCATCGCGATCACCGGGCTGGTCGTGACGGGTCCGGGCGGCACGCTCATCGACCGTCTGGGCGCACGGCGGGTGCTGATCGTCGGACTCCTCGCCATGATCGCCGGCTGCACGCTGCTCGCGTTCGCCACGCATCCGGCGATCGCCGCCGTGGCGGTCATGCTGATCGGCGTGAACTTCGGCGTCTCGTGGCCCGGATTCAACGCACTCATCGCGAGCGTGGTCGAGGGCGAAGTCCGCCAGCAGTACTTCGGCGTCAACTTCGCCCTGGTGAACCTCGGAATCGGCGTGGGCGGCATCATCGGCGGATTCTTCGTCGACGTGCACGATCCCACGACGTTCACGACGATCTTCCTCATCGACGCCGCGAGCAGTCTCATTCCGCTCGCACTGCTGCTCGGACCGCTGCGTCGCATGCGCACCCAATCGGATGCCGATGACACAGAGGTTTCTGCGGGCGGCTACCGCGAGATCCTGCGGCGACCGGCGGTGCTCTGGCTGACGCTCCTGACGTTCCTCTCGGTGTTCATCGGCTACGGGCAGATGGAGGCCGGCTTCCCCGCCTTCGCCCGGCAGGTCGCCGAAGTCTCGACGCAGGTGGTGGGACTCTCGTTCGCGGTGAACACCGCGGTGATCGTGCTTCTGCAGTTCGCCGTGCTCCGGCTCATCTCGGGCAGACGTCGCACGCGGGTGATGCAGGTGATGGCGCTCATCTGGGCGCTGTCCTGGATCGTGCTGGGCGGGACAGGATTCCTGCCGGCATCCCTCGCCGCCGCGATCGGCGTGATCGCGTTCATGGGCGTCTTCGCCTTCGGCGAGACGATGCTGCAGCCCACGGTCCCGGCGATCTACAACGACCTCGCCTCCGACCGCACCCGCGGTCGCTACAACGCGATCAATTCCGCTGCGTTCCAGGGCGGGGCGATCATGGGACCGCTCGTCGCCGGGGTGATGCTCGGGGAGGGCCTGGACGGCTGGTTCATCGGAGTCATGGTCGCGGGAAGCCTCGCGGTCGGCGTGCTCGCGATCGTGTTGGAGAGGGTCGTGCCTGCCGACGCCAACGGTGTGACGGATAGCACGGCTGAGCATCCGGCGCCACTCCCTTCCGCCGGGGGAGAGGCATCGGCACCGTTGTGATCGAGCGGTCGCGGTCGTCGCACTCCGCTTCGGGATGAGGAGGAACGACGCATGGCGGCACTGACTCGGGTGATACCCGGTGAAGATCCCGGTTTCCGGCGCGTGCGCTCGGGATCCGGCTTCCGATACGTCGACCATGCGAACTCACCGGCTCCGGAGGCCGACCGGGAGCGGATCCATGATCTGGTGATCCCGCCGGCGTGGACCGATGTCTGGATCTCGGCGGATCCGCTCGCGCACATCCAGGCGGTGGGAGTGGACGAGGCGGGGCGGAAGCAGTACCTGTACCACCCGCTCTGGCGGGTCTCGAGGGATCGGCGCAAGTTCGTCCGCGCCCTCGACCTCGCCGCCGCCCTGCCGGGCGCCCGTGCGCAGGTGACCCGCGCACTCCGCGACGATGGACAGACCAAGGACAGAGCACTCGCCATCGCTTTCCGCCTCCTGGACGACGCTGCCCTGCGTATCGGCTCGGAGAGATATCTCGTGCGCCACGGCAGTCGAGGATTGACCACCCTCCGCCGTCGGGATGTGCGGGTCGACGGCGCATCCGTCGTTCTCTCCTTCCCGGCCAAGAGCGGTCGCACCGCCTCGATCGAGATCACCGATGAGTCCCTCGCCGAGGGGCTCACCGACTTCGCCACCGGGTCGCCGCGCGAGTTCCTGCTCGCCTATCGGAAGGGCCGCAGGCGCGTGCGCATCACACCCGCCGAGGTCAACAACTATGTGCGGGAGATCACTGGCGCCTCGTTCTCGGCGAAGGACTTCCGCACGCTCCACGGGACCATCGTGGCCGCCGACGCGCTCGCCCGAATCGGACCCCTCGACGGTCGCGGAGACCGAGGGAAGGCAGAGCGACTGGCCGTCCAGGCGACGGCTACGGCTCTCGGCAACACGACAGCGGTCGCACGCGGCAGCTACATCGATCCGCGGGTGTTCCGCCTCTACGCGCGAGCACAGACCCTCGATCTCACAGTGTCGCCCGAGACCGCCATCCGGCGACTGCTGGGCGGTCCCGAGAAGACCCGCAAGGTCAACCGCCGCTTCAGGTCCAGACGAGGCCGATGATCAGCGGCACGAGCGGTGTGAGCACTGCGGCGATCACCGGCCACCAGCGCACACGGGTCTTCAGGGTGCGCGCCGGAGCGGAGAGCGTGTCGCCTTCCCGGCGGTACGCGTTCTCGTCCAGGGGCGGCGCCGCGTCATCTCGGTAGAGCATGGTCCGTCGACCGAACCGGTCGTAGAGAGCGGCGATGACCGTGAGGAATCGACTGAGCTCGACGGCATCGGAGAGATCGATGGCAGAGAAGTACACGTGCAGCGTGCTGTCGACGATCTCCAGATCGAGGTCGTGGCTGTGATCGAGGATGATCGCCATCAGATCGGGAGTGAGGACGTACAGCGCGTCGGTCTCGTATCCGGTGGGCACGGAGACTTCGAAGACGTCGCTGAAGTCGCCCTCGAGTCGCAGCTCCGATCGGCCCGACGGTCGCCGCGGCAGGACGCTGAGGGCGCCCCCGCCACGCCGGGAGCGCAGGGCGATCCTCGGCGCCTCGGACGGAAGCGGGATGCGCACTGCCCGGATGCTGTGCATCGTCGACCCCTCGCCGTCGCCCACGACGAAGGTGCGCTCCGCGGAGTCGAACGGCAGAGCGGCCGCGCGGGCATCCAGGTGGTCGCGCGTGCTCCGCGCTGATCGATCGATCTGCTCGTCGACGGAACCGCCCCAGAGCCAATCGCCGACGTCGCTGCGATAGACCCACCCGAGCGCGTCCGCCATGGCTCTGAGCGACGCGCGCCGACGTTCGTGACGTCTGATCGTGATCGCCACCGCGGCGACGAGCACTGCTCCCACGAGCAACGCCGCGGACTGGGCGACCAGGAGGGTCGCACCGTCCAGACCGATTCCGGTCGGCAGCACGTAGAAGGCGATGAGTGCCGCGATCCCCAGATAGGCGACGGCGAGTGAAGCGAGCAGACGGGCGCCGCCCGCGCGTCGAGGTGCGCGGGCGACGGCTTCCCCGTCAAGCGATGCCGACATCGTCAGGGCTTGTAGACGATCGCGATGTTCAGCTGGCCCTTGTCGCGTGCCCACGCCAGCCAGCGCGGCACGCCCGGGCCGGTCAGCCGCTGGATCGGGATCACGAAGATCCCTTCCTCCTGTCGGCTCAGCGACCGGAACTCTGGCTTCTTCGATATCCAGATCGTGTCTCCGCCGTCCCAGGGCTCGAGGCACGTGTACACGTAGCCGTGCGCACGCAGATTCACGCGGTCGGCGAGGCTCTCCGCCTGCGGCGCGAGTTCGGCGATGGCCGAGGGCGAGACAGTCCCGCCGGGGATGAAGGCGGCGACGTCGTACACATTGCCGTCTCCGTAGTCCCGCGTGGTCAGGATCGCCAGCTCCGTCACTCCCTTGTCGCTGCTCCGAGTCCAGAGCGCGTGGGAGTTCTTGGCGCGCTTGTTCATCAGGAAGCCGCCGAAGTTGACCTTCTGGAAAGCGAAGTCGTCGAGTTTCGCCGCGATCTCTGCGCGTGAAGTCATGGGGGAGTCTCCTTGTCTGGGCGGGCCGGGCGGCCCCTCCGGGGAGCGAGCTTAGGGAGACACGGCACCGACGCGCGGGAGTTCGAACGAGTCCGAACGCGTGCCGAGCCGGCGCCGCTCTCACCTAGGCTCGACACATGCCCGACCCGCGCACGCTCGACGACCTGTGCGTCGGACTCGTGCGGTTGCGGGTCGCGGACGGGTCTCCGTCCTACGCCGAGATCGCGCGCCGGATCGGGCGCCTGCGCGTAGGGGAAGAACCCGCCAAGGTCACGGTGTACGACTGTTTCCGCCCTGGTCGCAGGCGCGTCGACAGTCGCCTCGTCGGCGACATCGTGCGGGTGCTGGGTCGAGACGAACGAGAGGCGGAGCGCTGGCGCGATATGGCCAGCGCCCTCAGCGGTGAACGCTCGGGAGTGCACGTCGAGGTCTCGCTCGCTCCGCGTGCCGCCGCTGGCACGGAGATCGGTCGAGAAGAGCTCCTCGCATCGATCCCATCAGGCGACGTGATCCTGCTCACAGGCCTCCCCGGAGTCGGAAAGACGACTCTCGCCTCGGCGCTGGCCGGCCGGGGTGCGGTTCTCACGGTTCAGTTGCGCGAGTCCGAGGCGGATCGCCCGACAGCGGACCCGATCGACATCCTCCGACGGATGCTCGGCGCGCTGGGCGTCCGCTCGCTGCCGTATGAGCTTCCGCGCCTCCGCGAGCAGTGGAAGATCTCGGCGGGCGGCACGACCGTCATCATCGAGGACGCCGTCGACCCACGCCGACTCGCAGCGCTCGTCGTCCCCGGGGTCCGCGTCATCGTCACGTCGCGTGGCGATCTCGCCGATTTCGAGAGTCGCGTCCGGGCGGACCGCCTCCGCGTCGTTCGCGTGGCCGTGCCGCCGATGGACGATGCGAGCGCGCGACGACTGCTCACCCATCTCCTCGCCCCGGGCGACGGTGTCGAACGCTTCCCGTCTCGCGCGCCTGCCGAGGAGGCGCTGGGTCGCATCGTCGCAGTGGGAGGGGGGCTGCCGCTCGATCTCGCCATGCTCGCGGGGATCGTCCGAGAGCACGCGGGGTGGTCGTTCGAGGATCTGGCGTCCCGCTTCGAGCAGGAGCCGCGCGACACGCGTATCCGCCCCGTGCTCGAGGCTGCGACGCGGTCGCTGTCGCACGAGGACGCCGACCTCCTCGCCGACATCGCCCTCCTCGACCGCGACGTCGAGGAATCGGTGATCGTCGCCGCTGGCGGGAGCGGAGCGGATGCCGGGCTGGCGCGGTTGCAGGCGCGGCATCTGCTCGACATCCATGACGGCCGCGTTCGGATGCATGCCACGGTTTTCGACTTCGCAGCCGAGAGATCGCGATCGTTGCGGCCGTCATCGGCACGCCGCGACTTCGTCGACCGTGCGGCGCGTGCGGTCCTCCAGGCGATCGCAGCGAGTCCTGACTACGCTGCACACGAGGTCGCCACCGTGCTGGCCGTCGCGGAGGCCGCTCGCGAGCACGGGCTGGATGAGGCCCTCGAGCGTCTCGCCCTCGAATCGCACGCCGCGTTGTCGCGGTGGTCTCTGTGGAGTGAGTCGCTGCGACTGCACGACCTCGCCGCCCGCGGGGTCGGACGGGATCTGGCACCGGAGATCGGGCTGGGGGTGGCGCACTGCGCCGAGAAGCTCGGTCGATTGGATGAGGCGCTCATCACCCTGCACCGGGTGCGGCGCGTCGCGGAGGGGGCCGCGCTCGCGCGCACCTGGAATCAGATCGGGAACGTCCAGCGATGGATGAGTCATCTCGAAGAGGCCCTCGAGTCGTACCAGCGCGCGATCGCCTACGCCCGCACGGCCGGAGATCGGATCGTGGAAGGGCGTGCAACCGGAAACCACGCCGACACCCTGCGCATCCTGGCCCGGTATCCGGAAGCCGAGGTGGAGTACGCCGTCGCTCTCGCTATGGCCGTGGACCAGGGAGACGACCTCAATGTCGCCGTGGTTCGAGGCAATCGTCCCCTGCTCCTGCTCGCGGTGGGCCGGCTCGCGCACGCCGAGACGGAGTTGCAGACGCTTCTCGACGAATCGACCGTCGACTCGCTCCCCTTCGTGCGGCGCACGCTCGCGCTCGTCGCGGAGGCGCGCGGTGACGATGTGCTCGCCCGGCGTCGCTGCGACGACGCCCTGCAGACGCTGAAGGTCGCGGGGGAGTTCGCGACCACCGCCGACCTCGAACTGCTCGCCGCTCGGATCGACGCTCGTGCGGGCCTGTTCGCACAGGCCAGGGCGGTGGCGGACCGCGTGCTGCGGGATGCGGAACGAGCGGGATCGCCCCTCATCGCCACAGAAGCGGCGAACTCGCTTGCCGAGATACTGGTCGCCGAGGCGGCAGTGTCGACCGACAACTCACCGCTTCTCGCAGCAGCCGAGCAGCAGGCGCGAGAGGCGCGCGGGATCGCCGAGGCCACCGGCGACCGCGCCGAGGTCGCTCGCAGCGAGCGTATCCTCGCATCCATCAGAGACATGTACGGCGCGAGGGAAGAGGCAGCGGCCCACCGAACTGCTTCCATCGGCCTCTATGCCGAGATCGGCCACCGGCTCGCGGGTTCGTGACCGGCCCATCCTCAGTCCCTGCGGATGACAGGATGGAAGCATGGACACCGCCAACCTCAGCCGACACGAGACCGCAGCGCGATCCGCCGCAGTCACCGTGCGCAGCATCCACGTCGAGCTCGACCTGACCGGAGCGCCCGAGCGGGCGCGCACGGGTTTTCCTACGACGACGACCCTCGAGTTCGAGTCGTCTGCGGAGACCACCTGGCTCGACTTCATCGGCGAAGAGGTGCGTCGGGTGGTCGTGAACGACGCCGAGCAGGAGATCGTCTACGACGGTGCGCGGATCGCCCTCTCGGGCCTGGCGGGTTCGAACGTGGTACGGGTCGAGGCGATCGGTGCCTACAGTCGGTCGGGCGAGGGCCTGCACCGCTTCCACGATCCTGTGGATGATGCGACCTACCTCTACACCCAGTACGAACCGGCCGACTCCCGGCGCGTCATGGCCTGCTTCGAGCAGCCCGACATGAAAGCCGCCTACACGTTCGTGGTCGATGCGCCGTCGGGCTGGGAGGTGCTGTCCAACCAGGCACCGGCGCGTACAGATCTCGGCGTGGGCGTGCAGCGTGTGGAGTTCGCTCCGACGCTCCCGATCTCCAGTTACATCACCGCGGTGGCCGCGGGTCCGTACGTGCGGGTGAGCGGGGAATGGCAGCGAGACGATCAGCGCATCGCACTGGGTGTCTTCGCGCGCCGTTCGCTGGCCCAGCACCTCGAATCCGACGAGATCCTCGAGGTCACGCGACAGGGTCTCGACTTCTTCACGGACGCGTTCGCCTATCCGTATCCATGGGGCAAGTACGACCAGATCTTCGTGCCCGAGTACAACCTCGGCGCCATGGAGAATCCGGGCCTCGTCACGTTCACGGAGGCCTACATCTCGCGGGGAGCCGCCACCGAGGCGCAGCGCGCCGGCCGGGCGAACACGATCCTGCACGAGATGGCCCACATGTGGTTCGGCGACCTGGTCACGATGAAATGGTGGGACGACCTCTGGCTCAAGGAGTCGTTCGCGGACTACATGGGCTCGCATGCCTCCGCCGTGGCCACGAGGTTCCACGATGCCTGGGTCACGTTCGCCGCGAAGCGCAAGTCATGGGCCTATCAGCAGGACCAGCTGCCGACGACGCACCCGATCGTCGCCGACATCGTCGACCTCGAGGCCGCGAAGCTGAACTTCGACGGGATCACCTATGCCAAGGGCGCAGCCGTGCTGAAGCAGCTCGTCGCCTTCGTGGGCGATGATGCCTTCTTCGAGGGTGCGCGCCGTTACTTCGCTGCGAACGCGTTCGGCAACACGACGCTCGACGACTTCCTCGTGCAGCTGAGCGCCGTCTCCGGGCGAGACATGACCGACTGGTCCGCGGCCTGGCTGCAGACATCGGGCATGTCCGTGCTGTGGCTCGAGACGGATGCCGATGGTCGACGCTTCCTGGTGCAGAGCGACCCGCGCCCTCATCGGCTGCGGATCGGCCTGTACGACCGCGTCGACGGCCGGATCGTGCGCCGCGAGCAGTCAGAGCTCGACGTCGTGGAGGAGCGGACCGAGCTGGAGGGAGCCGATGCGGACCTCATCCTCCTGAACGACGACGACCTCACGTATGCGAAGGCGCGCCTCGACGAGCGATCGTCGCAGACGGTCGAGGAGTCGCTCTCCGCGATCGATGATCCGCTCGCCAGGGCACTGGTCTGGTCCGCTCTGTGGAACGCCACGCGCGACGGCGAACTCGACGCGACGCGCTACCTCTCGATCGTGCGCTCGCACGCTCCTGCGGAATCGAACATCGGTCTGCTCGCCAGCGTGCTGCCGAATGCGGCCTACGCGTTGGGTCATTTCATCGATGACGCGCGTCGTGCCGCGCAGCAGCGGGAGTGGACGAAGGCGGCGTGGAGCGCGCTGCAGGATGCCGATGCGGGCAGTGACTCGCAGCTCTCCTGGGCGCGAGCTGTGGCCACCGCATCCGCCTATGACGACGTGCGCCACGACGAGGTGCGCGCATTGCTCGACGGCCAGGTGCCCGACGGCCTCATCGTCGACCCCGATCTGCGCTGGCAGCTTCTCACCGCACTCGTCGCGACCGGTCATGCCGACGCCGACGACGTCGCGACCGAGCAGCAGCACGACGACACCGGGAGCGGCCGTACCGCGGCACGCCGCGCACTCGCCTCGCGACCGGATGCCGCGGTGCGCCGCGCCGCGTGGGACGCTGCGTGGGGCGACCACTCCCTGAGCAACGATCACCTGGACGCCGAGATCAGCGGGTTCCGGGCGGGCGGGCGACGCGACCTGATCGCGGGCTTCGACGCCGAGTACTTCGCGCGGATCGAGGACGTCTGGGGTGCGCGCAGCATCGAGCTCGCGCAGCGTCTCGTCGTCGGGCTGTTCCCTTCGACCGATTCGCTGCAGCTCGTCGATGAGTGGCTCGCGGCCCACGCGTCCGCTCCGGCGGCACTGCGGCGCCTGATCATCGAGCAGCGTGATCACCTCGCGCGCGAGCTGCGCGTGCGGGCGGCCAACCACTAGGCGGGGGAGACCTGCATCCCCATGACGGTGCGCACGATCCACGGGTGTGCGCGGTCGTCGTCGATGTGGGTCATGCCCAGGTTCTCGGCGACCCCGCGGGAAGCGGCATTCTCGGGGTGGATGATCGCGGTGAGCAAGGTGGGCGCGAACCTCTGCACCACGAGGTCGACGCAGGCTCGCGCGGCCTCGGTCGCGTAGCCCTGCCGCTGCATCTCGCCGATGACGTGATATCCGACCTCGAGAACCGGGACCTCGTTGACCGACTGCCAGGTGATGCCGCAATCGCCGACGAAGGTGCCGTCGTGCGTCTCGATGATCCAGAGGCCGTGTCCGAAGCGGTCGTAGCGCTCCTGCATCCGCTCGATCCACTCGGCGCTCTCGGCGCGTGATCTCGGCGCCGGGTAATACGCCATGACGTCCGGGTCGCCCAGCATCGCCGCCACCGCGTCCAGATCGCCGGGGGTCATCTCACGGAACCGCAGCCGCGTCGTAGGCGACGGCAGCAGGCGTTCGGCGCTCATCGTCAGAGGTCGAGGGCGTCGCCCGGCTCCAAGACGAAGAACTCGCCGCCGCCCTGCTCGGTCGCCCACTGAAGTCGCTGGCGGTGCATGTTCTTGCCGATCACCGACAGCGTCATGTCGTGGGTTCCGAACGCTCGACGTGGCTTCACAGCGAGCACGTAGTCCATCGCCTCGCCGATCTTCAGCCACGGGGCACCGAGCGGTGCGGCGAGCGTGTCGACCTCGATCCCCTCGGGGACGGCGTAGGAGTCGCCCGGGTAGTACAGCTCGTCGTCGATCAGGACGCCGAGGTTGTCGACGGTCGGCATGGACGCATGGATGACCTCGTGGGTGCCGCCGAAGAAGCGCAGCGTGAAGCCGCCGACCTCGATCGCATCCCCGGGAGCGACCACGGTGATCTCGTACCCCTCAGCGGCTTTCGCCACACCGGCTGGGGCGTAGATCGGCGTGCCCGGCGCATCGCGGAGGATGCGGTCGAGATGCTCGGAGGTCCAGTGGTCCGGATGCTCGTGCGTGATCACCACGGCGACGAGCTTGCTGAGGTCGGCGAGCGGGGTCGTGAACGCCCCCGGGTCGATCAGCAGGGTCTCATCGTTCTGGTCGATGCGGAGGGTGGCATGTTCGAACTTCGTGACGCGCATGAGACGAGTCAACTCCTTCGCGGCCCGCACGGCAAACACATCATGCGTGCGCCACGCCCGGGAGCCGCGCAGGGGTCGGCTCGATTTTGCGGAGTGAGAATCGTCATGGCATACTTGAACGGTTGTCGCGGCACGGAAACGTTCCGCCAGACGGCCCCATCGTATAGCGGCCTAGTACGCTGCCCTCTCACGGCGGTAACGCGGGTTCGAATCCCGCTGGGGTCACAACACCCGAAAACCCCCGGTTCGCCGGGGGTTTTCGTCGTTTCCGGACGACTGCTCAGGCTGCAGTGCTGCGGGTCGACCAGAGTGCCGCGCCCGCACAGATCGCCGCAATGCCTGCGAGCGGAAAGTCGAGCCCGTAGGCGGTGATCGCGATGATCGGTGCGACGAACAGAAGCACTGCTCCGACCGTCGTCGCTCGGGACGGAAGACGAGGGATGCCGGGGGTCGGGACCTTCTCGAACCGCACCAGCCAGAGCGAGAGCAGCCAGACCGCGGCGAGGACGACGATGAGGAAAACCGGCCGCGTCCACCACCACACTGCACTTCCCGGGGCGGGCAGGGGCAGAGGCAGGAGCAGCTCGATGCCGACGAGCACCATGATCATCGGCAGATGCCACAGGTAGATCGTCATCAGGCGGGAACCGATGAGGAACACGACACCCTGTGCCGCGCGGGTACGCATCAGCGCCGTCAGAGGGCCGTGCAGCAGCGTCAGCCCTGCCGCCTGGATGACCGCGAGCACCGCCATCGTGGCCGTCGGCGGCCACTGGTTGCCGAGCATGCTCTGCGTGTAGCCGCCGAGCGACACCAGGCCCCAGAGAGCGACGTAGCCGCCGGCGATCAGCAGCACGAGCTGCCACCAGGAGCGCTGCGCGAACCAGTCGTCGTAGACGAAGAAGCCCACCTGCTGTGCGAAGAGCCACACGAACACGATGTTGGGGATGCCGAACAGTTCTTGACCGAGCCCGTACCCGCCCGGCGGGACCGGCTCGATGCCGAGAACGCCGCCCACGAACAGGAAACGGAATGCGTCGACTGCGAGTGCTGCGCCGAGCAGCACCAGGAGCACCCACGCTCCGTGCTTCTCGTGCACGCGCATCATCGTCGGGGCCAGTGCCTGCGCGATCATGTACGCCGCGAGGAACCACAGCGGTGAACCGACGCCGATCGCGATCGTGTCGACGAGCCCGGGATCGATGCCCAGCATCCGCGTCGCTCCGAGCGCGATCGTGAAAAACAGGAAGAGCGGCAGCGCCGGCCGGGCGAGGCGCGCGAGCCGTACCCGCACGTAGGCATCAGCCGTCTCACCACGGGCGACCGCCGATCTCCAGCCGGCTCGTGCCGCGTATCCGCCCACCACGAAGAACAGCGGCATGATGTTGGCGATCCAGGAGGCGCCGGCGAACCAGGGCTGTGCCTCGACGGTCTTCTCGATCAGCAGCGAGCCATCCGGGGCGCGGCCGACGCCGGTGAAGAGGATGTGCACGAAGACGACCAGCACGACGCAGGCGACACGGGCGAGGTCGAGAGTGAGGTCCCGCCCGGCCGGTACCGTGCGCGGAGTCGGATCGAGGGCGGCACTGCTCATGCCGAAGACTCTAGCGGCGTCGCGCCGTGGCGCTGGTCAGGACGCAGGGCGCAGAGACAGTTCGCGGAACGTGCGGTTGCTGAGCGGGAGGATCATCAGCGCCGCCATCGCTCCGCCGTACAGCGCGAACGGCACCCACAGCACGGTCGCCGACGCCAGGGCCCCGAACGCGGCCATCGCGACCGGCATCAGGCAGTCGTCGCCGAGTCGGGTGATCGCGCCCATCCGGCCGAGGTACGCGGTGTCCACCGTCGCCGCGAACGTGGAGCTCAGCAGCACGGACGCATAGCCCGCTGTCGCGCCGATCACGAATGCCGCCGCAGCGACGGTCCACAGGGGGCCGAAGCCGAGCGCGACGATCGCGGCGCCCTGCACCACCAGCGCCCAGAAGCCCGCGTAGGCCTCGCGTCGGGGCCGCCAGCGGGCGACCGAAATCGCGCCCAGAGCCGCTCCGAGGCCGAGGAGCGCCTCGAAGAGTCCGACCGCGGGCGCGCCCCACCCCTCGTCGAGCGCACGCAGAGCCAGTCCGATGCCGACGGCGGGACCGACGGCGAGATTGAGTCCGGACAGCGCGATGACCAGAGTGCGCGTCGTGGGGGCGTCCTTGAGATGAGCGAAACCGCGGGCGATACCGCGCAGCGCCGACTCCTTTTCGGCCCGGGGGAGCGCGAAGCGCGGTCGCAGCCAGATCGCGATGAAGGCGACGACCACGGTGAAGGTCAGGGCGTTCACTGTGGCGCTGCCGCTGAGTCCGACATGTGCGACGACCACACCGCCGACGGCGGCACCACCCATGGTGCCGAGCCGGGACGCGGTCTGCGCGACCGCGCTGTACGAGGGCAGATCGGTGGGTCGCACCAGCTGACGGGCGATGGTTCCGGCCGACGGCTCGTAGAACGCGTCGCACACCCCGAATGCGATCGCCGCGAACAGCAGCACCGCGACGGTCGGCGGTGTGGCCAGCACCCACAGCGCCACCGCGACGAGCACCCCGACGCGGAGCACGTTGAACAGCAGCATCACCCGGCGCGCGTTCGCCCGGTCGGCGAGCACTCCGCCGAACAGCAGCACGATGGCGCGCGGGACTGTGCCGGCGGCGACGATCAGGCCGGCGACCGCTGGTGACGCGATCTGCACTGCCGTCCACGCCAGCGCGATCGTCCAGAGCGCATCGCCGGCGTCCGACAGCGCCTTCACGCCGATCCACGCCTGCACGCGACGGTCTCGGGAGAACGCCGGCGGTTCGCTCAGCTGGAGGGGTTCGACGACGGTCATCACGGCTCCGTCGGGAAGGCGTGCGAGAAGAAGAAGACCGGCACGCGGGACTGGCCGTCTTCGAGATCGATCGATTCCTGCCACTCGCTCAGAGTGCGGCGCAGTCGCTCGGACAGGTCGCGGATCTCGTCGGGAGACGCCCACGCCGTCCGCTCCGTGTTGAAAGCGTCATATTCGCCGAAGATCGGTTCGTCACGCCGCCGCCGCCATCGCTGCAGTCTCTCGATCTGCATCCTGATGCCTTGACGCTCCGCCTCGCGGGCCAGCAGTGCATCGGCGGGCGAATCCTCGTAGTCGTCCGTCGACCACGACATCCCGCGGCGGACCAGATTCCACCAGCTCGTGCGCCGGTCGCCGGTCGGGTCTTCTGCGCGCTCGACCACACCGGCGCGCTCGAGCATCCGCAGATGGTGGCTGATGCTGCCCACCTGACTGTCCAGCGCGCGCGCGATCGCCGTCACCTGCGATGTCCCGTACAGGAGCAGGTAGTCGAAGATGCGGCGGCGCAGCGGATGATGCACGGCGGTGATCACGGAGATGTCTTCCACGGAATGAACGCTACGACCGTGCCCGCAATCTCACAAGACTTCTTGTATACCCCGGAAAATCAACGGAAGAGCCGCTCCGGCTGGGGTCCGGAGCGGCTCTGAGGACCGTCGTCAGTCCGCGTCCGTCTCCGCAGGTGCGGTGGCGGGGGTCTCCGATCGGCGGTTGCGGCGCGCCCGGCGGATCAGCCAGACGATGAGGAAAGCGACCCCGGCGATCGCGAGCCAGGGGAGGATGAAGCCGGCAGCGATGACGAGGGCGTTCAGCGAGACCACGAGGCCGTTCCATCCGGCCAGCAGACCGTCTCCGAATCCTGCGGGGTCGGCTGTGGTCGGCGTCGCGCTGCGCGTCAGCTCCACCTGGAGCGTCGACATCGCGACCTGATCCTCGATCGAGGCGAGCTGCTGCTCGTAGGACTCCAGCTGAGCCTGCCGATCGGTCAGGGCGACCTCGGCCTCGATGAGCTCGGACACGGTGCCCGACTGGGCCAGCAGCTCGGTGAGACGTTCCACCGACGTCTTCGTCGCATCGACGCGTGCTCGCAGATCGATCGCGACCGACGTCACGTCCTGCTTCGAGATCGACGAAGACAGCACCTCGCCGGACTCGGCCAGCTCATCGATCACATCCGACAGATCGGCGGACGGCACCCGGATGCTGATCCAGCCGTACCCGGAATCGGGTCGAGCCGGCTCCGAGACCATGTCGTCGTCGACGGCGACCGCCTTGCCGATCTCCGTCGTCTCCACGTATCCGCCGCGCTTCTCGGCCAGCGCCGCGATTGCTGCCGCCGCATCCTGGATGTTCTTCACCTGCAGCGTCGCGTTGGCTGTGGCGATGATCTCGCGGTCGCTGTCGACGGCATCCGAACCCGCGAGCGCCGAAGAATCTGACATCTCCTCTGGTGCGGCGTCGGAGGAGACGTCTGCGCTCTTGTCCGGCGAACCGCCGGCGGATTCGGGGACCGAACCGCCCGACATGTCTCCGCCCTCGGCCGTGGTCATGCTGCCGGCACCGGCGCCCACGGCTCCGAGAATCGGGGGAGTCACCAGCACGCCTACCGCGAACGCGGCGGCGACACCGGCGCCGGTGAGCCAGCGTCGACGTCTGTTGCGGGCGCGGACGGCGGACGTCCGCACGGGTGCGCGTTCCGCGGCGATCTCGGCGAAGACCGAGTCCTCCATACGGGCGATCGTCTCCGCGGACAGCTCGGGAAGCTCCTCGCGGGTGGTCTGGTCGTTCATGCGTCTCTCGCTTCCTTGACGGCGCCACGCAATTGGGTGCGCACTCGGGAGAGACGGTTCCGGACGACGGCATGGCTCACGCCCAGCTCCTCGGCGGCCGCCTGATAGGCGTACCCCTCGGCAGCGCAGAGGCGGAAGATCTCGCGGTCGAGATCACTCAGAGTCCCCACTTCGGCGGCGATCCTGGCGGCCAGAGCCGCCGTGATGACCTGCTCCTCGACGCTGACCGTGTCCGGCAGATTCTCGTCGATGGCTTCGGCGGTGTGCGCCTGGTCACGCCGACGCTGACGAAGCCGATTCGCCGCCTGGAAGCGGCAGATCGTCGCCAGCCACGGCAGGATCGATTCCCCCTGGAGCTCCAGTTTCGGGAGCTTCCGCCAGGCGACCACGAAGGTCTCCTGCGTCACATCCTCGGCGTCGGCGGGCGACGCGAGAATGCCCTGGGCGATCCAGTAGACCGGTCGCACGTGTGCGCGGTACAGCTCGCGGAAGGCGCTCTCGTCGCCGGCCGCGGCCTGGGCCGCCCACTTCTGATCACTCGTCTGCACGGGCATCCTGATTCCGTTCGGTGTCTCTCACTGGGAAAGTGTCGACGGATGCCCCATCGTCTCAGATTCAGTGCGCGCTGGTCTGCGCCGCGGCGTGCGCGGCCTTCGCAGTGCTCTGCGACATCTTGTCGATCCAGGCGAGGGCCACGGCCGAGACGATGAACACCATGTGGATGACGACCTGCCAGAGGACACCGGTGGGGGTGTACTTCTCGCCGTCCTCGGTGTTGATCGCCGTCTCGGTCATGCCGCCGACCTCGATGAAGGTCTTGAGGAGGTGGATCGACGAGATGCCGATGATCGCCATCGCGAGCTTCACCTTGAGCACGTTCGCATTCACATGTGACAGCCACTCCGGCTGATCCGGGTGGCCGTCGACGTTGATCCGCGACACGAAGGTCTCATAGCCGCCGATGATGACCATGATCAGGAGGTTCGCGATCATCACGACATCGATCAGTCCGAGGACCGTCAGCATGATCGTGGCCTCTTCGATGTGGGTGATATCGCCGAACACGTCTTCGGCGATGAGATGCCACAGCTCGACCATGAAGACCACGACGTAGACCAGTTGCGCCACGATCAGGCCGAGATAGAGCGGCGCCTGCAGCCACCGGCTGACGAAGATCAGGGAGCCGATGGCACGTGCCCAGGAGTTCTGAGGGCGCGCCTCCAGGGGAGCGATGCCGTGGTCGGTGTGGTCTGGGTGCGAGGTCGAGGTCACGTCGACCATTTCACCATGCAATGTCGTTCTCCGCCGCACTGTTGCTCCGGTAGCATTGCACCCGCGAGAGGGAGTATCCCGGATCCGCGCGTAACGTCATCACGAGCATCGGCATAGCTGCTCCGGGCGCGCGACGCACATCCTGTGCGGGGGAGAGACTTTCGGCTTCTTCCCGACCCTCCCGAAAGGTGCAGTGCGCCCTTGGAAATCCCACTCTGGTTCGAGATCACGTCGATGGTCGTGCTCACGGTCATCCTGATCGCCGACCTCCTGCTCATCAAACTGCGCCCGCACATCCCCTCCACGAAGGAGTCCACGCTCTGGGTGGTGTTCTACGTCGCGCTCGCCCTGCTCTTCGCGGTGCTTCTCGGCAACGTGGGCGGCTGGAAGAACGCGGGAGACTTCATCACCGGGTGGGCGCTCGAGTACAGCCTCTCGATCGACAACCTCTTCGTCTTCGTGCTGATCATGGCGCAGTTCGCGGTCCCGCGACGACTGCAGCAGCAGGTGCTCATGATCGGCATCATCATCGCCCTGGTACTGCGCGGCGCGTTCATCCTCGTCGGTGTCGCCATCGTCGAGAACTTCTCGCCGATCTTCTACATCTTCGGCGCTTTCCTGATCTGGACCGCGATCCGCCAGGCGATGCCGGACGGCGATCACGACGGCGAGGTGCAGCGCGAGAACTTCGTCGTGCGCCTGCTGCGCCGGCGCATCGACATCAGCGACCACTACGACGGCTCGAAGATGCGCACCACGGTCGACGGCAAGCGGATGTTCACTCCGATGGTCATCGTGCTCATCACGATCGGCGTGACCGACCTGATCTTCGCGATCGACTCGATCCCCGCGATCTTCGAGATCACCACGAACGGCTTCCTCGTCTTCGCGGCGAACATCTTCGCGCTGATGGGACTCCGCCAGCTCTACTTCCTGCTCGGCGATCTGCTCGACCGCCTCCGGTACCTGCACTACGGCATCGCGGTGATCCTCGGATTCATCGGCATCAAGCTCATCCTGCACGCGCTGCACGTGAACGAGCTGCCCTTCATCAACGGCGGCCAGCACGTCGAATGGGTGCCCGACATCGACAACATGGTGTCGCTCGGCGTGATCATCGCGTCGATGACGATCGCGACCGTGGCCAGCCTCATCGCCTCCGGACGCGAGAAGCGCGCGGAGAAGAAGGCCGCGATCACGGAGTGAGGTCGGGGTCGGCGTAGCTGTCTGGCGACGTAAAGTTGCCAGATGCGCCGACCCCGCCCCGTCACCCCCGCCCCCGGTCAGGAATCCGTGTGGGACTATCCGCGCCCGCCACGGGTGGAACGGGTCGCGGAGCGGGTCGCGATCCGGCTCGGTGGCGAGTTGATCGCCGACACGCGGGACGCGGTGCGGGTTCTCGAGACGAGCCACCCTCCCGTGTACTACCTGCCGATCGCCGACTTCGTGCCGGGGGCGCTCGCGGATGCCCCCGGCTCGTCGTTCTGCGAGTTCAAGGGCGCCGCGCGCTACTTCGACGTGCGAGGTGGAGGGGTCGTGCGTGAGGGCGCCGCATGGAACTACCCCCATCCGGAACCGGGGTTCGAATCGCTGGCCGGCCGAGTCGCCGTGTACGCGGGGCCGATGGACGAGTGCACCGTCGGAGACGAGGTCGTCACCGCGCAGCCGGGTGGCTTCTACGGCGGGTGGGTCACGTCGGCCGTCGTAGGGCCGTTCAAGGGCATCCCGGGCTCGCTGGGCTGGTAGCGCCGCTCGCTTGATGTCCGGTCAGAACGCGCGCAGATTGGCCTGCAGTCCGCCGTCGACGTATTCGCGTCGGAGGATGCCGCGTCGACGCAGCACCGGCACGAGCTCGTCGAGCGTGCGGTGCAGAGTCACCGGGTGGAAATCGCCCCACAGCAGTACGCCGTCGTTGCCCCACTCGCCGAGCTCTTCGATCACATCGGCGAACTCTTCGGCGGTGCCGACGAACCCGGAACGGTCGGAGAAGCGTCCCGCTCTGACGAGCGCCGTGAGGTGCGCGCGCAGCGGCGCGTCTTCGCCTCGGTCGCCGATCAGCCGCTGGATGCTGCCGCGCGAGACGTGCGCCCCGAAGATCGAGAGGTCGAGGGGTTTGTCGAGGTCGAGTGAAGTGAGGTCCGTCTCGAGGTCGCTCGACTGCTTGCGTGCGATCTGCACCAGGGCGGCGTCGTCGGGGTGCGCGGATGCGGCGACGATGCGGTCGGCCTCCTCGGCGGAAGACGTGATCACCGGCTGGATCGCGAAGAGGATCTTGATGTCTTCGGGGCGGCGCCCGGCCGCCACTGCCGCGTCATGGATCTTCGACCGGTACGCGCGCACCGAGGCCTCGTGGAGAGGGGCGAGCGCGAGCTGCACGTCGGAATTCGCTCCCGCGAAGCCCAGCCCGCGTCCGGAGCCTCCGGGGGACACGATCGACGGCTCGCCCTCGGTGAACGGGAGGGCGTTCAGAGGGCCGTCGAAGGCGTAGCGCCGGCCGCGGTGCTGGATCCGCTGCATCTTCGAGCCGTCCGCGAACACCTCCGTCGCGCGGTCGGCGACCAGCGCGCCGTCGTCCCAGCTGCGCCAGAGCGCACGGATGCCGTCGAGCCACTCCTCCGCGCGGTCGTAAGCCTCGTCGTGGCCGAGCTGTGCGGCATCCGAGAAATGGCGCGCGCTTCCGGTGTCGGTGACGACGTTCAACCCGAGTCGGTGACCGCTGAGGTGCTGGAGCGTCGAGAACTGACGCGCCGACGTGTAGGGGAGCGAGGCGGCGGGGTTCACGGTCGGCACGACCCCGAGGTGCTTCGTCGCCTGGAAGAGATAGGGCGCGAGCAGCAGGGGATCGTGCTTCGGGCCGCCGAACGCGTGCCGCACGCGGATGTCGAGAGTCTCCGGCGAGCCCATCGACGGCGCATCCTCGATGATGACGAGATCGAAGCCCGCCTGCTCGAGGGTGCGGGCGGCCTCCTGATAGATCTCGGGGCGCGTCCAGTCGTAGTCCCAATCAAGGGAGGGGTAGCCCCAGCCTTGCGGACCGAACCCTCGGGCAAGGAACCAGCCGAAGTGCTGCGGCCGACTCATGCCACGGCCTCGCGCGCCCCCTGCAAGACCCGGGCGAGATCGGAGATCAGATCTTCGATGTCCTCGATGCCGATCGAGAGCCGCAGAGTGCCGGGTCGAACCCCGAGCAGTTCGCGCTCCTCCTCTGTGCGCTGCGCGTGACTGGTGGTGCCCGGATGCAGCACGAGGGAGCGCACGTCGCCGATGTGGGTCATGTGCGTGAACACCTGCACCTGCTCCACGAACTGACGAGCCGCCGGAAGGCCACCTCGCAGGGTGAACGTGAAGATCGAGCCGAAGCCGCCCTCCAGGTAGCGGACGGCGGTGTCGTGATCGGGATGCGACGGCAGCCCGACGTAGTCGACGCTCTCCACGGCCTCGTGGGTCTGCAGCCAGCGGGCCACCTCGAGCGCGTTGCGGGATTGGCGTTCGACGCGCAGCCCGAGGGTCTCCGCGCCCTGCCCGATGAGGAAGGCGTTCAGCGGCGACGGCGACGCACCGAAGCGCGGCGCCACCGACTCCCGGGCGTAGGCGATCCGCGCGCGTCCGCCGTGGCGGGCGACCACGCTCGGCACACCGCCGCGGCCGGGCAGCACGAGGTGCGGGGCGTTGTGTCCTGCCCGCTCGGCGTCGAACCGGCCATCGTCGACGATCACCCCGCCGAGAACGGAGCCGTGACCGGCGAGGAACTTCGACGCCGAGTGCACGACGATCGCGGCTCCGTGCTCGATAGGGCGCAGAAGGAAGGGGGTCGCCAGCGTGTTGTCGACGATCAGGGGGATCGCCGCCTCGTCGGCGACGGCGCTGATCGCCGCGACGTCGAGGACGTCGTTGCGGGCATTGGCCAGCGACTCCGCGAAGAGGGCGCGAGTGTTCGGGCGGATCGCGGCGCGCCAGGCTTCCGGATCGGCGATGTCGTCGATGAACGTCGTCTCGATGTCGAGGCGAGCCAGGTTGTCGAGGAGCAGACCCCTGGTGCCCTCGTAGATGTGCGTCGACGAGACGATGTGGTCTCCGGCGCCCGCGACCGTGAGCAGCGCCGTGACGACGGCCGCCTGTCCGCTCGCGACGAGCACGGCGTCGGCACCGGATTCGAGTGCGGCGAGCTGGCGCTCCGCCGCATGCACGGTGGGGTTGCCGGTGCGCGTGTACCCGAAGCCCGTGCCGGTGCCGAAATGGTCGGCAGCGTGGTCGAAGTCGTCGAACTCGAACCCGGCCGTGAGGTAGATCGGCGTGGCGCGCGGCGCCGCCGTCTCGCGGCTCCTTGCGGCGTGCACCGCACGGGTGGCGAAGCGGGCGGTGTCGACGGTCATGCGGTGCCTCTCGGTCATTCGGGTGATCAACAGAGTGTCACGGCGGGTCGGACCACGCCCGAGCGGTGGTAATCTGACGTCATGCGGACCGTGCTCCTTCTTCTTAGCGGCCGCGACGAGAACTCGTTCTGAGCCCCTCCTCGTCGCGGAGTCCATCGTGGGCCGAACCGCCAGCTTCAGGAGAAAAGCCATGAACACCCCCGCACCCGGTGCCGATTCCGCACGCCGCAGGACCCTCGCCGAGAAGGTCTGGGACGACCATCTCGTCGTCAAGGGCGAGAACGGCGAACCGGATCTCATCTACATCGACCTGCACCTGGTGCACGAGGTCACCAGCCCGCAAGCCTTCGACGGCCTGCGGAGCGAGGGACGACCGCTGCGCCGGTTGGATCTCACCATCGCGACCGAGGATCACAACACTCCGACGTGGGAGATCGACAAGCCGATCGCCGACCTGACCAGTCGCACCCAGATCGAGACCCTCCGCCGCAATGCCGCTGAGTACGGCGTGCGACTGCACTCCCTCGGCGATGCGGAGCAGGGCATCGTGCACGTGGTCGGGCCGCAGCTGGGCCTCACGATGCCCGGCATCACCGTGGTGTGCGGTGACTCGCACACCTCGACCCACGGAGCGTTCGGCGCCATGGCCTTCGGCATCGGCACCAGCGAGGTCGAGCACGTCATGGCGACGCAGACCCTCCCGTTGAAGCCGTTCAAGACCATGGCGATCACGGTCGACGGCACGCTGCGCTCCGGCGTCACGGCGAAGGACATCATCCTGGCGGTCATCGCCAAGATCGGCACCGGCGGAGGGCAGGGCTACGTCCTGGAGTTCCGCGGTAGCGCGATCCGCGCGCTCTCCATGGAGGGCCGGATGACGATCTGCAACATGTCGATCGAGGCGGGCGCCCGCGCCGGCATGGTCGCGCCTGACGAGACCACGTTCGCGTACGTGAAGGACAAGCCGCACGCGCCGCAGGGGCAGGACTGGGACGACGCGGTCGCCTACTGGCGCACGCTCCCCACCGACGACGGCGCCGAGTTCGACGCGGAGGTCTTCATCGACGCCGACCAGCTCGAGCCGTTCGTGACCTGGGGGACGAACCCCGGGCAGGGGAGCTCGCTGTCGGCATCCGTCCCGAACCCGGCCGAGATCACCGACCCGAATGAGCGCGCTGCCGCCGAGCGCGCTCTCGAGTACATGGACCTGACTCCGGGCACCCCGCTCAAGCAGGTGCCGGTCGACGCCGTGTTCATGGGTTCGTGCACCAACAGCCGTATCGAAGACCTCCGCGCGTTCGCCTCGATCATCGAGGGCAAGAAGAAGGCCGACGGCGTCCGGGTGATGGTCGTCCCCGGGTCGGCGCGGGTGCGGCTCGAGGCCGAGGCCGAGGGCTTGGACCTGATCATCAAGGACTTCGGCGCGGAATGGCGTTTCGCCGGCTGCTCGATGTGCCTCGGCATGAATCCCGACCAGCTCGCCCCGGGCGAGCGCTGCGCCTCGACCTCGAACCGCAACTTCGAGGGACGTCAGGGGAAGGGCGGGCGCACCCACCTCGTCTCGCCGCTCGTCGCCGCGGCGACCGCCATTCGCGGCACCCTGTCCAGCCCGAGCGACCTGGAGGCCTGAACCATGGAGAAGTTCCACACCCACACCGGCATCGCGGCTCCGCTGAAGCGGTCGAACGTCGACACCGACCAGATCATCCCGGCGGTCTTCCTGAAGCGCGTGACCAAGACCGGCTTCGAGGATGCGCTGTTCCACGCGTGGCGCCAGGATCCGGATTTCGTGCTGAACCAGGACCGGTACCAGGGCGCATCCGTGCTCGTCGCCGGCCCCGACTTCGGCACCGGCTCCAGCCGCGAGCACGCGGTCTGGGCGCTGCGCGACTTCGGCTTCAAGGTCGTGCTCAGCCCCCGATTCGCCGACATCTTCCGCGGCAACTCGGGTAAGCAGGGTCTGCTGGCGGCAACCATCTCCGAGACGGATCTCGAGCGGATCTGGGCTGAGATCGAGCGGAATCCCGGGGCGCAGATCACCGTGAACCTCGAGGAGCGCATGGCCTCGATCGGCGACGTCCAGGCCGACATCGGGATCGACGATTACACTAGATGGCGGCTCCTTGAAGGGCTCGATGACATCGGGCTCACGCTGCGCAACGAAGACAAGATCGCGCAGTTCGAGGCCCGTCGCGAGTCGTGGCGGCCGAGAACCCTCCCCGTGCAGTGATACGTCGAGGGCGGGGGAGCCAGGGGCAACCCGCCCCCGAGATCCGTGTAACGAAGTGAGGCCCGAATGACGACACCTGTGCGCGACGCTCTCCCGGACGGAGTCCCCGCTCTCACCGGAGACGTCCTCGCCATTCGAGGAGGTCGTCCACTTCGCGGTCGCGTCGACGTCAAGGGTGCGAAGAACCTCGCCACCAAGGCGATGGTGGCCTCACTGCTCGGAGAGACGGTCAGCGTCCTGCGCGACGTCCCCGCGATCAGCGATGTGGCCGTGGTCCGCTCGCTGCTCGAGGTGCATGGCGTGCGTGTGTCCGACGGCGACGAGCCGGGCGCGCTGGTCTTCGACCCGAGCGACGTCGAGTCGGCGCACTTCGAGGAGATCGACGCACACGCCGGAGCATCGCGCATCCCGATCCTGTTCTGCGGTCCTCTGCTGCACCGCCTCGGACAGGCATTCATCCCCGACCTCGGCGGATGCCGCATCGGCGACCGTCCCATCGACTTCCACCTCGACGCGCTCCGCAAGTTCGGCGCCATCGTCGAGAAGCTGCCCAGCGGCATCCGTCTCTCCACGGGCGGACACCGGCTGCACGGCGCGAACATCCACCTGCCGTACCCGAGCGTCGGGGCCACCGAGCAGGTCCTGCTCACGGCTGTGCGTGCCGAGGGAACCACCGAGCTCCGCAACGCCGCCATCGAGCCCGAGATCATGGACCTCATCGCCGTCCTGCAGAAGATGGGCGCGATCATCTCCTACGAGCCCAACCGGGTGATCGTGATCGAAGGCGTGGAGAAGCTCCGCGGCTACGACCACCGGTCGATCTTCGATCGCAACGAGGCGGCCTCCTGGGCCTCCGCGGCGCTGGCGACCGACGGCGAGATCTTCGTCGGCGGCGCGAAGCAGCAGGAGATGCTGACCTTCCTCAACGTGTTCCGCAAGGCGGGCGGCTGGTTCGACATCAAGGAAGACGGCATCCTGTTCCGTCGCGACGGTGAGATCAAGCCGGTCGTCATCGAGACCGACGTGCACCCCGGCTTCATGACCGACTGGCAGCAGCCGCTCGTCGTCGCGCTCACGCAGGCGCACGGCCGCTCGGTCGTGCACGAGACCGTCTACGAGAACCGGCTGGGCTTCACCGACGCCCTGGTGAAGATGGGCGCCGACATCGTCGTGCATCCGCGCGGCCTCCAGGACGGACCCCGTCGCGTCCCTCGCCGTGACCTCGAGCAGGCTGCCGTCGTCACCGGCCCCACGCCTCTGCATGGCGCCGACATCGTGGTCCCCGACCTCCGCGGTGGTTACAGCCACATCATCGCGGCGCTCACCGCGTCCGGCGAGTCGAAGGTCTCGGGAGTCGACATCCTCAGCCGTGGCTACGAGAAGTTCCTGGCCAAGCTCGACGCCCTCGGCGCTGACTTCGACGTCATCCGGTGACCGCGATGGGTGCCAGGTCACCGGAGAAGTCGCGACCGAGCGTGTTCTGGCCGCTCGCCGCGATGGTCGTGCCGGTGATCTCACTGCTCGCGAAGATCCGCGTGACCGGTTCGGAGAAGCTTCCGCGGGAGGGCGCCTTCGTCCTCGCGCCGAATCACTACTCGGAGTTCGATCCGCTGATCGTGGCCGTGGCCGTCTGGCGTATCGGCCGTGCGCCGCGCTTCATGGCGAAGGAGAGCCTGTTCAAGGTGCCGGTGCTCGGCTGGTTCCTGCGCCACACCGGGATGATCCCGGTCGCCCGCACCTCGTCGGCGTCTTCGGCGAAGCAGACCATGAAGCAGTCGGCGGAGCTCGTCGAGCACGGTCGAGGCGTCATCGTCTACCCCGAGGGCACGCTCACCCGTGATCCGGACCTGTGGCCGATGCGCGGCAAGTCCGGTGCCGTGCGCCTGGCCCTCGCCGACGGCATCCCGCTGATCCCGATGGCGCAGTGGGGGACGCAGGCGATCATGGGCCGCTACCAGAAGGGGCTCAGCCTCTGGCCGCTCCGCAAGACGGTCCGGGTGCTCATCGGCGATCCTGTCGACGTGTCCGACCTCCGCGGGCGCGCCGGCGAGCAGGCGGCCATGAACGAGGCCACCACACGTCTGATGAACGCGATCACCGAGCTGCTCGAACAGCTGCGTGATGAGAAGGCGCCCGCCGAGCGCTGGAATCCCGCGACTCACGGCCAGAAGGAGACGGGTCGCCTTGACTCCTAAGAAGACGCCGCTCCCGACCGGTCCTCGTGCGACCGTCATCGGCGCCGGCAGTTGGGGCACCACGTTCGGCAAGATCCTCGCCGACGGAGGAGCGCAGGTCACGATGTGGGCCCGCCGCGCCGAGCTCGCGCACGAGATCGACGAGGCCAAGCGCAACTCGCGGTACCTGCCGGGAATCAATCTTCCGCGATCGATGGCGGCCACGCATGAACTGGCCACGTCTCTCGAGGGCGCGGAGCAGGTCTACCTCTCGGTGCCGAGCCAATCGTTGCGCGAGAATCTCAAGGCGCTCCGGCCACTCCTGGCCGACAGCGACTCGAAGATCATCAGCCTCATGAAGGGCGTCGAACGCGGCACCGGACTGCGGATGAGCCAGGTGATCCAGCAGGAGCTGCGCTGCGACCCCGACCGCATCGCGGTCGCATCCGGACCGAACCTGGCACTCGAGATCGCCCGTGAGCAGCCGACCGCCGCCGTGATCTCCTCACGCAGCCAGGAGACGGCGGAGATCGTCGCCAGGGCGGCGCGCAACAGCTACTTCCGGACCTTCGTCAACACCGACGTCATCGGCACCGAGTTCGGCGGCGTGCTCAAGAACCTCATCGCCGTCGCGATCGGCATCGTGGACGGTGTCGGCTACGGCGAGAACACGAAGGCCTCGATCATCACGCGCGGCCTCGTGGAGATGACGGACTTCGCCGTCGCGAACGGCGCACACCCGGAGACCCTCCAGGGGCTCGCCGGCCTCGGCGACCTGATCGCCACGTGCCAGTCGCCCCTGAGCAGAAACAACACGGCCGGGCGTCTGCTCGGCCAGGGCTACAGCTTCCAGGACGTCGTGAAGCAGATGCAGCAGACCGCGGAAGGCCTCGCCTCCGTCGCTCCCGTGCTGCAGCTGGCGCGCGAATCGGAGGTCTACATGCCCATCGTCGAACAGGTGAAGATGGTGCTCGACGGGAAGATGGATCCCCGTGACATCGCACCCCACCTGACGACGGACGACGACACCCCCCAGGGTGAGAGGACCAGCCATGGACAAGCAGACGGTGGTGGTGCTCTTCGGCGGGCGCTCCAGCGAGCATTCGATCAGTTCCGCAACGGCGGGGGGCGTGCTGGGAGCGATTGACCGCGACCGCTACGCCGTGATCCCGGTGGGGATCACCCGTGAGGGCGCCTTCGTCCTCGAAGACGACGATCCGGCGAAGTTCCCGCTCGATGCCGCGCACCTCCCGGAGGTCGTCGACAACGGCTCCCGGGTGCTGTGGCCGGAGCCGGGCGGCGACCGCACGCTGCGCGTGCTCCACCCCGACGGTGAGTCCGAGAACTTCGGTGAGGTCGACATCGTGCTCCCGATCCTGCACGGGTCGCACGGCGAGGACGGAACGATCCAGGGCTTCTTCGACACGCTCGAGGTCCCGTACGCAGGCGGCGGTGTGCTCGATTCGGCCCTCTGCATGGACAAGCACTTCATGAAGGTCGCCCTCGAGGCAGCAGGAATCGTCGTCGCGCCCTCGGTGACGGTGCGTCGCCGGGAGTGGGATCGGGATGCTGCGCCCGTGCGTGCGCGTGCCGCCGAGCTCGGCCTGCCGTTGTTCGTGAAGCCCGCGCGTGCAGGCTCGAGTGTCGGCGTCTCCCGGGTCGACGCGCTCGAGGAGTTGGATGCCGCGATGGCCGTCGCCTTCGCCGAGGACGACAAGGCGCTGATCGAGACCGCGGTCGTCGGCCGTGAGATCGAGGTCGCCGTGCTCGAAGGGGCAGACGGCGTGCGCGCGTCGCTCCCCGGTGAGATCGTGCTGACGTCGCGGGGTTTCTACGACTTCGAGGGCAAGTACCTGGGCGGCGACGGCGTCGAGGTCATCTGCCCTGCGGAACTGACCGACGCGGAGGTCGCGGCGATCCAGGACGCCGGCATCCGCGCGTTCGAAGCCGTCGACGGCCGTGGCCTCGCCCGTGTCGACATGTTCCTGACGCCGTCGGGCGACCTGATCGTCAATGAGCTGAACACGATGCCCGGATTCACCCCGATCTCGATGTTCCCGAAGTGCTGGGTCGCCTCAGGGCTGAGCTACGGCGACCTGATCACCGAGCTCGTCGAGGCGGGGCTCCGCCGCTGAAATCTCAGCCTGCCGCAGGCGGGGCAGAGGGTGCGGGCGGGTACGCCTGTGCCGGCAGCGTGGTCGGGTAAGCCGGCACGCCTACTGGATTCGGCGAATCGCCCGCGGAGGACCGGTGCACGAGGGTGACCACCAGCGCGGTCAACCACCCCCAGATGAGTCCCCAGGAAACGCCGGCGACGCTCATCTGCGAGAACTGGGTCATCAGGATCTCGGACTGCTCCGGAGGGATCTGCAGCACGGTCAGCATCAACGGCGCTCGCACGAGACCGGCGATCCACGACGCGATGATCACCGCACCCCAGGTCCCGAAGAAGACTGCGGCTCCGTGTCCGGGCAGCGCGGACCGGATGATCATGCGGACGAAGAGCCAGGTGAGCCCGACGAGGATCACGAGGGCGACGAGCATCGCCACGACGGCGAGCGGCTGCACTCGAGGTCGGAGGGCGAACCCGATCGGGTCCTGCAGGATCAGCAGCCGCGGCAGACTCGCGACGTTCGCGAGAAGGAACAGGAAGTTGATCAGTCCGCTCAGCAGCGCCCCCACTCCCACCATGATCGCTGCGACGACGGACGCTCGGCCTGCTGCAGTGCGGTTCATGCCGCGAGTCTAGGTGGGACCGTTCACTCCGCGGGGAAGTCGACCCGATCGGTGCACTGCGCCGTGGCGGGGGCGAGACCGGCCTGGATGCTGGTGGAGAGCTTGTCGACGATCGCCTGGAAGTCGATCTGCTCGCCGCGGCGGATGTTCACCTCGACGGCCGGATCCCGTCCGTAGGTGACGAGGCGCTGTCGCTCCTCCTCCTGCTCCAGCACCAGCCAGTCGACGCCTCCGAGCGTGGTGCACACGAGAGCCGACGGCGCCGGCGGCTCGACGCCGCAGCGCAGCACGATCGTCGGGTCGCCCCAGGCGCCGGTGGCCTGCGCATCGGTCCACACCCGATCGAATCCGCCGACGGTTTCGGGGAGCAGCACGGAGACGGCCGCGCACCCGGGGGAGTCGGCGTCGTCTGCGGGCTCGAGATGCACGGTCGTGGAGCAGCCGGCGAGGGCCGCGGCCAGGGTCACCGCACCTGCGACGACTGCGAGGCGACGGGAACGGAGCATGCTTCCAGGCTACCTTTGACAGCATGCCCTCCCGACCCGACGACGACGACCCCCGCCTCGGCGACATCTCCGAGGGGCGGATCCTGCAGGCCATCCTGAGCCGGACCGTTCCGGGCACGCACACCGTGCTCGGTCCTGGTGACGACGCCGCCGTCATCGCGACACCGTCGGGCACGGTCGTCGCGACCACGGACACCCTCGTCCACGGGCCGGACTTCCGACTCGCCTGGTCCAGCGGGTACGACCTGGGCTGGAAAGCGGCAGCGGTGAACCTCGCCGACGTCGCGGCGATGGGGGCGCGGCCGACGGCGCTGCTCGTCGCCCTCGCCGTCCCTCGCGATCTCCGCCTGTCCTTCGTCGAGCAGCTCGCCGACGGCTTCCGTGAGGCCTGCGCCGCGCTCGCGCCCGGCTGCGCTGTCGTCGGCGGCGACCTCACGGTGTCCGACGTGCTCACGGTCGCCGTCACGGCGCTCGGTGACCTCGAAGGACGATCAGCCGTGACGCGCAGCGGTGCGCGACCCGGCGACTCTGTGGCCGTCGCGGGCGAGCTGGGCCACGCGGCTCACGGATTGGCCGTGCTGTTCGGACGTTTTCGTGAAGACGGCGTTCCCGTGGCCGTCGACCCGTCGAAGCTGGCTTCGGGGGAGAGCGCGGCGCTGTCGGCACAACTGCGGCCATCGCCGCCGATCGGCCTCGGCCCGGTGGCGGCGTACGCCGGTGCGACGGCCATGATGGACGTGTCCGATGGACTGGCGCTGGACGCACGGCGCATGGCCGCGGCATCCGGTGTCACGATCGCTCTGAACCGAGCCTCGCTGGGCGGCGATCCGGAGCGGGCCATCGCCGGCGGCGAGGATCACGCGCTGCTCGCGACCTTCCCGGAGGGCGTGCTGCCCCCGGGCTTCCGCATCATCGGCGAGGTGCGTCCGCCAGGGGATGAAGATCTGCTCTGCGATGACCGTCCGGTCGATGTCTCGGGGTGGGATCCCTATCGGGACTGGGACTCCGTTTCCGGCTGAGCAGCGTCGGCCGGAGCATCCTCACGTTCCGCCGGCTCCGCCCACCACAGCGCGGTATCCCCGTAGCTCTTCTCGCGGATCAGATCGAGGCCCGCAGCCGCGAAATCCGGCGGGGTGGATCGACGCGCACGCTCGACGACGACGAGCGCGTACGGCGAGAGCAACGGGGCGAGCGCGACCAGATCGGCCGTCATCGCCGCGTCATCGATGTCGTAGGGGGGATCGCTGAACACGAGATCGTAGGAGCCGGCGGCGCGCAGCAGGAACGCATGCACCGCTGACTCGTGGACGCGGGCGTTCGCGAGGCCGCCCGCCTTCGCCACCGTCGCGGCGTTGCGACGGATGATGCCGGCCGCCTGACGCCCCCGCTCCACGAGGTCGACGCCGGCGGCACCGCGACTGAGGGCCTCGAGGCCGAGCGCACCGGACCCGGCGTACAGATCCAGCACCCGCGCATCCGCGATCGCATCAGCCGACTCCAGCGCGCCGAACAGCGACTCGCGCACCCGGTCGCTCGTCGGACGCGTCCCCGCGCCGGGTACTTCCAGTCGTGCTCCGCGGGCGCTTCCGGCGATGATCCTCGTCACCCGTTCACGATACGACAGTCACGAGTCCGCTGTGTCCGCCGGGTTCCCTAGACTCGGAACATGCCGCTCACGCTCGATTCCTCGCTGGAGGACGCCCTCGGCGCCGTCCCCGCGAAGACGCTAAACCGGGCGTTCGCGATGAAGACCGTGGGCGACCTGGTCTCGCACTATCCGCGGCGGTACGCCGACCCGGGAGAGCTGACGCCCATCCGCGACCTGCCGCTCGGCGAGACGGTCACGATCGTGGCCGAGGTGCTGTCGTCGAGCTTCCGCCGCATGCGCAACCGCCAGGGAGCCATGGTCGACGTCGTGATCGGCGACGGCATCGGCCGTATGTCGCTGACGTTCTTCGCCAAGAACCTCGGTGCGGCCGAGTGGAGATCCAAAGACCTCGCAGTCGGGAGGCGCGGCGTCTTCTCCGGCAAGGTCGGCATGTTCAACGAGGTGACGCAGTTCGCCCACCCCGAGTACGAGCTCTTCGACGACGAGGATGCTGCACGCCGTCGTGCCGACGCTCGCGCCGCTGTTCTGATTCCGATCTATCCGGCGACCTCGACCCTCCAGACCTGGCAGATCGCGAAGTTCGTCGGCCGCGTGCTCGACGATCTCGCCGCGGTCCCCGACCCCCTGCCGGAAGCCGTGCGTACCGGCGAAGAGCTCCTCACCGCCCAGGAAGCGCTCGAACTCATCCATCGGCCCCGCACGCGCAACGACATCGATCCCGCTGTCCGCACGCTGCGGATGCATGAGGCGCTGACGCTGCAGACGGCGCTGCTGCAGCAGCGCGATGCGGTGCGTGCGCTGTCGGCCACCGCTCGTCCCGCGAAGCCCGGCGGTCTGCTCGAGCGATTCGACGCGAGCCTGCCCTATGAGCTCACCCCCGACCAGCAGACGGTCGGGGACCAGGTGGCCCGCGATCTCATCGGTTCCTGGCCGATGAACCGTCTGGTGCAGGGAGAGGTCGGCTCGGGAAAGACTCTGGTGGCGCTCCGCGCGATGCTGCAGGTCGCCGAGTCGGGCGGTCAGGCGGCGCTCATCGCGCCGACCGAGGTCCTCGCCGGTCAGCATCTGCGCTCGATCTCGAAGATGCTCGGGCCGGAGCTCGCCCCGCTGGTGATGCCCACGCTCCTGACCGGGCAGCTGCCGGCCGCGGCTCGCCGGAAGGCTGCTCTCCGCGTCGCATCGGGGCAGTCGCTCATCGTCGTCGGCACCCATGCGCTGCTGGGGGAGAAGACCACCTTCGCCGACCTGGGGCTCGTCGTCGTCGACGAGCAGCACCGGTTCGGTGTGGAGCAGCGGGAGGCGCTGCGTGCGAAGGGCTCGAGCCCGCACGCCCTGGTGCTGACCGCCACACCGATTCCCCGAACCGTCGCGATGACGGTCTTCGGCGATCTCGACACCTCGGTGATCCGCACGATGCCGGCCGGGCGCGCCGGGATCGAGACGTATGTCGCTCCCCTCGCCGAGCACCCGGAGTGGTTCAACCGCGTCTGGGCGAGAGCCGCCGAGGAGATCGCCCAGGGCAGGCAGGTGTTCGCGGTCTGCGCCGCCATCGACACCACCAAGAAGACGGCGGAGGCGGGCGAGCCGGCGGCCGTGGCGCCCGAGGGGACGACCGGACCGCGATGGGGCGTGGTGCAGCTCGACGAGGCGCTCTCGACGCACCCGACACTGGGCGGCATCCGTCGCGCGGTGCTGCACGGCAAGATGCCGTCGGACGAGAAGGATGCCGTGATGCAGGCCTTCGCCCGGGGAGAGATCGATCTGCTTCTGGCCACGACCGTGATCGAGGTCGGGGTCGACGTCCCGAACGCCTCCACCATGATCGTGCTCGACGCCGACCGGTTCGGGGTTTCGCAGCTGCATCAGTTGCGCGGACGTGTGGGACGAGGCGGCGTCCCAGGACTCTGCCTCCTCGTCACCGAGGCCGAGACGGGCTCGATCGCGCGGGAGCGTGTCGATGCCGTCGCCGCGACACTCGACGGGTTCGCGCTGGCGGAGGTCGACCTCGAACTGCGCGGGGAGGGCGACGTGCTCGGCGCGGCCCAGGCGGGCGTCCGTTCGTCGCTGAAGCTGCTGCGCGTGGTGAAGGACGCGGGAATGATCACCAGGGCGAGGGAAGTAGCCGAGGAGATCCTCGCCGCAGATCCCGAGCTCGCTCGTCATAACGGTCTGCGCGAGGTCATCGCCCGGCGCGTGAGCGACGAGGACCGCGCGGCGCTGGCGAAGAACTGACGCGGCCGAGGCGGTGCCCTAGGCTGGAGCGATGAGCAGTCGGATCGCCGTCGTCCCGGGTTCGTTCGATCCGCCGACCCTGGGTCATCTCGACGTGATCCGTCGGGCCGCCAAGCTGTATGACGAGCTGCATGTGCTCGTGGTGCACAACCCCGGCAAGGAAGCGATGCTGCCGATCGCGCAGCGACTCGCGCTGCTGGAGCGCTCCATCGCCGATGACGGCATGGCAGGAACCATCGTGATCGGCTCGTGGAGCATGGGTCTTCTGGTCGACTACGCCCGCGACGTCGGCGCCGGAGTGCTGGTGAAGGGCATCCGGTCGCAGATCGACGTGGCCTACGAGTCTCCGATGGCGATCGTCAACCGGCACCTCGCTGACATCGAAACCGTGTTCCTGCTTCCCGACCCGTCGCACGCGATGGTGTCGAGCTCGCTCGTGCGGCAGGTCGCGTCACTCGGCGGCGATGTGGGGCCCTTCGTCCCGCCCGCAGTCGCGGCGTTCCTCGACACGGGCGCGCGAGGCCTCTGACTGCTCTCCCGCGAAGCCCCGTTCGGCCCGGTCGCAGGAAGACCCGAGTAGCATGGCCGGGTGCGATCTCGACTGAATGGCCCTTTCATCCTGCCCGCCCGCGACATCGTCCGACGCCCGGGCGAGATGCGCGAACATGCCTTCACCGTGACTCTTGCCGAACCCTGGGGCGAGGGGATCGTCACGTACGAGAAGGGTGCCGAGATCGACCTCGACGTGCGTCTGGAGTCGGTCCACGAGGGCATCCTGGTCTCCGGAACGGCGGATGCCGAGTACGTCGGAGTGTGCGGAAGATGCCTGATCGACATCGCTCGGCCGGTCGAAGTCGAGTTCCAGGAGCTTTTCGCGTATCCTGGTGAGGAAGAAACTGACTTCGAGGTTCAAGACGACCACGTGGATCTTGAAACTCTTGTCAGGGATGCGGCCGTATTGTCGCTTCCATTTCAACCGGTGTGTCAGCCGGATTGCCCCGGGCTCGACCCGAAAACGGGTGAGCGACTGGCCGTGAACACCGAAACGGAGCAGGTGGCTCCCATCGATCCTCGATGGAGTGCGCTCCAACAGATCACAGACCAAGACGGCGCGGAAGAATCTCGTGCCGCCGAGAAAGAAGAGAGCTAGTCATGGCTGGTAACCCCCCGAAGCGCAAGGTCTCCCGTTCGAATACCCGCTCGCGCCGCGCGCAGTGGAAGGCGGCGCCCATCGCCCTCGTGAAGACCATCGAGAACGGCAAGGTCGTCTACAGCCGTCCGCACCAGGCGAAGGTCGTCACCGACTCGCAGGGCACCGAGCTCTTCCTCGAGTACAAGGGCCGCAAGGTCGCCGACGTCTGAGTCGCGAACGCATCGTGACGGAGGTCCCCGGGGGGACGAGACCTCTCCCAGATAAGCTCCGCGTCGACATCGACGCGGAGCTTCTGGAGTTGGCGCTCACCCACCGCTCCTACGCGTACGAGCACGGTGGCATCCCGCACAACGAGCGCCTCGAATTCCTCGGCGACTCGGTGCTGGGTCAGGCCGTCACCGTGATGCTGTTCACCACGCATCCCGACCTCGACGAGGGCGAGCTGGCGAAGCGACGCGCGAGCGTCGTCTCCACGGTCGCCCTGGCGGAGGTCGCTCGCGGCATCGACCTCGGACGTCACCTGCTCCTCGGTCGCGGTGAAGAGCAGACCGGTGGCCGCGACAAGGACTCGATCCTGGCGGACACGATGGAGGCCGTCATCGGTGCCACGTACCTGTCCGCGGGGCCTGAGGCCGCCACGGAACTCGTGCTCCGTCTCACCGAGCCGCTGCTGGCAGACCCCGAGCGGTACGGCGCGGCCATGGACCCGAAGACCAGCCTGCAGGAGCTGGCGGCTCGGGTGGGTGCCACCCCGCCCCAGTACTCCGTCGAGGCGAGCGGGCCTGACCACGATCGCCGTTTCACGGCGACGGTGGCCGTCGGCGACGTGCGGATGACCGGTACCGGCAGCAGCAAGAAGACCGCCGAGATGGCGGCCGCGCTCAGCGCATGGCGCACTCTGAACGAGCGTGCCTGAGCTTCCCGAGGTCGAGGTCGTTCGCGCAGGACTCGCTCCCGCGGCGATCGGATCCCTGATCACGGCCGTGAGCGTATTCGACGAGCGCGCCCTTACCCGGCATCCCGCCGGCGCCGCCGACTTCGTGGGCCGACTCGAGGGACGCACCTTCTCGGATGCCTCCCGTCGAGGCAAGTTCCTCTGGCTTCCGCTCGAGGACGGGGAGTCGGCGCTGATCGCGCACCTCGGCATGAGCGGCCAGATGCTGCTGCGTGCCCCCGATGCAGCCGCCGAACGGCACGAGCGCGTGCGCATCCATCTCGAGCATCCGGTTCACGGCGAGCTCGCGATCGTCTTCGCGGATCAGAGGACGTTCGGATCGCTCGCCGTCGACGCCCTGGTGCACGATGGTCCCTCGCTCATCCCGACGCAGGTCAGCCATATCGCCCGGGATCCGATCGACGTGCTGTTCGACGACCGGCGATTCCGGACCGCTCTCGCGCGGAAGGCGAGCGCGATCAAACGGGTTCTCCTCGACCAGAACGTCGTCAGCGGCATCGGCAACATCTACGCCGACGAAGCGCTCTGGGCTGCGCGCATACACCCGGAGACACCGGCCGACCGCCTCTCGACCCTCGCGGTGAACCGGCTTCTCGCTGAGGTGCGGGCAGTGCTCGCGAAGGCCCTCGCCGAGGGCGGCACCAGTTTCGACGCGCAATACGTGAATGTGAACGGGCAGGCGGGGTACTTCGCCCACTCCCTGAACGCCTACGGCCGCGGCGGACAGCCGTGCCCGCGGTGCGGGACGCCCATCCGCCGTGAGGCCTTCATGAACCGTTCTTCCCACTATTGCCCCCGGTGCCAGCGGCGACGCTGAGCGTGATCAGGCCGTCTGGAACGCCCGGGATAGCAGGGGCCGGGTGGCCAGGGTGCTCGCCCAGACGACGCCGATGCCGACCGCAACGACCGCGGCGATCGTGAGCAAGGACGCGGGAGCCGTGATCAACGCGATCCCCACGAGCGGGAACACGAGGACCGCCGCGCACAGCGCCGACCCGACCGCGGTCACCAGCAGCGGCGACATGATCGCGCGCCGGCGGGCGCGATCGACGGTCTCGAGCGGCATGCCGAGGTGGTGCAGGCTGCGGTGCAGCTCTCGCTGGTCGAGCACATCCGACGCCTGATGGACGCCGACGGATGCGGCGACCATCAGGAATGAGCCGATCAGAGTGATCACGAGCCCGGTGCGGATGTCGGTCGCGAGTGCGTTGTCGGCGGCAGACGCATCCGTCGTGCCCATCACATTCAGCAGCGCGACTCCGGTGCCGGCGAACACCGCCATGAAGCTCGCCATCGCGATGCCGCCGACCTGGCGCCAAGCCGCCTTGGGGGAGTCCAGGACGATGCGGGCGGCGAGCAGTCTCTCCGGCTTCTCGGCGCGACGAAGCTGACGCGACGCCGTGACCTTGAGCACCCACGGTCCCACGAGATTGAGCACAGCGAGGACGGCGGCGAAGAGCCCGGCCAGCACCACGATCGTCGTGACCAGACCGCCGATCGAGGGGAACACCTTGATCAGCACGAAGGCGATGGCGACCGCGCCCGCAGCGAAGACGGCGCGGATCCAGTGCACACCGGAAGCAGTCGTGCGCGTGCGCACTCCGAGCGGCGAGATCACGACGCGTCGCAGACCGATGACGGCGCTGATCGCTGCCAGCAGGAGCACGCCGAGGAACACGGCGGCGATCGACAGCGGTGGCAGTACCACGGCGCCGAACCCGAGAGGTTCACCGCGGAACGGGATCAGGCCGATCAGCGGCGCGAGCGCCACGTGTCCGAGCACCCCGGCCAGTGCTCCCGCGGCGGCGACGAGCACCGATTCCGCGACGGTCGCGATGGTGACGCCAGCCGGCGACACCCCCAGCAACCGCAAGGTCGAGAGACGCTCATCGCGACGGCGAGCGGAGAGGCGGGCCGCCGCGCCGCCGAGCGACATCAGCGGCACCACCAGCAGCACGAGCGCGATCGCGGCAAGAGCCTGGTACAGGGGCGCGAACTCGCCGGTCCATCCCCAGAACGACTGAGCCCCGCCGATGACCGTGAGGACGAGGGTGGTGACGACGCCGAAGGCGACGACGGGCAGAGCGATCACGCTGCGCTGCCCCGGAGCAGGACGGAGGAGAAGAGAGAGGACGGCGGCGTTCATGCGGCCACCGCCGAGGAGAGGATCCGTCCGTCGCGCACTGCGATCGTGCGCGTGCACCGCGCCGCGACCTCGGGGTCGTGCGTGACGACGACGAGCGTGCGCCCCTGTCCGGTGGTCGACCAGAGCAGCGCATCCATGACCTCGCCCGACGTGTGGGAGTCGAGCGCGCCGGTCGGTTCGTCGGCGAAGACCAACTCGGCGCCGGTGGCTTGGGCGCGGGCGATCGCGACGCGCTGCGCCTGCCCTCCGGAGAGCTCGCCGATGCGACGATCCTCCATACCGGCGAGGCCCAGCGCCGCGAGCCAGGAAGCTGCGTGCTGCACGGCATCCTGACGTCTGATGCCGTTGATCATCGAGGCGAGAGCGACGTTCTCGACCGCTGTCAGCTCGGGGATCAGGAGCCCCTGCTGGAATACGAAGCCGAAGCGCTCACGGCGCAGGCGGGATCGGGCCGATTCGCTCAGGGCGGTGACCTCGACGGGTGCACCCTCGGCAGGGCGGAAGGTGACGCCACCGGCATCCGGCGCGATGATGCCGGCCAGCACGTGCAGGAGCGTCGTCTTGCCGGATCCGGATGCGCCCATGATCGCGACGGATTCGCCGCGATGGATCGCGAGGTCGACACCGGCGAGTGCGCGGGTGGACCCGAACTGCTTGGAGAGGGCGTGGGCTTCGATCACGGGGATGTTCATGCTTCCAGCCTCGCGATCCGACCCGGTCGCGTCGTCGGTCGGGCGGATGAGGATGCGGGCCCGACGTCATCCCGGAGAATGAGATCGGGCCCGCATCGATGCATCAGGCCTTCTTCTGCCAGGCGCCGGCGTAGGAGACCGGCACGAATCCGATGGCCTCGTTGATGCTCAGCATCGGGCGGTTCTCCTCGGCGTTGAACGTGGAGACGACGGCCGACAGCGGCATCAGCTCACGCCAGCGGAGGAGGTTCGCGCACTTGACGATCGTTCCGAGACGGTGTCCGCGGTGCTCCTTCGAGACCAGGGTGCCGAACTGGTGAGTGACACCCGAACGGTCGGCCGCGATCAGCAGCTCGTTGTAGGCGACCAGTTCTCCGGTCGGAACATGCTGCACCGCCACCACGGAGACCGCCTGACCTGCGGCGGTCAGCCGGGCCTCGCGACGGACGACTCGCTCGGCATCCCATTCCTCGGCCACGAAGTCCATGTCACCGCTCGGGGCGTCGGTCGAGAGCCGCGCCTGCACGGCGGCGAATCCCTCCCGCAGCTCGGGCGGCGTCGGCATCATCCATTCGCGGACGCGGTAGTCGGCTCCTGCGAAGGCCAGTGCATCCGCCAGCGCCGCGCGCAGCGGTTCGGGGTTCGCCCGCAGGTCGAACTCGCTGTTGCGTTCCACCTGCTCCAGGACGAAGCCGCGGGCCTCGAGCAGATCACTGAGCGCGATGGCCGGGATGCGTCCGCACCCGGTACGCGGCACGAGCATCCGGTCCGCTTCCTCCGGACGGTGCAGCGACCAGATCTGCACGAGGCTGCGCCCGCGCGCGCGGGCTTCCTCTTCGGCGCGCTCCATCAACGCTTCCTCGACCCCGTGGCCCCAGTGTTCGGCGAGGACGAGCAGATCGACCTCGGCGGCATGCGCGTCCGCTTCCTGCGCGAACGACAGGGTCACCATCCCGACGATCCGGTCGTCCACGCGGGCGACGAATCCGATGTCGATCGAATCGGTGCTGTCCTGCCATTCCGGCAGCATCTGCGCAGCATCCGGGGCAAGATCGGGCAGGCCGACGGCCTCGTCGCAGACGAGTCGGTTGAGATCTCCGTACGCGCGGAAGTCCGCGGCGTCGGCGTCGTTCAGCGAGGCAGGGACGATCAGGGGGCTGATCGTCAGTGCGACGGTCTTCATGTCAGTTCCTTCTTCCATGCGCCTTCGTAGGCCGTGGGGGTGAAGCCCATGGCTTCGTTGATGGAGAGCATCGGCCGGTTCTCCTCGGCGTTGTATGTGATCACGCTCGGCGATCGTGGAGCGACGTCAGCCCAGGCGAGGAGCGCCGCGCACTTGACCAACAGGCCCAGTCGATGACCGCGGTGCTCTTTCAGGACGAGCGTGTCCTCCTGGTGGGTGACCTCGTCGGGATTCGGACCGCCCGCGAGCTCGGTGAAGGCGCTGAGCTCGCCCGTGGCGATGTGCTCGGCGGCTGTGACCTGCACCGTCGTGCCCATCTCGGCGATCCTGGATTCGCCCTCTCGCAAGCGCGCGACGTCCCACGCCTCCTCGTCCTGCTCCATTCCGGCAGCGGGAGCATCCGTCGACATGCGCGATTTCAGCCAGGCGTATCCCGCGGCGCGGTCATCCGGAGTCGGCAGCATCCACTGCACGATGCGGTAGTCGGCAGACGCCGTACGCGCTTGCTCGAGCAGATCGCGGGCGTGCTGCAGCGTCTTCGGCGAGAGCTCGAGGTGACTGACGCGCTCCACCTGTTCGAGGCGGAATCCCTGTCGGATCAGGAAACGCGCCACGTGATCCTCCGGAACACTCCCGAACCCCGTCGGCGCATCGATACGCGGGCCGGTGCTCGGCTGCTGCTCCGTCCAGTTCTGCATGACGGTGCGTCCGTGCTCGCGCACGACTGCCTCGAGGTGGGGGAGTATCGCAGTTCCGATGCCCCGGCCCCAGACGTGCGGACGCAGCTCGATGGAGACGATCGCGACACGCGAGCCTTCCTCGTGCGGGATGTTGACGACCGCACGCCCGACGATCTCTTCGTCGAGGCGCACGATCCAGGAGATGGTGGTGCGCTCCTTGCGCGATCGGAGGATCGGCAGCAGAGCCTCGGGCGTGAGGTCGTCCTCGCCTCTGCCGGTGATCTCGCGGTACACCAGGTTGCGGACGCGGGAGAGTTCGCGGAACTCTCCCGCGTCCGCTGCATCCGCCCGTGCCGGGAGCACGAGCGGATGCAGGGTGGCGCCTGCGCTGAGGGGAATGGTCATGATTCGAACTCCGTTCAGCGCATGTTGTGCTGCATGCCGTAGATGAGCAGCGCGTACGATTCGGCGGCGGTGCGATCCCGCTCTCCGAGGTAGATGGCCTCGGCGGGAGAGATGTACAGGCTCCGTGGCTGACGCCGGGGGCGCTGCGCCCGCTGGAACAGCCAGAGGCCGAACCGGAGGGAGAGACGATCGGCGAGAGCGAGCTTTCGCAGTTCGTCGGGGCGGGGGATCTGGAGGACCTCATGGTCCTCGATATCGGGCGGGTGGGCGATGCCGCGGTGCAGCGTCGTGTTCACGGTGGTGTCCTTTGAATGAGTGATGGATGGGGTGCGGAAGCGCCGCGAGCGTCCACCGAAGCAGACGCGAGGCGCGGGAGGATGCAGCACATCGGTTCCGCGGAGTGCGGATGCCGAGGGCGGCGGGGGATCCGTGATCTCCGGAGAGATCAGAGGGTGGGGCGCGGAAGAATCGGCGAGAATCGGCCCATTACGGGCCGGAGATCTCAGGCTGCGGTTCTAAGAGAGCGCGCTCGAACGGTCGCCGGCGGTTACCGAGAACGCGAAGCGCGGCGCAGAGTGCGCGGGCGCGGTGAGGCCTGTGGCCTGTGCGTTGAGCTGAGTCATCATGATCGGTAACCTCCTTTCGTGTGGCGATCCGGAAGTCACCGTAGCGAAGGTGCGCGGGCGACGTCAAGCACATCGGCTTCCGCTCGGCGTGTCGCGGCCGGGGCGGGTTGGCGGGTCGTCCGCGCGGGATGCCGGGAGACCAGCGGGATTCCGGTAGCGTAGCGGCGTGATTCTCCCCGGACGAGCGGTGCCCGCATGCATCTGAAGAGCCTGACTCTCAAGGGGTTCAAGTCGTTCGCCCAGCCGACGAGCTTCGTGTTCGAGCCGGGCGTGACGTGCATCGTCGGCCCGAACGGATCGGGCAAGTCCAACGTGGTCGACGGGCTCGCCTGGGTGATGGGCGAGCAAGGGGCGAAGACTCTCCGCGGCGGCAAGATGGAGGACGTCATCTTCGCCGGCACCTCGACACGCGGACCCCTCGGTCGCGCGGAGGTGCAGCTCACGATCGACAACGCCGACGGCGCGCTCCCCATCGAGTACGCCGAGGTGACGATCAGCCGTACGCTGTTCCGCAACGGCTCCAGCGAGTACGCGATCAACGGCGACAGCTGCCGTCTGCTCGACGTGCAGGAGCTTCTCAGCGACTCGGGGCTCGGTCGCGAGATGCACGTGATCGTCGGACAGGGGCGGCTCGACACCGTGCTGCAGGCATCGCCCGAGGATCGGCGGGGCTTCATCGAGGAGGCCGCGGGCATCCTCAAGCACCGTCGACGCAAGGAGAAGACCCTCCGCAAGCTCGACGCCATGGAGACGAACCTCACCCGTCTCAGCGACCTCGCAGGCGAGATCCGGCGCCAGCTCAAGCCTCTCGGCCGCCAGGCGGAGATCGCTCGGGAGGCGCAGACGATCGCAGCTGTCGTCCGCGATGCCAAGGCGCGCATCTTCGCCGACGACGTCGTCGCGCTGCGCACCGCGCTCGCTGACCACACCCGCACAGAGCATGAGCGGCACACCGAGCGCCTGGTGCTATCCGACCAGGCGGAGGGCGTGCGCGCGAACATCGCCCGGCTGGAACAGGATCAGAACTCGGTCGCGGTCGACCAGGCGCGGAGCGTGGCCTTCGGCCTCGAGCAGGTGCAGGAGCGCATGCGCGGGCTGTACACGCTGGCGAACCAACGGCTCGCGCTTCTCGGCTCGGAGGAGGATGACGCGGCCGTCACCGCCGTCACCGTCACGCAGAGCACGATCGACGAGGCGAAGGACGAGATCGATGTGATCTCGGCCGGACTCGGCGATGCGCAGGACGCGGCGGTCACCGCCAGCCGCGAGGTCGTGCACGCTCGAGCCGAGCTGGACACTCTCGACGTCGACATCGCCGAGCAGAGCGCTCTCGTCTCCGAGTACGACATGCGCCTGACGACGTTGCGAGGAACAGCGGATGCTGCGGCGTCCGCCCTCGCGGCCGTGCGGGGAGCGGTGCTCCGGCAGGAGAACGCGCTGGAAGCCGCGAACATCCGCCGCAGAGAAGCCACCGACGCGCTGGAGAGCATCGACGATGCCGAGGCGCCGGAGGGTACGGCGGTCGAGCACGCCGCCGCCTACGACAGCGCGCAGCGAGCAGCATCCGCCTCCGAAGCCGAACGCGAGGCGCTCCGCGAACGACTGCACGCTGCGGAGCGCGAGGTCGACTCCTTGACCGCGAAGGCCGCCGCTCTGAGCAGTGCGCTCGCTCTCTCAGGCGGCGCGGCAGAGATCGTCAAGGCCGGGGGAGCGGGTGTGCGCGGACTCGTCGGTGACGCCGTGCAGGTGCGCGCAGGCTTCGAAGCCGCCATCGCCGCTGTCCTCGGCCCGCTCGCCGAGGGGGTCCTGATCGACTCGGCGGCCGATGCGTTCGCTCAGGCCGCGGCGGCGACCGCGCAGCGACTCGGAGTCGTCGATTTCGTGGTCGCCGACGCTCTGCGCCCGAACGTCGAGCTGCCGCAGATCGCCGGCGTCACGCCGGCGACGGAGACGGTCACCGCCCCCGACGGTGTGCTCGGCATCCTGTCGCACGTGCTCATCGCCTCCGATCTCGAGTCGGCACGAGCGGCGCGCTCTGCGCTCGACATCACCGGCGACACCACGACGACCATCGTGACGGTCGGCGGAGACGTGATCACGGCGCAGACGTTGCGCACGGGTTCCGGCGGCGAACGCTCGCGTCTGGAGCTGACCGCCGAACGCGATGCGGCCAAGGAACGCCTGCAAGAGATCCAGATCGTGGTGGATTCGCTGCGCGAAGCCCGCGAGGACGCGAACGAGGCCGTGGAGACGACGCGACGTCAGGCCAAGGATGCGCTCCGCGCTCTTCGGGAACATGATGCGGCGCTGGCCAGTCACGCTGAACAGGTGAACCGGATCACGGTGCGGCACGAGTCGGCCGTCGCCGAGTGCGAGCGCCTCGAGGCCGGGCTCTCCCAGGCGCAAGCGGCCGTCGCCGACGCCGAGGCGAAGGCGCAGGCCGCGAAGGATGCGGTGGATGCCGCGATCGCCGCGCCGCGCCCCGTGCTCGATGCGACGGCACGCGACGGCCTGCTGGAATCACTGGAGGTCGCTCGGGAGAACGAGGTCCGCGCTCGTCTGGAGATCGAGACCCTCCGCGAGCGGGTCCGCGCTGCGCAGTCCCGTGTCGCGAGCCTGGAACGGCAGCGCGAGCAGGAGCGGGATGCCGCGGCAGAGACCGCACGGCGTGCGGTCATCCGGCGGGCTCAGCGCGAGGCGGCCTCCGGGGTCGCGGAGGAGCTTCCGCGCATTCTCGATTCGCTCGACCGATCGGTCACCGAGGCCCGGATCGCGCTCGGCGAGGCGGAGTCTGCGCGCTCCGCGCAGAACGAGGAACTCGTGGCGCTGCGCGCCCAGGAGACGTCGCTTCGCGAGCGCTTGGCGGGGCTCACCGAAAGCGTGCACGGCCTGGAGCTGCAGATCCACGAGAAGAAGCTGCACCTCAACAGCCTGCTGGAGCGTGTCGCCTCCGAGCTCGCACTCGACGAAGATATTCTCATTGCGGAATATGGACCTGATCAGCTGGTTCCACGTGATCCAGGCGTCGAACCCGCGGACGGCGAGCTCCTCGACGACACGGCCATTCCGTTCGATCGTCGGATCCAGCAGCGACGTCTCGCCGAGGCCGAGCGCAAGCTCGGGCAGCTCGGGCGCGTGAATCCTCTGGCGCTCGAGGAGTTCGCAGCCCTCGAGCAGCGTCATGCGTTCCTCACCGAGCAGCTGACCGACCTGACGCAGACGCGTCAGGATCTCCTCACGATCATCGGCGACCTCGACGAGCGGATGCAGACCATCTTCGCCAGCGCCTTCGAGGACACGAAGGAGGCGTTCGGTCAGGTCTTCCCGCTGCTGTTCCCCGGCGGAACCGGGAGCATCAGCCTCACCGACCCCGACAACATGCTGACTACGGGGATCGAGGTCTCTGTCCGTCCGGTGGGCAAGAAGATCGAGCGGCTCTCGCTGCTCTCCGGTGGAGAGCGTTCCCTCGCGGCGGTCGCGCTGCTGGTCGCGATCTTCAAGGCGCGCCCGAGTCCGTTCTACATCCTCGATGAGGTCGAAGCAGCGCTCGACGACGCGAATCTCGGTCGCCTGCTCACGGTGTTCGAACAGTTGCGCGAGACCTCGCAGCTCCTGGTGATCACCCACCAGAAGCGCACGATGGAGATCGCCGACGCCCTCTACGGCGTCTCGATGCGCCAGGACGGTGTCTCGGCGGTCGTGGGCCAGCGAGTCGGCGACCGGGCGGCAGCAGCAGGCTGAGCAACCTCCGTCGTCACTACCGCGGCAAGGAGTGTTCGAAGGCCTCCACCGCGGCGGAAAATCCCGGGAGGTCCTGCGGGCGATGCTCCGCGCCGGGGAGAACCACGTGCTGCGCGCCGCGCGCGACGAGGATGCGCGCGATGGCCTCGTACTCGCCGTTCCACCCGCCGGTGACGACCAGGGTCGGAATGTCGTCCAGCATCCGCTCTCGTACGGCGTGTCCCCACGGCAGGTTGGTGACTGCCCAACGTTCGGCGACTGGTCGCTCCTCGTCCCACCGCGCCATCTCGAACGGGCCGCCGAACATCAACGGCCGGAGGACCGCCCAGAAACCGCGGAGATCCCCGCTTGCCGCCAGGGCGCGTGCCTCGGTGACGATGCCGATGTGACGTTCGACATCTGCGACGCCCCTGGCGATGTCGTACAGGGCGGGTTCGATGAGCACGAGCCCAGCGACGTCGAGGTGGTGCGCCGCCAGCACCGCTGGCACCGCCCCGATCGAGTGCGCGAACATCAGCACACGACGATCGCCCACCTCTTCGACGAGACCCGACATCTGCTCGGCAATCGTGGAATCCGGCGAAAAGGAGAGGAACCTCGCCGCGGGGTCGGCGACGTGCGGCCACGCATCCGCACCCCGGCGCCCACCGCCGTGGATGTAGAGGCGTTCGACCTCGTGTGCGCGGACCATGACCGGATGCTACCCGTAGGCTGGACGCATGGCGGAGAAGTCCTGGTCTCTCGGTCGCGCGCTGCGCGGCATGTTCGTCAAGCCCACCATCGACGAGACGACCTGGGAGGACCTCGAGACCGCGCTCATCACCGCGGACTTCGGCCCCGACATCAGCGAGCGCATCGTCGACGAGCTTCGCGAGAAGGTCGACCGGTACCGCACGACGGATCCTCAGGACCTTCAGCGGATGCTGCGCGAGACGCTCGAAGAGCATTTCGCGAAATTCGACACGACCCTCAAGCTCACGGAGCGCCCGGCGGTCGTCCTCGTCGTCGGGGTCAACGGAGTCGGCAAGACCACGACCATCGGCAAGTTCACGAAGTTCCTCCGCGGATTCCAGCGCAGTGTGGTCGTGGGCGCGGCCGACACGTTCCGCGCGGCGGCCGTCGATCAGCTGGCCACGTGGGCGCAGCGCGGGGGAGCGGCGATCGTGCGGCCCCAGCAGGAGGGACAGGACCCGGCCTCCGTCGCCTTCCAGACCGTCGACTACGCGAAGCGCGAGGGAATCGAGATCGCGATCATCGACACCGCAGGTCGTCTGCACACCAAGGGTGGCCTGATGGACGAGCTCGGAAAGATCCGCCGTGTGATCGAGAAGCAGGCGCCGATCAGCGAGGTGCTGCTGGTGCTCGATGCGACGACAGGACAGAACGGCGTGCTCCAGGCGCAGTCCTTCCTCGAACACGCGGGGGTCACCGGGCTCGTGCTCACGAAGCTCGACGGCTCGGCCAAGGGCGGGTTCGTCCTCGCGGTCCAGGAGCGCACGGGCATCCCGGTGAAGCTCCTCGGGCAGGGGGAAGGCATCGACGATCTGACCGGATTCACCCCCCACGTCTTCGTCCAATCCCTCGTCGGATGACGACAGGGCTACCGCAGTGAGCACGAGGCTGGTTTCATAGCGTTATGGCGATCGAACACGACTACTTCGGACTCTTGTCCTCCGGTCCAGACGGCTCGATCTTCTGGTCCGAGACGGTGGAGCTCGGAGATCAGAGCGTCACCGTCGACCTGACGGCGCCTGACCAGGATGACGTGTCCGCCGACGCGCTCGACATCGCCGCGTCCCTCATCGCCGGACTGGAGAGCGTGGATGACACGGCGCGCCGCGGGATGCTCTCCGAAGTGGACGATCGCACGAGTGAGGTGACCGAGTACATCCTCCAGCAGCAGGAGGCCTACGGCGACGATCTCCCCGACGTGCTCGTCGATGTCTCCGGTGATCCGGCCGTCGACATCATCCGCTCCCTGCGCCTGATGAGCATGACGATCCTCGCGGACGAGCACGGAGGTTCCGAGCCGTTCGCCGTGCTGGAGTACGCGCTGGACGACACCTCGAGTGACGACGTGCTGCTGGTGAACCTCGGTTCCGACGGCAGCGTGCAGTCGGTCATGAGCGCCGACTAGCCTCCAGCGCCAGCACTACACGGCCTGGGCGAACCCCAGGTCGGCGCTCTCGGCGATGTGCGCCAGATGCGACGGGATCTCCCGGCCCTTCGATGCCATCGACTGCGCCCACAGGCGCCCTGCGCGGTAGGACGACCGGACGAGGGGACCGGCGAGCACGCCGAGGAATCCGATCCGCTCCGCCTCTTCCTTGAACTCCACGAACTCCGACGGCTTCACCCAGCGGGCGACCGGCAGATGGCGCGGGGTGGGGCGCAGGTACTGCGTGATCGTGATGATGTCGCAGCCGGCGTCGTGCAGGTCCTGCAGGGCCTGGACGACCTCCTCGGGCTCTTCGCCCATCCCGAGGATCAGGTTGGACTTGGTGATGAGACCGGCGTTGCGGCCCTGCGTGAGCACGTCGAGCGACCGCTCGTAGCGGAACGCCGGGCGGATCCGCTTGAAGATGCGGGGCACCGTCTCGACGTTGTGCGCGAACACCTCGGGGCGGGCGTCGAAGATCTGGCCGAGGAAGGCGGGATCGGCGTTGTGCTCGTTCGCGAGCAGTTCGACACCGGTGTTCGGGTTGAGCTCGTGGATCTTCCGCACGGTCTCGGCGTTGAGCCAGGCGCCGGTGTCCGGCAGGTCATCGCGGGCGACGCTCGTGACGGTGGCGTAGCGGAGTCCCATCTTCTGCACGCTCTCCGCAACGCGCCGGGGCTCGTCCGTGTCGTAGTCGTCGGGCTTGCCGGTGTCGATCTGGCAGAAGTCGCAGCGCCGGGTGCACTGGGAACCGCCGATGAGGAAGGTCGCCTCTCGGTCCTCCCAGCACTCGAAGATGTTCGGGCAGCCGGCCTCCTGGCACACGGTGTGCAGGTCTTCGCTCTTCACGAGCGAGTGCAGGGCGGTGTACTCCGGGCCCATCTTCGCCTTCGTCTTGATCCACTCCGGCTTGCGTTCGATGGGGGTCTCGGCGTTGCGGATCTCGAGACGGAGGAGCTTGCGGCCCTCGGGTGCGGCGGTCATGCGGGAACTCCAGCGAGGTCGGTGATGGTGTATTCCGTGGTGAAGGCCGTGATCACGGCCTCGACGATGTCGGTGGGTGTGACCGCGGTACCGGTCGTCTCGCTCACGGTGGTGACTCCTGCATCGGTGATGCCGCAGGGGATGATCCCGCGGAAGCCGGCGAGGGAGTTGTCGCAGTTGATCGCGAAGCCGTGCATCGTCACTCCCTGCTGCACGCGCACGCCGATGGCCGCGACCTTGTCCTCGGACAGCGGGCGACGCACCCATACTCCGCTGCGGCCGTCAACCTGATATCCGTCGACCCCGAACCCGCGGAGCAGGTCGATCAGGAGGCGTTCGAGACGGCGGACATGGGCGACGACGTCCATCGGCTCCGGCAGGCGCACGATCGGGTATCCGACCAGTTGACCCGGCCCGTGCCAGGTGATCTTCCCACCGCGGTCCACGTCGACGACGGGCGTGCCGTCCTGCGGTCGCTCGTGCGGCTCGGTGCGCTTGCCCGCGGTGTACACCGCTTCGTGTTCGAGGAGGATCAGCGTGTCCGGGCGCGTGCCGTCGACGACGTCGGCGTGGACGCGACGCTGCAGCTCCCACCCTTCGGTGTACGGGACCGGGTTCGGAGCGAACCCGGGTGTGAGGATGTCGAGCATGCTCGTCTGCCCCTTCGAGAAGTTGTTGGAGTGCGTCTAACAATACTCCTCACTGACGGGGGAGAGCTCGCCGCGCCGCGTCGGCGGTAGCGTGAGAGCATGAAGTCCACCGGTCGTGCAGGTCGCCCCCGCGCCTCGTCGCGCGAGACCCTCGCCGAAGCGGCCTGCGAGCTGTTCCTGGAGCGCGGCTACGATGCGACCTCGGTGGCCGATATCACGCAACGGGCCGGGGTCAGCCGGTCGAGCTTCTTCAACTACTTCACCTCGAAGAGCGACGTGCTGTGGTCGGGTGTCGACGAGCGGATCGGACACGCGGCCTTGTCTCTCGGCGAGCTCGGCGCCTCTGCGACAGGCGACGCGGTGCGCGGCGTCCTTCTCCTCGTCGTTCGGGATTTCGCGCCGGACCCGCTCGCGCTCGCGCTGCGCAACGCCCGAGCCATGGGGCTGGAGGGCGAGCTCGTCCGCGATACCGGTCTGCGCCACGCACGGCTTGCGGCTGCTGTGTCGGCCGCAGCCGCGGCATCCGGCATCGACGTGCTGAAGGCCGACATCCTCGGCTCCGCGCACGCCGCCGCCGTGCTCTCCTCGCTACGCGTCTGGGCGGAGCAGGGCGCCGGTCGTGGCTCTCCGGAAGCGGTGCTGCGCGAGGGCCTCGGGACGATCCACGATCTTCCCTGGGCGAGCTGACGAGTCCGCCGCACCGAGCTGCGTGCCGCGCTGAGCGTGGAGGCTCCGCTCGCGTAGAATCGACAGCACCATGGCTACCTTTGGCACGCTCTCCGATCGGCTCACCGAGACCTTCCGCAACCTTCGCACGAAGGGCAAGCTCACCGCGGCCGACGTCGACGGCACCGTGCGCGAGATCCGTCGCGCGCTGCTCGACGCCGACGTCGCACTCGTGGTGGTGAAGGACTTCACCGCGAAGGTGCGCGAGCGCGCGCTCGGCGACGAGGTCAGCAAGGCGCTCAACCCGGCCCAGCAGGTCGTGCAGATCGTCAACGAGGAGCTCGTGCAGATCCTCGGCGGCGAGCAGCGTCGCCTGCAGTTCGCCAAGACCGCGCCGACCGTCATCATGCTCGCCGGTCTCCAGGGTTCCGGTAAGACCACGTTCGCGGGAAAGCTCGCCAAGCAGCTCGAGGGCGAGGGGCACACGCCGCTGCTCGTGGCTGCCGACCTGCAGCGCCCCAACGCCGTCAACCAGCTTCAGGTGGTCGCCCAGCAGGCGGGCGCCACCGTCTATGCGCCCGAGCCCGGCAACGGTGTCGGCGACCCGGTGAAGGTCTCGCGCGACGGAGTCGACCACGCACGCCGCCACCAGCACGATGTCGTCATCATCGACACCGCCGGTCGCCTCGGTGTCGACGCCGAGCTGATGAAGCAGGCCGCCGACATCCGCAAGGCAGTAGACCCCGACGAGGTGCTGTTCGTCATCGACGCGATGATCGGTCAGGACGCCGTCAACACCGCCAAGGCCTTCCAGGAGGGCGTCGACTTCACGGGTGTCGTGCTCTCGAAGCTCGACGGCGATGCCCGCGGTGGTGCCGCGTTGTCCGTCGCGTCCGTGACCGGTCGACCCATCATCTTCGCCTCGACGGGTGAGCGTCTCGAAGACCTCGAGCCGTTCCACCCCGACCGCATGGCGAGCCGGATCCTCGACCTCGGCGACATCCTGACCCTCATCGAGCAGGCCCAGCAGGCCTTCGATGAGGAAGAGGCCATGAAGATGGCCGAGAAGCTCGCGACCGAGGCCTTCACGCTGGAGGACTTCCTCGATCAGCTGCAGCAGATGAAGAAGATGGGCTCGATGAAGAAGATGCTCGGGATGCTCCCGGGTATGGGCCAGATGAAGCAGCAGCTCGAAGACTTCGACGAGCGTGAGATCGACCGCACCGAGGCGATCATCCGCTCGATGACTCCGACCGAGCGCCGCAACCCGAAGGTTCTCAACGGTTCGCGACGCCTGCGCATCGCGCGGGGCTCCGGCATGACCGTCACCGACGTCAACCAGCTCGTCCAGCGGTTCGAGCAGGCGGCCAAGATGATGAAGACCGTCGCCCGCGGCGGCACCCCGAACATCCCCGGCATGGGCGCGGTTCCCGGGATGGGTCGCCCCGGCGCCTCGTCGAAGCGGGGCAAGAAGGGCAAGTCATCCGGCGGATCACGCTCGGGCAACCCCGCGAAGCGCGCTGCTGAGAACGCCGGAGTCGTGTCATCTGCGCCGACAGGCTCCGGGTTCGGTCTCGGTGGGGGTGTGGCTCAGCAGCCGAGCGAAGCAGATCTCGCCGAGATCCAGAAGCTCTTCGGCAAGGGCTGACCCGCGGTCACCGCTGCGCCACGAGGACGGGTGCCGTGGGCGGCTCTGCCACCAGGGTGGTCATCCGCGCACGGCGGGCGAAGATCTGCCCCGAGACGAGCGCACCCAGGGCGATGGTGAATCCGATCGCCTGCACGGGAGTGAACGCTTCTCCGGCGACTAGTGCGCCCAGGATCGTCGCGACGATGGGGGAGAGCAGTGCGAGCAGTCCGGGGGCGATGACAGGCAGCTGCTGGATGCCGCGGAACCACAGCGTGTAGGCGACGATTCCGCCGGCCGTGCCCAGCCACAGGTAGCCGAGTGCCGCTCCGCCGTCGATCGTCGCGGGCACGCCCTCGACGAGAAGCGTGACCGGCAGCAGGAGCAGACCGCCGGCGGCCAGTTGCCATCCGGCGTAGGCGACCGGACCGACGCCGGACGGGCGACCCCAGCGCTTGGTCAGGATCATGCCGACGCCGGTGGCGGTGACGCCGCCGAGTGCCGCCAGGATGCCCCAGAGATCGAGTGACGCCGCCGGCCCGAGGACGACCAGCGCGACTCCTCCGGCGCCGGCGACCGCAGCTGCCGCGGTGGCCGGCCGGATCTTCTCCTGGAGCACGAGGGAACCGAGCACCAGCACGATGAGCGGCTGAGCGCCCGCCACCGCGGCCGCGACGCCGCCGGGGAGCCGCTCCGCAGCCAGGAACAGGAGAGGGAAGAACGCTCCGATGTTGAGCGCGCCGAGCGCGAACGCCTTCCACCACCACGTGCCGTGGGGGAGTCGACGGCTGATCGCGATGGCGAGGAGACCGGCCGGGAGCGAGCGGAGCAGCCCGGCGAACAGCGGATGACCGACGGGGAGGAGTTCGGTCGTGACGAGGTACGTCGTTCCCCAGGCGATCGGGGCCAGGGCTGTCAGCAGGAGGATGGTGAGTCGGTTCATGCTTCCAGGCTCCTCCGATCGCGCCTATGAGTCCAACACATGCTTGTCACGAGAAGCATGAAGGGAGATCATGGATGAATGGAGCTGCAACAGCTGAGATATGTCGTCGAGGTGGCCTTCGCGTCGAGCTTCACCCGAGCGGCCGAACGCTGCTTCGTCACGCAGTCGGCCCTGAGCCACCAGATCGCAGCGCTCGAGCGTGAGCTCGGTCAACGGCTCTTCGTCCGGTCCAGTCGCAGCGTGCGGCTCACCGAAGCAGGCGAGGCGTTCCTCCCGCACGCGCGAGCGGCGCTCCTCGCGGCGGAACAGGCCAAGGAAGATGCGGCGGCTGTCGCCGGCGACGTCGTCGGAACACTACGACTCGGGATCATTCCGACGGTGACGGCTGTGGATCTGCCCCAGGTCATCGCCGCGTACCGCGTCGCGCATCCGTCCGCCCGGGTCGAGCTGCAGGTCGGGAACAGCGACGCCCTGATGGCGGCGATCCGTGATGGTGAGCTCGACGTGGCGCTCGTCGGGCTTCGCGCAGAGGTCACTCCGGCGGGCGTCGCGTCGCGAGTGCTCTCGACGGAGGCCTTGGTGGCCGTGCTGCCGAGGCATCACGCTCTTGCAGGGGCGACATCGATCGATCTCCGAGACCTCGCGGGAATGATATTCGCCGACTTCCCCGCGGCATCATCCGGTCGTGCGCAGAGCGATGTCGCGTTTGCGGCGATGGGCGTCGACCGTGATGTCGCGTTCGAGGCGGATTCCGCCGAGTTGATCCTCGGACTCGTCGCCGCTGGTCTCGCCGTCACTTTGCTGGCTCCCGGCGTCGTCTCCCGATCGAATGCCGCGGTGGCCGCGGTCGAGGTGGGCCGTGGCCCCTCCCGCAGCGAACACGTCGTGTGGGACGCCGTTGCACCGCGCAGCGTCGCACGGGCGTTCCTCGCGGTTCTCGCGAGCCACGGTCGCCCCTGACCCGACGCTTGCCGGTATTCTGCGTCGCTACGACTCTCTGGTGGGGGTTCCGGTAGCGTGAGCGGCTGCGCGTTCGGGCGGGAGAGATCCTCCCGCCGACGATCGCTGAGAGAGAGTGTCGCGTGGGATTCCTGAACTTCGGAAAGAAGAAGTCGGCTGCGGAGGTCGACCCCGATCTCGAGGACCTGACGAAAGACGAGGCCGCCACGCTCCGCCAGCTCTTCGCCGACTTCTGGCCCACTGCGGAGGGCACGATCACGGTCCACGGCGACTACGCGGAGAGCTCTTCCGGGGGACAGTTCGGGTTGTACAACCTCTCCCGCGCGGTGAAGCTCGAGCCGGAGCAGAACTGGCCGCAGGTCGTGGAGCGTCACATATCGGGGCTGTTCAGCCGCAGCTCCGCGCCGAAGGACAGCGATCTGTCCGACGACGAGATCCTGTCGCTCGTGAAGGCACGCCTCATCCCGAGCGCTTATCTGCCCGAGAGCCACCGCGGTCAGTTCAGCTACCGCCGCGTGATCGTGAACGACCTCGAGGCCATCCTGATGCTGGACTATCCCGAGGCGGTGTCCACCGTCCCCGACGCGATCGTCAGCCGCTTCGATGCCGACCGCCTGTGGCAGACGGCCATCGCCGCTGTCTCCGCCGAGCCGCTCGACGAAGTGCAGACACTGGATGCCGGCACCGGACCGTTCCACCTCATCGCGACGGATTCGATGTTCACTGCGAGTCGCGCCCTCGACATCCCGGCCCTGCTGGCCCGGGTGGGTGTGGCCTCCGCGCCGCGTGGCGTTCTCTTCGCCGTGCCGTCCCGCCACCACCTGGCGTTCCACGTCGTGGAGGGACCGAGTGCGCTCCAGCTGGTGCACGGGATGTCCCAGTTCGCTCAGATGTCGTTCAGTGAAGGCGTCGGCGAGATCTCGGCGAACGTGTACTACTGGAGCGAAGCAGGGTACGAACAGGTCACGACGTTCGGTGAAGACGGATCGGTGATGGTCGACGGAACCGGTGCCTTCTTCGCGGCGATCAACGGCTGAACTCGCGCACGGAAAAGGCGGGCCCGGAGGATATCCTCCGGGCCCGCCTCAGTGATCGTGTGCGATCAGTTCACGTCCTCGTCGACCCAGTCCATCGACTTCGTGACGGCCTTGCGCCACAGACGCAACTGGCGGTCGCGCTCGGCGTCCTCCATCGACGGCTCCCAGCGCTTGTCTTCCTGCCAGTTGGCGGACAGGTCGTCCAGGCCGTTCCAGAAGCCCACCGCGAGGCCCGCGGCGTAGGCCGCGCCCAGCGCCGTGGTCTCGGCGACGACCGGTCGGACGACTGGAACACCCAGCACATCCGCCTGGAACTGCATGAGCGCATCGTTCGCGACCATGCCGCCGTCGACCTTGAGCTCGGTGAGGTCCACGCCGGCGTCGGCGTTGACCGCGTCGAGCACATCGCGCGTCTGGAAGGCCACGGCCTCGAGCGCCGCGCGAGCGATGTGGTTCTTGTTCGCGTAGCGGGTGAGACCGACGATCGCGCCGCGGGCATCCGGACGCCAGTAGGGCGCGAACAGACCGGAGAACGCGGGGACGATGTACACGCCGCCGTTGTCATCGACCTGCTCGGCCAGCTTCTCGACCTCGGGGGCCGAGGAGATGATGCCGAGCTGATCGCGCAGCCACTGGATCAGCGAACCGGTGACGGCGATGGAACCTTCGAGCGCGTAGTGCGTCGGACCGTCGCCGAGCTTGTACCCGACGGTGGTGAGCAGCCCGTTCTTCGAGTGGACGATCTCCTCGCCCGTGTTGAAGATCAGGAAGCAGCCCGTGCCGTAGGTGTTCTTGCTCTCACCCGTGTTGAACGCCGCCTGACCGAACGTCGCCGCCTGCTGGTCGCCCAGGATGCCGGCGATCGGCGTCTCGCGCAGCAGCGACGAGTCCTCCGCATTGCCGTACACCTCGGAGGAGGAGCGGATCTCCGGCATCATCGAGCGCGGCACGCCGAACGCCTCGAGGATGTCGTCGCGCCACTCGAGCGTCTCGAGGTCCATGAACATCGTGCGGGAGGCGTTGGTGACGTCGGTCGCGTGCACACCGCCGTCGACACCACCGGTGAGGTTCCAGAGCACCCAGCTGTCGGTGGTTCCGAACGCCAGGTCGCCGGCCTCAGCCTTCTCGCGAGCCCCGTCGACGTTCTCGAGGATCCAGGCGATCTTGGTGCCGGAGAAGTACGTCGCCAGCGGCAGGCCGACGATGTTCTTGAACCGGTCGCCGCCGCCGTCGGCCGCGAGGCGGTCGACGATCTCCTGCGTGCGTGTGTCCTGCCAGACGATCGCGTTGTAGATCGGCTTGCCGGTCTTGCGGTCCCACACCACCGCGGTCTCGCGCTGGTTGGTGATGCCGATCGCGGCGATATCGTGACGGGTGAGGTCCGCGCGGCTCAGTGCGAGCCCGATGACCTCCTGGACGTTGCGCCAGATCTCGGCGGCATCGTGCTCGACCCAGCCGGCCTTCGGAAGGATCTGCTCGTGCTCCTTCTGGCCCGACTCGATGATGCTGCCCTTCTTGTCGAAGATGATGGCGCGGCTCGAGGTGGTTCCCTGATCGATGGCGATGATGTAGTCAGCCACTGTGCTTCTCCTTTGAATAGCTTTGCGGAACGGGTGGGTGTCAGCCGGCGAGGCCGAGCAGCGCGGGCGCAGCCAGCGCGGCGATCACACCACCGATGAGCGGACCGACGACGGGGACCCACGAGTAGGACCAGTCGCTCGACCCCTTGCCCTTGATCGGCAGGATGGCGTGCGCGATGCGCGGACCGAGGTCACGCGCCGGGTTGATGGCGTAGCCGGTCGGCCCACCGAGGGACGCACCGATTCCGACGACGAGCAGGGCCACCGGAAGTGCCGTGAGCGGGCCGAGGCCACCGGGGGTGCCGACCTCGATGTCGCCGTAGTCCGCGAACGCGAAGATGACGAACACGAGCACGAAGGTACCGATGATCTCGGTGGCGAGGTTCCAGCCGTACGACCGGATCGCGGGGCCGGTCGAGAAGACGCCCAGCTTGTTGGCGGCCTCCGGCTCCTCGTCGAAGTGCTGCTTGTAGGCGACCCAGACGACGATGGCACCGATGATCGCACCGAGCAGCTCTGCGCCGGTGGCGGTCAGGAACATCACGAACGAGATCTTGCCGGCGACCAGGAGGCCGATGCCGACGGCGGGGTTGAGGATTGCGCCGGAGTACGCGGAGGCGAGGACACCAGCGAAGACCGCGAGGCCCCATCCCCAGTTGACCATCAGGAAGCCGCCGGCGAAGCCCTTGTTCTTCGCGAGAGCGACGTTGGCGACGACACCACAACCCAGGAGGATCAGCATCGCTGTACCGACGAGCTCCGACAGGAAGTAGAGACCGAGATTCACATCAGCCATGTCTTCATTGACCTTTCTTGAGTACCGGGGCCCCTCTGCCCCGACACGGTGAGGGAGTTTCGCCGCAAGGAGGGCAGCGGTCGGAGTTCTCGTCAGCCGCGGGCGCGGGACGAGATGTGGAGTCCATGTCGTTCGTTCAGCAGCAGACGGGTCTGCTCGAGTTCAGCATCGTGCCGCGCGCGATCCCAGCCCAGGAGCGGAGCCAGCGCGTCGGCGATCTCGTCGAGCACATCGGCATCCGCGTTCCCGACGAAGGCGATGCTGGTGCGGCGCAGGACGATGTCCTCGAGCCGAGCCACCATCTCGTTCTTCACCATCCACTCGAGCTCGCGCGTGGAGAGGTCGCCACCGGCCAGGGGAGCGTCCGCGCCCTGTGCGATGTACTCCCACACCTGCGCGGCACGTGTGCCGTACCGGGCGATCAGGCGTTCGGCGCGGGCGCCCGCTCCGGGGAGGTTCTCCTCGATCCAGATGCGCTTCGCCTTCTCGGTGCGCGGGAAGTCGCGTCCGCCGCCGATGGCGCGACCGGCCGTCGAAACCGTCCTGGTGCGACCCACGAGACCGAGAACCACGTCGGAGACGGATTCGCCGAGCGCACGGAACGTCGTCCACTTGCCGCCGACGAGGCTCACCAGCGGAACCTCGCCCTTCTCGTCGACCTCGATGCGGTAGTCGCGCGATACGAACCCGGGAGCCGTGTCCTCGTGACGGGGGAGAGGGCGGATGCCGGAGAACTTGTAGACGATCTGGTCGCGCGAGACGGGGATCTGCGGGAAGACATGGTGGACCAGGTCGAAGAAGTAGTCGACCTCTTCGTCGGTGCACACCGCGATCTCGCTCGGGTCGGCGTCGATGTCGGTGGTGCCGACCATGACGCGTCCCTTGAGCGGGTAGATGAGGACGATGCGTCCGTCGGAGTGCTCGAAGAAGATCTCGCGTCCCTGCGTCGCTTCGAGGAGCTCGGGGTGCTCGAGCACGATGTGCGACCCCTTGGTGCCTCCCATGAAGCGACTGTCGACACCGAGCGCATCGTTGGTCAGGTCGGTCCACGGCCCGGAGGCGTTCACGACCACGTCGGCCTGCAGATCGAACTCGGTGCCGCTCTCGCGGTCGCGGAGCACGACCTTCGCGCCATCACGGGCGACGGCTTCGACGTAGTTGAGGGCGTGCGCACCGGGGTGCGCGGAGATCCCGTCCTGCAGGACGTCGAGGGCAAGGCGCTCTGGATCGTGCATCGAGGCGTCGTAGTACGTCGCCGTGTACTTGATGTTCGGGTCGAGGGAAGGAAGCTCGGCGAGTGCCTTCTTGCGTCCGAGGAACCGGTGTCGGGGCACCATGCCACCGTCGCGGGAGAAGGTGTCGTAGATGGTGAGACCGACTTTGATCAGGAAGGCGCCACGCTCCTGCGGCTTTCCGCTCTTGTGTGTGAGGAAGCGGAGGGGAGCGGCGAGGATGCCCGAGAACGTCGAGTAGATCGGAATCGTCGTCTGGAGCGGCTTGACGTAGTGCGGCGCGATCTTGAGCAGACCGTTGCGCTCCTGCACGGATTCGCGGACGAGACGGAACTCGCCGTTCTCCAGATAGCGGATGCCGCCGTGGATCATGTGGCTCGACGCCGCAGAGGCACCGGAGGCGAAGTCGCCGCGCTCGACGAGGACGACGTCCACGCCCTGCAGTGCCAGGTCACGGAACGTCGAGATGCCATTGATCCCGCCGCCGATGACGAGGACGCTCGTGCGTCCGGATTCGCGGATCGCGCGAACCTCGGTGCGCTCCGCTGATGAGTGTGTCGAATCGGTCATTCTCGAACTCTCTTCCTTGCTTGCCCCCAGCATCGACCTGCACGACCGTGGTGCGCAAGTCCACTGCACATATGTGCAAGGATCGGGAGCGAGGAGGATCACATGGCCGCTCCCGGAGCGCAATCCCGCGACGAGAAGCTGATCGCCGCGCTCACCGCCGCACAGCTCTACTACATGCAGGACAAGACGATGGAGGTCATCGCGCAGGAGCTGCGCACCTCTCGGTCCTCGGTCTCGCGTCTGCTGAGCTTCGCCAGGGAGAGCGGCCTGGTGGACATCCGCATCAACTCACCCCTCGAACGGCTCGGGATGCTGGAGCAGCGCATCCGCGACCGGCATCACGTGGCCGCGCATGTCGTTCCGATGCCCGAGATCGTCAGTGAGGTCGAGCGCCTTGAACGCGTCGCCCTGACCGCAGGGCGTCTGCTCTCGCAGTTCGTCGACTCGAACATGATCATCGGGGTCGCCTGGGGATCGACCATCAGCGCCGTGAGCAGGGAACTCACCCAGAAGGAGACGCACAACACCACATTCGTGCAGCTCAACGGCGCGGGGAACACGCAGACCAGCGGGGTCGAGTACTCGAGCGACATCCTGCAGCGCTTCGGCAGCGCCTTCGGCGCCCAGGTGCAGCAGTTCCCGGTGCCGGCGTTCTTCGACGATCCCGCGACGCGCGAGGCGATGTGGCGCGAGCGGAGCACACGTCGGGTGCTCGACCTGCAGGCGAAGATGGACATCGCCGTGTTCAGTCTGGGTTCTCCGGCAGCCGAGGTGCCGAGCCGCGTCTACGTCGGCGGCTACCTCGGTCGCGAGGACTACCGGAGTCTCCGCGAGGACCACGCGATCGGGGATGTGGCGACGGTCTTCTTCCGCGCGGACGGCTCATGGCGCGACATCCGCGTCAACGCCAGGGCCACCGGTCCGGGGCTCGACCGGCTCCGCAGGGTGCCGCGACGAGTATGCGTCGTCTCCGGCATCCCGAAGCTGATCAGTCTGCGCGCGGCCATCGCGGCGGAGCTCATCACCGATGTCGTGCTGGACGAGGGTCTCGCCCGCCGCCTCGTCGATGACTGAGGCCTACGGCTCCTCGATCGAGGATTCGGGACCCGACCGGAACTCCCGGATGAGGTGGTGCACGACCGCGGCCAGATCGCCGCCCGTCGCGTTGGCGATGACGAGCTGCCGCTCGTAGCTGGCGCCGTTCTCGAGGGTCGTGGCATTGCTGGTGAACTCGCGCAGGCATCCGAGCTCGACGGCGACGGGTGCCAGCTCCTCGAGGGTCTCCGCCAGGTGCTCGCGCACCGGGCGCTGCGTGCCGGCGGCATCCACGATCACTCGCGCATCGAGGCCGTAGCGCGCTGCGCGCCATTTGTTCTCGCGGTGGAACCACGCGGGCATCTCCGGCAGCGTGCGTCCCTCGTCGAGCTGGCGGGAGAAGTGCTCGACGAGCACCTGGGTGAGCGCGGTGACGGCGGCCAGCTCCGGAAGCGTCGACATGCCGTCGCAGGCGCGCACCTCGATGGTTCCCCATCGTGGCGCCGGACGGATGTCCCAGCGCACCTCGGTCGCGTCGGCCATCACGCCGGTGCGCACCATGTCGTCCAGATACGACTCGTACTCCGACCATTCGCGCAGCGGCCACGGCAGTCCGGCCGTGGGGAGCTGCTGGAAGACGAGCGCGCGGTTCGAGGCGTAGCCCGTGCGCTCCCCGGCCCAGTAAGGACTCGATGCTGACAGCGACTGGAGATGGGGGAGGAAGCCGGCGAGTGCGTTGATGATGGGGAAGACCTTGCGCTGGTCCTCCACTCCGATGTGCACGTGAATGCCCCAGATCATCATGTTCCTGCCCCACCACTGGGTGCGCTCGATGAGCTTGTGGTACCGGGTCTTGTCGGTGACCTGCTGGTCGTACCACTGGGCGAACGGGTGGCTGCCTGCGGAGAGCAGCTCGATGCCGGCCGGATCGGTGGCCGAGCGCACAGCGCCGATCGCGTTCGCGATGTCGTCGATGGCATGGGCGACCGAGTCGCCGATCCCGCTCGTGACCTCGATCGTGTTCGTGAGGAGCTCGCCCGTGACGGTGTGGCGTTCGCTCTCGCTCTCCGCCTCGAGGGCATCCAGCAGTTCGGGGGCGCGCCCGACCAGATCACCTGTCGTGGGATCTGCGAGCATGATCTCCCACTCGATGCCGACGGTGGAGCGGGCCGAGGAGGCGAATTCGAGCTTCACGAGCACAGTCTGACACGCGTCGCTCGCGACACGGCACCCGCCGTTTCGCCACGTTTCGCTCCTGGCCCGCGCATCTGGCAGAATAGAAGGTCGGACGACGTGCTCGACCCTCTATCCAGCACACGTCCTCCCTATTTAGAGCTTCCGCCGGGTGTGCACCCCACTCTCCAGGCGATCAGTTCCTTCCTTCCACACAATTCAGGAGAATCGTGGCTGTCAAGATTCGTCTCAAGCGCCTGGGCAAGATCCGTGCGCCGTACTACCGCATCGTCGTCGCCGACTCGAAGACCAAGCGCGATGGTCGCGTGATCGAGGAGATCGGCAAGTACCACCCCACCGAGGAGCCCTCGTTCATCGAGGTCGACTCCGCTCGGGCGCAGTACTGGCTCTCCGTCGGCGCGCAGCCGACCGAGCAGGTCGCCGCCATCCTCAAGATCACGGGCGACTGGGGCATCTTCAAGGGTGACAAGGACGCGAAGTCGACCCTCAAGGTCAAGGAGCCCAAGGCTCCCTTCGAGATCGACGCTTCCAAGAAGTCCGTCGTGAAGCCCAAGGTCGAGAAGAAGGCCGAGGCTCCCGCCGAGGCCGCTCCTGCCGCTGACGCGGAGGCCGCTGAGGCTCCCGCCGCCGACGCAGAGTAATCCGTCGTGCTTGCCGCCGCGCTCGAACACATCGTCAAGGGGATCGTCGATCACCCGGAGGATGTCCACATCAACGAATCCACGTCGCCGCGAGGCGATCTCCTCGAGGTGCGCGTGCACCCCGATGACCGTGGACGCGTGATCGGGCGCGGCGGGCGCACCGCGAAGGCCCTTCGCACTCTCATCAGCGCTCTGGCCGACGGTCGTCGGGTCCGCGTCGATGTCGCGGACGACTGACGTGGTGCCGAAAGACCGAAACCAGGGCAAGAATCAGCTGCGCGTCGGGCGTCTCGTCAAGGCTCACGGCCTGAAGGGCGCGCTGAAGCTGGAGCTGTACACCGACAATCCGGCCGGGCGTTTCGTTCCCGGGGCCGAGTTCACGTTGCAGGTGCCTGAGGCATCTCCGTGGCACGGCAAAGACGTGAAAGTCCGCGAGTACCGCGTGATGAACGGCAACCCCGTCGTGTTCTTCGACGATGTCGACGACCGCGAGGCCGCAGAGACTCTCGTCAAGGCGATCCTGTGGATCGACCAGAACGATGACGAGGTCGAAGACGACGCCTGGTTCGACCATCAGCTCGTCGGACTCGACGTCGTGCGAGACGATACGGTCATCGGCCGTGTCGCCCGTGTCGAGCACTTCCCGGCGCAGGATCTCCTCATCGTCAACACTTCGTCGGGCTCGGCGACCGGTCATGAGGTCATGGTGCCGTTCGTGTCGGCGATCGTGCCGACCGTCGACGTCGCCGGTGGTCGCGTCATCGTCACGCCTCCGGCCGGGCTCTTCGAAGAGCTTCCTGACGCGGCGGGGACCGAGCCCGCTTCGGACGCCGACGCGTCCGAGTGACCGCTGATACGGTTCCTCCGTGCGCATCGACGTCCTCTCCATCTTCCCGTCGTACTTCGACGGACTGACGCTCTCGCTGCTCGGGAAGGCGCGTGATGCGGGTCTCCTCGAACTGAACGTGCGGGATCTTCGCGACTGGACGTCCGATCGTCACCGCACCGTCGACGACACTCCGTACGGCGGCGGCGCCGGCATGGTCATGAAGCCGGAGCCGTGGGGACTCGCTCTCGATGAGCTCGCCTCGCCGTCTGCGGATGCGGACGCCGCGCGCCCCACGATCATCTTCCCGTCTCCCGCCGGCGAAGTCTTCACCCAGGCGACCGCGCGACAGCTCTCCACGCGTGACCACCTCATCTTCGGATGCGGACGCTACGAAGGCATCGACGAGCGCGTGTTCGAATATGCCGCGGACCTCGGCGAAGTGCGCCTGATCAGCCTCGGCGACTACGTGCTCAACGGGGGAGAGGTCGCCACGATGGCGATGATCGAGGCCATCGGCCGTCTCATCCCGGGGGTCGTCGGAAATCCGGAGAGCCTCGTCGAGGAATCCCATGAGGACGGGCTTCTCGAATACCCCTCCTACACGAAGCCGTCGAGCTGGCGCGATCGCGCCGTGCCCGACGTGCTGCTCAGCGGCAACCACGCGGTCATCGCCTCCTGGCGGCGCGACCAGCAGATCGAGCGCACGCGACGTCGCCGGCCGGATCTCCTGCCGGACGACCGGATCGAGCCGTAGCCCGCGACGCTCAGAGCATCCGCTCCGCGCCACGCTCGATCTCGAACACCACTCCCTGCGGATGCCGCAGCGACAGCGCACCTGCCGCATCCAGTCCGCGCAGCTCCGCGCGCAGCATCCGCCCGATCATCTCGTGGCTCACCAGCAGCGGGACGCCGGCGGATGCCCAGCCGCAGCTGCTCAGGGCCTTGCGCGCGCGAGCACGAGCCTGCGCGTAGCTCTCGCCGCCGGGGAATGCCCATCCCCAGCGGTTGGCCGCGCGCTCTTCACGAGCGCCCGGGAACTGCTCGTCGATCTCGTCCCAGGTCATGCCGGCGAACTCGCCGTGGTGAAGCTCTGCCAACTCCGGCACTTGGACCAGCTCGACGCCGATGCGAGCCGCGATGATCTCCGCCGTCTGCACAGCCCGTCCGAGGGGGCTCGAGCAGACCGTGCCGATGCCCGTGCCCGCCAGGCGAGCCGCCATCGCGTTGGCCTGCGCGATGCCGTCCGCGGTCAGTGGCGAGTCGAGCTGTCCCTGCAGGCGGTGCTCGAGATTCCAGGTCGTCTGCCCGTGCCGCGCCAGGTACAGGCGCTCCGGAACGTGACGGTCCTGCGGAATCATGGACTCAGGATTGCACAGGACGCGACGGCGGTGTGCGTCGAGCCTCGGCGGCGGCGCTGATAGCGTCGGGGCATGGTCGACGAAGTTCTTGCCCGCTCGTTCGAGAGCATCGGAGAGGACTACGACCGCTATCGGCCCGGCTTTCCGCCGGTCGCCGCCGAGATCATCGTTCCGAAAGCCGTGGACACTGCTCTCGATCTCGGTGCGGGGACAGGGAAGTTCACGCAACTCCTGCTCGAGCGCGCCGATCAGGTCGTCGCTGTCGAGCCCTCTGCGCCGATGCTCGCCGTGCTCCTATCGAATCTGCCTTCGGTCGTGGCGGTCAGCGGGACGGCGGAGAGCGTGCCGATGGCGGACGCCTCCGTCGACGTGGTGACCGTGGCGCAGGCCTTCCACTGGTTCGACCGAGAGCCGGCATGCACGGAGATCGCCAGGGTCCTGGTGCCCGCGGGCACCCTCGGGCTGCTCTGGAATCGGGCTGACCCCGGCTGCTCCTGGGACATGGCCTGCCACCGGATCGCGCACCCCGCGGTCGATGCGACCGATGCCACCGCTGAAACCGCCGCCGAGGAGCTCCCCGGGTTCGAGTTCGTCCGCCACGAAGAGGTGGCGTGGACCGAACGGATCTCCCGTGAGCACTACCTGCGTCGGTGGTTCACGGTCAGCAGCTTCCTGGTCGCCGAGGAGGCCGAGCAACTCCGGATGCGTGCGGCGATCGAGGGGGTCTTGGATGCCGCGCCTGAGACGCGTGGCCAGCCTGCGTTCGACGTCCCACACGTGACGGACGTGTTCGTCTACCGACGCACATGACGAATCGCTGCATCCCCAGCACTGCGACTGCCTGAGGGGCGCGTTCCTCGCAGAGCGAAGGATTCAGTCGACGCCGAGGAACGAGCGGTCGGTCAGGATGATCGGGCCCGTCTCGGTGATGGCGATCGTGTGCTCCGAATGCGCGCCGCGTGAGCCGTCGACGCTGCGGAGAGTCCATCCGTCCGGATCGGTGACCAGCTCGTCGGTCGTCGCGAGGAACCAGGGCTCGAGGGCGAGGACCAGCCCGGAGCGCAGCGGGAAACCGCGCCCGGCACGGCCGTCGTTCGCGACGTGCGGGTCGCCGTGCATGGTGCGGCCGACGCCATGGCCGCCGAAGTCGGTGTTGATCGAGTAGCCCTCGCCGTGTGCGATCCCGGCGACGGCGGCGGAGATGTCGCCGATGCGGTTGCCGACGACCGACGTCTCGATCGCCGCAGCGAGAGCGCGCTCGGTGGTGTCGATCAGCCGCAGGTCTTCCTCGCGCGGCGTGCCGACCACGAAGGACACCGCGGAGTCCGCAACCCAGCCGTCGACGGACACGGCGAAGTCGAGCGTCACGAGATCGCCGTCGCGCAGGGTGTAGTCATGGGGGAGTCCATGCAGCACGGCATCGTTCACCGAGGTGCAGATGACCTTGCCGAACGGGCTCGCGCCGAACGAGGGGTGATAGTCGATGTAGCAGGACTCGGCGCCCGCCTTGCGGATCATGTCATGGGCGCGGCGGTCGATCGAGAGAAGGTTCGTTCCCACCTTGGTCTCGTCGCGCAGGGTCGCCAGCGTCTCGGCCACGAACCGTCCGGCGGCGCGCATCTCGTCGATCTCGGCAGGGGTGCGCAGTTCGATCATCGGTTGTCCTCTCGTCCTTTCCATTCTCCCTGATCTCCAGCGCCCCGCCTCGCCGCGCGCTCACAGCGAACACCGGGGTGCGGCACGATCCCGCGTCGTACGATCTGAGCATGTGGTTGCGACAGGCCTTCTTCCGCTGGCTTCTCCCGGCGGCGTTCCTGCTGCCCCTATGGCTGCTGGTCGGCTGGGGCGTCTTCCAGGGTGGCTGGTCCATCCTGTGGGTGCTGTTCATCGCCTTGCCTTCCGTCTTCCTCGGCCAGCTCCTGCTGACGCTGCTCACGCGCTCCCGGCCATCGGTGCGGGTCGAGCGCGCCGTCTCCTGGTGGGATGTCGCCGGCTTCACGCTGTGGCACGGACTCACGATCGCGGTCGGCTTCTTCATCGACGGCGCGTTCGGATGGCTGCTCACCGCCGCGATCGTCGTCGGCATCGCGCTCATCTGGCTGCAGCTCTGGCAGCTCTGGAACGAGGCCAAGGGGAGCGGCGCGCGGTTGCGTGAGACCATCTCGTGGTCGACGATCCCCAGCGCCGAGGAGCAGGCGCCCCCGACGCGCGCCCACGAGGTCATCGTCGTGCGGGAGACCGACGACCGCACCTGATCCCCTTGTTTTGGCAGGGGACAGCATCCGTGGCAGAATGGTCCTTTGTGCCGTGACCCGCTCTGCCACAGGGGAGCCCGCGGACGCATCAGCGCCGTACGGCACACTCCTTTCTTGTTCCTTTGAATACATGCATCCGACCTGTGGCGAGTGCAGAGAGAGACGATCATGCAGATCCTCGACGCTGTCGACGCGGCTTCACTCCGCTCCGACATCCCCGTCTTCAACCCCGGTGACAACGTGAAGGTTCACGTGAACATCACCGAGGGCACCCGCTCCCGCATCCAGGTCTTCCAGGGCGTCGTCATCGGCCGCCAGGGCGATGGTGTGCGCGAGACCTTCACGGTCCGCAAGATCAGCTTCCAGGTGGGCGTCGAGCGTACCTTCCCGGTGCACTCCCCGGTGATCGACCACATCGAGGTCGTCACCCGTGGTGACGTGCGTCGCGCGAAGCTCTACTACCTTCGTCAGCTCCGTGGCAAGAAGGCCAAGATCAAGGAGAAGCGCGACCGCTGACGCGCAGGTTCTCCACAGCACCCCGGGACACGATGTCCCGGGGTGCTGTGTTATCTCCCCGGTGTGCGAACCTTGATACGGCCGCGATCTCGGCGGTGTAAGACTACGAAGGAACCTGATGACCGAATCTTCATCCGCGCCTGCGACCCGACGTCGTCGAGGGTTCCTCATCTTCCTGCGCGATGTGCTGGTGATCGTGCTCATCGCCGCGCTGGTGTCGTTCGTCGTGAAGTCGTTCGTCGTGCGGTCCTTCTTCATCCCGTCTGCCTCGATGGAGCGCACGCTGCTGATCGACGATCGGATCCTCGTCGACGAGCTCACGCCGCGATGGACCGCCTATGAGCGCGGTGATGTCGTCGTGTTCAAGGATCCGGGTGGCTGGCTCGATCCGCAGCCGCAGACGCCCGCGCAGCCTCCCCTCGTGCAGGCGGTCGACTGGGTTCTCAACTTCGTCGGGATCTCCGCGACCGACACGCAGGACCATCTCGTCAAGCGCGTGATCGGCCTCCCCGGCGATCACGTCGTCTGCTGCAACGCACTGGGGCAGATCACGATCAATGGTGCCCCCATCGACGAGCTCGACTACCTGAACCTCCCGGAGGGCGACACGGCGGCATCCGACGAGCCGTTCGACGTCGTCGTCCCTGAAGACTCGGTCTGGCTGCTCGGGGACAACCGCGACCGTTCGCGCGATTCGCGCGCGCACCAGGAGCTTCCCAGCGGAGGATTCGTCCCGCTGTCGAACATCGTCGGCAAGGCCTTCCTCACCACCTGGCCCCTGGACAGGCTGGGCGGGATCGACGGTCACCACCAGAGCTTCAACGGAGTGCCGGACCCGGAATGACCGTCATCACGCCGAGACTGACCCTGGAGAGACGCCTCCTGGGGGAGTGCGAGCTGCTCATCTCGCTCGATGAGGTGGGTCGTGGGGCGTTGGCGGGTCCGGTCGCCGTCGGGGCCGCGGTGATGGATGCCGCGGGCGCCCGCCGGCGTGTTCCCGAGGGGCTTCGCGATTCGAAGCTTGTCGCGGAGAAGCGCAGGCCCGAGGTCGCGGCACGTGCTGCCGCCTGGGTGCAGGCTTCCGCGGTCGGCTGGGCGAGCGCGGCGGAGATCGACGAGGTGGGCATCATGCGGGCTCTCGGCCTCGCCGCGTCCCGCGCCGTGCAAGCGGTCGTCGATCAGGGAGCCGTCCTCGAGACTGCTCTCGTGCTGCTCGACGGCAACCACGACTACGTGTCGAAGGTGCATCCGGTGCCGATGCGCGTGCGGCCCGTGATCAAGGCGGATCGTGACTGTGCGTCGGTGTCGGCGGCGTCCGTCATCGCGAAGGTCGCGCGCGACGGGTACATGTCGGAACTCCACGGAAGCCACCGGGAGTATCAGTGGGATCGGAACAAGGGCTATGCGAGCCCGGAGCACCGGGAAGCGATCCGCGCGGTCGGTCTCTCGCCGTTCCATCGCGCGTCCTGGGCCATCACCGACGCTCCGACGCTGTTCTGACCCGGACGGCGTCGTCGCTCGAGGCGGGATGCCGCGTGGGGCGTCCGGCGACTCTAGGATGGACACATCATGGATGAGGAAGCCTTCGACGACTACGACCGCGAACTCGAACTCGCTCTGTTCCGGGAGTATCGGGACGTGGTGTCCCAGTTCCAGTACGTTGTCGAGACCGAGCGACGGTTCTACCTGGCCAACGAGGTCAACGTCGTCCGCCGTGACACCGAGCACGATTTCTACTTCGAGATCTCGATGAGCGACGTCTGGGTGTGGGACATCTATCGGGCTGATCGCTTCGTCAAGGCCGTGCGCGTCCTCACCTTCAAGGACGTCAACGTCGAGGAGCTTCAGCGCCGCGAGTTCGAACTGCCGCAGGAGCTCTCGCTCGACGGGGAATGACGACGACGCTACTGATGCCGCCTCAGGCTGCACGGTGCGGACGCTTCTCGACGCAGTAGCCCTGCACGACAGCGCGAATCTGCGTATTCTCCCGAATCCCTGTGCACCTGCCTGACGGCGGGGTCATATCGTCTGTGCCGCCACGGATGCTGAGGGGATGGCAGCGAAAGATGAACTCGGCAGAGCAGGTGAGGAGCGCGCAGCGCAGTACCTGACGCGACACGGCTACACGGTGCTCGACCGCAACTGGCGGTGCTCCCAAGGGGAGATCGACATCGTGGCCGCACGCGGTGGCCACCTCTCCGTGATCGAAGTGAAGACGCGACGGTCGGAGGCGTTCGGGCACCCGCTCGAGGCGATCGACGACCGGAAGCGCCGCAGACTGTGGGGCCTCGCGTTCGCGTGGAAGGCCGAGCACCCCGATCTCGCTCACGGACTCGCTCTTCGTCTCGAGGCGATCGGCATCATCGGAACCGACCCTGCCGTCGGCTCGCTCGAGCATCTTGTGGATGTCTCGTGAGCACGGCGCGCACGTGGGCGGTCGCTCTCTCCGGAGTGGACGGGCACTTGATCGAGGTGGAGGCGGACGTCTCGAGCCAGACGCCGGAGTTCAAGATCATCGGCCTCCCGGACAAGTCGCTCGGCGAAGCGGTGCAGCGTGTCCGCAACGCCTGCAAGAACGCCGGTCTCGACCTGCCCCGCCGGCGCCTGACAGTGAACCTCTCCCCGGCGAGCCTGCCGAAGCACGGTGCGGGTTTCGACCTCGGGATCGCGGTGTCCACGCTGGCGGCCGGAGGATCCATACCTCGGCGTTCGATCGCCGACACTGTCCATATCGGCGAACTCGGTCTCGACGGACGAATTCGACCGGTGCCCGGTGTGCTGCCGGCCGTGTTCGCGGCGGCGAGAGCCGGCTTCGTGCGCGTGATCGTGCCGAAGGGGAACGAGGCAGAGGCTCGTCTCGTGCCCGGTATCGAGGTTCGCGCGGCGGCGTCGCTCGCCGAAGTCGCCTGCTGGCATGGTGCCGACGTCGAGGTGCCTGACGTCGACGCTGTCGCGAACCTACTCGCCGCAGCGGCTTCGGAAGTCACGTCGGATCTCGCAGACGTCGTGGGTCAGGAGGAGGCGGTGGAAGCGCTCATCGTGGCGGCCGCCGGCGGGCACCACATGCTCCTCAGCGGCCCGCCCGGGGCAGGAAAGACGATGCTCGCGAGGCGGCTCCCGGGCATTCTGCCCCCGCTGAGCGAGCAGGAGGCACTCGAGGTGGCGTCGATCCGGTCCCTCAGCGGCGAGACGGTGACGGACCTGGAGTTCCTGCCACCGCTGGAGGCGCCGCACCACAGCGCGTCCGTGGCGGCTCTGGTCGGCGGGGGTTCTCGCGCGGCCCGGCCCGGCGCGATCGCCCGAGCGCACTGCGGGATCCTGTTCCTGGATGAGGCGGCGGAGTTCTCCCGTGTCGCGCTCGATGCCCTGCGCCAGCCCCTGGAATCGGGCGCGATCGAGATTCATCGCGCGGGGTTCACCGCGCGATTCCCGGCGCGGTTTCAGCTGCTGCTCGCCATGAATCCCTGCCCGTGCGGCAATCATGGTGTTCGAGGGGCGGAATGCGTGTGCCCGCCCATGGCGATCCGCCGCTACGCCACGCGCCTGTCCGGGCCGCTGCGAGACCGGGTCGACATCGACCTGCAGGTGACCCGGGTCGCCGCGGCCAGGGCTGCCTCGGGTGGTCGCTCGGAGGTGACCACCGCTCAGGCCCTTGCTCGCGTCTCGGCGGCCCGTGAACGCGCTGCTCTCCGCTGGAGGAGCACTCCCTGGCGGCGCAATGCGGAGGTGCCGGGAATCGGGCTGCGTCAGGGCGCTCTCCGGCTGCCCATACCCGCGCGAGCGCCCCTCGACCGGGCGCTCGAGCGGGGTGCCCTGACCTTGCGCGGCTATGACCGCGTGCTTCGGCTGGCCTGGACCATGGCGGACCTCGCCGATTTGGAACGACCAGGCGTCGATGAGATCGGCCGCGCGCTGCATCTGAAGAGAGGACTGACGCCATGATGGATCAACTCATCGGCGACCCCGCGATCACCGAAGCGATGCGTCGAATCCGCGATGAGGGCGACCTCGCCGAGCTCGTCGCCCGCGCGGCATGGACCGTCATCGCGGAGCCCGGCGATGCTGTGGCCGGGACGCTGATCGCCGAGCTCGGCGCCGTGGAAGCTCTCGAGCATGCTCTCGCCAGGCGTGCCGGAGGAGTGCCGGCGACGACTGTCGATGCCGACGGGCTCTCCGCCCGCCGAGCACTCGCCGACGCCCGAAAACGCTGGCAACCGCGCGCAGATCCGCATGCCGTTCGCGCTGCCGTCCTGGGGGCGCACGATGTGGGAGCGACGTTGCTGATCCCGGGAGACGAGCAGTGGCCGACGTCACTCGACGATCTCGGGGTGAATGCGCCCAGCGGACTGTGGATCCGCGGGCGCCGTGCATCTCTCGTCGCCGCGCCGCGGGTGGCGATCGTCGGAGCGCGGGCATCGAGCGGCTATGGCGAGCATGTGGCGGCGGAGCTTGCCGGCGATCTCGCTGCGACGGGCGCGGTGATCGTATCCGGCGGTGCGTACGGCATCGACGGGGCAGCTCACCGAGCGGCTCTCGGCGTGGGCGGCGCGACCATCGCCTTCCTCGCAGGTGGTGTCGATCGTCCGTATCCCGCCGGTCACCAACACCTGCTCCGACAGATCGTCGACGACGGGGCGGTCGTGAGCGAGCTCCCCTGCGGTGCCGCCCCGACGAAGTGGAGATTCCTCGCGCGCAACAGGCTCATCGCCGCCCTGGCGCATGCGACTGTGGTCGTCGAGGCCGGGTGGCGCAGCGGGTCCTTGAACACCGCGGGGCACGCCGCCGCCCTCGGCAGGCCCCTCGGGGCGGTACCAGGACCGGTGACCTCTGCATCGTCCGCAGGCTGCCATCGGCTGCTGCGAGAGTACGACGCGCATTGTGTGACATCGGCCGCAGAAGTGCGCGAGCTGTGGGGCGTTCTGCCTGCGCCTGTGGAGCGCGGCGACCTGATCGACCCGGAGCGGATCCGTCTTCTCGACGCCATGAGTTCGCGCTCGCGGGTCTCGGAGACCGAACTCGCACGCAGGGCGGGTCTCTCGCCGGACCGTGTGCGTACCCTTCTCGGGTTGCTCGACCTCGAGGGGGAAGTCTTGCGTGATGATCGGGGGTGGCGTCGCACCTCGGCACCGGGCGGCTGACGGGCTTCGATGCGCGGGGTGTATCGGCGAGGCACGGAGCGCCGTCACATGATCAGAGGCAAGCTGGACCCATGGAACTCGTCCGGGCCGCAGAGGCGTTCGCCGAGCACCTTGAGAAGGTGCGCCGGCTCTCGCCCGCGACGGTCAAGGCCTATCGTTCCGATCTGCGTGACCTCGCCGCCTCGGCGGGGCCAGTCCCCGTCGACGGGATCGATCTCGAAATGCTGCGGGACTGGCTCTGGCGGGCAACGCAGCGAGGCGACGCCCGTTCGACACTCGCCCGCCGTGCCGCCGCCGCCCGCTCGTTCTTCAGCTGGGCGCAGGAGGAGGGGCTCGTCGAACACGATCCGAGTCTGCGCCTGATCGCTCCGAAGAAGGGGCGCACGTTGCCCACGGTCGCATCGCACGACGCGATGTCGGGGCTCCTCGACCTCCACCGCGTGAACGCCGAATCGGGGGACCCGATCGCGTTGCGTGATCACGCGATCCTGGAGCTGCTGTACGGGGCGGGCATCAGGGTGTCCGAGCTCTGCGGTCTCGACATCGACGACCTCGACCTCGACCGTGGCACCGCGAAGGTGCTCGGCAAGGGCTCGAAAGAACGGGTGGTCCCGTACGGGTCTCCTGCCCGCGATGCCGTCAGCGCTTATCTCCGACGTGCGCGACCGGCGCTGGCCGCTCGGGGATCCGCGAGCACGCCCGCAGTGATGCTGGGCGCACGCGGCGGTCGGATCGGTCCGCGCACCGTCTACTCTCTCGTCGCGCGAGTCCTCGGACCGATCGTCGGGGCGGAGACCGTCGGACCGCACGCGCTCCGCCACACGGCGGCGACCCATCTTCTCGACGGTGGCGCAGATCTCCGAGCCGTCCAGGAGATCCTCGGCCACGCGAGTCTGGGGACCACACAGATCTACACGCACGTCTCCGCCGAACGGCTGACCGCCACCTACAAACTCGCTCACCCGCGGGCGTGAGGCCGGGTACACCTAGAGCGGCTCGCAGCACGGGAGCAGGATCGCGCGGGGGACGTCGCCGAACAGCAGCATCGGATTGATGTACTCGCCGGCGAGACGCACCCCCACGTGGAGCGCTCCCGGAGTCGTGTGCCCGCCGAACGCGACGATCCCGATCTCCTCACCTGCGGAGACCACGTCGCCCGGACTCAGCGTCGAGGACACCGGCTCGAACGTCGACACCAGCCCTCCAGCGTGCTCGAGCGTGAGCAACGGGCGGTCGACGACTGTCCCGCGGAAGGCCACCACCCCGTCGGCCGGAGCGTGAACCACGGCCGAGGTCGGGGCGGCAAGGTCCGCGCCGCGGTGCCCCGCGCCGAACTCGTGAGCGGGTGCGCGGTAGGGCTCGACGACCCGCCGGGCGCCGTCGACTGGCCAGAGCCAGGTTCCGCCGTCCTCGGCGCGACCTTCGGATGCCGTGGCACTTCGACCGAGCGGCAGCAGCAGGATGGCGACGATCACCAGGAGAAGAAGCGTTCGCGAAGGGGTGCGCATGATGGGCATCCTGGCCGACATGTGAGCGTGAGCCGACCCTGGCGGATCGCTGCGACGATACCGGGGGAGAAGCGCCCGAACCGTGGTGGCGTGCAGGGTGAGTGAGCGCCCCGCATCCTGTATGCTGGAGGAGCACCTCGATATCGGGGTGACTACGCGTGCCCACAGCGACCGGCGTCTGAGAAGACAGAGGTCGCGGCATCCACACCCACAGGTCCCACTCCTTGAGCGGGCGGGTGTGCGCCGGGCACCAGGAAGTCCGGTCATCAGATCGGCAGAAACCTCAACGGCGCATGAACGCGCCAGAACAAGGAGACGACCATGGCTGTGGTCACCATCCGCCAGCTGCTCGACAGCGGCGTGCACTTCGGACACCAGACCCGTCGGTGGAACCCGAAGGTCAAGCGTTTCATCCTCACCGAGCGCAGCGGCATCCACATCATCGACCTGCAGCAGTCGCTCGGCTACATCGACAAGGCCTACGACTTCGTCAAGGAGACCGTCGCCCACGGTGGCACGATCCTCTTCGTCGGCACCAAGAAGCAGGCACAGGAGATCCTCGCCGAGCAGGCGACGCGCGTCGGCCAGCCCTTCGTGAACCAGCGGTGGCTCGGTGGACTCCTCACCAACTTCCAGACGATCTCCAAGCGTCTCGCACGCATGAAGGAGCTCGAGGAGCTCGACTACGAGGTCCCCGCGAACAGCGGCTTCACGAAGAAGGAGCTCCTGCTCAAGAAGCGCGAGCTCGACAAGCTGCACAAGTCGCTCGGTGGTATCCGCAACCTCACCAAGACGCCTTCGGCCATCTGGGTCGTCGACGCCAAGCGCGAGCACCTCGCGATCGATGAGGCCAAGAAGCTCGGCATCCCCGTGATCGGCATCCTCGACACGAACGCCGACCCGGACGACTTCCAGTACCCGATCCCCGGCAACGACGACGCGATCCGCTCCGTCTCGCTGCTGACGCGCATCATCGCCGACGCCGCTGCCGAGGGCCTGCAGCAGAAGCACAACCCGGAGACCGGTGACGCTGAGCCGCTGGCCGACTGGGAGCGCGAGCTTCTCGAGACCCCGGCCGACGAGGCGCCTGCTGCCGAGGCTCCGGTCGTAGAAGAGTCCGCTGACGCCGCGGCTGTCGAGCCGGCTGCTGACGAGGCCGTCGTCGAGACGCCTGCTGCCGATGAGACCGCAGCCGATGAGGCCGGTGCTGAGGCGCACGACGAGGCGATCGCTGCCGCTTCCGGTGAGGAGACCGCTGAGGTCGCCGCCGCCGAGGCAACCGACGCCAAGTAATTTCCGCGAACATACCCACTTCACGAAGCAAGGAGCCACCACACATGGCCAACTTCACCATCGCTGACCTCAAGGCGCTGCGCGAGCAGCTCGGCACGGGCATGGTCGACACCAAGAAGGCACTCGAGGAGGCTGACGGAAACGTCGAGAAGGCCACCGAGATCCTGCGTCTCAAGGGTGCGAAGGGCAACGCGAAGCGCGCTGACCGTTCCACCAGCGAGGGCCTCATCGTCGCTCGCGAGCAGGACGGCGCCGTGACGCTCATCGAGCTCGCCTGCGAGACCGACTTCGTCGCCAAGAACGACCGTTTCATCACGCTCGCCGACAAGGTCGCCGACGCTGTCGCCGCCGTCAAGGCCGACACGCTCGAGGCGGCTCTCGCCGCCACGGCCGGATCGCAGACCGTCGAGCAGCTGATCTCGGAAGAAGCCGCGATCATCGGCGAGAAGGTCGAACTGCGCCGCGTGCGCACGATCACCGGTGACAAGGTTGAGGTGTACCTGCACCGCACGAGCAAGGACCTGCCCCCGCAGATCGGTGTCGTCGTCGCCTACAGCGGTGACGACGCTGAGACGGCGCGCAGCATCGCTCAGCACATCTCGTTCGCCAATCCGTCGTACCTCGCTCGCGAGGACGTGCCGGCTGACGCGGTCGAGAAGGAGCGCGAGATCGTCACCGAGATCTCCCGCAACGAGGGCAAGCCGGAAGCGGCTCTGCCCAAGATCGTCGAGGGCCGCGTCTCCGCGTTCATCAAGCAGGTCGCCCTGCTCGAACAGGACTACGCGAAGGACAACAAGCTCTCTGTCGCCCAGGTGGCGAAGGACGCCGGTATCACCGTGACGGACTTCGCGCGCTTCAAGGTCGGCGCGTAACACTGTCGAAGGGGTTCGGATCATCGAGATCCGAACCCCTTCTTCGTGCCCAGAAGGCACTATCTTGAATCGGGACGAGAGGACAACCCCATGACCGAACGCACCGGACGCCGCCGCGTCCTTCTCAAGCTCTCCGGGGAGGCATTCGGCGCAGGGCAGCTCGGCGTCAACCCCGACGTGGTCGGGCAGATCGCGCGCGACATCGCCGCTGCCGTCGACCGGGTCGAGGTCGCCATCGTCGTCGGCGGAGGGAACTTCTTCCGAGGCGCGGAGCTCAGCCAGCGCGGAATGGACCGCGGTCGGGCCGACTACATGGGCATGCTGGGCACGGTGATGAACGCCCTCGCTCTCCAGGACTTCCTGGAGCAGGCCGGTGCGGCCACGCGCGTGCAGTCGGCTATCGCGATGACGCAGGTCGCGGAGCCGTACATCCCACGTCGCGCCGAGCGGCACATGGAGAAGGGGCGGGTCGTCATCTTCGGCGCCGGTGCCGGTCTCCCGTACTTCTCCACCGACACCGTGGCCGCGCAACGCGCTCTCGAGATCGGGGCGGAGGAGGTCCTCGTCGCGAAGAACGGCGTGGATGCGATCTACACCGCCGACCCCAACAAGCACGCCGACGCGGAGCGCATCGAGCAGGTCACCTATCGTGACGCGCTCCAGCGCGGTCTCAAGGTCGTCGACTCGACGGCATTCAGCCTCTGCATGGACAACAACATGGACATGCGGGTCTTCGGCATGGAGCCGGCCGGCAACGTCACGCGCGCCCTCCTCGGAGAGCCGATCGGCACCCTGGTCACCGCCTGAGCGTGTGAGCGGGCGGACACGTCTTCGCCCGATAGAATTTCCAGAACACCCCGACGATAGGAGCCACCGTGATCGCGGACGTCCTCGCTGAAACCACCACTCGTATGTCTCGGGCGGTCGAGGCTGCCAAGGAGGACTTCTCCACGGTGCGCACCGGTCGCGCGAACCCGCAGCTGTTCCAGAAGGTTCTGGTCGACTACTACGGCACGCCGACTCCGCTGGCGCAGCTCGCCTCGCTGGCCAACCAGGAGGCGCGCACCCTCATCATCACGCCGTACGACAAGTCTGCGCTCAAGGCGATCGAGCAGGCTGTGCGCGACATGCCGAACCTCGGTGCCAACCCGACCAACGACGGCAACCTCGTCCGCGTATCGATGCCGGAACTCACGGCCGAGCGCCGCAAGGAGTACGTCAAGCTCGTCAAGACCAAGGCAGAGGACGCCAAGGTCCACGTCCGCGGTATCCGCCGCAAGGCGAAGGACGAGCTCGATGGTCTGAAGAGCGACCTGGGCGAGGACGAGATCGCGCGCGCCGAGAAGGAGCTCGATGCTCTGACGCGTCAGCACGTCGACCTGATCGACGACGCGCTCAAGCGCAAAGAGGCAGAACTCCTCGAGGTGTAGTCACGATGTCCGACGACACGCGAGACGCCGAGGAGGGCAAGACGGCGGCGCGCGGAGACGCGCACGATGCCGATGCCCCCGAGGGCGGCGTCCCGCTCGTGGACACGGCGTTTCCGTCGTTCGACGCCGCGAGCGTTCCTCCCCGTCCGCCGCTGCCACCGCTCCTCGACACTCCGGGCGGAGTCTCACCGCTCGACACGGCGGACCACAACGCCATACGCGAGCAGTGGCGGGTGCGCCGAGACGAGCTGAACAGCCATGTGTCGTATGCGCGCGACCAACTCGATCAGGCCAACGAGCGAATCAAGCAGCGCACCGGTCGTGATCTGATCCTGGCGACGGTGATCGGTCTCGCGTTCGGCGCCGCCCTTCTCGGTTCGCTCCTGTTCATCAAGGCCCTGTTCGTTCCCTTCGCCCTCGCTGCCGCGCTGCTCGGCGTCTACGAGCTGTCGCGGGCGTTGCGCACGTCGGGACGTCGGATCGACGTCGTCCCTCAGCTCATCGCAGCGACAGTGCTGGTGCTGGCCGCCTACTTCGCGGAACCGTGGCTGAGCTGGGTCGTGTTGTTCGTCTCCGTGGCGTTCGTGATCGTCTGGCGTCTCATGGCCCAGATGGTCGTCAAAGACGGCCGCACCTACGGTGACGTGCTCGCGGATGCCGTGATCGGCGGCTTCGTTCAGATCTATGTGCCGTTCCTCGCTGGTGTCGCGCTCATCCTGCTCGTTCAGGAAGGCGGACAGTGGTGGGTGCTCAGCTTCATCGCCATCGCTGTCGCCGCCGACACGGGAGCCTATGCCGCCGGGCTGGCTTTCGGGCGGCACCCGATGGCACCCAAGATCAGCCCGAAGAAGACCTGGGAGGGATTCGGCGGCGCCGTCGTCGCGTCTCTCGCTGCGGGCGTGCTGCTCGCGATCTTCCTGCTCGACCTCCCGTGGTGGGCCGGTGTGATCTTCGGGGCGAGCGTCCTGCTCACCGCCACCCTGGGCGACCTCGGCGAGTCGATGCTCAAGCGCGACCTGGGCATCAAGGATATGAGCTCGTGGCTTCCCGGACACGGCGGGCTCCTCGACCGGCTGGACAGCATCCTCCCGTCGACCATCCCCGCCCTCGGCCTGTACTTCCTCCTCTCCCCTTGGGTGGTTATCTGATGAACGACGATCTGACCGACGAGCAGACGGCGGCAGAGGCGCCGCCGGCGTTCGCGCTGACCTCGGGCCGGACTCGCGGCTATCACCGCACGGCGGTCGACACCTTCCTGGCGTCCGCCCGGCGGGCGTTCGAGACCGGGGGAGACGAGCTCGGTGCGGCAGACGTGCGGACCGCATCCTTCCCGCTCGTCAAGGACGGATATGTCGTCGCCGACGTCGACGCCGCGCTCGGTCGCGTCGAAGACGCCTTCGCCGCGCGTGAACGCGAACGCGTGGTCCGCTCGCAGGGTGCCGGAGCATGGGTCGAACAGGCGCGCGACGACGCTCAGGTGATCCTCGACCATCTCGCCCGTCCGCGCCGGCATCGCTTCGCCCGCACGGGCGTTCTCACCTTCGGCTACCGCATCGACGAGGTCGATCACGTGGCCACGCGCATCGTCCGCTACCTCCGTGATGGGGATGCTCTCACTCCCGAGCAGCTGCGCTCCGCAGCGTTCCGGATGCAGCGCGGCGGCTACCGCGAGGAGCAGGTCGATGCTCTGCTGGATGCGACGATCGACGTCATTCTGGCCGTTCGCTGAGGTTCCTGATGGCCGTCTCAGAGACCTTTGCGTAGACTGTCACTCATCGTGAACTCCCGAAACGACATGAATCTCGAACGAAGCGGCTCATCGCTGGTGCCTGCAGCGACGAATAATTCTGCACGCACGGGCACTCGACGGTGGTCCCGACGCCGCGGCGTGGTCAGCGTTTTCAGCGCACTCGCCGTGGTCGGATTCGCCGGCGCGATGGTCGCCCCGACCGGCGTGGCGCTCGCGGAACCGGCCTTGGCCGATTCTCCGGACTCCGCCTACTCGGTCGCCCTCGCCGACACGCAGAACCTCACCGTGACGGTGGAGGGCGCGGCGATCACCCCGGTCGAGCGAGGCTCCTTCGAGGTGTACGTCAAGCCCAAGCCCAAGCCGAAACCGAAGCCCATCGTCGCCTCGGAATCGAACGGCGGCTCAGCCGGAGGGTCACTGCCCCCGTACACGGGCGGCGGAGCGCCGGCCGAGTGGATGGCGGCCGCGGGAATCGCGCAGAGCGACTGGCAGTACGTCGACTACGTCGTCTCACGCGAGAGCGGCTGGAACCCGAACGCGACCAACTCGTCGTCGGGAGCCTGCGGCCTCGTCCAGGCGCTGCCCTGCAGCAAGGTCCCGGGCAACGGATACAACCCGGTGGACAACCTCCGCTGGGCGACGGGATATGCGACGAGCCGCTACGGCAGCTGGGCGGGCGCGTACAACTTCTGGATCAACAACCACTGGTGGTGAGCAGGCACGATGCCACGCTCCCGCCGACGCCCTTCCGCGCGCCCTGAAGCCGAGGATTCGCTCGAGCGCCTGATCGCAGGCTGGAAGCGTTCAGAGGTGCGGCGCGGCAGCGAGTGGACCGTGCAGCCGGTCTCGGCCGTCCAGGCGCAGAAGGAGTACATCTGCCCCGGCTGCGGACGGGGTATCGAAGTGGGCACCGCTCACCTGGTCGCCTGGCGTGCGGATGGCGTGCTCGGCGACGCTGCCGACCTCGCGGCGCGTCGTCACTGGCACACACACTGTTGGAGGATGGCATGAGCATGGAGATCCGCGGGCCACTGGAACTCCCCGCGCGGCGTGAGGACATCGAGCTCGAGACGGCAGACGGACTCACTCTCGTCGGTGAGCTCGCGGTTCCGGAGAGCACCGATCCGGTCGCCACGCTCGTGACGCTGCATCCGCTGCCGACCGCAGGCGGCTTCATGGACTCCCATATCATCCGCAAGGCCGCAGCCCGCCTGCCCGCCCTGGCCGACCTCGCGGTGCTTCGGTTCAACACCCGCGGTACGACGTCGGCTCGCGGGACGAGCGGCGGTGCCTTCGACGGCGGCGCCTCCGAGCAGTTCGACGTCGCCGCGGCGATGGACTTCGTCCGGGAGCGGCGCCTGCCCCGGCCGTGGCTCGTCGGCTGGTCGTTCGGCACCGAACTCGCACTGAAGTACGGCCGGGAACACGACATCGAGGGCATCATCCTCCTGTCGCCTCCGTTGCACCGGGCGTCAGAGGCAGAGGTGGCGGCGTGGGCATCCAGCGATCGCCCCGTCGTGGTACTGGTGCCGGAGCTCGACGACTATCTGCGACCTGCCGAGGCACGTGAGCGCTTCGCGTCGATCCCGCACGCGCAGCTCATCGCGGTCGACGGCGGCAAGCACCTGTGGGTGGGCGAGACTCAGACCCGACGGGTGCTGACCGAGATCGTCGCCGCGGTGAACTCGGCGGCACTTCCGCTCGCCACTCATTGGCCACCGACCGAGTGAGCGGCTCCGTCAGCGTTCGTTCATCCGCGGGATGAGCACCTGACGGTAGATGATCAGCACGCTGGCTGCGACCGGGATGGCGATGAGGGCACCGAGCAGGCCGAGCAGACTGCCTCCCGCGAGAGCGGCGACGACGACGACAGCACCGGGCACCGACACGGCGCGGCTCATGATGCGCGGCGAGATGACGTAGGCCTCGATCTGCATGTAGATCAGGTAGTAGATCGCCGCCGCGATGGCGATGCCGGGGGAGCCGACACCCGGGATGAGGCACGTGAGGACGATGATCGTCGAACCCGTCAGCGTTCCCACGAGCGGAATCAGGGAGAAGAAGAACGCGACCACCGCGAGAACCGCAGGGAACGGCGCCTGGATGATGCTCAGGTAGATGGCGCTGAGCACGCCGTTGATCACGCCCTGGGTCACTTGACCCATGACGTAGTAGCCCACGGAGTCAGTGATCTGTTCGGAGAGATCAATGAACCGCTCGCGCTTGGAAGCCGGAGCCAGTTGGTACACCGCGCGCTTGAGGGACGGCGTGGACGCGGTGAGGTAGATCGTCAGGATGAGGACGATGAAGGCGCCGAAGAGGCCGCTGAGCACCGCGCCGCTGGCAACCAGCACGCCCTGACCGATCGAGCCGCCGATGTCGGTGAGATTCGTGTTCAGCCAGTCCACGACGTAGTTGAAGACCTCGTCCACCTTGAGGTTCGGGAAGGCATCCTGGATCCACTGCTTGAGGTCGTTGATCGCCTCGTCACGCTGGACGATCACGGAGATCTGCGCGATCAGCTGGGAGATCTGATTCACGAGCACGGGGAGGACGATCAGGATGATGCCCACGAAGATCGCCAGCACCGCCAGGATCGTCACCAGCACCGCCAGCCAGCGGGGGAGCCGGCGTCTTTCCAAGAACGACACGAGCGGATCGAGACCAAGGCTCAAGAAGAGTGCCGTGCCGAGATAGAGGAGAACGGTCGACAGCGTCTGCACGCTGCCGATCAGCAGGACGCCGAGCCCTACGCCGAGCGTCGCCACCAGGGCGGTGCGGAAGGGATTGTGGATCTTCATCGGGGCTCCTTGAAACGGATGCAATCAGGCTATCGAGCACGGCAGTCACGAGACGGGCGACGTGCCGATCGCGACCACAGTGCATCTGTTTGTGGGCAACACACAGGAGCTTTCGCTAGTCTGGAATGTCGAGTGTTGCGTCTCGGACGGGTGTCCGCGACGCGTGAGGAGACTATTCGTGCGTTTCGTATGGGCCGTGGTGGCCTTCGTGCTGGCCGCGGTGCTGATCGGGTCGGGGATGGCTCAGCGCACCATCTTCCTCGGACCCGATTCGCAACAGACGAAGGTCGACATCGAGGAGCCGGCACCGTTCGTCCTCCTCGACGGAGACGTCCTGCGGACGAATCCCGGTGCTCAGACCCTGCTCATCCGGGGTGGCGGCGAGATCTTCGCCAGCTACGGCCGTACGCCCGACATGGAGGCCTGGCTCGCTGATTCGGCCTACAACCACGTCACGGTCGACGATGCAGGAAAGCTCGACGTCTCCTACGTCGAAGCGGGTGACGCGACCGAAGCGCCGTCCGAGGAACCCGAGGCCGGCACGGAGGAAGACCCCGATGCGACAGACGAACAGCCGGCAGGGCGCAACCCCGTCGGCTCGGACCTGTGGCTGGATTCCTTCACCGATGACAACGCCCTGATCGCCGACAATATGCAGCTGCCCGAGGGCACCAGCGTCCTGATCGCGCACGACGGGACCGTGGACGCCCCCGACGACATCACCGTCTCCTGGCCTCTCGACAACACCACGCCGTGGGCAGGCCCTCTCATGGTGGCCGGCGGCGCCGTGCTGTTGATCGGGCTGATCCTCTACTTCCTCGGCATCCGCCACCAACGCCGTGGCCGGGGCCCGAGGCGCAAGGGACCCGGTCCCATGCCCATCACCGAACCCATCGATGTCGCCACATTGCCGGCAGCGGAACGGGCCGCCCTGGAGGCGCCCGGAGCCGACCCGTCGGAGGGTGCCGAGACGCCGGAAGTCGAGGAGGCCGAGATCGTGGACGAAGACAGGGAATCGGACTCCCGCAACTCTCTGCGAGCGGCGGCGCCCGCCCGTCGTCGGCTTCTCCTCGCGCTGCCCGCACTCGCACTCACCGCCGTGCTCGCCACCGGGTGCTCCGCGGAGTCCTGGCCGCAGTTCGGTGATGCCGGACCCACGCCGTCGCCCACGCCCACGGTGATCGCGCCCGAGAACCAGAAGCCGCCTGCCGTCACGGAAGCACAGGCCACGCGGATCCTCCAGAACATCTCGGAGACACTCGTCGAGGCGGATACGGCTCTCGACCTCGACCTCGCCAAGACTCGTCTCGACGGTCGGGCGCTGGCTGCTCGCACCACCGAGTACGCCCTGCGCACGAAGCTCACGGACACTCCGCTGCCCTCGGCGATCCCGACCGACAAGTTCGAAGTCGTCCTGCCGGAAGCGACCGACCGGTGGCCGCGCACCGTTCTCGTGCTCTCGAAGAGCACGAGCGACGACACTGTGCCTCCCGTGATCCTCACGATGACCCAGCAGGATCCCTGGGCGAACTACAAGGTCACCGATATGGCAGAGATGTCGGCCGACGTGGTGTTCCCCGAGGTTGCGGCGCCGTGGCTGGGAAGCTCGCTCGTCCCTGCGGATTCCGCGTTCCTGCGCATGCCCCCTGCCGAGCTCGCGGCCGCGTTCGCCGACGTCGTCGACGCGGGGGAGAAGAGCCCGTCGTACGACCTGTTCGACGATCTCTCCCTGAGCCTTGCGAAGTCGATCACCGAGAGTCGCAACGCCCTCAACCAGAAGCTCAAGGACAAGGGCGCCGACAAGACCTCGAAGGCGGCGTTCGACATGGTGCCGACGGGCGATGAGCCGGTGTCGATGACCACGCTCGACAGCGGCGCGATCGTGGCCATCTCGCTCAAGGACATCGAGACCGTCACGCCCACCGTCTCCGATGCCGTGATCCGTCTGACCGACAATCCGCAGGCGAAGGCGCTCACCGGAGTATCGGAAGCCGCCAAGGGCGTCGAGTCGACGTACGGATTCCAGTTGTTCTTCGCGGTCCCGGCGCAGGGCTCCACGGAACAGATCCGACTCCTGGCCGTCCGCCAGGACATGCTGTCAGCGAAGGTGATCAAGTGAGCGAAATCTCCCCTGCCGCGCTCCGCGGCGCTGTCGACCTGTCGAGCCTGCGCAACCGGCCGGCCCCTTCCCCGGACGGTGCCCCGGCTCCCGCACCCGGAGTCGTCGATGTCGTGGTGGACGCGACGGACGAGACGTTCGGTCAGATCCTCGAGATCTCGCGCACCGTTCCCGTCGTCGTCGACCTGTGGGCCGAATGGTGCGGACCGTGCAAGCAGCTGAGCCCGATCATCGAGAAGGTGACCAGAGAGCTGGGCGGCAAGGTCCTCCTCGCCAAGGTCGATGTCGATGCGAACCCGCAGCTCGCGCAGAGCTTCCGTGCGCAGTCGATCCCGATGGTCGTCGCGCTGATCGCCGGACAGCCGGTTCCGATGTTCACCGGCGCGGTTCCCGAGCAGCAGGTGCGCGAGGTCTTCGCCCAGCTGCTCCAGGTCGCCGCGCAGAACGGCGTCACCGGATCGCTCTCGGTGGGCGATGCGCCTGCCGAATCGGCACCGGAAGAAGAGCCTCCGCTGCCCCCGCTGCACGCTGAGGCGTTCGCTGCCATCGAGGTCGGCGACTATGCCGCCGCGATCCGTGCCTACGAGAAGGCTCTCGCCGAGAATCCGCGCGACGAAGATGCGATCGCGGGGCTCGGTCAGGTCCGGTTGCTCGATCGGGTGCAGGGCCTCGATCTGCAGGCGGCGCGTGCCGCTGCGGCGAATGCGCCCCTCGACGTCGACGCCCAGTTCGCGGTCGCGGATCTCGACATCGCCGGCGGTCACGTCGAGGACTCTTTCCTGCGCCTGCTGGATCTGTTCGCTCAGCTTCCCGCCGATCAGCGCACCCCCGTGCGCGAGCGTCTGGTCGAGCTGTTCGGCCTCATCGGCGCGGCGGATCCGCGCGTGATCGCTGCCAGGAACCGGCTGTCGTCGCTGCTCTTCTGACGACAGCCGGGTCAGCGCGGTCGTTCAGCCGTGACTGATCGTCGGCACGTGCGGGTCGTTCTGATGGCGCAGCCACAGTGTCGAGAGCGCAGGAAGCGTCACGGTGGCCGTCGCCTCACCGCCGTTCTCGGCGTGGGCGATGACCATGCCGAGGTTCCCTGAACCGCGACCGCCGTAGTCGGCGGCGTCGGTGTTCAGGATCTCCTCCCACACGCCCTCGCGGGGGAGGACGAGGCGATGCGCGGTGCGCTCGACACCGGCGAAGTTGCTGATCACGACCAGCCGGCCGCCGTGGGCGTCCCTCCGCTCGAACGCGATCACCGTGGGCTCCCACGTCGGGGCTCCCAGTCGAGAGAAGGATGAGCCGTCGTTGTCGCGCTCCCAGAGCGGAGCCTGGGCCCGATACGTGTGATTGAGCGCACCGACGAAGCCCTGCAATTGCGCGTGGGAGGGCTGATCGAGCAGCCACCAATCCAGCTCGCGCCCCTCGGACCACTCCGCGAGTTGACCGAACTCCTGCCCCATGAAGAGGAGTTTCTTGCCCGGGTGCCCCCACATGTACGCGAGGTAGGCCCGCACGTTGGCGAGCTTGTGCCAGTGATCTCCCGGCATCTTCGCCAGGAGGCTGCCCTTGCCGTGCACGACCTCGTCGTGGCTGATCGGCAGCAGGTAGTTCTCGCCGAACGCGTAGACGAACGAGAAGGTCATCTCGCCCTCGTGGTGCGAGCGGTACATCGGGTCGCGCTCGATGTACTGGAGCGAGTCGTTCATCCAGCCCATGTTCCATTTGAACCCGAAGCCGAGCCCCGCGTGATCGGTCGGAGCGGTCACGCCGGGGAAACTCGTGGACTCCTCGGCGATCATGAGGATGCCGGGGTGGAGGCGATACGACGTCGCGTTGACCTCCTGGAGGAAACGGATCGCCTCGAGGTTCTCCCGGCCGCCGTGGATGTTCGGCTCCCATTCGCCCTCGTTGCGCGAGTAGTCCAGGTAGAGCATCGACGCGACGGCGTCCACTCGCAGCCCGTCGACGTGGAACTCCTCGAACCAGTACAGGGCGTTCGCGACGAGGAAGCCGCGCACCTCGGGCCGGCCGTAGTCGAAGATCAGCGTGCCCCAGTCCTGGTGCTCGCCGCGGCGCGGGTCCGGGTGCTCGTAGAGCGGCTGGCCGTCGAAGCGGGCCAGTGCGAAGGCGTCTTTCGGGAAGTGGCCGGGGACCCAGTCCATGATCACTCCGATGCCCGCCTGGTGCAGGCGATCGATCAGATACCGGAGGTCGTCGGGGCTGCCGAACCGACTCGTCGGCGCGTAGTAGCCGCTGACCTGGTATCCCCAGGAGCCGCCGAAGGGGTGCTCGGCGAGCGGCATGAACTCGACGTGCGTGAACCCGGCATCCGTGACGTGCTGGATGAGGGGGTCGGCGATGTCGCGGTATCCCCGTCCGCTGCGCCATGACCCGAGGTGGATCTCGTAGATGGAGAGCGGCTGGGCGACGGCATGGGTGGCGGCGCGCCTGGTCATCCAGGCGCCGTCGGTCCAGACGTACGACGACGTCGTGACGACGGATGCCGTGTCCGGCGGCACCTCTGCGGCGAGGGCCATCGGGTCTGCCTTGAGGATCCAGCCGCCGTCGCGCGTGCGGATCTGGTACTTGTACTTGGTTCCCGCCGACAGATCTGGGATGAAGAGCTCCCAGATGCCGCTCACGCCCATCGAGCGCATCGCGTGTGTCTCGCCGTTCCAGCCGTTGTGGTCGCCGACCACGCGCACCGCGGCGGCGTTCGGCGCCCAGACGGCGAAGGAGACACCGCGTTCGCCGTCGAGGGTGCGAGGATGAGCCCCCAGCGCCTGCCAGAGGCGCTCGTGTCGCCCTTCCGCGATCAGATGCAGGTCGACGTCGCCGAGGCCGGGAGCGTGACGGTAGGGGTCGCCTGCGATGGATTCGTCGTCGTCGCCGTACGCCGTAGCGACGCGGTAGGGGAGAGGAGGGCCGGCGTGCTGCGCCTCCCAGATGCCGTGGGCGACGTGGGCGAGGGGAAGCCGGCTGCCGTCGTCGAAGACCGCTTCCACGGTGCCTGCGAGCGGGCGCCGCACCCGGATGACCGTCACTGTGCGGTCAGCGGCATCCTTGAGGGGATGCGCGCCGAGAACGGAGTGCGGATCGTGGTGCTCGGCGGCGGCGACCGCCTCCCAGTCCGCGGATGCCGTGACGTCTTCGACGTAGCTCATGACCGGTCCCTCACCTTCAGGATGTGCACGGGCTCGGCGAAGGCGTCGAGCCGTACGTAGTTGTGCTCGTTCCACGTCCACACCGCACCGGTGAGGAGGTCCTCGACCTCGAAGGCGTCTCCGAGCGGCACCCCCCATCGCGTGGTGTCGAGATGCACCGTCGTCTCGCGCACCGAATGCGGATCGACGTTGGCGACGACGATGATCGTGTCGGGCTTCCCCGTGCCGGTGAACGCGGCGTCGAGATGCTTGCTGTAGACGAGCACCGAGTCGTCATCGCTCCAGTGCGTCGCGAAGTTGCGCAGCTGGCGGAGCGCGGGGTGGGCGTTGCGGATCTCGTTCAGGCGACGCAGCAGCGGTGCGAGCGACTCGCCCCGCTCTTCCGTGCCTGCCCAATCCCGGAACTTGTACTCGTACTTCTCGTTGTCGATGTTCTCTTCGGACCCCGGCCTGGCGACGTTCTCGAAGAGCTCGTACCCGGCGTACACGCCGTAGACCGGCGCGGCCGTCGCCGCGATGCAGGCGCGGATGCGGTACGCCGCCCGACCTCCGAACTGCAGGTATTCGGTGAGGATGTCGTGCGTGTTCACGAAGAGGTTCGGCCGCATGTAGTCGCTCGTCTCCTGCGACACGGAGGTGAGGAACTCCTCGAGCTCCGCTTTCGTGTTGCGCCAGGTGAAGTAGCTGTAGCTCTGCTGGAATCCCACGGCGGCGAGGGCACGCATGACCGCCGGTCGAGTGAACGCCTCGGCGAGGAAGAGGACATCGGGGTCTTCGGCGTTCACGGTGCCGATGAGCCATTCCCAGAACTGCAGCGGCTTGGTGTGCGGATTGTCGACGCGGAAGATCTTCACGCCCTGCGCCACCCAGTGACGGACGATCCGCAGCATCTCGGCGTAGATGCCCGCCGGGTCGTTGTCGAAGTTCAGAGGATAGATGTCCTGGTACTTCTTCGGCGGATTCTCCGCATACGCGATGGTGCCATCGGGAAGCGTGGTGAACCACTCGGGATGCTCGGCGACCCAGGGGTGGTCGGGCGAGGCCTGCAGGGCGAGATCGAGGGCGACCTCCAGCCCTTCCTTCCGGGCGGCACGGACGAAGGCGCGGAAGTCCTGTGCGGTGCCCAGCTCCGGGTGGATGGCGTCATGGCCTCCCTCGGCGGCACCGATCGCGTAGGGCGAGCCCGGGTCGCCTTCCTCGGTGACGAGCGTGTTGTTGCGCCCCTTGCGATTGGTCGTACCGATCGGGTGGATCGGGACCAGGTACAGGACGTCGAAGCCCATCTGCGCCACGCCCGGCAGTCGCTTCGCCGCCGTGCGGAACGTGCCGCTCTTCACGGTGCCGTCCTTGAGGCGCTTCGCTCCCTCCGATCGGGGGAAGAACTCGTACCAGGCGCCGACGCCCGCCGCGACCCGGTCCACCAGCAGTGTCTGCGGCTCCGCCGTCGAGCGGAGTGTCGTGAGGGGCCGCTCGGCGAAGATACGGCCGAGCGCGGCATCCGTCGAGAGGGCGATGGTGAGTTCCGGATCGCCGCTCGCGAGCGAGGCGGCATCCGCCTGGAGTCGTTTCCGCTGGGCGGCCGGCCGATCCTTCTCGGCCGCCGCGCGTGAGAGCAGCTCGGCCCCCAGTGCGGCCATGACCGGCACGTCGACGCCGGCCGCCACCTTCAATTCGGCCGCATGCGCCCACGTGGCGAAATCGTCGGAGAAGGCTTCGAACCGGTAGGTCCAGTGCCCCTGCTGATCGAGCGCGATCTCGGTGGACCAGGTGTCGGTGCCGTCGTCCCGGGGGGAGAGGCGATGCAGGGTGATCTCGCCGTCGGGCCCGGTGAGACGCACGTGCACGCCGATGATGTCGTGGCCCTCGCGGAACGCGGTCACACGGAACGGGACCACTTCGCCGACGAACGCCTTGGCCGGGAACCCGCCGGGAACCGACGGCGAGCCGTTCAGCAGAGGGATTCTCGCCGTGCTCGTATCGCCGACGACCGTTTCCGCACCCCACGGGCGCGTCGGGATCTGAGCGGGGCTCCGAAGAGCCGAGGACCGAATACCACCACGTGCAGCCACCCCCTCAACGTACCGTCCAGAGGAAGACGCCGGAAGCGATCAGACGGGTGCGTCGGAGACGGATGTCATTCGATGCGGAACAACCTCATCGATGTGCCCGCGATCGGCAGCACGTCGCCGGGGGAGAACTCCTCGAAGTGGTCGGACGGGCGCTCCTCGGCGCTCGACCAGAGCGAGACGAACCGTGTGGCGCCCTCGATCTCTTCGGGCAGACGCACGTCGATCGGCGACTCGGTTCCGTGCACGATCAGGAGGATCCGGTTCGCGTCCTCCTGGTCGGGCGTGGACGCGGCCACGTACTGGAGCGTGCGGTTCCCGGGATCCGCCCACTGGTCGCTCTCCATCGTCTCGCCGTTCTGGTCGAACCAGTCCATGACGGAGGCATTCGGGATGTGCTCGCCGAGACGGGCGTAGCGACTCGGACGGAGGGCCGGGTTGGCGTTGCGGAGGCTGATCAGCCGGGTCACGTGCGAGCGCAGGTCCTCCTGCCACGGTTCGAACTCCCACCCGAGCCAGGTCATCGCGGAATCCTGTGCGTAGGCGTTGTTGTTGCCCCGCTGGGTGCGCCCGACCTCGTCGCCGGCGGTGAGCATGGGGATGCCGGCCGAGAGCAGCAGAGTCCCGAGCAGGTTGCGCATCGCCTTGCGTCGCGACTTCAGGATGCTCGGATCGTCGGTGGGGCCTTCGACACCGTGGTTGAAGGCGCGGTTCATGTCGGCGCCGTCCCGGTTGTGCTCGCCGTTCGCCTCGTTGTGCTTGACGTCGTAGGAGACGAGGTCGTGCAGGGTGAATCCGTCGTGGGCGGTGACGAAGTTCACGCTCGCGAGCGGACCGCGCGCCTCACCGAAGGTGTTCGACGATCCGGCGAGTCGCGTCGCGAAGCCGCCGATCCCGACCGGGGCGGAGGCCCGCCGCGCGTAGTCGATGTCGCTCAACCAGAAGTTGCGGACGCGATCGCGATACCGGTCGTTCCATTCGTGCCATCCGGGTGGGAAGTTGCCGGTCTGCCAGCCGCCGAGCCCGACATCCCACGGCTCGGCGATGAGCTTGGTGTCGGCGAGCACGGGATCGTTCGCGATGGCGGTGAGGAGCGGATGCTCCGGCGTGTACGTGTGGGCGCCGTCACGGGCGATTGCGGCGGCGAGATCGAAGCGGAACCCGTCGATCTGCATCTCCTGAGCCCAGTAGCGGAGCGAGTCGAGGACCAGCCGCGCGCCGGCATCCACCGAGGTGTTCAGGGTGTTGCCGCACCCCGTCGTGTCGATGTACACGCCGGCGTCATCCTGCCGGTAGTAGCTCGCATTGTCGATACCGCGCAGGCTCGAGCGCGGGCCGCCGATGCCCTCTTCCGAGGTGTGGTTGTACACGACATCGAGGATGACCTCCAGGCCGGCCTCGTGCAGCAGCCGGACCATGCCCTTGAACTCGGCGAGCACGGCCTCGGGCCCCTCTTTCCGAGCATCCTCGGTCGCATAGGCGGTGTGCGGGGTGAAGAAGTTGAGGGTGTTGTAGCCCCAGTAGTTCGTGAGTCCGCGTTCGAGTAGGCGGGGCTCGGGAACGAAGGCATGCACCGGGAGCAGTTCGACCGACGTGATCCCGAGCGAGTGGAAGTACTCGATCATCGCGGGGTGCGCGAGGCCGGCATAGGTGCCGTGGAGCGCCGGTGGGACGTTCGGGTGACGTTTGGTGAGTCCCTTGAGGTGGCCTTCGTAGATCACTGTGCGGTCGAGCGGCACGCGAGGCTTGCGGGAATCGCCCCAGTCGAATCCGTCGACGATGACCACCGAGCGCCACTCCTCATATCCGTCGCCCTGCGCGAGGCCGCGAGCGTAAGGGTCGAGCAGCATGCTCTCGGGGTTGTAGGTGTTCCCCGGACCGTGCGGGCCACCGACGCGTATCGCGTATCGGACGCCGGGCTGCAGCAGCGGTGTGGTGATCTCCCAGATGCCACCCGCGCGTCGCTCGAGGGGAGCCTCGTCGGTCGCCCAGTCGAGGTCGGTGGCGTCGAACACGACGAGCTCCACGGAGGACGCGTTGCGTGACCACACGCGCAGGGTTCCGACGCCGTCATGCAGACGGACGCCGAGGTTGTCGAGGGCTGGACCGCCGGGCGCGGTGAAGTCTCGGGACTCGGGCATGAGTACACACTAGGGGGATGTGACCGAGTCCCCTGTCACCGAGCACTCGGTGCCAGGCGCTCGGCGCCCGCCAGGGATGGTTTCGGGGGAGAATCGAGGGATGCGGCACTACCTGGACCACGCGGCGACCACGCCTCTGCGGGCGGAGGCGCGCGATGCCTGGCTCGCCGCCTCGGAGACGATCGGCAACGCGTCGTCGACCCATGGCGCGGGCCAGGACGCGCGCCGGCTGCTCGAGGAGTCGCGCGAACGCGCAGCATCCGTTCTGGATGCCGATCCGATCGAGATCGTCTTCACTTCCGGGGGCACGGAATCGATCAACCTCGCTCTGCAGGGGATGTGGCGCGCGCGTGTGGCCGGCACCGATGCCGTGGTGATGCCGGATGCCGAGCATCACGCCACCATGGACACCATCGCGGCGCTCATCGAGGAAGGGGCGGTGCTGCGCGCGGTGCCCGTGACCTCCGTCGCTCGGATCGATACCGAAGCGTTCTCCGAACGTCTTCCCGGGGCGGCCCTCGCCACCGCACTGTTCGCGAACAACGAGTCGGGGACGATCAACGACGTCGGAGCGCTGGCCTCGGCGGCGGCGCTCGCCAGTGTGCCGCTGCATGTGGATGCGGTCGCGGCCCTGGGCCACGTGCCCGTTTCTTTCCGTGGCCTGCGCGCCGATGTGGCACCCGGAGTCGGTCTCGTCGCACTGAGCGTCGCCGGCCACAAGATCGGAGCGCCCGTCGGGATCGGCGCGCTCGTCGTCGCTCGGACAGCCCGGCTGACCGCATTGCTGCGGGGCGGTGCGCAGCAGCGGGGGCTCCGCGCAGGTACGCAGGACATCGCCGGTGCCGCCGCCTTCGCCGTGGCGCTGGAGCTCGCCGAAGCGGAACGGGCGAGCGAGGCGGTGCGCCTGGCGGGGTTGCGGGATCGGCTGGTCTCCGGCATCCGATCCGCCGTTCCGACAGCCGAGCTCCTCGGTGATCCGGACCGTCGACTGCCGGGGAACGCGCATCTGCTGTTCCCCGGTGCGGTGGGAGAGAGCCTTCTGTTCCTCCTCGACGTCGCCGGAGTCGCCGCGTCCACCGGATCCGCGTGCCAGGCGGGAGTCGCAGAACCGTCGCATGTCGTCATGGCGATGGGACGCAGTGAGAGGGATGCGCGGAGCGTGTTGCGCTTCTCGCTCGGCCGCACCTCGACGGGTGCCGATGTCGACGCGGTCATCGCGGCGATCGCCGATGCGACGGCACGGGCATCCGGGTCCGGTCCAGGCGCGCGCTCGTAGACTGGTCTCATGCGGATACTTGCGGCGATGAGTGGGGGAGTGGACTCCGCCGTCGCGGCTGCGCGCGCGGTGGAGGCGGGCCACGACGTGGTCGGTGTGCATCTCGCCCTTTCCCGAGCAGGCGGAACCCTCCGGACCGGCAGTCGCGGATGCTGCACGATCGAGGACGCGCTCGACGCGCGTCGCGCCGCGGATCTGCTCGGCATCCCCTTCTACGTGTGGGACTTCTCCGAGCGCTTCCGCGACGATGTGATCGGCGACTTCATCGCGGAGTACCAGGCCGGTCGCACCCCGAACCCCTGCATGCGCTGCAACGAGAAGATCAAGTTCGCAGCTCTCCTCGAGCGGGCGATCGAGCTCGGTTTCGACGCGGTCTGCACCGGTCACTACGCGACTCTCGTCGAGGGCGAACAGGGACTCGAGCTGCACCGCGCGGCGGACAACGCCAAGGATCAGTCCTACGTGCTGGGAGTGCTCACGACCGAGCAGCTGGCCCACACCTACTTCCCCCTCGGCACGACCCCGTCGAAGGCGGTCGTGCGCGCCGAGGCGGCGGCGCGCGGCCTGACCGTGGCGCAGAAGCCCGACAGTCACGACATCTGCTTCATCCCCGACGGCGACACGCGCGGCTGGCTCGCGGAGAAGGTCGGCACCGAGACGGGCGAGATCGTCGACCGCACCGGCGCGGTGGTGGGGTCGCACGAGGGAGCGCACAGCTTCACCGTCGGTCAGCGCCGTGGGCTGAAGCTCGGCGTGCCGGCGGCAGACGGGAAGCCCCGGTTCGTCCTCGAGGTGCGACCGGTGTCGAACACCGTGGTCGTCGGTCCGAAGGAGGCGCTCGCGATCGCGGAGATCGCGGGGGAGCGGTTCAGTTGGGCGGGAGCGGGCCCCGCCGACTCCTCCTTCGACTGTCACGTGCAGATCCGCGCGCACTCCGAGCCCGTTCCTGCGACGGCATCCGTGTCGGATGAGGGGGTGCGGGTCGTGCCGGTGGAGCCGCTCGACGGTGTCGCACCCGGCCAGACCGCCGTGCTCTACGTCGGCACCAGGGTGCTGGGGCAGTTCACGATCGACACGACGGTGTCGGCCGTTCCCGTCGGCGCATAGCCTCGATGGATGTCGGCGGCCGCTCGTAGAATGGCGGGGTGCCGGAGAACATCTCACTGGAAGACGCCCGAACCGAAGCCGACGAGCTGACCACGCGCATCCTCGATGCGAAGGACGCCTATTACGGCCGAGACACGTCGGTCGTCGACGACTTCACCTACGACGGATGGATGCATCGCCTCGAAGAACTCGAGCGGCTGCACCCCGAGCTCCAGGGGCAGGACTCGCCCACGCAGATGGTCGGCGCCGCTGAGGCCACCGGGCTCGCGACCATCGAGCACGCCGATCGCATGCTGAGCCTCGACAACGTGTTCTCGCTCGACGAGCTGAGGGAGTGGGCAGCGAAGACGCGGGCCTCCTCAGGGCGCCGGGTCGACTGGCTCACCGAGCTCAAGATCGACGGCCTCGCGATCAACCTGCGCTACGAGAACGGCGTGCTCACCTCGGCTGCCACCCGCGGCGATGGGCGTGTGGGCGAGATCGTCACCGAAAATGCGTTGCGACTGGCCGAGATCCCGCAGCGCCTTAGCGGGGAGGGGCATCCTCCGATCGTCGAGGTGCGCGGCGAGGTGTTCATCCCCGTCGCCGCCTTCGAGCGCCTCAACGCCGCTCAGGCGGCGTTCCGCGACCGTGCCTACGCCGACGCACTGACCCGCTGGGAGGCACGCGGCGGGGCGAAGAAGCCGTTCGACGAGGAGAAGGCCCGCACGGCTGCCGCCCGGCGGTTCCCGTCGTTCGCGAACCCGCGGAATGCGGCGAGTGGCGGACTCCGCCAACAGATCGACAAGAAGGACGGGCTCGAACTCGAAGCGGGGCTGCTGCGCATCGAATCCCTCGCCCTCTACGTGCACGGTGTCGGCGCCTGGGCCGATCCGCCGGTGGCCGCGCAGAGCGAGGTGTACGACCTGCTCGCCGAGTGGGGGCTGCCGACGAGCCCGCACACGAAGGTGTGCCGCACGATCGACGATGTGGCGGCCTTCGTCGCGTACTTCGGCGAACACCGACACGACATCGAGCACGAGCTCGACGGCATCGTCGTCAAGGTCGATGAGCTCGATCTGCACGACGAGCTCGGTGCGACGAGCAGAGCACCTCGGTGGGCGATCGCCTACAAGTACCCGCCCGAGGAGGTGCAGACGAAGCTGCTCGACATCGTCGTGTCGGTCGGACGCACCGGCCGCGCCACGCCGTTCGCCGTCATGGCACCGGCGCAGGTCGCGGGCTCGGTCGTGCGGCAGGCGACGCTGCACAACAAAGACGTGGTGAAGGCCAAGGGTGTGCTCATCGGCGACACGGTGGTGCTGCGCAAGGCGGGAGACGTCATCCCCGAGGTTCTCGGCCCGGTGGTCGAGAAGCGCGACGGGAGCGAGCGGGAGTTCGTGATGCCGACGGACTGCCCCGAGTGCGGCACGCCGCTGCGCGCGATGAAGGAGGGAGACATCGACCTCCGCTGCCCGAACGCACGCTCATGCCCTGCTCAGGTGCGAGGGCGGGTCGAGCACATCGGATCTCGGGGTGCCCTCGACGTCGAAGCTCTGGGCGAGGTCACGGCCGCCGCGCTGACCCAGCCGACATCGCCGTCCGTCCCGCCGTTGGAGACCGAAGCCGGGCTGTTCGCCCTGACGCTCGAGCAGCTCGTCCCGATCGAGCTCTTCGTGCGCGACTCCGAGACCGGGCTGCCGAAGGAAGACGAGGACGGACTCGTCAAGACCCGGGCGCCGTTCCGGCGCAATCCCACCGCGACCGAGAAGAAGGCGGGTGCCGAAGGACCGCAGCCGTCCTCGCAGGCCCTGACGCTGCTCGCCGAGCTGGAGAAGGCGAAGACGAAGGATCTGTGGCGCCTGCTGGTGTCGTTGAACGTCCGTCACGTCGGTCCGTCGGCGGCTCGCGCCCTCGCGCAGTGGTTCGGCTCGCTCGACGCGATCCGGGCTGCTTCTCGTGACGAACTCGCGGCCGTCGAAGGCGTGGGGGGGATCATCGCAGACTCCCTGCTCGCCTGGTTCGAGATCGACTGGCACCAGGAGATCCTTCGACGCTGGACCGAAGCAGGGGTGCAGTGGACGACGCCCGGTCATCCGGGGCCGGGAGGGGCCGTCGCCGCCGGCGGTGTGCTCGAAGGCGTGACCGTGGTCGCGACGGGATCGCTCGACGGCTATTCGCGCGACGGCGCTCAGGAGGCGATCATCCAGGCGGGTGGCAAGGCCGCGTCGAGCGTGTCGAAGAAGACCGACTTCGTGGCGGCCGGCCCCGGAGCCGGATCCAAGCTCGGGAAGGCGGAAGAGCTCGGCATCCGCATCCTGGATGCGGCGCAGTTCCACATCCTCGTCACCGAGGGTCCCGGTGCACTGGATCGAGCGAGCGACGACGCGTGAAGCGCTACGGACCGCTGATCGCCGTTCCGGGTGCGCTGGCCGTCGGTGATCCGGGAAGGAACCACCTGCGATTGACCCCGGACGCGGTGATCCTCCGGGATGGCGTGGAGAGCCGGGGCCTGCTGGCCTGGACGAGTGTCGAGAGCATCGTCGTCGATGTGCCGACGACGAAGTTCCGGCTACCCGGCCTCGTAGGCACGATCGTGCTCGGTGCATTGACCGCAGTGGCCCTGTCCGATCTCGGCGTCGATCCGGACGACGGCTCGGTGACGCTCACCGCAGACGGTCATCCGACGACGATGCCGCTGAGTCGCCACCATGTCGGCGGCTACTGGGAGCCGACCGTCGCGGGAGCCCATCGCCTGCTGGCGCATCTGATCGCGCATCCGGAGCAGCGGGCTCTGCTCGCACATCCTGAGCCGCTGATCGACGTCGCCGCGCAACTCGCGCGCGAATCGGTGTAGCGAGCCTGCCTCCCGCCGACGCACACGCGCAGAACGACGCGAACCTCGCAGAGATCTCACCGGATCTCTGCGAGGTTCGCGTCGTTCTGCGACGGTTCTGTGTCAGCTCTTGTGCCGCGGCTTGCGGAACGGCTTCTCATCGCGATCGCTGCGGGCCGGACGCTCGTCGCGATCACGGCGCTCGTACCGGGGTCCGCCGTCGCGGGAATCCTCGCGAGGGCCCCGGTCGCGGCGGCCTGCCGGGCCGCGGTCGGGCTTGATCTCGATCAGACGACCCGAGATCCGAGTATCCCGCAGCTTCTCGAGCACAGCGGGGCTGAGGTTCGCCGGCAGTTCGACAGTCGAGAAGTCAGGGCGGATGTTGATCACACCGAAGTCGTCACGGCCGAGACCGCCTTCGTTCGCCAGTGCACCCACGATCTGACGCGGCTCGACCCGGTGCCGGCGGCCGACCTCGATGCGGTACGCGGTGTAGTCGCCGCGACCTCGACGCTCGGTGCGGGGCTCGCGCGTGTCGCGACCGGCACGTTCCTTCTGCGGGCGGTTGTCGGCTTCCACAGCCCTCGTCAGCGGGTCGTTCGCCGGGTCGAGGAGCAGGGGCTTGTCGCCCTGCGCGACCACGGCCAGTGCGGCGGCGACGTCGCCCTCGGGGACGTCGTGGTGGCGGACGTAGTGCGCGACGATGTCGCGGAAGGCCTCGATGCGACCAGTCTCGGAGAGCGCAGTCGTGATCGCGTCGTCGAAGCGGTTCAGGCGGGTCGTGTTCACATCTTCCGTGCTCGGCAGCTGCATCTGAGCCGGCTGCTGACGCGTGGCCTTCTCGATGTGCTTGAGCAGGTAGCGCTCGCGCGGAGTGATGAAGCTGATCGCGTCACCCGTACGACCGGCGCGTCCGGTGCGGCCGATGCGGTGCACGTAGGACTCGGTGTCGGTGGGGATGTCGAAGTTGATGACGTGGCTGATGCGCTCCACGTCGAGTCCGCGGGCCGCGACGTCGGTGGCCACGAGGATGTCGAGCTTGCCGTCCTTCAGCTGGTTCACGCTGCGTTCGCGCTGCACCTGGGCGACATCGCCGTTGATCGCGGTGGCGGAGTACCCGCGCGCCCGCAACTTCTCGGCGAGCGTCTCCGTCTCGTTCTTCGTGCGGACGAAGACGATCATGCCGTCGAAGTTCTCGACCTCGAGGATGCGCGTGAGAGCGTCGACCTTCTGCGCGTACGACACCACGAGGTAGCGCTGCGTGATGTTCGTGCCGGTGGCGGTCTTCGACTTGATGCTGATCTCTTCGGGCTCGCGCAGGTACTTCTGCGCGAGGCGGCGGATCTGCGGGGGCATGGTCGCCGAGAACAGGGCCACCTGCTTCTCCGACGGCGTCTGCGCGAGGATCTGCTCGACATCTTCTGCGAAGCCCATCTTCAGCATCTCGTCGGCCTCGTCGAGCACCAGGTACTTCAGCTCGGACAGGTCGAGCGTGCCCTTGGCGAGGTGGTCCATGATTCGACCGGGTGTTCCGACGATCACGTGCACGCCGCGGCGGAGCGCGGAGAGCTGCACGCCATAGCCCTGGCCGCCGTAGACGGGCAGCACGTGGACGCCCTTCATCTTGGACGCGTACGACTCGAACGCCTCGCAGACCTGCAGGGCGAGCTCGCGCGTCGGCGCTAGCACGAGGGCCTGCGGGATCTTCTGCGACACGTCGAGACGCTCCAGCACGGGAAGCGCGAACGCCGCAGTCTTTCCCGTTCCGGTCTGGGCCTGTCCGACCACGTCGCGGCCCGACAGGAGGGTCGGGATGGTCGCGGCCTGGATGGGGGAAGGCGTCTCGTATCCGAGATCCTTGATGGCTTTGAGGACGGGCCCGGTGATGCCGAGTTCCTCGAATCCGGGGGTCGCGGGGGAGTCCTCGGGGGCGTCGGTCAGCACTGCATCTTCAGGAGTCACTTCCCAAGGGTAGCGCCCCGGCGGTGTTCGTCGCCTGTGAGGGCGTCCTCAGCTGCCGGTCGTCAGTGCAACGAGCCGTTCTCTGACCTGGCGGCGGAGAACTTTGCCGATCAGCGACTTGGGCAACTCGTCGACCACGAAGATGCGGCGCGGGACCTTGTAGGGGGTCAGGATGCTGCGCGCGAACTCGCGGATCGCCTCGACGTCGACGTCGGTGGCGCTGTCGACGACGATCGCGGCGACGACCTCCTCACCCGAGTGCTCGCTCGCGAGGCCCACGACCGCGGCATCCGCCACCTGGGGATGCTGACGCAGCGCGTTCTCGACCTCGGTCGGCGCGACGTTGAATCCGCCCGTGATGATCAGCTCCTTGATGCGGTCGACGATGCGGATGAAACCGGCGTCATCGATCGTGACGATGTCGCCGGTGCGGAACCAGCCGTCGGCGAAGACCTCTTCGGTCTCCTCCGGCTTTCCGTAGTAGCCGGAGAACACCTGCGGGCCGCGCACGACCAATTCACCCGGTGATCCCTCCGGCACGTCCTGGGTCGGATTCTCCGGGTCGACGACTCGGCACTCCGTGCCGGGCAGCGGGAGGCCGACGGTCCCGGGTACCCGATGGGTGGCGACGGGGTTGGCCATCAGGACGGGGGAGCATTCGCTGAGCCCGTATCCCTCGACGAGGAAGCCGTGCGTGGCCTCCTCGAACGGGACGACGAGCTCGTGCGGCAGTGCCATCGCCCCGGAGATCGCGACTTCGATCCCGTCGAGAGAGACGCCCTTCGCCTGCGCCGCCGCGAGCAGCCGGTCGGCGATCGGCGGCACGAGCGGCAGGAATGTGGCCGGGTGCTTCTTCACGACGTCGAGCACCAGGTCGGGATCGAACTTCGGGAACAGCACGAGTCGCGCGCCCATCGACATCGCGAAGGTGAGGCAGAGCGTGAGGCCGTATGCGTGGAACATCGGCAGCACCGCGTAGACGACGCAGCCCTCGCCGCGCTGGATCGACGGGACCCATGCTCGGGCCTGGGCTGCGTTGGCGAGCAGGTTGCGGTGGGTGAGCGAGGCGCCCTTGGGCGTACCCGTGGTGCCGGACGTGTACTGGATGATCGCGAGGTCGTCGGTGGACGGCTTCGGATGCGAGGAAGGGAGAGGCGTGGAGCCCACGAGGGCGTCCCAGGGCACCGTGCCGCGCACCTTCTCGGTGAGCGCCGCGCGGGACTCGCGTGCTTTGGCGACGGGCAATCGCAGCGCGACGCGGGTGAGGAACGGCATGGCCCGCGTCACGTCGACCGAGATGAGGTTCGTGACAGCGAGGTCGGCCGGGAACTGCTGCACCGTGCCCACGACCTTGTTCCACACGATCGCGTGCTTCGCGCCGTGGTCCTCGAACTGCTTGCGGAGCTCGCGCGGTGTGTAGAGCGGGTTGTGCTCCACGACGACGCCGCCGAGTCGGAGGACCGCGTAGAACGCCACGATGTGCTGCGGGCAGTTGGGCAGCACGATGGCGACGGGATCTCCGGCACGTACACCGAGGTCGCGGAGGCCGGCGGCGGCACGATCGATCGCATCCTGCAGCTGCGCGTAGGTCGTCTCCCGGCCGAAGAACTGCAGGGCCGGCGCATCCGGATAGTCCCTGGCAGACGCGGCGACGATGTCGATCAGCGACCCGTCGACCGGAGCGAGGTCTTCCGGGACCCCGGCGGCGTAGCTGGCGACCCATGGGCGAGGAGGCTGGAACTGGCTCACCTGCCCCAGCTTAGGGGCGCGCACGTCGTCTCACATGGGGTGCCCTATGCGGACAACTAGACTGGAACGGTGTCTGAAATCACCCCTGAACTCGTACGCCATCTCGGCGTGCTCGCGCGCATCCAGCTGAACGACGACGAGGTGACGCGGCTCACGGGCCAGCTCGACGCCATCGTCGACAACATCGCGAAGGTGTCGGAGGTCGCGACCGCCGACATCGTCGCGACGAGTCACCCGATCCCGCTGAGCAACGTCTTCCGTCCTGACGAGGTGGGGGAGACCCTCACCCACGAGCAGGTGCTGCAGAATGCTCCGGATGCGGCCGACGGCCGCTTCCGCGTCACCGCGATCCTGGGAGAAGAGCAGTGAGCGACATCATCCGCCTGACCGCCGCGGAGCTCGCCGACAAGCTGACCTCGCGCGAGATCTCCAGCGTCGAGGCCACGCAGGCGCACCTCGACCGGATCGCCGCCGTCGACGGCGACGTGCACGCCTTCCTGCATGTGAACGAGCGCGCGCTCGAGGCCGCAGCAGCCGTCGACGCGCAGCGCGCTGCCGGTGAACAGCTCGGTCCGATCGCGGGCGTGCCGCTGGCCATCAAGGACGTCCTGGTCACGAACGACCAGCCCACCACCAGCGGATCACGCATCCTCGAGGGCTACCGGTCCCCGTATGACGCCACGGTCGTCGCGCGTTCGCGTGCCGCGGGTCTCATCCCGCTCGGCAAGACCAACATGGACGAGTTCGCGATGGGCTCGTCGACCGAGCACTCCGCCTACGGTCCGACCCGCAACCCGTGGGATCTGGACCGGATCCCGGGCGGTTCCGGCGGCGGATCGGCCGCGGCGGTCGCCGCTTTCGAAGCACCGCTCGCCCTCGGCTCCGACACGGGTGGCTCCATCCGTCAGCCCGCACACGTCACCGGCACCGTCGGTGTGAAGCCTACCTACGGCGGCGTGAGCCGCTATGGCGCGATCGCGCTCGCGTCGAGCCTCGACCAGGTCGGACCGGTCACCCGGACCGTCCTCGACGCGGGGCTCCTGCACGACGTGATCGGCGGGCACGACCCGAAGGACTCCACGTCGCTGCGCGACGCCTGGCCGTCGTTCGCGGATGCTGCGCGTGAGGGCGCCCGCGGTGACGTGCTCAAGGGCCTCAAGGTCGGCGTGATCCGGGAGCTTCCCGACAGCGGCTTCCAGCCCGGTGTCGCGGCGTCCTTCCGCAGCGCTCTCGCGCTGATGGAGGCTCACGGGGCGGAGATCGTCGAGATCGGCGCACCGCACTTCGAGTACGGCGTCGCGGCGTACTACCTGATCCTCCCCGCTGAGGCTTCCAGCAACCTGGCGAAGTTCGACTCCGTCCGTTTCGGGCTCCGGGTCACCCCCGACGGCAACCCCACCGTGGAGGACGTGATGTCCGCCACGCGCGACGCCGGGTTCGGCGACGAGGTCAAGCGCCGCATCATCCTCGGCACCTACGCGCTGTCCGCCGGGTACTACGACGCTTACTACGGCAGCGCGCAGAAAGTCCGCACGCTCATCCAGCAGGACTTCGCGAACGCGTTCGCCGACGTCGACGTCATCGCGACTCCGTCCGCGCCGACGACGGCGTTCAAGATCGGCGAGAAGATCGACGATCCGCTCCAGATGTACCTGAACGACGTCACGACGATCCCGGCCAACCTCGCAGGCGTTCCCGGCATCTCGATCCCCAGCGGTCTTGCCGAGGAGGATGGTCTGCCTGTCGGCATCCAGTTCCTCGCGCCCGCCCGGGAGGATGCCCGACTGTACAAGGTCGGCGCAGCGCTCGAAACCGTGCTGCTCGACTCCTGGGGAGCCCCGCTCCTCTCCCAGGCTCCTCGGTTGCTGAGCGAGCGAAGCGAGACGAAGCACGCAGGAGGAACCCGCTGATGGCCGCCGCCAAGCTCATGGACTTCGACAAGGCGCTCGAACTGTTCGAGCCCGTCCTCGGATTCGAGGTGCACGTCGAGCTCAACACGAACACCAAGATGTTCTCCGACGCGCCGAACCCCGCGAACGAGAAGTACCACGCCGCTGAGCCCAACACGCTCATCGCACCGGTCGATCTCGGGCTGCCCGGCTCGCTGCCGGTCGTCAACGAGACGGCCATCCGCTCTTCGATCAGCCTGGGCCTCGCGCTCGGCTGCTCGATCGCGGAATCGAGCCGGTTCGCTCGGAAGAACTACTTCTACCCGGACCTCGGCAAGAACTACCAGATCTCGCAGTACGACGAGCCGATCGCGTTCGAGGGATCCGTCGAGGTCGAGCTCGAGGACGGCACGGTCGTGACGATCCCGATCGAGCGCGCGCACATGGAGGAGGACGCCGGCAAGCTCACCCACATGGGTGGCGCGACCGGCCGCATCCAGGGCGCCGAGTATTCGCTCGTCGACTACAACCGTGCCGGCGTGCCGCTGGTGGAGATCGTGACGAAGGTGATCACCGGGACAGAGCATCGCGCCCCGGAGGTCGCCAAGGCGTACGTTCAGACGATCCGTGACATCGTCCGCGGACTCGGCATCTCCGAGGCCCGTCTCGAGCGCGGCAACCTGCGCTGCGATGCGAACATCTCGCTCCGTCCGCGCGGCACCGAGAAGCTGGGCACCCGCACCGAAACGAAGAACGTGAACTCCATGCGCTCCGTCGAGCGCGCCGTGAAGTACGAGATCCAGCGACAGGCGCAGATCCTCGCTGACGGCGGCACGATCACGCAGGAGACGCGTCACTGGCACGAGGACACCGGTACCACGTCGCCGGGACGCCCGAAGTCGGATGCCGACGACTACCGGTACTTCCCGGAGCCGGACCTGCTCCCCGTGAAGCCGGCTGCCGCGCTGATCGAGGAGCTGCGTGCCGCTCTGCCCGAGCAGCCGGTCGCCCGCCGTCGTCGCCTGATGACGGAGTGGGGCTTCACCGACCTCGAGTTCCAGGACGTGCGCAACAACGGCGTGCTGTCCGAGGTCGAAGCGACGATTGCAGCTGGCGCGACGCCGGCGACGGCGCGCAAGTGGTGGACCGGCGAGATCTCCCGCCTTGCCAACGTGCAGGAGAAGGATGCCGCCACGCTGATCAGCCCGGAGAACGTGGTCGCCCTTCAGCAGTTGGTCGACGCCGGAACTCTGACGGACAAGCTGGCTCGCCAGGTACTCGAAGGCGTCATCGCCGGGGAGGGGACTCCTCAGGAAGTCGTCGACTCGCGCGGTCTCGCCGTGGTGTCCGACGATGGCGCGCTGATCGCGGCCATCGACGAGGCCTTCGCCGCGCAGCCGGATGTGCTGGCGAAGATCAAGGACGGGAAGGTCCAGGCTGCCGGCGCAGTGATCGGCGCCGTCATGAAGGCGATGAAGGGTCAGGCCGACGCCGCGCGCGTCCGAGAACTCATTCTCGAGCGCGCTGCCCTGTAGCGCGCGCCCCCGGTCCGCCTGTCGGCGGCCCGGGGGAGAATGGTCAGATGGGACACGGTGACGGCAGAGGCCAGGTCACGTCGGCCGACGACGCCGACGACACCGGTACCCGCATCCTCCATGTCGACATGGATGCCTTCTACGCCGCCGTCGAGGTGCTGGACGATCCGAGCCTGCGCGGCTTGCCGCTGATCATCGGCGCGCCAGACGGTCGTTCCGTGGTCTCCAGCGCTTCCTACGAGGCGCGTCGCTACGGTGTGCGCGCGGCGATGCCGGTTTCACAGGCGATGCGGTTGTGCCCGACGGCTCGCATCGTCGTGCCGCACTTCCACCGGTACCAGGCGGTATCCCGGCAGGTCATGGACATCTTCGAGTCGTTCACACCGTTGGTGGAGCCTCTGTCGGTGGACGAGGCCTTCCTCGACGTGCAGGGCGTCCGCCGCCTGTGGGGGAGTCCTGCACGGATCGCGGGGTTGATCCGGGCGCGTGTTCAGAATGAAGTCGGGATCACCTGCAGCGTGGGCGTGGCTGTGACGAAGCACGTGGCGAAGATGGCGTCGACCATCGCGAAGCCTGACGGGATGCTCGTCGTTCCGGCTGCCGAGACGCTCGACTTCCTGGCTCCCCGCTCGGTGCGGGCGATGTGGGGCGTGGGTCCGAAGGCGGCGGAGACTCTCGAGTCTCGCGGCATCCGCACGATCGGAGACATCCGTGAATCGTCACGCGAGATGCTGGAGCGGGCAGTCGGCCCTGCACTCAGCGCACGCCTCGCACAGCTCGCCCGCGGTGAGGACGCGCGCGTGATCGAGACCGAGCGCATCGAGAAGAGCATCGGCCACGAGGAGACCTTCGAGACCGACATCCTCGACCGCGACTTCCTCCGTGCCGAACTCCTGCGGCTGGCGGATCGCGTCGCTGCGCGGTTGCGTCGCGCCGACTGGGAGACCGCGACAGTCGCGATCAAGGTGCGCTTCGATGACTTCCGAACGCTGAGCAGGTCGCAGACGCTGAGCGAGCCGACCGCGGTCGGACAACGGATCGGAGAGGCGGCGCAGACCCTGTTCGAGCAGATCGACCGCCGCGACCCGATCCGGCTGCTCGGCGTGCGCGCGGAGAACCTGCGGCCGGCAGGGGGCGGTGGACTCGGGCTGTGGGACGACGACGAGCACTGGCGCAAGGTCGAAGGCGCGATGGACGAGGCGGTCGCTCGTTTCGGGACGGCGACGATCAGCCGTGCGCGGCACATCGGTCGAGGAGCCGGCCGCGGTGCCGCTCAGCATCCGAAGGCGCACGGCGTGGATTGACCTCACGCCTCTGCTCATCGTCGACTACCGTGGAGGCATGCCGAACATTGCACTGGAACTGGGAAAGCAGATCGCGTCCTTCGGCGTGAAGAGCGCGTACGGCGAGCCGCAAGACGTCGACGGGGTGAGCATCACCCCCGTCTCGTTCACGTACTCCGGCTTCGGCGGCGGAAGCGCTGAGGGCGGAGAGGGTGGTGGCGGTGGTGGCGTCTCTATTCCCGTCGGCGTGTACGTCCGCCGCGAAGAGGGACTGCGCTTCGAGCCGAACATCGTCACGCTCCTCGTCGTCGCCGTACCCTTCGTCTGGGTCGTCGGTAAGGCGCTGACGCGCATCATCCGTGCCCTCAAGAAGTGACGACCCGGTCGCGTCGGCTCTTGGCCGTGCTGCGACGCTGATCGAGCAGGACGTGCGGTCCCTGGCGGCCGCGAACCCGGTGGTCCTCATCGACGGACGAAGCGGTGCCGGCAAGTCGTCCCTTGCTGCGCGCCTGGCTGCGCGTTGGCCTCTGGACGGGCGGGTGCAGCTCATCGCGCTCGACTCGATCTATCCGGGCTGGGACGGCCTCGACGCGGGCGTCGATCGCGCGTTGGAATGGATTCTCCGTCCGCACGGTCGTGGTTACCTCGGCACGTGGCAGCGGTGGGACTGGACAGCGGAGACGGAGGCCGAGAGTCACGCCGTCGATCCTTCCCTCGGAGTCATCGTCGAGGGAAGCGGGCTACTGACTCCGGCTACAGCAAGGCTCGGTGACGTGCGGATCTGGGTGGAATCAGGGGAGCCCGCTCGAAAGGCGCGCGCACTGGCTCGCGACGGTGAGACCTACCGACCGCACTGGGATCGGTGGGCCGAGCAGGAGCGGCACCACGTGGAACGCGACGACCCACGGGCGCTCGCGACGAGGGTGATCGAGGTTCCGTAGCCGTTCAGTCCCCGCGGCGCTCGTCGGATTCGTCGGCGGCCTGGATCAGGACTTCGAGTCGGTAGCCGAGCCAGTCGTACACGTCATGCCTGCCATCGTCGCCGCGATCGTTCTCGTCCGAGGTGATCCCCAATCTGGTGGCGATCACGAGGCGGAGGGCTGTGAGGGTGCGGAGCCAGGCGTCGATGTCATCGTCGAGGATGACGAGGTCCTGCGGCGCAAGAGCGTCTTGCTCGGAAAGCGAATCGACGTCGGCCCGGAACGGTGCGAGCGCCGCGCTCACCTTCTCGGCTTCGATGAGGCGCCGATCCAGGAGATCATCGCGTGTGCTGTCGGCGAAGCTCTGCGCTGCGGTCGCATCATCCGGGTAGGCGCTCGGCGTCAGTCGGCGGACAGCGGGATCGCCGGAGTCCCTTTCACGGATGATGTCGCGGAAGTCGTCCACGAGTCGCGCGAGATGCGCCCCCTCGATCAAGGCGAGCGGCAAGACGATGCGGTGCGAAGTCATTGCGGAGCCTTCCGGACGGTCGCCCAGAGCCCGTAGTCGTGCATCGCCTGCGCGTGCACTTCCATGGTCTCGCGTGGACCCGTCGCGACGATCGCGTGGCCGTCGTGGTGAACCGCGAGCATGAGTGCGGTCGCGCGATCGACGGAGTAGCCGAAGTAGGTCCGGAAGACCCGGACGACGTAGCTCATGAGGTTCACCGGGTCGTTCCACACCACGACCTGCCACGGCTCCATCGGGGCCGCGCTGAGGTCGAGGACCTCCTCGATCTCCGGCGTTGCGAGCGGGGTGCTCACGCCCACCCCATCTCGTGGAGCTGTTCGTCGTCGAGGCCGTAGAAGTGCGCGATCTCGTGGACGAGGGTGGTGTGGATCTCGTCGCGGAGTTCTTCCTCGGTGTCGCACTCCGCGAGATGGGGTTCGCGGAACACGACGATCCGGTCGGGGAGCTCGCCCATGCCGTACTGCGTGCGCTCGGTGAGAGCCAGGCCGTCGTAGAGCCCGAGCAGATCGAGACTGCCGTCTTCCGGACGGTCCTCGACCACGAAGATGACATTCTCCAGCCCGTCGACCATGTCGTCGGGCAGCTGATCGAGCTCGTCGATCACGAGCTCCTCGAAGGCCGCGGCATCCATGTCCATTCTGTCCAGCCTAGGGGTGGCGGGCGACGGGAGCACTGCCCGGTCAGTGCAGGAAGACGAGCAGTGCGGCGACGGCGATGAAGAGCACGCCGAAGACGCCGTTGAGGATGCGCTGACCGCGCACCGTCTGCGTCAGGCGGCGGAACGGCCGCGCGGCTGCCGCGAAGAACCCCCACATGACGATGACGTCCACGATGATGACGGTCGTGATGAGGATGAGGTACTGCGGAATCGGCGGTTGGTCGAGACGGATGAACTGCGGGATGAACGCCAGGAAGAAGACGACCGCCTTCGGATTGAGCAGGTTGACCCAGAACCCGCGGCGGATCATCGACCAATGACTCTCCCGTGAGTCGATGGGGGCAACGGTCTCGTCGACGACGACTGCCGGCCTCGAGACGATGAGTCGGATGCCGAGGAACACCAGGTAGGCGGCGCCGGCGTACCTGATTCCGTTGAAGAGCAGCTCGGAGCGTGATACCAGGAGCCCGACGCCCGCGGCGACGATGGCCACGTGGACGATGAGAGCGATCTGCTGTCCGATGATGCCCCAGATCGCGCGCCGCCAGCCCTGGTTGAGCGCGTTCGACACGGTGTTGATCGCGCCGGCGCCGGGGGTGAAGCTGATGATCACCGATGCGGTGAGAAGCGAGAACCAGACCGCGAGCGACACCAGCTCAGTCTAGAGCTCGGGCGGCGCGAGAGCGTCCATGGACCGCCGACGCAGAAGAGGCCCGAATCGCACGATTCGGGCCTCTTCACTGGGGTGAGTAACGGGACTCGAACCCGCGACATCCGGCACCACAAGCCAGCGCTCTACCAGCTGAGCTATACCCACCATGTGCCCACCGGAGCGGGCAACCAGATGAGTCTATTACATGTTCGGAGTGAACTCTGACACCGTGCGGGTCGCGATGTCCCGTGCGTCGTCGCTGGAAGGGCCCGGCTCGTCGACGAAGACCGCTTCGCGGTAGTAGCGCAGTTCGCGGATCGATTCGAGGATGTCGGCGAGCGCCCGGTGGCCGCCGTCCTTCGAGGGAGCCTGGAAGAAGACCCGCGGGTACCAGCGGCGCGAGAGCTCCTTGATGCTCGACACATCGACGTTGCGGTAGTGCAGCCACTGATCCACCTGGGGCATGTACTTCGCGAGGAACATGCGGTCGGTGCCGATCGTGTTTCCGGCGAGAGGCGCTTTACGTTCCAGCGGTACGAACCGCCGGATGTACGCGAGCGTCTGCGCCTCGGCGTCTTCGAGGGAGATGCCGAGCGGGATCTCCTCGATCAGGCCGGAGGCCTCGTGCATCTTGGTCACGAAGTCGTTCATGTGCTCCAGGGCGGCGTCGCTGGGCCGGATGACGACCTGGAACCCCGGGTCGATGGGGCGGAGTTCGAAATCGGTGATGACGACGGCGATCTCGACGAGTTCATCGACCGCGAGATCGAGCCCCGTCATCTCGCAGTCGATCCATACGAGACGATCGTTCTCGGACGCAGATACCATGCAGCCATCCTATCGACGGGCCCGACATCGGCCGCCCGGCGCGGTACGGTAGATGCACATGCCTCCGTAGCTCAGGGGATAGAGCAGGAGCCTTCTAATCTCTTGGTCGCAGGTTCGAATCCTGCCGGGGGCACTCCATACTTTGACTTTCCCTCCGCGTGCGAAACGTCGCCGTGTGATGCAGTTCGGCGTCGTCTAGGAGTAGCGCAGGGCAGCGATGGCGTCGTCAACCCGCCAGAACTCGCCGACGACGCGGAACGACCCCGTCGCGAGATGGAGGCGCTCGGCCCGGTAGCGGAGACCCAGCGGGTCGGCGGTGATGCGCAGGTGGCCGAGAACGCGCTCGTTTCGGTCTTGCACGCGCCAGAGGTGGTCGGCGGCCCGGACGAGGTGCTCGCGCGGGGAGGAGAGTCGAGGCGTCGCATACGGAACCTCGGGCAGATAGGTGGTCAAGCTGTCAGACATCGGAACTCCTTTCCTGATTCGAACATATGACCGACCACCGACATTCCGACTCGTGGTGTTGCGAGCACGGGGTGCGTCCTCGTCTGCACGTCGTGACATGAGCAGGAGTTGTCCACGGATCGCGTGATTCCGGTGATGCCGGGTCGCGCCACCGGTGCACGCTGGTGCGACCCGGGCATTCGGCTCGGACAGCGAGAGGACAGATCATGATCGACACCGTGACCATCGTGGGCAGGGTCGCCACCGAACCGACTCAGGGCCACACGGGCAGCGGTCCCGTGACCAACTTCCGCATGGCGAGCAGCCATCGACGGTACGACAACACCACGCAGACGTGGGTCGACACCGAGACGAACTGGTTCTCGGTCGCCGCATTCCGTCAGCTCGGCGAGCACGCGAAAGCATCGCTGCGGACCGGCGACAGCATCATCGTGACCGGGCGTCTGCGCATTCGCTCCTGGGAGAGCAACGGCAAGCAGGGGACCAGTGTGGATATCGATGCGGATGCGATCGGGCACGACCTCCGATGGGGCACGACGGCCTACCGCCCGCGCGCCCGTTCCGCGAACACCGAGTCCGCCTCGCGCCCGGCGTCGGTCGACGAACTTGAGTCGGACGGGGATGCAGACGAATACGAAGCTCCCGAGGGTGAGAACCTCGCCGATCTGGACCTGTCGTGGGCCGAGCCGTCCGTCGACGGAACGCTTGCGACGGCGTCGCTGCGCTGAGGCACGCGCTCTTCGCCCGCCGTGCGGACCGGTCGTCGTCGTCGCTGAGACTCCGCCCCGTAGACTCAGCACGTGCTTCGTCGACCGGTCCCCACGGCCCCGCGTGCGGCCGCCCCCTTCGTGGTCGTGGCTGCGGCGCTGCTCGTGCTGACCGGTTGCACGGGCGGTCCCGATCCTTCCGCCTCACCGAGTGCGGAGGTCTCTCCCTCGCCGACCGCGACGACGCCGGCAGGGCCGGTGCTGGTACCTGACGGAACAGCGTCCGAGAATCTGCCGCTGTTCACCAAGATCGCCGACGGCGTCTGGGCCTCAGACCAGCGAGGAGCGGGCCGAGCGTATATCGATGCCTTGATCGCGGCGGGATTCGACCGCGATGCGATGCAGGTGACCCAGGATCAGTCGACGGTCGGCAACCCCGCGGAGAGTCTGCAGTTCTCCGTGCGCTGGGGCGATGAGGAGTGCCTGATCGGCCAGGTCGGTCCCTCGACCGGGAAGGCCGTGACAGCGGTCATGCCGCAGCTCGCAGAAGGACGCTGCCTGATCGGCACGACTCGGCCCATCGACTGGTGACCCAGCTGGGGGCCGGTAGGCTGGAGTGTCGATCTTCGACGCCAACAGAAGGAGCGGTTTTCGGTGGCTGAGTACATCTACTCGATGGTGCGTGCACGCAAGGCAGTGGGCGAGAAGCTCATCCTGGACGACGTCACCATGGCATTCCTTCCTGGCGCCAAGATCGGCATGGTCGGTCCGAACGGTGCAGGAAAGTCGACGATCCTCAAGATCATGGCCGGCCTCGACACCCCGTCCAACGGCGAGGCGAAGCTGTCGCCCGGATTCACGGTCGGCATCCTGATGCAGGAGCCCGAGCTCGACGAGTCGAAGACCGTGATCGAGAACATCCAGGACGGTATCGCCATCAAGGCGAAGGTCGACCGGTTCAACGAGATCTCGGCACTCATGGCCGATCCGGATGCTGATTTCGATGCGCTCCTCGCCGAGATGGGCGGTCTCCAGGAGGAGATCGACGCCGCTGACGGCTGGGATCTCGACTCTCAGCTCGATCAGGCGATGGACGCTCTGCGCACCCCGCCTGCCGATGCCGCCATCGCTCCGCTCTCCGGTGGTGAGAAGCGCCGCGTGGCGCTGGCGAAGCTGCTTCTCCAGAAGCCCGACCTGCTTCTCCTCGACGAACCCACCAACCACCTCGACGCCGAGAGCGTGCTCTGGCTCGAGCAGCACCTGCAGGCCTACAAGGGCGCGGTCATCGCGATCACTCACGACCGGTACTTCCTCGATCACGTCGCCGAGTGGATCGCGGAGGTCGATCGCGGTCGCCTCATCGGCTACGAGGGCAACTACTCGACCTACCTCGAGAAGAAGGGTGAGCGCCTCGAAGTCCAGGGCAAGAAGGACGCGAAGCTCGCCAAGCGCCTCAAAGAGGAGCTGGAATGGGTCCGGTCGAGCGCCAAGGGTCGCCAGACCAAGTCGAAGGCTCGTCTCGCCCGCTACGAGGAGATGGCGTCAGAGGCCGAGCGGACCAGGAAGCTCGATTTCGACGAGATCCAGATCCCTGCGGGACCTCGTCTGGGCGGCATCGTCATCGACGCCAAGAAGTTGCAGAAGGGCTTCGATGATCGCGTGCTCATCGAGGGCCTCAGCTTCAACCTCCCGCCGAACGGCATCGTCGGCGTCATCGGGCCGAACGGTGTCGGAAAGACGACACTCTTCAAGACGATCGTCGGCCTCGAGCCGCTCGACGGTGGCGACCTGAAGATCGGCGAGACGGTCAAGATCAGCTATGTCGACCAGTCGCGCTCGAACATCGATCCCGACAAGACCCTCTGGGAGGTCGTGTCCGACGGGCTCGACTACATCACGGTCGGCAAGACCGAGATCCCTTCGCGCGCCTATGTCTCGAAGTTCGGCTTCAAGGGACCGGATCAGCAGAAGAAGGCCGGCGTCCTCTCCGGTGGAGAGCGGAACCGCCTCAACCTCGCCCTCACCCTGAAAGAGGGCGGCAACCTGCTGCTCCTCGACGAGCCCACCAACGACCTCGACGTCGAGACCCTCAGCTCGCTCGAGAACGCGCTGCTCGAGTTCCCCGGCTGCGCCGTGGTGATCACTCACGACCGGTGGTTCCTCGACCGCATCGCGACCCACATCCTCGCGTACGAGGGCACCGACGAGAAGCCTGGCCAGTGGTACTGGTTCGAGGGCAACTTCGAGGCGTACGAGGAGAACAAGATCGAGCGCCTCGGACCGGATGCTGCGAAGCCGCACCGTTCCACGCACCGCAAGCTCACGCGCGACTGAGCTTGCCGTGTCCGAGACGACGCAAGGACCCCGTCTGCACATACCCATCCACCTGCGGTGGGGAGACCTCGACGCGTTCAACCACGTCAACAACACCTCGATGCTCAAGCTGCTCGAAGAGGCGCGGGTCCGCGCGTTCTGGCGGGCCTGCCGGGGAGGAGGCACCGTCCACCGCGGTCCTCGACTCGGGGATCGACGAGGGCATCCTGACGCTCATCGCGCGTCAGGAGATCGAGTATCTCGCGCCGGTGCCCTACCAGCGGCGTCCGCTCGAGGTTCAGATGTGGTTCGGCAAGCTCGGTGGCTCGAGCGTCGAGGTCTGCTACGAGGTGCACAACGACCCGACGGCGGAACCACGGGTGATCTACGCACGTTCGACGGCCGTGATCGTCCTGGTGGACGCGGCATCCGGTCGGCCCACGCGACTGACGCAGGAGATGCGCGACGCCTGGGAGCCGTTCGTCGGCCCCTCGATCGAGTACGCGCACCGCTAGGCGCGATCGAGTCGACCGTCCTCGGTGGTCACGGAAGCCGCCGCAGCAGGAGAGTGCGACCGGCGCGCGGACCGAGATCACGCCGGAGGGCCGGTCGCACCGGTACCTTCGACCTGTGCCCTCACGCCGCAGGTTCCCCGCCGCCACCTCGCCGGCGGCGCGCGCACGCTACGCGAAGCGGCGGAAACGCCGCCTCGACCAGGTCGACAACGACCTCACCCCCGCGCAGTGGGGCCGGCTCGTGTCGGCCTGGGAAGGGTGCGCCTACTGCTTGAGGCAGGGGCTGCCTCTCCAGCGCGACTGCGTGATGCCGGTCTCCCGCGGCGGACGCTACACACTCGAGAACGTCGTTCCCGCGTGCGCGTCCTGCAACGCGAGCAAGAGCAACAGCGAGGTCACCGGGTGGCTCCGACGCAAGAAGCTCGATGAGCGGAACTTCCTGCTCCGCCACGCGACGATCCTTCCCACGCTCGTCGGCGATTAGGCGTCCGGAACCCGGATCATGATCTCCTGGGCGACGGTGGCGACCAGTGCGCCATCGCGCGAATAGATCCGGCCCGTTGCGAGGCCGCGACCACCGCGGGCGTTCGGCGACTCCTGGACGTAGAGCAGCCACTCGTCCACCCGCGCCGGACGATGCCACCACATCGCGTGATCGAGGCTCGCGACCTTGAGCCCTGGCAGCGTCCAGTGCACGCCGTGGGCGCGCAGGATCGACTCCTGAATCGTCATGTCACTGAGATACGCGAGTGCGGCGCGGTGCAACCGCTGATCGTCGGGAAGCGGCGCACGCATCCGCATCCACACACCCTGGTGGTTGACGCGCTCGTCGTCGCTGGGCAAGTACAGCGGTGAACCGATGTGCCGGATGTCTGCGGCACGCTCGCTCAGCATCCGTGCTGTACCGGTGGGGAGCCCGTCGACACGTTCCTCATCAGGCGTGAGGTCCTCCGGCGCCGGTACGTCAGCGGGCATCGGCTCGGCGTGCTCCACGCCAGGGTCGCCGTCCTGGAAAGACGCGATCATGGAGAAGATCGGCACCCCGTTCTGGTACGCCTGCGAGCGGCGCGTGGAGAACGAACGACCGTCATGGATGCGGTCGACGGCGATCGTGATGCCCTGCGATGCGTCGCCCGGGCGCAGGAAGTAACCGTGCATCGAATGGACGGCGCGATCCTCCGGGAGGGTCCGCTCGGCAGCGATGAGGCTCTGCGCCAGCACCTGGCCGCCGTAGATGCGACCCGTCGGCATCGGATGGGACGCTCCGACGAAGATGTCCTCCGTCGTCCGCGCCTCCGTGACGTCGAGGTCGAGCACGTCGAGCAGTCGCTCGACGGTCTGAATGGCGTGGTCGTCCGCGTCCATGGATTCCTCTCCGCGACCCGCAGGCGCCGCTCCGTTGGTAGTTTAGAGCGCGTGCCGCATCACCTTCTCCTCGCCGACCCGGACACCGCGAAGGACGTTCTGACCTTCGTCGGCCGGGCGACCAGGATCACCGATGACGGTGTCAGGCTGCAGGCGGCGAACGGTGTTCTCGCCCTCACGGCCGCCGCCCTCGCTCCGCACGGACTCTTCGACCAGACCCCGACCATCCTCGCGATGCGCATCGTGCACGTCGACCCCGAGCTGGAGTGCGACATCGTCGTGGACCAGCTGAGCGCCACGGATGAGCCGCATCGCCTCGTCCTCCCCGAGACCGGACTCTCACCCGCGTGGGCCGGCATCGCCCCGCCGCGCGGTGCATGGGAACCGGTGACGACGCTCCCAGCATCCGTCGTCGCACAGCGGGCCCAGTGGGGCATCTCGGCGGTCGCACGTGGCGCGACGCCCGGTTCTGGTGAAGAGGCCGTCCGAGCACTGCGCGCGGCCATCTGGGGCGAGCCCGACGACGATCTCGGCGGTCTCCCGCGCGGAGTCGCCTTCGCCGCAGACGCGCTGGGGTTCATCTCCGGCGAAGAGCAGGTACCCGTCACGCGGTCCGGGCGCTGGACCCGCCTCGCCTTCCGCCGTGGTCATGTACTCGCCCGTGGACCTGTGGCGACCGGCCTGACCGCCGTCCGTGGCACGGGAACAGCCGACTAGGGTCTCCCGCGCATCCGCCGCCTGAGCGCCGCGGGGACGACGCGGAGGGCGACCACCCGGCTGACGATGGCACTGATCCCACCGAGGACGAGCACAAGCCCGAGAACGTCGAGCAGCGGGAAGAACCACAGGTCGGTGACCCAGTACTTCCCGTCGATCGCTCGAGGCATCGCCGGCGTCAGCGGTACGAAGAGTCCCAGGACGATCGCCAGACACAGCGGAAGCATCCGCAGCAGCACACGAGGACGCCGGGCGGCCCGGCGGCGCACCGCCCACCGCGGCCCGCGGCCGATGGTGATCGCCAGCAGCACGAGAGCGACGAGCGTCAGGCCGAGGAGGATCGCGTTCACGACATCGAGCGCGTTGAGATACGGAGTCTGGATCGCACCCTCGGCGCCCGCGATCAGGTTCCTTGCGAGCTCATCGGGAGCACCAGGACCGTTGGTCAACACGACCGCTGCGGCACCCGTGTCCGGGACGAACACCATCGCCGCAGCGAACGTCGCCAGGGTGCCGCCGCGGGCGATGAGTGCCCGCGGATGTCCTTCACTGGCGCCACGACTCTCCCAGCCGAGCGCGGACGACCCGGCGGCAGGCTGAGCCTGATGCAGCTCGGACAGCAGCTCCGCATCGAGCACATCAGCGCCGATCTCGCCCTGGTTGAAGTCGATCCACCGCAGCATGTCGTCAAGCGTCGACACGACTCCACTGCTCCCACCGCACTGCCCTGGCATCTCCGGCATGACGTAGCTGACGCCCAGGACGACGGAGTAGCCCTCCGTGAGGTGGTCGACCCGCCCGTCGCATCTGTCGACGCTCTCGGTGTCCGCCATGCCCAGCGGACGGAACAGACGCGATTCGAGGAACTCCGCCAACGACTCACCCGAGATGACCTCGATGATACGCGCAGCGAGAGAGAAGTTCGTGTCGTGATACTCGACTGTCGTGCCGGAATCTGCCGTGAGACGCCGGTTGCGGAGTTCGGCGACGACCTCTCGAGCGGTCCCGTGCGCGGGGAGCGTGAACTCGTCGACGGTCCCCAGCGAGAGCCCAGAGGTGTGCGACAGCAGTTGTCGAACGGTGATCGCTTCGTGGCGCGGATCAGCCATCGTGAACTCGGGCAGCACGTCGACGACGGGCTCGTCGAGCGCGAGCGCGCCATCCTGCACGAGCAGCATCACCGCTGTCGCGGTCATCGACGTGCTCATCGACGCGACCCGGAACGGCGTGCGCGAGGTGATCGCGGCGCCCGCGCCATCGCGTCCGGAGAGGACGGTCTCGGTGCCGGCTCCGGTCACGAGAGCGGCGGCGATGCCCGGTGTATCGAACGCTTCCGTGTACGCACGGACCGCGGCCGTCGCGTCGGCACCCTGAGGTGCGGAGGCAGGGCCGCTGACGGCGATGGAGACGACGGGCAGCGCACCGATGAGGAAGAGAGCGGACACCAGTCCGACGGTGTGGGAGACGCGCACGTCCCTCACAATAGGCAGCGCTCACGACACCTGCGCGGGCGGAACCAGGATCGTCGGGATACCCCGAACAGGTCTGAGGGGGCTCCCGATGCGCGTGACCGGGATAGCCCGGTCAACCAGCAGCCGCGCGACCCGCCTGCCTTCCGGAGAACAGGCACCCGCCGAGGAACGTGCCCTCCAGCGCGCGATATCCGTGCACCCCGCCACCGCCGAAACCGCTGGCCTCACCTGCCGCGTAGAGGCCGGGAATCGGCGCTCCCGCGTCGTCCAGTGCGCGCCCGTCGAGGTCGGTGTTGATACCGCCGAGCGACTTCCGCGTGAGCACGTGCAGCTTGACGGCGATGAGGGGCCCCGCCGCAGGATCCTGTAGACGATGCGGCGCGGCCGTGCGGATCAGCTTGTCGCCGCGATAGCTCCGCATCGACCGCAGCATGCCGATCTGCGCGTCCTTGGTGAAGTCGTTGTCCATCTCGCGGTCGCGGGCGAGGACCTCGCGCCGGACGTTGTCGATGTCGAGGAATTCGCCACCGGGATGGCGCTGCATCTGCTCGAGGAGCGTCTCCAGATCCGCTTCGACGATGAAGTCCTCGCCTTCGTCGAGGAATGACTGCACGGGGCCCGTCGGTCCCTTGGCAAGGCGCGACTTGAGCAGCAGGCCCACGTCCTTGCCGGTGAGATCGGGGTTCTGCTCGCTGCCCGAGAGAGCGAACTCCTTCTCGACGATCTGTCGCGAGGTGATGAACCAGGAGTGATCGTGACCAGTCGTGCGCAGATGCGCCAGCGTGCCGAGAGTGTCGAACCCGGGGAAGAGCGGCACCGGCAGCCGGGCGCCGGTGGCGTCGAGCCAGAGCGACGAGGGCCCGGGAAGGATGCGGATGCCGTGCGACGGCCACACCGGATCCCAGTTGGTGATGCCCTCGACGTAGTGCCACATCCGATCGCCGTTGATCAACCGGGCGCCGGCCGCTGCGCTGACGGCGTGCATCGAGCCGTCGACGTAGGCGGGGACGCCGGTGAGCATGTGTTCGGGCGGAGTGCCCAGACGAGCGGGCCAGGCCGCGCGCACGAGGTCGTGGTTGCCGCCGATGCCGCCCGACGCGACGATCGTGGCTCCGGCGCTGATCTCGAACTCGTCGATGACGTCGCGCGAAGACTCTTCGCCGCGGCGTGCGCCGCTCGTGGACAGGACATCGCCGCGCGCGCCCGTGACCGCGCCGTCGGTGACGATCAGCTCGGAGACGCGGTGGCGGGGGAGGACCGTCAGGTGTCCCTCCCGTTCGCCCTGTTCGACGGCCGCCGCGAAAGGCGCGACGATGCCGGGTCCCGTGCCCCAAGTGATGTGGAATCGGGGGACCGAGTTGCCGGGTCCGATGGCGCCGTAGCCGCCTCGTTCCGCCCAGCCGACCACGGGGAAGAAACCGACGCCGCGTTCGCGCAGCCAGGCGCGCTTCTCACCGGCCGCGAACTGCAGATACGCCTCCGCCCACTTACGGGGCCATTCGTCTTCCGGACGATCGAACGCGGCGTTGCCGAACCAGTCCTGGGTTGCGAGCTCGAGGGAGTCCTTGATGCCGAGTCGGCGCTGCTCCGGGGAGTCGATGAAGAACAGCCCTCCGAACGACCACCAGGCCTGGCCGCCGAGATTCGTGCGTGGCTCCTGATCCAGCAGAATGACGCGGCGGCCCGCAGCAAGCGCCTCGGATGCTGCGACGAGTCCGGCCAACCCCCATCCGATCACCAGGACATCTGCGGACAGGGGCGTCTTCGTCATGAGTTCTCCGTTGATACCTGACTGGATCGTGCCTCGAGGGTGGGGCGTCCGGCGGGCTGGGTCCCGATCCCCGACGGCTCGAATGTGTTCACCATGGCATGCGCGGCGCGCTCCAGGTAGTCCCAGAGCGTCGATTCGTGGAGGGGCGACAACTGGGCCTCGTCTACGGCGGTCCGCATGTGACGGAGCCAACGATCCCGCGCATCCGGATCGACGTGGAAAGGCATATGGCGCATGCGGAGGCGCGGATGCCCACGGGTCTCGCCGTAGGTCGTCGGGCCGCCCCAGTACTGCTCGAGGAACATCAGCAGCCGCTGTTCAGCAGGCCCCAGGTCCTCTTCCGGGTACATCGGCTTGAGCACGGGGTCGAGCGCGACCTCGCGGTAGAAGACCGAGACGATCTTCGCGAACGTGTCATGCCCGCCGACCTCGTCATAGAAAGTCACTTCGAGGTGCTCCCGTCGTCGGTCGGCTTCTTGCGGCGCCAGATCCCGCGATCGGGGATCACCGGGACGCCGGTCACGGCGTTCGGGCGCGTGCGCGGCGGATTCGCTCCGCGCACACGACGTGCGCCGTCGAGCCCGGTCGGCACGACATCGACGAGGCTCGGCACCGCGATGCTCTTGTCGATGAGGGCAGCGCGGAGCCGTCGGCGCAGCTCCTGAGCGACATCGTCCTTCGCGTTCGCACGCGTCTTGACGACGATGCGGACGACCAGGGCGTCGCCGCCGATCGATTCGAGGCCCCAGAGCTCGGGCTTCTCGATGATGCGGGTGCGCCACTTGGGATCTTTGGCGAGTCCCTGCGCCGTCTCCAGCATCGTGTGCTCGACCAGTTCCAGATCGGAGTCGGCGGGCACACCGATGTCGATGATGGTGCGGGCCCAGCCCTGCGACATGTTGCCGATGCGGGTGACCTCGCCGTTGCGGACGTACCAGAGGGTGCCGTTCACATCGCGCACCTGAGTGATGCGCACGCTGACGTACTCCACCACGCCGCTCGCGAGGCCGAGATCGACGACGTCGCCGATGCCGATCTGATCCTCGGCGACGATGAACATGCCGTTGAGCACGTCCTTGACGATGTTCTGCGCCCCGAAGCCGAGACCGGCGCCGACGGCGGCGGTGAGGAGCGTCAGGGAGCCGAGGAGGCCCGGAGAGAGAGCGCTGACGACGAGCACGAGCGCGATCACGACGAGCATCACGTTGACGATGTTCTGCAGGATCGAGCCGAGGGTGCGCGTGCGCTGCACCAGCCGCATGTCGGCGAGCGGCGATCGTTCGAGGGCCTGGGTGTCGTCGACATCCGCCTTGTTCTTCGCGCTGTCGACGATGCGGTGCACGACGCGGCGGATGACGACGCGCAGCACGAAGCCGATCACGATGCAGCTCACGATGATGATCGCGACGGCAAGCGCCTTCATCCCCACGTCGCCGAGCACGACCAGAACCTTCTCCCACAGGTCGGGGAGCGGAGTTTCCTTGGGAGGGTCGGACACAGTGAGTGGGATCATCATCACCGCCGATTCTAGCGATCGGGCCTCTGCGCAGGCTGGAAGCGCTGCAGCAGAGGCCCGATCACAGGGGTCGAGAGATCAGTCCTCGGCGTCGCGGGACTGTGCGGCCAGGGCGCGCTCCACATCCGCCAGGTTCTCCAACACGAGGCGGCGGAGCGCCGGGGCAGCATCCTGGTGCGCGGACAGCCACCCTCGGGTCGCGTCACGCAGTGCGATGTCGGCGAGCGCCGTCGGGAACAGTCCGACGACGAGGTACTGAGCGATCTGGTACGAGCGCGACTCCCAGATGGGCAGCAGCATGTCGAAGTACTTCGGGACGAACTCTCCGAGCACGGCAGTACCGGCGGGATGCACGAACCCGAGGGCTGCCGACCGGACGATCGTGTTCGGGGCGTCGTCGCGTTCGATCAGCGAGGCCCAGGCGACCTGCTTGGAGGCGGAGTCGGGGAGTGCGGCACGTGCCTGAGCGGCGAACTCGCCGCCCTTCGCGGTGTTGTCTGCGGCCAGCGCGGCATCGATGGTGGCAGCATCCGTCGCACCGATCGTGGCGAGGCCGTAGAGCAGCTGCCAGTTCAGGTCGGCGTCGATCTCCAGACCAGGCAGGGTCTCTTCGCCGGAGCGCAGTCGGCCGACGATGCCGGCGTGCTCGGTCGTGACGAGAGCACTGGCGAACGCCGTGACGAACTGGAGCTGGCTGTCGCTGCCGGCGTCGGCCGACTCGGCCAGGGCCCAGAGACCGTCGGCGACCTTCAGGCGGGCCGCCTGCCGGTCCTCCGGTGCGACGTACAGGGTGGCCGCGGAACGCAGCTGCGCGAGGGTCGTCCGGACGGTGGTCGACTCCGTCTCGCGGCCGATGTTGCCGAGGACGAGGTCGATGTAGGCGGATGCCGGGGTCTCGGCGTCGCGGGTCTGATCCCAGGCCGCGCCCCAGACCAGCGAGCGGGCCAGCGGGTCGTGGATGTCGGCGAGGTGGGCGATCGCGGTGGCGAGCGACTTCTCGTCGAGGCGGATCTTCGCGTAGGCGAGGTCGTTGTCGTTGAGCAGGACGAGATTGGGGCGCTTCAGACCCTGCAGCTCGGGCACCTCGGTGCGGTCGCCGTCGACGTCGACCTCGACGTAGTGCGTGCGGGTGAGCGAGCCGTCGGTCAGCGTGTAGAAGCCGATGCCGAGGCGGTGCGGGCGAATCGTCGGGTAGTCGGCCGGGGCCGTCTGCGTGACGGCGAACCGCGAGATCGTGCCGTCGCCCGACTCGGCGATGACCGGTTCGAGCGTGTTGACACCCGCGGTCTCCAGCCACTTCTTCGACCACGTGCTCAGGTCACGGCCGCTGGTGGCCTCGAGCTCCGTGAGCAGGTCGCTCAACTCGGTGTTGCCCCAGGAGTGCTTCTGGAAGTACTGCGAGACACCGCCGAAGAAGGCCTCGATGCCCACCCACGCGGCGAGCTGCTTCAGGACCGAGCCGCCCTTCGCGTAGGTGATGCCGTCGAAGTTGACCTGCACGTCTTCGAGGTCGTTGATCTCGGCCACGATCGGGTGCGTCGAGGGGAGCTGGTCCTGGCGATACGCCCAGGTCTTCTCCATGGCGTTGAACGTGGTCCACGCTTCGGTCCACTCGGTGGCCTCGGCGGTGGCGATGGTCGACGCCCATTCGGCGAACGACTCGTTGAGCCAGAGGTCGTTCCACCACTTCATGGTGACGAGATCGCCGAACCACATGTGCGCGAGCTCGTGCAGGATCGTGACGACGCGGCGCTCCTTGACGGCGTCGGTGACCTTGCTGCGGAACACGTAGGTCTCGGTGAAGGTCACCGCGCCCGCGTTCTCCATCGCGCCCGCGTTGAACTCGGGGACGAAGAGCTGGTCGTACTTCGCGAACGGGTAGGGCACGCCGAACTTGGACTCGAAGTACGCGAAGCCCTCACGCGTCTTGTCGAAGATGTAGTCGGCGTCGAGATGCTGCCACAGGCTCTTGCGACCGTAGACGCCGAGAGGGACCACGCGACCGGATGCACTCGTGAGCTCCGAGAACGTCGCCTCGTAGGGCCCCGCGACGAGGGCGGTGATGTAGGACGAGATGCGGGGCGTGGGCTCGAAGCCCCAGGTGGCGAACTTCTCGGTTCCCGAACCTGCCGAGTCATCGTGGATGATGGGCTCGGGCGTCGGCGAGTTCGACACGACCTTCCACGCGGCGGGCGCGGTGACCGTGAACTGGAAGGTGGCCTTGAGGTCGGGCTGCTCGAACACGGCGAACACACGGCGCGAATCCGGCACCTCGAACTGCGAGTAGAGATAGACCTCGCCGTCCACCGGATCGACGAAGCGGTGCAGCCCCTCGCCGGTGTTGGTGTACTCGCAGTCGGCGTCGACGACAAGCACGTTCTCGGCCTGGAGGCCGGAGAGAGCGATCCGGGAGTCGGCGAACACCTCGTCGGGGTTCAGGAGCTCGCCGTTCAGCGAGATCTCCCGCACCTCGCGCGCGATGAGATCGATGAAGGTGAAGCTCTCGGGGGTCGCGGTGAAGCGCACCACGCTTCGCGAGCCGAAGACCTCGGCACCCTTGGTCAGATCGAGTGCGATCTCGTACGACTGGGTGTCGACGACGTCGCGGCGCTCCTGCGCTTCGATGCGGGTGAGGTTCTCTCCAGGCACAGCTGTACTCCCAGGGGTGAGGGGATGTCACCGGAGTCGGGCGCAGTTGGCGCCCACGGCAACCCTGACAGCCTACGCCAGAGGGGCGGGCACCCTCACTCCGCAGAGGTGAAAGGATGGAGGGGTGACTGTGACCGAGCCGCCCGTTGTCCCCTTTGCCTCGTCCGCTGCCGCAGGCGGCGCCCCGTTCGTGACCGTTCCCGTCGCGTACGACGGGATCCTGCTGGCGGGGTTCGGCGGTCCGGAGGGGCAGGAGGACGTGATCCCCTTCCTCCGCAACGTGACCCGGGGGCGCGGCATCCCGGATGAGCGCCTCGAGGAGGTGGCCCATCACTATCGTCACTTCGGCGGCGTCAGCCCCATCAACGGCCAGAACCGGGTGCTGAAGTCGGCGCTGGAGGCAGCACTGGCCGCACGCGGCATCGACTTGCCGGTGTACTGGGGAAACCGCAACTGGGCCCCTTACCTGGACGAGGTCGTCGCCGAGGCGTCCTCGCAGGGGCACAACACCCTCCTCGCCTTCGCGACCAGCGCCTACAGCTCGTTCTCCAGCTGCCGTCAGTACCGCGAGGACTTCGCGCGGGTCCTCGAGGAGACCGGTCTGGGTGACACCGTCACGATCGACAAGATCCGTCCCTTCTACGACCACCCCGGTTTCGTCGAGGCCTTCGAGCGCGGTGTGCGCGAGGCCGTCGAAGCCTTCCTCGCCCAGGGAATCGCGGCTGCCGACATCCAGATCCTGTTCTCGACGCACAGCATCCCGACGGCCGACGCCGAAAGGTCCGGCGCGCGCGACATCGATTGGGGCGAGGGTGGCGCCTACGCGGCGCAGCACCTCGCTGTGGCGGCCTGGGTCATGGACAGCGTCCGACAGAGCATCCCCGAGGCGGCGGACGTGTCCTGGGAACTCGTCTACCAGTCTCGTTCGGGTCCTGCCTCGCAGCCGTGGCTCGAACCCGACGTCTGCGATGTGATCGCTGAGCTGCCCGCCCGCGGGCGCAAGGCCGTCGCCGTGGTTCCCGTCGGATTCATGAGCGACCACATGGAAGTGCTCTGGGATCTCGACACCGAAGCGGCAGAAGCGGCGGAAGAAGCGGCGCTGGCGTTCACTCGCACACCCACTCCCGGTGTGTCTGCATCGTTCGTCGACGGGATCGTCGATCTGATCGAGGAGCGGTTGCAGGGACGCCCGAACGCCGAGCGTCCGCACGTCACGTCTCTACCGGGAGGTTTCGACGTCTGTCGGCCCGGATGCTGCGAGAACATCCGCGCGGGGTTCAAGCCCGCCGCCGCCGGCGTCGCCCCCTGACCTCACGCGCACTCTCGTCCACTTCTAGGATGGGAGCCATGCGCATCCACATCGCCACCGACCACGCCGGTCTGGACTTCTCCACGCAGTTGCAGGACCATCTCCGTGCCGCGGGCCACGAGGTCGTCGACCACGGTCCGATCGTCTACGACGCGTTGGACGACTATCCCGCTTTCTGTATCCGTGCGGCCCAGGCGGTCGTCGCCGACCAGACGTCGGGCGTCGAAGCGCTCGGCGTCGTCTTCGGCGGTTCGGGCAACGGCGAGCAGATCGCGGCGAACAAGGTCCAGGGCGTTCGGGCGGCACTGGTCTGGAACCTGTCGACGGCGGAGCTTGCCCGCGAACACAACGATGCGAACGTGATCTCCATCGGAGCACGCCAGCACACGTATGACGAGGTCACCTCGTTGATCGACCGGTTCATCGGGACGCCTTTCTCCGGGGATGAGCGACACGTCCGCAGGATCGGCCAGATCGCCGATTTCGAACGCGATGGCTCCCTGCTTCCGGATCCGAGGAGCTGACATGCCCGAGGGCCACTCCGTTCACCGGATCGCACGGCAGTTCGACCGCAACTTCATCGGGAAGACGCTGCACGCGTCGAGTCCGCAGGGGCGGTTCGCCGAAGGCGCTGCCGTTCTCGACGGACGAGCGGCTGTGAGCGTGAAGGCCGTGGGGAAGCAGATGTTCCTCGAGGCGGAGGGCGACCTGTGGCTTCGGGTGCATCTCGGCCTCTACGGCGCCTGGGACTTCGCGGGCGAGATCCTCCTGGATCCCACGATCGCCTCGGCCAATGGCCGGATGGGTCAGACCAACCAGCGCGGAACGGTGCTGGACGATCCGATCCTCGACGACGCGGGGGAGAACTCGCTGTCCTCGATCGGTGCACCGCGGCGCACCCGCGTCCACGTGCGGATGTCCGAGCAGACGAAGGGCCTCGCCGACGAAGGGCTCGAGTGGCCTCCGCCGATCGTCGGTCAGGTGCGCCTGCGACTCATGACCGACATCACGGCGGCCGACCTCCGCGGTCCGACGGCCTGCGTCCTGCAGACGCCGGAGGAGATGCTCGCGACCGTCGCCAAGCTGGGGCCCGACCCGTTGGTGGGCGATCCGATCGAGAATGAGGAGCGCTTCGTCCGCGCTGTCCGCAAGACGCAGACCGTCATCGCACTGCTGCTGATGGATCAGTCGGTCGTGAGCGGCATCGGGAACGTCTACCGCGCCGAGCTGCTCTACCGTCACCGCCTGAACCCGCACACCTCGGGCCGCGACGTTCCGGAGGATGTTCTGCGCGCGATCTGGCACGACTGGGTGCGTCTGCTCGCTATCGGCGTCGAGACCGGCCAGATGATGACGATGGATGACCTCTCGCCCGAGGACTATCGCGCGGCCATGGCGAGTCGCGATGATCGCCACTGGGTCTACCATCGCGCGGGTCTCCCCTGCCGGGTGTGCGGCACCGAGATCGCCCTCGAGGAGATCGGCGCACGCAAGCTCTACTGGTGCCCTCGCTGCCAAGCCTGACGGACGATTCGGCCGACACGCGGCGGTCGTTCGGGACTCGACTCCCTTTCCTGTGAATAGGGTGACAGCGTTGCGAGCGTCGCACCGCAGACAGGAGCCGAGATGGACCTCACCACTGTTCAGACTTTCCTCGAGACCGTCAGCGGGTTCATCTGGGGGCCTTTCTTCCTGATACCTCTGCTTCTCGGGACGGGCCTTTATCTCACGATCCGCCTCGGTGGGCTTCAGTTCATCCGGCTCGGTCCCGCGCTGCGGCTCGGGCTCATCACACGAAAGGATCCTGGAGCTGACGGCGACATCTCTCAGTTCCAGGCTCTGACTACCGCTCTCGCAGCGACCGTGGGCACCGGGAACATCGTCGGGGTCGCGACAGCGATCGGCATCGGTGGCCCCGGCGCGCTGTTCTGGATGTGGATCACCGGGCTCCTCGGTATGGCATCGAAGTATTCTGAGGGGTTTCTCGGTGTGCGCTTCCGAACCACCGATGCCGCTGGCGAAAAGTCCGGTGGGCCGCAGTACTACCTGGAGCGAGGCATCCGCGGGCCCCTGGGCAAGGTCCTCGGGTTGTCCTTCGCGGTCTTCGCGGTCTTGGCGTGCTTCGGCATCGGCAACATGACGCAGGGAAATTCGATCGCTCAGAACCTGGAGGCCAGCTTCGCTGTTCCGACGTGGGTGACCGGGATCGTGCTCACCGTGTTCGCGATGGTGGTGCTGGTAGGTGGCATCAAGTCCATCGGACGTGTGACGGCCGGTCTGGTGCCGATCATGATCATCTTCTACGTGCTCGGCGCGCTGTACATCCTGATCGCGAACGTCGGCGCGCTGCCCGCTGCCATCGGACAGATCTTCTCAGAAGCCTTCACCGGGACGAGCGCCGTCGGTGGATTCGCCGGCTCAGCGATCATCATCGCTGTGCAATTCGGAGTCGCCCGCGGCATCTTCTCGAACGAATCGGGGATGGGTTCGGCGGCAATCGCCGCTGCGGCGGCGAAGACCAGTCACCCGGTGCGCCAGGGGCTCGTGTCCATGACGCAGACATTCATCGATACCATCATCGTGGTCACCTGCACCGGGCTCGTCATCATCTCCACCGGAACCTGGAATGAGATCGATCCGGCGACAGGGGAGCAGCTCAGCCCCGCGCTGATGACCGGGGCAGCCTTCTCGCACGGTCTTCCCGGGGATTGGGGCCACATCATCGTCACCGTGGGTCTGGTCATGTTCGCCGGGTCAACGATCCTGGGCTGGTCGTACTACGGGGAGCGCAACATCGAGCGCTTGCTCGGACGGCGCGCGGTCATGCCCTTCCGCATCGTCTTCTCGCTGGTGGTATTCGTCGGCTGCACGGTGCAACTCGGCGTGGTGTGGGCGTTCTCTGACGCTATGAACGGACTCATGGCGTTGCCGAACCTGATCGGACTCCTGATTCTTTCGGGCCTCGTCGCCCGGGAGACCAAGAAGTACTTGGAGAACGATCCACAGCTTCGCGCCGACCGGGATCAGATCGACGCCTTCATGGAGGGGACGCCCGGTTGGGAGGAATGGAAGACCCAGGCGATCCCTGTCGCCAAACGCCGTCGCAACTGAGATCCGCGTGGCGGCCGCGGCATCCGCTCTAGGCTGATTCCATGCGACAGAACCCGAGCTTCACGCTGGCCGACGTGACGGAGATCCGCCGTGTCGTCGATGCGAATCCGTGGGCGACGATCGTCAGTGAGGGCGATGACGGACTGGTCGCGTCGCACTACGTGGTCTTGCTCGATGAGTCCCGCGACGATCTCACGATCGTCGGTCACGTCGGCCGCCCGGATGACCTCATCCACGGCATGGGTGAGCGCGAGCTGCTCGTGGTCTTCCAGGGGCCGCACGGCTACGTATCTCCCGGTTGGTACGGCGATGTGAAGGCCGTGCCGACGTGGAACTACACCGCGGTGCACCTGTCGGGCACGCCGGAGATTCTCAGCGATGCGGAGAACCTCGAGGTGCTGGACCGGCTCGTCGAACGATTCGAGTCGCGGATGCCGGATCCGCGGCTGATGTGGGCGCGACCCAACGACCCGGGGTTCGTCGAGCGCCTCGCCGAGGGGACCGTCGGGTTCCGGCTGACGCCGACGCGTGTCGTGGCGAAGCGGAAGCTGAGCCAGAACAAGCCGGCGGAGACGATCGAGGCCGTGATCTCCGCTCTGACGGAGGAGGGTCCGTACGCGAACCACGCGCTGGCCGCCGAGATGAGACGCGCCCAGGATGCGCGCACAGGAGTTCAGCAGTGACGGAGCGCGGTACAGGAGTCGAAACCATCCGGGCGGTGCGCATCGCCGGGCCAGGAAGCGAGTTCCTGATCGATGACGAACCGGTCGACATCCACATCTCAGGCGGCCGCATCGCCGACATCGCGCCCACTGGGGCACTCCCCGCGCGCGGAGAAGTGATCGATGGCGACGGTGCGTGGGCGGTTCCCGGTCTCTGGGACAACCACGTCCACACGGTGCAGTGGGCGCTCGACACCGAACGTGTCGCGCTCGGGGGTGCCGCTTCTGCGGCGGAGGCGGCTCGGCGAATGAGCGCGGTCGATGCACTTCCTGACGGTCGGCGGGTCGGGGCAGGGTTCCGCGATGCGCTGTGGCCCGACCTTCCCACGTTGGACCTGCTGGATGCCGCGAGCGGCGAGGTTCCGACCTACCTGATCAACGCCGACGTGCACAGCGTGTGGTTGAATTCTGCGGCCCTCGCGCGCGAGGGCTTCCGCACCCCCGATGGAATGCTGCGCGAGGAGGATGCGTTCGAGATCTCCCGGCGCCTGAACGCCGTCGATCCCGCGCACAGCGATCGCGCCGTGCGCGACGCGGGCGAGCGCGCCGCGACGCGTGGCGTCACGGGTCTGGTCGACTTCGACATGGCCTGGAATGCCGAGGCCTGGCCGCGTCGGGTGCAGGCGGGGTTCGCTGCGCACCGGGTCGAGTTCGCGATGTACCCGTTCGATCTGGATCGGGCGATCACTGCGGGCTTGCGCACCGGAGAGCTCCACGAAGATCCGGGCACCCCGGATGCGGGGCGCGGCCTCGTGCACGTCGGTCCGCTCAAGGTGATCACGGACGGGTCGCTCGGCACACGGACGGCTGCGTGCTCGCACGCCTATCCCGGCGATCCCGCGAACTTCGGAGTGTTGACCGTTCCGTCGGACGAGCTGGTCGAGCTACTTACGCGTGCGACGGGAGCGGGACTCGCTGCGGCCGTCCACGCCATCGGCGATCGAGCCACGACCTCGGCGCTCGACGCCTTCACGGTCGCTGGCGCGGTCGGGACGATCGAGCACGCCCAGCTGGTCAGGCACGCCGACCTCGCCCGTTTCGCGCGGCTCGGTGTCATCGCCAGCGTGCAGCCGCAACACGCCATCGACGACCGCGATCTCATCGGAAAGCACTGGGCGGAGCAGACCGCGATCAGCTATCCGCTCGCGTCGCTGCGGGCCGCGGGCGCCGAACTCCGGTTCGGCTCGGATGCCCCGGTCGCCGCGCTCGACCCCTGGCATGCGATCTCGGCTGCTGTCACCCGGACCGACGACGACCGAGCCCCGTGGCACCCGGAGGAACGCCTCACCATCGATCACGCTCTGGAAGCGAGCGTGCGATCCTCGCTGCGACCGGGTGAGCCCGCAGACATCGTGCTGTGCGGCGCTGACCCGCGGACGGCGACGGGGGAGCAGTTGCGAGGGATGCCGGTCGTCGCCACGCTGCTGGGTGGACGCGTCACTCACCGAGCCTGAGCCCGGACGCACGAAGAAGGCCGGGCCCTCAGCGCTGCTGAGAACCCGGCCTCCTTCGTCTGTGGTCAGGCCGCGATGTGCGAGACCAGGAACCAGCGGTCCTTCTCGAGACCGCGCGCGATCTCGATCGCGACATCCTGGCTCGTCAGGTCGACCTCGTCGAGACCGTCGACCGCAGCCTTGACGTCGACCAGGATCGCGTCGATGTCGGAGATGACGGCGCGGACGAGTTCGTCCGACTGGGTGAAGCCCGCGGGAACAGACGTCGCGCCGGCCTTGGAGGCGACCGCGCTCACGCGGGCGTCGATCGGGAGGCCGAGGGCGACGATACGCTCCGCAGCGGTGTCGGCGAAGTCGCCGGCGTGCGCGACGATCGTGTCGAGCAGCTCGTGGACGCCGATGAAGTTCGCGCCGCGCACGTGCCAGTGGGCCTGCTTGCCGTTGACGGTCAGCGCCTGGAGGCCGAGCACCACGGGGGAGAGGAACTGGGCGGCGCCTGCGGCGACGGTCGGGTCGATGGCGGTGGTGGTGATGGTCTGTGCCTTGCTCATCTTGTGCTCCTCTGGAACGGTTCTCTCGTACGTGTGAAGACAACGCTACTCAGGCTCAGACATTCCGCAAGCAAGCTGAGGCTCGGCTCACTTCCGCGTGATTCCGCGGAAGTGAGGGTAGTCTCACCTCATGACTGTCGCTTCAGGAGCATCCGTTCTCGCCCTTCTGGACCGTTCCCCGTCGATCGACCCGACGGCTTTCGTGGCGGAGGGCGCGCGAATCGTCGGAGACGTCGCCCTGGGGGCGGAAGCCAGCGTCTGGTACAACGCCGTACTGCGCGGTGACTCCGCCGGCATCGTCATCGGTCCGGGAAGCAACGTGCAGGACAACGTCTCAGTACATGTCGATGCGGGACACCCGGTGGTCGTGGGTTCTCATGTCTCGATCGGACACAACGCCGTCGTGCACGGATGCTCGATCGGCGACGGGTCGTTGATCGGGATGGGATCTGTGATCCTCAGCGGTGCCGTGATCGGTGCCGGCTGCCTGATCGCGGGTGGCGCCGTCGTGCTGGGAGGGACCGAGATTCCCGACGGATCGCTCGTGGCGGGGGTTCCGGCCAAGGTCCGTCGTGCCCTCAGCGACGAGGAACGTGCCGGCCTGATCGCCAACGCAGAGATCTATCTGAGGCACCTCGGGACCCATGCCGCAGCGACGTCGGTCCGACCCTCCGGCCGCTAGGCTGGAGGCCGTACGGGGCGGTGGCCAAGCTGGTTAAGGCAGTGGGCTCATAACCCAACGATCGCGGGTTCAAGTCCCGCCCGCCCTACAACATGCCCCGTGTCAGGGGAGGCTGCGAATCGAATCCCGGATCACGACCGGCATGGGGATCAGGGCAGCAGTGAGGGGGCGGTCGCCGAGCAGCATCTCGACGGCCGTGCGTCCCATCACGTCATAGGGAAGCCGCGCCGTCGTCAGGCCCGGTCTTTGAAAGCTCGCCAACTCCTCGTCGTCGAAGGATGCGACGGAGATGTCCTTCGGCACTCGCAGTCCGCGCTCCGCGATCGCCTGGTATGCACCGAACGCCACCGCGTCGTTGCCGGCGAGAATGGCCGTGAGATCTGGATGTGAGTCGAGCATCTGCAGCGTCCGGGTGTAACCGACGTCGGGGTTCCAGTCGTCGACGTCGACGATCACCGGGTCGACGCCCGCCTCCGTGAACGCGGCGTTGATCCCCTCGAATCGAGGACCGATCGTGACCGAATACAGGGGAGACGCGACGGCGCGGGGGTTGTTGCCGATCACGCCGATACGGCGATGCCCGGCTTCAGTGAGCAAGCGCGCCATCGCATGACCGGCGATGCGCTCGTCGGGCAGGACGGAGGGATGCCCCGTCGTCGATGTTCCGTTCACGATCACGATCGGCACGTCGTGAGGTGTCTGCGGCACCTCGATCATGCGGGCGCCGAGCAGTCCGATCAGGATGCCGTCGACGCGGCGGTCGATCATCGCCTGGATCTCGTCGGCGATGGTCGCGTCATCGCCCTCTGTTTCGGCGATGAGAACGGTGTGCCCATGCTCCTTCGCGGCGGAGAGCAGGCCACGGATCATCTCCGAGGCGTAGCGGGTCACCGTGATCTGATCCGAGATGAAGCCGAGCGTCTTCGTCTTTCCGAGGCGGAGGCTCTGGGCAGCGGGATTGGGCCGGTAGCCGAGTTCCTCCGCCGCGGCGCGGACCCGTCGTGCGGCGTCGACCGAGAGGCGCGAGCCGGGGCGATCGTTGAGGATCATGCTCACGGCCGCCTTCGACATGCCCGAGAGTGCAGCAACGTCGGTGAGTGTCGGCCTGCGCTCCACGTTATCCGGCATCGGCTTCCTCTCGTCGCGACAATCTCAGCATAGGCAGTGGGAGAGCGCCGCGCAGCCACTCGTGTTGAATTGATTCAGCTAATGGTTGCGGGGTGGATATCCGAGTGCTAATCTCGGCGATGCTGAATCAATTTAGCACCCGGGTGCGACGTACCCACGGTGCGCTGAATCTTGGAAATCAGGAGAGAACATCGTGGTTGATCTCACTCGCAGGGCTCTGTTCGGCGCGATCGGACTGGGCATCGTCGGCACCGTCGTCTCGTGGCCACGACTCACCGGCGCCGACATCCCGGGGCGTGGCAAGGACACCCTGACGGTCGCTCTGTTCGGCACGGCGCAGGACGCCGTGGCGCGTCAGTCGCTGGTCGACGGGTTTCAGCGAAAGCACCCCGGGGTCGAGGTGCGCATCGTGGCCATCCAGGGGCAGGACTGGAGCGAGTACTTCGCGAAGATCCTCACGATGATCGCCGCCGGCACGCCACCGGACGTCGTCACGGTCGCGACCGAAGGGGCGCAGCTGTTCGCCTCACGCCTCGCGCATCCGCTCGACGACTTCGTGCGCCGCGATGCGGCGGAGATGCAGGAGTACTTCGATGACGTGAATCCGACGCTCATCGAGGCCTTCATGTACCAGGGCAGCCTGTTCCAGATGCCCGACAACTTCAACGCGGCGAACGTCTTCTACAGCACGCGCGCCATGGAGCGCGCAGGGCTCGAGCGCCCCGCCGACAACTGGACGCTGGAGGATTTCCTCTCGACGGCCAGAGCGATGAAGAAGAGCGCGTCGGGCCAGTTCCTGCCCTACTTCTGGAACAACCGGCTGTGGGGCGGCGTCGTCCCCTGGCTGTACGTCAACAACACCAGCTTCCTGCGTGAGGAGAAGGCGGGCGGTGGTGACTGGTTCTGGGGTCGCTTCTATCCCGACCAGCCCGCCCGCAGCGGAGGCTACGAGTGGAAACAGGCAGATGCGCTGAACGAGCATGCCGTCGAGAGTTTCTCGGTCCTGGAGCGCATGGTCTCGGAAGGTCTCGCGGCGAATCCCGCACAGGGCGGTGGGAACGAGCTCGTTTCGCTGTTCTCCACCGGTTCCGTCGGGATGACTCCCGCCGGAGGGTTCTGGGTCCGTGGCCTCGAGGAGGCGGGTGTCGCGAACGACGCCTACGACGTCACGTACTTCCCTCGAATGGCGGGGCAGCGGCACCAGTTCGGCGCGGGAGGTTACGCGATCATGGAGACCTCGCCGCGCAAGGACGAGGCCTGGGAGTGGCTCAAGTACTGCGTCTCCGTCGAGGGCATGACGATCGCGCATTCGAAGCCGGATTCATCCCTTCCGCGTCGCTCGCTCAACGCGAAGCTCTATGGTGCCGGCGTCGGTCCCGCCCACTGGGAAGTCTTCTACGACACGCTCGACAAGTTCCCCGATACCGGGCCGATGCCGGCGCCGCCCCAGCAAGCCGCAGTCGAATCCGCTCTGCTCAAGAACGTGGTGTCGACCATCACCAACGGCCCATCCGGAGTGCGCCGAGGGCTCGAGACGATGCAGCGAGACCTCGAGCTCGCGTTGGGGCGAAGCTGATGTCGCAGAGCACCCGAACACTCACCCTCCCGCCGGGGACACGGACCGAGACCGGCACCGCCACCCGAACCGGGCGGCTCATGGTCTGGGCCTTCCTGGCGCCTACTCTGGTCGGGCTCGGGCTGTTCAGCCTCGTGCCGATCGTCGGGTCGTTCGTCCTCGCGTTCTTCCGTTGGGACATCATCTCCGACCCGGTCTTCGTCGGATTCGACAACTTCGTCGACCTGGCGACCAATCCGACGGTCAGCGTGTCATTCCTGAACACCATCGGCTTCGTCGTCGTGGCAGTCACTCTGCAGCTCACGGTCGCCCTGGTGCTCGCCATCCTCGTCCAATCGAGGATGCCGGCGTGGCTGCGCACCTTCTTCCGCTCGTCGCTCTTCTTCCCGCTGATCCTGTCCGCTGCGTCCGTGTCGCTCATCATGGCGTACCTGTTCAACCAGGAGTTCGGGCTGGTGAATCAGACGCTCAACCTGATCGGCATCGCGGACGTCGGATGGTTGACGACAGGATCCGGCGCGAAGGTCGTGGTGCTGCTGGTGTACGTGTGGCAGAACTTCGGGTTCACGTTCCTCCTCTTCATCGGAGGGCTCGCGGCGATTCCCAGTGAGGTCTACGAGGCATCCGCCCTCGACGGCGCCGCGGGGTGGACTCAATTCCGGATGATCACCTTGCCGCTGGTGAGCCCCACACTGCTCGTCGCCTCGGTCATGGCGATCATCAACGCGCTGCAGATCTTCGATCAACCATGGGTGCTCACACGCGGCGGGCCCGGCGACGAGACCCGCACGGCCGTGATGGTGATCTACGAGTCGGCTTTCCGACAGCTCGACTTCGGCGGCGCGTCGGCCACCGGCATCGTGCTGACCCTTCTCATCATGCTCGTCACGGCCATCCAGTTCCGGCTGAGCCGCCGATTCGTCTTCTACGGGTGAGGCCCCTCATGACCACTACAGTCGCTTCGAAGCGTTCATGGCTCTACAGTCTGGGAACCGGCGGCAAGTTCGCCCTCCTGGGACTGGCGGCCTTCCTCACTCTGGGACCCGTCGTCTGGACCCTCTTCACGGCGTTGTCTCCCACTGACAGTGCGACCCAGGAGGTCAACGTCGGATTCGGGGCCTTCGCCGACGTCTTCGTCAAGATCCCGATCTGGCTGTACGCCTGGAACAGCGCCCTGGTGGTGCTGCTCGTCGCAGCGGGCCAGATGCTCTCGGCGGCGATGGCAGGCTATGTTTTCGCCAAGTTCGAGTTCCGGAGCAAGAAGCTGCTGTTCGCGCTCATCCTCGCGACCATGATGGTCCCGCTCCAGGTCACCATCGTTCCCGTGTTCATGCTGGTCAGGGGTATGGGGCTCGCCGACACACTCCTCGCGCTCATCGTTCCTGCGTTGCCCACCGCCTTCGGCACGTTCCTGATGCGGCAGTACTTCATGGGAATCCCGACCGAACTGGGGGAGGCGGCTCAGCTCGATGGGGCCGGGCCCTGGCGTACGTTCTTCGGCGTATACCTGCCGCTGGCGATTCCAGGCCTTGCGATCGTCGGCATCCTCGCCTTCAACTACCACTGGAACGAGTTCTTCCGGCCGCTCATCATGACCATCAGCGATCAGAACTTCACCTTGCCGCTCGGACTCGTGACGTTGCAGGGGAACCTCGGCACCGGCAGTATCTCGACGGTGCTCGCCGGCGTGATTCTTTCGATGATCCCGGCGCTCCTGGTCTTCTTCATCGGGCAGAAGCCGCTGCGTGAAGGACTCACAGCGGGTATCGGCAAGTGATCACCACCTCTTCAACCAGAAAGACGACGGTCTCCGTGACGACCACTGACCTTCCCCCGCTACGCATCACTCACCCGCGCCTGCACTTCGCTCCACGGAACAACTGGATGAACGACCCGAACGGCCTCGTCTTCCACGATGGTCTCTATCATCTGTACTTCCAGTACAACCCGCAGGGCGTCTCGCACGCGAACATGAGCTGGGGCCATGCGACGAGCACCGATCTCATCCGGTGGACGGAGCACGACCCGGCGATCCTCTGGGACGAAGAGGCGCAGATCTTCTCGGGCTCGGTCGTCGTCGACCACGGCAACACGTCCGGATTCGGTACGGCCGAGGAGCCGGCGCTGGTGGCGCTCTACACCGCCGCAGCTGCCGGACGCCAGGCGCAGGCTCTCGCGTACAGCACCGACGGGGGATACGTCTGGACCAAGTACCAGGGCAACCCGGTGCTCGACCGGGGCACGAGCGACTTCCGCGACCCGAAGGTCTTCTGGTTCGACGACGGAAGGGACGCGTACTGGGTGATGGTCGCGGTGGAGGCGGTGGACCGCCAGGTGCTCTTCCATCGTTCGGACGACCTCAAGACGTGGACCTTCCTCTCCTCCTACGGCCCGGCGGGCCCGGTCGGCGGGGTCTGGGAATGCCCGGACATGTTCCCGCTGGCGGTCGACGGCGACGACTCGGATGTGCGTTGGGTGCTTCTGATCAGCTTGAATCCCGGAGGCATCGCAGGCGGCTCGGGGACCCATTACATCGTGGGCGACTTCGACGGCAAGATCTTCCGGCCGACCGTCCCGCATCCGACATCCGGGCGTGAACTCCTACGGGAGCGGAGTCAGTCACGCGAAGAACTGGAAGCGTACGGCTGGCTCGACTTCGGACCCGACTGTTACGCCGGCGTCACCTTCGACGGTCTCTCCCGAGACGAGAGAACACTCATCGCCTGGATGGACAACTGGGAGTACGCCGGTAGTCTCCCCGGAGACTCCGACGAATACCGCAGCGCGATGACCCTGCCCCGCAGGCTCTCCCTCACCCGTGACCAGAGCGGAGTCCTTCGCCTGCGGCAGGAGCCGGCCATCGAGCTCGAACCCGCCGAGAGCGTTGATCTCGGTTCCATGACCGGCAGCACCGTGCTCACTGCGGATCCTGCGAGCGCTACGCGGATCCGCTTCGCGGCGACGTTCGGCGATGCGCACAACATCGAACTGCGCATCGAATCCGCGTCAGACGACGATCTGGTCGTGATTCGTCAGGACCGGATGAGCGGACGCATCGCGATCGATCGTCCTGGCGCGGAGATGCCCTCGGGTTTCGCCAGTGTTCCGTCGATGCGCCTCGAAGAGCCGGGCGAGATCGAGTGGGACCTCTGGATCGACCAGCTGAACGAACGAGTGTCGTCCCTCGAGCTGTTCGCGCAGAGCGGTGAGAGGGTGCTCACCGCGCTCATCCCCGCCGCATCGCCCCGTTCATACTCCGTCGCCGTCGTCGGTGGAGCGCTGCGCAGGGCTCGAGCGACCGTCGCGGTGGTGCGGTACTGACTCACCGGCATCGGAGACGATGAGCACGGGCCGCTGTCAAGCCCCTCTCCACGGCGGGAGTTCCCTGCCACCCTCGTGGTGTGCGGCACTTCGCCGCGGAACGGGAGGCATCATGAGCATCGGCACAGGTATCGTGCTCGTCGTCATCGGAGCGATTCTCGTCTTCGCCGTCAACGTGGAGGTGCAGTGGGTCGACCTCGACATGGTCGGCTACATCCTGATGGGCGCAGGATTCGTGGTCTTCCTGATCGGCATCATCATGCTCACGCGCCGCCGTCGCACCGAGACGGTGTCACGCACTTCGGTCGACCCCGCAACCGGAGCGCCGACCACACGCCGCTCGGTCAGCGCGACCAACGACGACGTCGTCTGATCGCCCGCGCTGACGGCATCCGCTCCTCTGAGCGGGTGTCGTCAGCTGGCGAGAACGCTCTCGAGGTGCTCCTCGACGAGAGTGATTCCACCGCTCGAGTTCGCCGAGTGCGCCAGGTCTTCGATCCACGTGCGGCTCAATTCGGGTGTCTCCGGATCCTGGAAGACGAATCGGAGCGGGATCGAGGGGTGCAACCAGAGCGTCGAACGCCCAGGGGTATCGCCCTCCGGATGCCGCCAAGACAGAGTGAAGCTCTCGTTGCGGCGCAGTTTGGTAGCGATGACGACCTTCAGATGCGCGAGCGCACGATCCTCGATCTGAATCGGGTCTTGCGCGTCGCCGTAGTACAGGCTTCCCATGTCAGCCGGCCGCTCGGGCAGGTGTGAGCGCGTGAGTCATGACTTTCCTCGGCTGACGTCGGAGCGTGAACCGACGCGCGGCCCTGGGTATCTGCACCCTATCCAACGATGGTGCCGCCGATTCGCCATAACCCACGACCCGCCGCTACCGGCGAACAGAGTTTTCGCCTGATGTCACAGGTCGGGGGCTGAGCGTCCGCTCGTCGGCGCGACGCCGAACGCCTCACGATAGGCGATCGCGAAGCGCGACGGGTTGCTGAACCCCCATCGGCGCGCGACAGCACTGACCGAAAGTCGTTCGCCGCGCTCCAGATCGCGGCGAGCTCCGTCCAATCGTGCCCGACGAAGAACGACGGTCGGCGTCGTGTCGAGAGCCCTGCGGAACGCGTACTGGAGGCCCCGTGTGGAGATGAACGATGCACGCGCGACGTCGTCGATCGTGATGGCGAGGTGGGCGTTCTCATCGATGTAGGTGAGAGCGCGCCGCACTGTCGCCGGAGCGCCCGTCCGTTGAACCGGTCGGCGGAGGGAGTCGCTGAGCGAGGTGGGGAAGGTGGCAAGAGTCACCATCAGCGCGTGGCGCTCGAACTCGGCCACCATGATGCGGTCGTCGTCGGTGTCGTTCCCGAGGGCGGTGTCCAGATAGCGGAACATCTTCTCCCACTGGGATACGGCAGAGGGGGAGTGCGGCGCGAATCCCGTCGAGCGGAGTTGGAGCGTATCGTCGCCGATGAGCTGCCGCGCACGGGCCTCGGCGGCGGTGCGATCGAACACGAGAGCGCGGACGCGCGCCCCGTCGTGCCACCGGGCCTGGACCTGCGAGCCGTCGGACAGCCATGGCGCCCTGGCGTCGAGTGTGTCGCGGCCCGACCACACCTGGGCATCGGGAGCGTCGACTCGACACACCAGGAGTTGATCGTGCGGCTCGGCAAGAGAGTGCACCTGAGCGGCGAGTTCATAGCGCACGAGCATCGCGCTGCCGAGATCGGCGGATCTCCAATCGAAGCGGAACCGGTGCGGGTCGATCTTCTGCAGAGCAGCGGACGGAACGAACTGCTGCCAGGTGGACTGCACCTCGGCGACATCCCGAGACGTGAACTGCATCGACCGACCTTCTCCTCACGGGCGCATGAATGCGGGCATCAATCGGACCCTAGCCCAACCGGCGGACTCGCGAGCTCACAGGCTCAGGAGGCACCGGTCGGGGGCGCCTGGCCGCACCGGCCAACTGCCGTCGAGCTTCTGCTCCGGCTCGAGGCGACCGACGCTGATGAAGTACTCCGTGAGACTGGCGGCCTGCGACCTCGCCCATCCGATCTGGCGGGTGTGCAGTTCGGTCAGCGTCGGCGGGAGAGAGAATTGTCGTGCGAGCGCCTGAGCCACCCGGCCCGCGGCAATGGCGTCGGCAGAGGCCTCGTGGGCTCCCTCGAGCGGGACCGCGTAGTGCTCGGCCACGACCTCGAGCGTCCGCTTGCCGCGACGGTAGCGGTCATAGGCCTTGTCTATGACGAACGGGTCGATGACGGGAGAGGGATCGACGAGAGGTTCGACGCCATGCCTTGTCGCCTCGTGTGCCAGCAAGGAGAAGTCGTACGACGCGTTGTAGGCGACGACGGGAACGCCCTGGCCGAGCAGAGAACGGAGTGCGGAAGTGACCTCGGCGACGACCTCACGCGCAGGACTCCCATTCGCTCGGGCGTACTCGGTCGTGATGCCATGCACCGCGGTCGCGCCTTCGGGAATCGGGATCCCCGGATCGGCGACCCAGGATCGTGCCGCGATCTCCCAGCCGTGCGCATCGAGGACACCGACGTGCGCGGACACCACGCGATCCGTCGTGACGTCGACACCGGTGGTCTCGAGGTCGAAGACGGCGACGCGGGTGAGCCAGGCGGGGAGCGCAGGACCGGGTGACATGACACCACGGTAGAGCGGTGGTCGGACATTCAGGGGAAGCCGCACGGGGGCTCGTAGACTCGGAGGATGACCGTTCCCTCGCCGTACGCCGACCGTCTCAGCCGCCTGCCGGTGCGGCGTCACGAGGTCGAGGTCCGCGGCGGAACGACCGCTTATTGGGAGTACGGTCCGTCAGACGCCGCGACCACGGTCGTCGCCGTGCACGGCTTCCGGGGCGACCATCATGGGCTCGAACCCGTGCTCGCCTATCTCCCCGAGGTGCGCGTGATCGCTCCCGATCTTCCGGGCTTCGGCGAGTCCGCGCCGCTGCCAGGGCGCACGCACGACCTCGACGAGTACGCCGGATGGCTCACCGACTTCGCCGCGGCGGTCGCCCCTGGCGCCGTCATCCTCGGACACTCATTCGGGTCCATCGTTACCGCTGCGGCCGTCGCCGGCGGCCTGGCGACGCCGCGGCTCATTCTGCTCAATCCGATCGGCGCCCCGGCGCTCGAAGGACCGAAGGGGCTGATGACGCGACTCGCTGTGATGTACTACGCCCTCGGCGCGCGCCTGCCGGAGAGGCTCGGTACCGCCCTGCTGCGCAACAGCCTCATCGTGCGCATCATGAGCATCACCATGGCGAAGACCAAGGACCCCGCGCTGCGGCGCTTCATCCACGATCAGCACGACACGTACTTCTCGCGGTTCTCCGACCGGGACGTGCTGCGAGACGCGTTCGTGGCGAGCGTCTCCCATGATGTGCGGGAGTTCGCGGCACGCATCCACGTACCGACCCTGCTCGTCGCCGCCGAGCGCGACGACATCACGCCCATCGAGGCGGAACGCACGCTCGCGACTCTCTTCTCAGACGCTGAGCTGGTCGAGATCGCCCACGTCGGACACCTGATCCACTACGAGACCCCCGCGGAAGCCGCCGGGGCGGTCCGCCGCTTCCTCAGGATTCCCGTCGCGCGAGGCCGATGAGCCCGGCCACTCGGAACGGGATGACCTCGCCCATGGCGAGCGACGTCTCGGTGCGTTCGACCCCTTCGATGGAGAGGATGCGGGCGTCGGTGTCGAACAGGTGCCGAGCATCGCGGCAGGCGACACGGGCGAGGAGATCGATCGATCCGCTCAATCCGTGGGCCTGCACGACCTCCGGGATACGGGCGAGTTCGTTGATGATGCGGGGCAACTCGGGCTGGCGCACGCCGATGTTCACGAACGCCTGCAGTGGGAAGCCGAGCACATCGGGCGAGAACGATCGCTCGTACGAGAGGAAGACCCCGGTCTGCTCGAGGCGCGCCATCCGCGCTTGAATCGTGTTGCGGGAGAGCTTCAGGTTCTCGGCGAGGGCGACGATGGTGATGCGGGGGTCGTCGGCGAGCGCGGCGAGAAGCTCGAGATCGATGCGGTCCAGTCCTGGCATAGTGCCAAACCCTAGCAGCCCCACACCGCCGCAAATTGAGCAACATGCTCAAGCGCTTTGCAATTGCTTGAGCGAGGTGTTGAGCAGACGTAGCCTCAGAGCATGCCGGTGATGATGCCGGAGACCGCGCGAGAGCTCCACGAGGGCCGCCGAGCACGAGGAGGACGATGATGTCGCCGCAGATCACGCCCATCGCAGACACTGCCCAGGACTTGGAGCTCGCAGAGCGCATCCTCGCCCCCGACGGCTCCCGCCTCGCGAACCCTCGGCTCGACCCGTTCGTCGCCGATGTCGATGCCGCGCAGCTGCGCTCCCTGCATCGTGACATGATCATCCTCCGCCGGATCGACGCTGAGGGTGTCGCGCTGCAGCGCCAGGGGCAGCTCGGCCTGTGGGCGCCGTGCCAGGGCCAGGAGGCCACGCAGATCGGCACCGCCCGTGCGCTCGCTCCGCAGGACTACGTGTTCCCCAGCTACCGCGAGACCGGAGTCATCTACGCGCGGGGGGCGCAGCCCGGCGACTACGTGCGGATGTGGCGCGGCGAGGAAGGGGCGGGGCACGACCCCGCAGCCATCCGTGTCGCTCCGCTGCAGATCATCATCGGCGCGCAGACCCTGCACGCGGTCGGCTACGCCCTCGGTATCCGCCATGACGGCACCGACGAGGTCGCGGTGACCTACTTCGGCGACGGCGCGACGAGCCAGGGCGACGTGAACGAGGCCATGATCTTCGCCTCCTCGTACCAGGCGCCCGTCGTGTTCGTCTGCCAGAACAACCACTGGGCCATCTCCGAGCCCGTCGCGCTGCAGTCGCAGTACCCGATCGCCGGACGTGCACCCGGATTCGGCATCCCGAGCCTGCGCGTGGACGGCAATGACGTGCTCGCCTGCATGGCGGCGATGCGCTGGGCGCTCGATCACGCCCGCGCGGGCCGCGGCCCCGCGTACATCGAGGCCGTCACCTATCGCATGGGACCCCATACGACAGCCGACGATCCGACCCGTTACCGGGACGACTCCGAGCTCGAGGCCTGGCGCCGCCGGGACCCGATCGCACGGCTCGAGGAGTACCTGCGGAGCAAGGGTGAGCTGACCGACGAGCACGTCGCGGAGACCCAGGCAGCAGCGGATGCCGTCGCCAAGGAGATGCGCGCGGCGTGCCTCGGTATGGAGACCCGCCCGCCGATGTCGGTATTCGACGGCGTCTACGCCGAACCGCACACCGGGCTCGACCGCCAGCGCGGCGAGTATGCCGCGTATCTCGCATCGTTCGAGGGAGAAGCGTGACCATGACCGAGCTGACTCTCGGAAAGGCGCTCGGCGCAGGGCTGCGCCAGGCCATGCGCGACGACGACAAGGTCGTGCTCCTCGGTGAGGACATCGGCAAGCTCGGCGGCGTGTTCCGCATCACCGACGGACTGCTGGACGAGTTCGGGGCGGCTCGCGTGGTCGACACTCCGCTCGCCGAGTCCGGCATCGTCGGCATGGCGGTGGGGCTCGCGTTCCGTGGCTACCGTCCGGTCGTCGAGATCCAGTTCGACGGCTTCGTCTACCCTGCGTTCGACCAGATCGTCGCGCAGGTCGCCAAGCTCCACTACCGTACCCAGGGCCGGGTCAAGATGCCGATCACGATCCGCATCCCGTGGGCGGGCGGCATCGGCGCGGCCGAACATCACTCCGAATCGCCGGAAGCCTACTTCGTGCACACGGCCGGCCTGCGAGTGGTCGCCGTCTCGAACCCGGAAGACGCGTATCGCAGTCTCCGGCAGGCCATCGCCTCCGACGACCCGGTGATCTTCTTCGAACCGAAGCGGCTCTACCACCACAAGGGCGAGGTCGATCTCGAGGGGTCGCTCGCCGATGCGCCGCCGATGGGACTCGCCCGCGTCGTGCGGTCGGGCACGGATGCCACGCTGATCACCTACGGCGCCATGGTGACGACCGCTCTTCAGGCGGCTGATGCTGCCGAAGACGAGGACATCTCGCTCGAGGTCATCGATCTGCGATCGCTTTCTCCCGTCGACTACGACTCGATCGCGGCATCGGTGCGCAAGACCGGCCGCGTGGTCGTCGCACATGAGGCGTCGCGTGAAGCAGGGGTCGCGGCAGAAGTGATCGCGAGCATCACCGAACGCTGTTTCGAGTACCTCGAGTCCGCACCGCTCCGCGTCACGGGTCATGACATCCCGTACCCGCCGGCGAAGCTGGAGAAGTTCCACCTGCCGGACCTGGACCGTCTCCTGGACGCGGTCGACCGCGTTCTCGACCGCCCGAACAGCCTGACGGGAGCTGATGCATGAACGCGGAATTCCGTCTGCCCGACCTCGGTGAAGGGCTCACCGAGGCCGAGGTCGTCCAGTGGCTCGTCGCTCCCGGTGACACGGTCGCCCTGAATCAGACCCTCGCCGAAGTCGAGACGGCCAAGGCCGTCGTCGAGCTGCCGTCGCCATACGCAGGGACGGTGTCGACCCTGCACGCCGAAGCGGGAGAGACCGTCGCCGTCGGCTCTGCGCTGATCGAGTTCGACATCGAAGGCGAGGATGAGCCGACCGTTGCGGATGACGCGGGGGCGAAGGCTCAGCCGAACCTCGTCGGCTACGGTGCCGCGCCGACTGCCACCGGTCGTCCCGCTCGGCGCGCGCGCCGCGCCGGCTCGAGTCGTCCCACGGCTGACACCGCGGTGCTCGAGGCTGCACCGCATGATGCCTCGCCCTCGGCGAACACCGCGACGGTGATCGCGCGTCCGCGTTCCACGCCGCCGGTGCGCGCGCACGCGAAGAGGCTCGGCATCGACCTCGTGCTCGTCGCGGCCGAGGTCGGAGACAGGGTCACCACCCGGAACGACGTCGACGCCTATGCAGAGCGGATCGGGAGACCGGCCACCGCTCCGACCGACGCGACCCCGGATGCCGGAGCCACGGCCCCGTCCTCGCCGGCAGCGCTCTTCGGCGCCGGCGGAGAAGCCGTTCGCGAGACACGCATCCCCATCCGCGGCGTCCGCAAGCACACGGCCGCCGCGATGGTGCAGAGTGCCTTCACCGCTCCGCACGTCACGGTCTTCCACACGGTCGACGTCACCGCGACGATGGACCTCCTCGCGACACTCCGCGAGGATCGGTCGCTCGCCGAGCACCGGATCGGGCCGCTCGCGGTCGTCGCGAAGGCTGTGTGCCTCGCGCTCGGACGCACGCCGGGACTGAACTCCCGCTGGGATGAAGCGGCGGGTGAGATCGTCCAGCACCACTACGTCGATCTCGGCATCGCGGCCGCGACGGATCGCGGCCTCATCGTGCCGAACATCCGCGATGCGGACCGGATGACCCTGACCGACCTCGCGACGGCGCTCAAGTACCTGGCGGAGACGGCACGCTCGGGCAAGACGTCTCCGGCCGAGCTCGCGGGCGGCACGTTCTCGATCTCGAACATCGGCGTCTTCGGCGTCGACGCGGGAACGCCGATCCTCCCGCCGGGGCAGTCGGGCATCCTCGCCGTCGGAGCCGTGCGTCGCCAGCCGTGGGAGTACCGCGGCGAGATCGCCCTGCGCCAGCTGATGACCCTCAGCCTCTCGTTCGATCACCGTCTCATGGACGGCGCCGAGGGAGCGCGGTTCCTCAAGGACGTCGCAGACATCCTGGCCGAACCAGGCCGGGCGATGCTGCTCAGATAGCGGCGCGCAGCGCGGCTTCCGCCATCGCGGCCAACACGGTCGCGGTGGCGGCATGCCGACGCGAGGCGGCCCTGGTGCTGTGCGGCGTGGAGTTGATGAGTCCGAAGCACGCCTGCACGCGCAGGCGGAGTTCGTCCTGGTCGACGACGTTTCCGGCGTCTGCCCCCGCGACGGCAGGGGAGAGCGCGGCGAGCGCTTCCATCCACAGCTCGATGTAGCTGCGTTGCAGGCGTCGCACTTCCGCGCGGTCGACCTCGGAGAGGTGGGCGACGTCACGATCCTGTACCTGGATGACCTCGGCGTTCCCGAGTGCGAAGTCCACATGGAAACGGATGAGCGCCTGCATCCGTTCGTTCGCCGTGTCCGCGCCGAGCGAGACGTGTTCACCGCCGGTGATGAGGTCCTGGCTGACCTTCACGAGCACGGCCCCCAGGAGAGCCTGCTTGCCTGCGAAATGGCGATAGACAGCCGGACCGGAGACGCCGACGGCGGCACCGATGTCCTCGAGGCTCACACCCGTGTAGCCGCGCTCGGCGAACAGACGCGCGGCGGCATGCAGGATCGCATCGGAGCGCTCTGCTTTGGCGCGGTCTCGGGCGGTGACCGGGGTTGTCATCTCAGTTAATCCTCGCTAACCTGAATCAACGGGTTAGTGCACACTAACCGAGAATGCATGCACCGCGCCAGGGCATCCGCCGGCGCGACCGTGGGTCGAGGAGGACATCGCGATGCCGGCAACCCAGGAGTCCCTCGCACAGGAGCTGCGGGAACGCCTCGCGACAGCCGCTCGCGGCGGTCCGGAGACCTCCCGAGAACGTCACGTGAAGCGCGGAAAGCTGCTGCCGCGGGACCGCGTCGCGCGAGTTCTCGACGAGGGCAGTCCGTTCCTCGAGGTCGCTCCGCTGGCGGCTGACGGGCTCTACGGGGGAGAGGCGCCCGGAGCGGGCGTGATCGCAGGCATCGGGCTGGTCCACGGCCGCCACGTGATGGTCGTCTGCAACGACGCGACCGTGAAGGGCGGCACCTACTACCCGCTCACGGTGAAGAAGCATCTGCGCGCCCAGGAGATCGCTCTCGAGAACCGACTTCCCTGCCTCTACCTCGTGGACTCCGGTGGCGCCTTCCTGCCCAGACAGGACGAGGTGTTCCCGGACCGCGAGCACTTCGGTCGGATCTTCTTCAATCAGGCGCGGATGTCTGCGGAGAGGATTCCCCAGCTCGCCGCCGTCCTCGGATCGTGCACGGCGGGTGGCGCCTATGTTCCGGCGATGAGCGACGAGACCGTGATCGTGCGCGACCAGGGGACGATCTTCCTCGGCGGACCGCCGCTCGTGAAGGCGGCCATCGGCGAGATCGTGACCGCCGAGGAGCTGGGCGGCGGAGAACTGCACGCACGGCGCAGCGGCGTCGTCGACCATCTCGCCGACGACGACGAGCACGCGCTCGAGATCCTCCGCGACATCGTCGCCACGTTGCCGCCGCCGCAGGTTCCCGCGTGGGAGGTGCTCGAGAGCCGACCACCTGCCGAGCTGACCCCGCTGTACGACGTCGTGCCGGTCGACGTGAATGCGGGCTACGACGTCCGCGAGGTCATCGCCCGGCTCGTCGACGGCGACAGCTTCCACGAGTTCAAGGCGGAGTACGGCACGACCCTCGTGACCGGCTTCGCGCGCCTGCACGGACATCCGGTGGGGATCGTGGCGAACAACGGCGTGCTGTTCAGCGAGTCGGCGCAGAAGGGTGCGCACTTCATCGAACTGTGCGATCAGCGCGGCATCCCCCTGCTGTTCCTGCAGAACATCACCGGCTTCATGGTCGGATCGGATGCCGAAGCCGGCGGCATCGCGAAGGACGGCGCGAAGATGGTGACCGCCGTCGCCAGCACCCGTGTCCCGAAGCTCACGGTCATCATCGGCGGATCCTTCGGTGCCGGCAACTACTCGATGTGCGGCCGTGCCTACTCGCCACGGTTCCTCTGGACCTGGCCCGCGAGCCGCATCTCGGTCATGGGCGGTGCGCAGGCGGCTTCCGTTCTCGCGACCGTCAAGGAGGACCAGCTCTCCGCCCGCGGCGAGACCTGGACCGGCGAGGCTCGCGCAGAGTTCGAGGCGCCGATCCGCGAGCAGTACGAACAACAGGGTGAGCCGTACTACGCGACCGCCCGCCTCTGGGACGACGGGATCGTCGACCCGGCCCAGACCCGTGACCTCCTGGGGCTCGCCCTCGACGTCGTCGCCCGCAGTCCGCTGCCCGAACCGCGCTTCGGCGTCTTCCGGATGTGAGTCCCATGTCGGTCATCGAGCCCACAGCATCGTCCCCGAACCCTGTCGACGGGTTCCACACCGTCCTCGTCGCGAACCGGGGCGAGATCGCCCGCCGCGTCATCCGCACGCTGCGAGATCTCGGCATCCGCAGTGTCGCTGTCTACAGCGACGCCGACGCCGCCGCGCCGCACGTACGCGAAGCCGATGTCGCCGTGCGCATCGGTCCTGCGCCCGCTGCCGAATCGTATCTCGACATCGACGCCGTGATCGCCGCCGCCCGACGCGCCGGCGCGCAGGCGATCCATCCGGGCTACGGCTTCCTGTCGGAGAGCGTCGGGCTCGCCGAGGCGTGCGCGGAGAGCGGGATCGTCTTCATCGGTCCGTCGATCGAGGCACTGCAGATCATGGGGGACAAGGCGCAGGCGCGCGAGCATGTGGTGCGCTACGGCGTGCCGGTCGTGCCCGGCTTCGATGCCAAAGGGCTGTCCGACGTCGAGATCGCGGAAGAGGCGGATGCCGTCGGGTACCCGCTCCTGGTCAAGCCGAGCGCCGGTGGTGGGGGCAAGGGCATGGAGGTCGTCGCCGACGCGTCAGGTCTCGGCAGCGCGCTGGCATCGGCCCGTCGCGTCGCCGGTTCGGCGTTCGGCGACGACTCCCTGATCCTCGAGCGTCTGATCCGTCGACCGCGCCACATCGAGGTGCAGGTGTTCGGTGACGCCCATGGCACGGTGATCGCCCTCGGCGAGCGCGAATGCACGCTGCAGCGGCGTCACCAGAAGGTGTTGGAAGAGGCGCCGTCCGCCGGGATCCCCGCGGGAACCCGCGATCGTCTCCTGGCCGCAGCGGTTCAGGCCGGGGAGAGCGTCGCGTACGTCGGCGCCGGCACGGTCGAGTTCCTGATCGACGCGGATTCGCCCGAAGAGGTGTTCTTCATCGAGATGAACACGCGTCTGCAGGTGGAGCATCCGGTCACCGAGGAGGTCACGGGTCTCGACCTCGTCGCCCTGCAGCTCCGTGTGGCGGCCGGCCTGCCCCTGGACGTGACGCCCACCATCCGAGGGCATGCCGTCGAAGCCCGCGTCTACGCCGAGTCGCCGGAGCGCGGGTTCCTCCCGTCTACCGGAACCGTCCTGCTGTTCGAGCCGCCGACCGGGGTCCGTGTCGATGCCGCCGTCGAGTCGGGGAGCGAGGTGACGGGTTTCTACGACCCGATGATCGCGAAGGTGATCGCTTTCGCCGACGACCGCGCCACGGCTCTCGAACGCCTCGATGACGCACTCTCGCGTACCGTCGTGCTCGGGGTCGACACGAACATCGCCTTCCTCCGTCAGTTGTGCCGTGATGCGCGGGTGGTCGCCGGCGACCTCGACACCGGCCTGATCGAGACACTTCTCCCGGTGCTCGCGGCCGCGCCGTCGGAGGCGATGCTCTCGGCCGCCCAGGCGACCTTGCCGGCACCGTCCGAGCCGCTGCGAACGAGTCCGCTGTGGCGCGAGCGTCCCGGGTGGCGACTCGGGTCGGGCGCGGTGAACGCGCAGCCGCGCTCCTTCCTCACCGACACCGACGAGGTCGTCGAGATCAGCGGCGAAGCCGCAGGCGGCCAGGCCGCCCGCGTGCGCGCGGCAGCCGATGCCGAAGGAGCGGTCTGGGTCACAGAGGCAGGGCGCACTGCGCGACTTCGCCCCCTGGACCGTCGACAGCGGATGCGGCACAGGCTCGACGCGCTCGATCGCGGCGCCGCAACGACCGAACCCGAGGCACGAGCACCGATGCCGGGGAATGTGGTCGCCGTGCACGTAGAGGACGGAGCGACCGTCTCGGCGGGCACGCCGCTCCTCGCGATCGAGGCGATGAAGATGGAACACCAGGTGCTCGCGCCGCATGACGGCGTCGTCCATCTGCTGGTCACCGCGGGTGACCAGGTGCGGCGCGACCAGCCGGTCGCCCGTGTCACGACAGAGGAGAACTGATGATGGAAGATCTGTCCGAGGAGGAGCGCGAGCTCGCCGCGATGGTGCGCGAATTCGCCGAGACGGTCGTCGCGCCGCAGTCCTACCAGGCCGACCGCACGCACACGCTGTCGATGGATGTCGTGGCGCAGATGGGTGACCTCGGCCTCTTCGGGCTACCGTTCCCGGAGGAGTACGGCGGCCAGGGCGGCGACTACATGGCGCTCGGCATCGCGATCGAAGCACTCGGCCGCGTCGACCAGTCCATCGCGATCACGCTGGAAGCGGGCGTGAGCCTCGGTGCGATGCCGATCTATCGCTTCGGCACCGAAGAGCAGCGTCAGGAGCTGCTTCCCGATCTGCTCGCCGGACGCGCTCTCGCGGGCTTCGGCCTGACCGAGCCCGAAGCGGGCAGCGACGCGGGGGCCACGCGCACCACGGCACGCCTCGAGGGCGACGAGTGGGTCATCGACGGCTCCAAGCAGTTCATCACCAACTCCGGTACGCCGATCACGCGCTTCGTCACCGTCACCGCTGTGACCGGGGTGGAGAACGGCCGCAAGGAGATCTCGACGATCATCGTCCCGAACGGCACGCCCGGGTTCACGGTGGAGGCGCCGTACGACAAGGTCGGCTGGAACGCGTCGGACACGCATCCGTTGAGCTTCCAGGGCGCACGCGTCCCCGCGTCGAATCTGGTCGGCGAGCGTGGGCGAGGGTTCAAGAACTTCCTCAGCATCCTCGACGAAGGTCGGATTGCGATCGCCGCCCTGTCGACGGGTGCGGCTGAGGGCTGCCTGGAGGCGGCCGTCGACTACGCGAAGAGTCGCACCATCTTCGGGAGCGCGTTGAGCACGCGCCAGAACGCGCAGTTCACGCTCGCTCGCATGCGCGCTCGCGTGCACACTGCGCGGCTCGCCTGGCACCACGCGGCACGGCTGCGCGATGCGGACAAGCCGTTCGCCGAGGCCGCCGCGATCGCCAAGCTCGTCGCCGGCGAGGCGGCCATGGACAACGCGAGAGACGCGACGCAGATCTTCGGCGGCAACGGCTTCATGAACGAGTTCCCGGTGGCGCGGCACTACCGCGACTCGAAGATCCTCGAGATCGGCGAGGGCACCACCGAGGTGCAGCTGCTGGTCATCGCCCGCGGTCTCGGGCTCGCCGGGTAGCGTGGGCGTCATGGCGGACATCATCCAGCGAGGGCTCTACTTCGAGGAGTTCGAGGCAGGGACCCGGTATCTGCACAGGCCGGGACGCACGGCCACCGAGGCCGACAACGTGCTGTTCACGACGCTCACCATGAACACGCAGGCGCTGCACCTCGACGCGGCCTTCGCCGACGCGCAGGAGCCGTTCCGCGCGCGGCTGATGAACTCCATGTGGACGCTGTCGACCATGGTCGGGGCGTCTGTCGCGCAGCTGACCCAGGGCACGCTCGTCGCGCAGCTGGGTTTCGGAGACATCGCCTTCCCGCATCCGCTGTTCGCCGGCGACACGCTCTACACCGAGAGTGTCATCGTCGAGAAGCGGCTGTCGTCTTCCCGGCCGGGGCAGGGCATCGTGCAGATCGCCCACACGGGGCGCAACCAGGATGATGTCGTCGTCGCGACCGCGACGAGGACCGTTCTCGTGCACTGCGCGCCGGAGGGCACCGCGTGACCGCGTTCGACCTGGGCCCCGCCATCCTCTTCTGCCCGGCAGATCGCCCGGAGCGTTTCCGTACCGCCCTGGAGCGGGCGGACGCCGTGATCCTCGACCTGGAGGATGCCGTGCTCCCGGCTGCCAAGGCCGCGGCGCGTGCGAACGTGATCGCCGCCGACATCGACCCGGAGCGCGTGATCGTGCGGGTGAACGCACCGGACAGCGAGCACTTCCCGTCCGACCTCGAGGCCGTCGCCCGGACCGGGTTCCGGACGGTCATGGTCGCGAAGACCGAAGACGCCGAGAGCCTGTCGGCGTTCGACGAGCGGTTCTCGTTGATCGCGCTGTGCGAGACCGCGCGGGGGATCCATGCCGCGGACCGCATCGCCGCGCATCCGCTCGTCTCGGCGATGATGTGGGGCGCGGAGGATCTCGTGGCCTCTCTCGGCGGCACTTCCTCGCGCAACAGTGCGGGGGGATACCGCGACGTCGCTCGCTACGCCCGCTCGCGTGTGCTCCTCGAGTCGGGAGCCCACGGCAAGGCCGCGATCGACGCCGTGCACATCGACCTCGACGACGTGGCGGGCCTCGAGTCCGAAGCGGTGGATGCGGCGGCATCCGGTTTCCGCGCCACGGCGTGCATCCACCCGAACCAGGTCGCGATCATCCGCGCGGCATACCGGCCGGATGAGGAGACCGTCGCCTGGGCGCGCGCCGTACTCGCGGCAGCGGACGACGAGCGGGGAGTCTTCCGCTTCGAGGGGCGAATGGTCGACGAACCGGTGCTCCGTCACGCGAGATCCGTCGTCGGCCGCGCGGACTGATCAGAGGACGAACGACTCCTCGAGCAGTCGCAGCGAGTCGGGGGACGCTTCGAACCGGTGCGCCGATCCGTTGGCGATGACCTCGCCGTCGCGGGGGAGCGTGCCGCCGGAGACCTGGTCGATGACCGCGCGGATGACCCCGCCGTGGGCGACCACCAGCACGGATTCCGCCCGCGGCGCCGACCTGCGCCGTGACTCTCGGGCGATGGCGTCCAGAGCGGCGATCGCGCGCGTACCGACCTGATGGAGGGACTCTGCGCCTGGTACCTCGGCGTGCCAGTCGCCGTATTTCTCGATGTAGTCGTCGACGAGCATGCCCTCGCCCTCACCGAACTCCCGTTCGCGGACATCGGGCACGAGCCCGGTGAGCTCCAGTCCGAGCTTGCCGGCGATGATCTCAGCGGTCTCCCTGGCGCGCAGGAGGGGGCTCGCGTAGACCGCGTGGTGCGTCGAGGCGGTGAGGTGATCGGCGGCACGGTGCGCGTCGGCACGGCCCTTGTCGTTCAGCGGGATGTCGGTCGATCCCTGGATGCGGCGAGCCAGATTCCAGTCGGTCTGACCATGGCGGACGAGGGTGATGAGAGTCACGAAAGCAGTTCCTGGAGAGCGGGGAGCACGTCGCTGGTGCCGGCAGCGATCGTCAGATCGGCCCAGGCATCCGCACGAGTCGGCTCACGGTTGACGATGATCAGCGGGATGCTGCGGCGACGGGCGCGCTCGACGAGCCGGACTCCCGAGTTCACCACGAGCGAGGAGCCGGCAACGATGAGCGCCGAACTCGAGCGCAGCAGCGATTCTGCGGCGCGGAAGCGGTCCTGGGGGACGTACTCGCCGAAGAAGACCACGTCGGGCTTCAGCATGCCGCCGCACACGGTGCAGGTCGGGATGAGGAAACCCTCGGTGCTCTCCGGCAGCACGTCGCCGTCGGGCGCGAGGGCCACGTTCTCGGGAACGCTGATCCACGGATTCTGCTCCTCGATCTGCACCGCGATGTCCCGACGATCGAAGACCTGCCCGCAGTGCAGGCACAGCACGCGGCGCATGGTGCCGTGCACCTCGATGACGTGAGAGCTGCCCGCCCGAAGGTGGAGGCCGTCGACGTTCTGCGTGATGACTCCGGAGACGGTTCCGGCAGACTCGAGTTCCGCGAGAGCGGTGTGACCGGGGTTCGGCGCTGCGCGGGCGAAGGCCTTCCAGCCGAGGTGGCCGCCCACCCAGTAGCGTCGCCGGGCGACTTCGTCGCCGAGGTACGTCTGGATCGTCATCGGGTCGCTGCGGGGCGTAACACCTTCGCCCCGGTAAGCGGGGATTCCGGAGTCCGTCGAGATGCCGGCACCGGTCAGGAGCGCGATCCGCTTGTCTCGCAGCAGCTCGGCCGCGTGTTCGAGAGTGGCCGACAGCTCGGCAGTGTTCGACGCGCTCACAGGACCTCCCCGAAGGAGTCTACGACGTGCGGAGGGGGTGGTCGCGCTCTACGTCGCCCGCCGGGTGGCAGAGTGGTGCTCGTGGAAATCTTCTCCGTGCCCGACGTGGCTGATCCCCGCCTCGACGACTACCGCGGGCTCACCGACACGGCTCTGCGGACCGCTCGGGAGCCGGCCGGCGGGCTGTACATCGCGGAGTCGACGAAGGTCATCGCCCGCGCGGTCGCGGCCGGACACCGTCCGCGCTCCGTCCTCGTTCAGGAACGTCGGATCGACGACATCCGTGCCATCGTCGGCGATCTGGACGTGCCGGTGTACGTCGTCCCGGACGAGGTGGCCGAAGCGGTGACCGGGTTCGCCGTGCACCGCGGGACCATCGCCTCGATGCATCGTCCGGCTCTGCCGAGCGTCAGCGAGGTGCTCGAAGGTGCTTCCGTCGTGCTGATCCTCGAGAACATCGGTGACCACACGAACATCGGGGCGGCTTTCCGTGCAGCCGCCGGTCTCGGCGCAGACGCCGTGCTCGTCTCGCCGGGTGGCGCGGACCCGCTCTACCGGCGCAGCGTGCGAGTGAGCATGGGCACCGTGTTCCAGGTGCCGTGGACCCGCATCGGTGACTGGGATGCGGCGGTCGTCGACCTGCATGAGGCCGGGTTCGACATCGCCGCACTCGCCCTGTCCGATGACGCGATCACTTTGGACGCCTATGTCGCGGCGCGCCCCGAGCGGGTCGCGCTCGTCATGGGATCGGAGGGAGACGGACTCTCCCGCGCGACGATCGACGGCGCCGATCACGTCGTGACCATTCCGATGGCGGGTGGGGTCGACTCGCTCAACGTGGCTTCGGCGGCGGCCGTCGCCCTGTGGGCCGTCCGGCGCTGAGCGTCAGTCCTGGTCGAGCCGGAACACGGGGGAGGGGTCGGGCCGCTTCGCCGCGACGTGGTCTCCGGACGACTGGTGCCGGAGCCTGCGCAGTACCCACGGAACCAGGTGCTCCCGCGCCCAGCCGAAGTCCTCGGACCGCGCTTCGCGCCAGGTGCGCACCGGAAGCGGCTCCGGCTGCATGGCCTCGAGATCGTTCGGAACGTTCAACGCGCGCAGTGCCATCCGGGCGACCTCGTGATGCCCGAGCGCGTTGTAGTGCAGCCGGTCGTCGTCGAAGAAGCGCATGTCCTGCACGACCTTGAGCGCCCACTGGTCGGCGACGATGCAGTCGTGGCGCTCGGCGATCGCCCGCACGTTCTCGTTGTAGATCGCGACCTTGCCGCGGAACGCACGGAAGACCGGCGTGAACCCGGTGTCGATCCCGGTGAAGAGCAGGATGGCGGCACCAGTGGAGGACAGCCGGCTGACGGCATCCTCCAGCTGTGCGGCGATGGCGTCCGGATCGGTGCCGGGCCGGATCACGTCGTTGCCGCCGGCGCAGATCGATACGAGGTCGGGGTGCAGGGCCACGGCGGGCTCGATCTGGTCGGCGACGATCTGGGCGATGAGCTTTCCGCGCACCGCGAGGTTGGCGTAGGCGAAGTCGTCGACCTGCTGCCCGAGTACATCGGCGACGCGGTCGGCCCACCCGCGATGATTCCCGGGCACGGCGGGGTCAGGGTCGCCGATGCCCTCGGTGAACGAGTCTCCGATGGCGACGAAGCGGCGCCAGGGGTGCACGCTCGCGTTGTCGGCGTCAGCGGTCCGGGTCGAATCCTGGTCGGTCATCCAGCTCTCCTTCGCGAACAGATGCGCGCGGCGGTGGCCGCATCGCAGTGACCGAGCCTACTCCGCCGTTCGACACCTCGATCGGCGCGCGCCGATGTCCGACGGAGCGATTATCGTTGAGCCGATGCTCTCTCCGTCCTTTCCCCAGCGCGCCCCGTGGGGAACCGCAAGCAAGCTGCGCGCCTGGCAGCAGGAGGCGCTCGAGCACTATTTCGAGGCCGACCAGCGTGACTTCCTCGTGGCGGCGACGCCGGGTGCAGGCAAGACGACCTTCGCTCTGACCCTGGCTGTCGAATTGATGCGCATGGGCGAGGTCAACCGCATCATCGTGGTCGCCCCGACGGAGCACCTCAAGACCCAGTGGGCGGATGCGGCGGCTCGCGTGCACATCCGTCTCGATCCGCGTTTCCGGAACAGTCATTGGGCGCCGGCACGGCACTATCACGGGGCCGTGGTGACGTATGCGCAGGTCGCGGCGAAGTCCTCCGTGCACCGACACCTCACCGAAGATGCCCAGACCCTGGTCATCCTCGATGAGGTGCACCACGGCGGCGATGCACTCAGCTGGGGCGATGCCATCCGTGACGCTTACGGCCCGGCGAAACGGCGTCTGCTGCTCTCGGGAACCCCGTTCCGCAGCGACACGGCGCCGATCCCGTTCGTCGAGTACCACCCCGACGAGTCCGGAGCGCGCATCTCGCGCACCGACTACAACTACGGCTATGGCCGCGCTCTCGCCGACGGTGTCGTGCGTCCGGTGCTGTTCCACATGTACGCGGGAAAGATGCGGTGGCGCACGACGTCGGGCGATGAGCTCGAGACGCACCTCGGTCAGGACAACACGAAGGACGTGACGTCGCAGGCGTGGCGCACGGCTCTCGATCCCGAGGGACAGTGGATGCCTGCTGTGCTGTCGGCGGCCGACCGGCGCCTCACCGAGATCCGCCACCACGTGCCGGATGCCGGGGGACTGGTCCTCGCGACGGATCAGACCGTCGCGCGCGCCTACGCGAAGATCCTCCACAGCATCACCGGCCAGCAGCCCACGGTCGTGCTGTCCGACGATGCGACCGCCTCGGAGCGGATCGAGAAGTTCAGCGCGAGCGACGCCCGCTGGATGGTGGCGGTGCGCATGGTGTCAGAGGGCGTCGACGTGCCGCGTCTCGCGGTGGGCGTCTACGCGACATCGTCGTCGACGCCGCTGTTCTTCGCCCAGGCCATCGGACGATTCGTGCGAGCACGACGCCGCGGTGAAGCCGCCAGCGTGTTCCTGCCACAGGTTCCTGTGCTGATGGGACTCGCCGGTGAGATGGACAAGCAGCGCGACCACGCGCTCGACCGGCAGTCGCAGGACGACGACGGCCTCGAGGACTCGCTCCTCGACAGCGCGAATCGTGAGGATGACGCGTCCGATGCCCTGACCAACGAGTTCAGCTACCAGGCGCTGGAGTCGGTTGCTCACTTCGATCGGGTGGTGTTCGAGGGCCAGGAGTTCGGGCAGCTCGCCGAGCCCGGCACCCCCGAGGAGGAGGAGTTCATCGGGTTCCCCGGCCTTCTCGAGCCCGAGCACGTCCACGAACTGCTCATGCAGCGCCAGACCCGTCAGTCCCGCCTCCGCGAGGCTCGCGAGGCCTCGACAGGGCCCACGGAGACGACGACGCTGCCGGCGCCGTTGCACCGCACGCTCAAGGAGCAGCGCCAACTGCTGAACAGCCTCGTGGGCCTCTACGCCCGGCAGCGAGGCGAGCCGCACGGTGCGGTGCATGCCGAACTCCGCCGCATCTGCGGTGGTCCCGCCGTCGCGCAGGCCACAGTGACGCAGCTGCAGTCCCGCATCGAGGTGCTGCGCAAGCGCGTGCGCTCCTAGGCGCTGGGTCCCTGAGACCGACGCAGGGTGGTCCCTGAGCTTGACGAAGGGCGGTCCCTGAGCCTGACGAAGGGTGGTCCCTGAGCTTGACGAAGGGCGGTCCCTGAGCTTGACGAAGGGTTCGGATCCCCGAAATGCTGGCAATCCGGGGCTTCCGCGCGTTCCAGCGGCGGCGCCCGGCTAGCGTGGAACGGTTGCCCGCGCACCGGGCTTCGCGACACCTGGAGGATCCATGACCGCGCCCGCCGCAGCCGAACCGACGCCCGCAGATCGTCGGCGTTGGGCGCGCTATCTGGTCGAGGAGCGCGCTGAGGGCTCGGTGTATCAGAAGCTCGCAGCGCGTCGCTCGGGCGAGGAGCGCGAGATCCTCCTGCGCCTTGCGGACGCCGAGCGGCGGCACGAGCAGCACTGGCTCGACCTCCTCGGCGGAGAGCCGTCCCGACTGCCGCGTGCCGGCATCCGTTCCCGGCTGCTCGGTTGGATGGCCGGACGTTTCGGTTCGATCTTCGTTCTCGCGCTCGCGCAGAGCGCCGAGGCCCGCTCACCGTACGACTCCGAGCAGTACGCGACGCCGGCGATGAGGGCGGACGAGAAGATCCACTACGAGGTGGTCCGCGGACTCGCGGCCCGAGGGCGGCGCCGTCTCTCCGGCTCCTTCCGGGCTGCCGTGTTCGGCGCCAACGACGGTCTGGTGAGCAACCTCGCCCTCGTGCTCGGCATCGGCGCGACCGGGGTCAGCTCCGGATTCGTGCTCTTCAGCGGTATCGCAGGCCTGCTCGCGGGTGCTCTGTCGATGGGCGCGGGGGAGTTCGTGTCCGTGCGTTCCCAGCGGGAGCTTCTCGCGGCGACCGAGGCCAACGAGGATGCGGCGGATGCCGCCGGAGACCTCGATATCGACGAGAACGAGCTCGCACTCGTCTATCGCGCGCGCGGCATGCAGACGGACGAGGCGCTCGAACGCGCGCGCCGCATCGTGGATGCCGCCAAGGCCGGTGCTCGCCGAGCTGCGACCGGCCCCGTGCGTGTACCGGGCGGAGACCACGACATCGTCGGGAGCGACTGGACCGCCGCGATCTCGAGCTTCCTGCTGTTCGCCTCCGGCGCGATCATCCCGGTGCTGCCGTGGATCTTCGGCTTGCAGGGTGCACCCGCGGTGATCCTCGCCCTGGTGCTCGTCGGCGTCGCGCTGCTCAGCACCGGTGCGATGGTGGGAGTGCTGTCGGGCGGTCCGCCGTTGCGCCGTGCTGTCCGCCAGCTCGCGATCGGCTTCGGCGCTGCCGCGGTCACGTATGCGCTGGGGCTGCTGTTCGGGGTGGGCGCCGTCTGATCCGCGGATCAGACACGAGACGCTACACCGTTGTGACCCTTATTCGGGGTGCTTCAGATGAGCGATCTCGTTGAGCACCTTATCCATGATTCGTATTGCTTCCAACGCGTTATCCGGGCTCACGTCTTCGCCGTGTACTGCGGCGTTGGCGATTGAGATCGGATAACGAAGATTCGCGGCGATGTGGGCGGGGAGGACGCCCTGCTTCGAAGCCAAAGCGATGAGCCTTCCGGCCCCGACGCGAGGTCGTTCGTCGCTGCCCCCGGGCAGGAGCCCGGCAACGGTCGTCTCCACCTCTCGACGCATACGTGCAAGTGCGTTCCAGGTCTCACCCGCATTGAGGTCGCGAATCGCTGCTCGCCCGCTCGCTGTCGCTGGCTGGATCCAGCCGATCGTCGGAGCATTGGACTCAGGCTCGGGCTCAGGCTCGGAGAGGAGAGGTCCGCGGTCGTCGGCGTCGCTGTCGTTTGTTCCGACAAAGGCCCGAATCGCATTGAACGCCCGGCGGAATTCACGCCGTACCTCCGGGTCTCGAGCGTAACTCGGAAGAGTTGTCTGACCGAGATCGTCGACGAGCAGACCGCCAAGCGAAGCGACCGACGGCTCGGCGAGCACATCGTTGACTCGTACCTGCTTCAGGCGGTCCAACTGCTTCTTTGCCGCGACTGCTGCTAACGACGATCTTGTGATGGTGACTGCGAGAGCGGCCACGGCCGCGAGAGAAGCGGCGACAGCGAGCAATGCTTCGAAGTTCACGATTGCGTCGCTGTCTGGTAGAGCCGTACAAAGGGCCTCACGTCAATGAGTTCGGCCAACAGACTCTGCGCGGCTAAGAACTCACTGTGGACCTTCCGTGCGACCGAGAAGACACCGGCGCCGATAAGGATCAGCACGGCGGCCGCCACCCAGGCCACTATCAAGGAAAACCAATTGAGCGTTGTAGACGGGTCGACTTGAATCACCGGCACCAAGGTCGCGAGAACGATGGCGGATCCCGCTCCGGCCGTGGCCTTGGCCGCGGTTGTGAGATGTTCGTACTTCCACTCATATACAGCTGTCAGCAGCGCATGAGGATCGTCTGACTCGACGACCGCAAGCGAGATCAGATCGTTGACGTCGATCGGCCGCCCGACGAGGCCCCCGAACCACTGTGTGAATCCCATGAGGGGAACATAGCGGTTCGAGTGTATTTCGAAGACGACTGCTTCACGTGTCCATGCGCACCGCGAAAAAGAAGGCCCTCGATCCTGTGGATCGAAGGCCTTCTCATTTCCTGTGCGCGGAGGGGGACTTGAACCCCCACGCCCTTACGGGCACTACGACCTCAACGTAGCGCGTCTACCATTCCGCCACCCGCGCAGGTGTTGGATGATCGTTGCCGACCGAAGAATGAGATTAGCACGTTCTGTGACGCTGTTCGAACCGAGCGCGACGCCCGGGCGTGGCACGCCCATTCGGTAGCCTGAGGGCATGATCGATCCTTCGCTGCCGGAGGTCGTGCGCATCGCGAGCGACCTCATCCGCTTCGACACGTCGAACTTCGGCGGCGGCAACGCCAAGGGGGAGCGGGAGGCCGCCGAGTACGTGGGCGCCTACCTCGAGGACCTCGGTTTGGAGGTCGAGTACTACGAGCCGATCCCGCGCCGCACGAACGTGATGGCGCGCGTTCCGGGCCGCGACAGGGACAAGCCCGCCCTGGTCGTGCATGGTCACCTCGACGTCGTGCCGGCGATGGCGGAGGACTGGAGCGTCGACCCGTTCGCGGGCATCGTGCAGGACGGGATGCTCTGGGGCCGCGGCGCCGTGGACATGAAGAACATGAACGCGATGATCCTGACGTCGGTCGCCGAGATCCTGCGTGCGGGCGAGCAGCCTGAACGCGACCTGGTGCTCGCATTCTTCGCGGACGAGGAGAACGGGGGCGTGGAGGGCTCTGCGCTGGTGGTGCAGAACCACCCCGAGTGGTTCGAAGGGGCGACGGCGGCGATCAGCGAGGTCGGCGGATACTCGATCACGGTCGACGACCGACGCGCGTACCTCCTCCAGGTGGGCGAGAAGGCCCTGATCTGGATCCGCCTGGTGGCGAAGGGGCGCGCAGGGCACGGAAGCCGCCTCCACGACGACAATGCGGTAACGAAGCTTGCCGAAGCCGTGGCCGCGATCGGACGAACGCGCTGGCCCATCCGCCTCACCCCGACCACGTCGGCTCTGCTCGACGGGCTGAGCGCGCTCACGGGGCGCGGCACCGACGACCCGGATGCCCTCGTCGCAGCTGCAGGACCCGCCGAGGCCTTCCTGCGCTCGACGTTCCGCACCACGACGAATCCGACCGCGCTCACCGCCGGCTACAAGCACAACGTGATTCCCGAGCGCGCCGAGGCGCTGATCGACGTACGGGTCATCCCCGGGACCGAAGACGACGTGCTCGCCGAGCTGCAGCAGATCGTCGGCGACGAGATCGTGATCGAGACCGTGGTGCGCGACATCGGCATGGAGACCCCTTTCGAGGGTGAGCTGGTCGAGGCGATGGTCGCGAGCATCGGACGCCACGACCCCGGAGTCCCGGTCATTCCGTATCTCCTCGGCGCCGGAACCGACAACAAGGCGCTCGCCTATCTCGATATCACGGGCTATGGTTTCGCGCCGCTCCGGCTCCCCGCCGATCTCGACTTCACAGGAATGTTCCACGGAGTCGACGAGCGCGTGCCCGTAGAATCGCTTGTCTTCGGCCAGCGCGTGCTGGCCGATCTGCTGCGCACGTACTGAGCGCTGCCCGAACGCTTCCGCGCCCTCCCCACTCCAGAAGGCCCTCCATGCACCTGCTCGAAGCCCTCATCCTCGGCATCGTCCAGGGACTCACCGAGTTCCTGCCGATCTCTTCCAGTGCGCATCTGCGCATCCTCGGCACCTTCCTGCCGTCGGGAGAAGACCCGGGGGCGGCCTTCACCGCCATCACCCAGATCGGTACCGAGGCGGCGGTCGTCGTGTTCTTCTGGCGCGACATCGTCCGGATCATCACCCAGTGGTGTCGCTCGCTCGTCGGCAAGGCGCCGCGCTCCGATCCCGACGCCCGGATGGGCTGGATGATCATCATCGGCAGCATCCCGATCGTCGTGCTCGGGCTCCTGTTCCAGGACCAGATCGAGACGGTGTTCCGCTCGCTGTGGATCGTCGCGATCATGCTGATCGTGTTCGGAATCCTGCTCGGCATCGCCGACCATGTCGGTGCCAAGCGGCGCAAGCTCGGCGACCTCACCTACCCGCACGGGATCGCGTTCGGTTTCGCGCAGGCGCTCGCGCTGATCCCCGGCGTCTCGCGTTCGGGCGGCACCATCACCATGGGGCTCTTCCTGGGCTACGAACGCGCCGCCGCCGCGCGGTACGCCTTCCTGCTCGCCATCCCCGCTGTCTTCGGCAGCGGCTTCTATCAGGTGTTCAAGAGCTGGGACGAGCCGTCGTTCTTCTCGTTCGGCGACACCCTCGCCGCCACCGGGATCGCGTTCGTCGTCGCTCTGGGTGTGATCGCGTTCTTCATGAACTTCATCTCGAAGCGCAGCTTCCTGCCGTTCGTGATCTACCGGATCCTGCTCGGCACCGTGCTGCTCGTCCTGCTCGGGACAGGCGTCATCGCCGCCTGATCCGGCTGTTTCTCCGCCGGATGCGGGAGCCCCAGGGGCGTCAGCGCTTGTGATCGCCGGGCGCGTCGCCGCGGCGGCGCAGGTAGCGTTCGAACGCCTGTGCGATCGCGTCGCCTGACGCTTCGGGGGAGTCCCACGTGTCTCGGGTGCGCTCGAGCTGGTGGATGTACTCGGCCATGTCTTCGTCTTCGGAAGCCGCGGCATCGATGGATGCCTCCCATGCGGCGGCCTCGGTGCGCAGGCGCGAACGGTCGACGTCGACGCCGGTGAGCTCTTCGAGCCGGTCGAGGAGAGCGAGAGTGACCTTCGGGGAGGGAGTCGCCGATGCGACGTAGTGGGGGACACTCGCCCAGAGACCCGCGGTGGGGATGCCGGCGCTCTCGGCGAAGTGCTCGAACACGCTGAGGATGCCGACGGGCCCCTCGTAGAGCGAGCGCTCGAGGTCGTGCGCCTCGCGCACCTGCTCGTTCTGGCTCGACGCGAAGATCGAGATCGGGCGGGTGTGGGGAACGTCGGCCAGCATGGCGCCCATCGTCACGAGCCCCGTGATGTCGTCGCGCAGTGCGATGTCGATGAACTCGGAGGCGAAGGCCTGCCAGGTGCGTGCCGGCTCCACGCCCGTGAGGAGCCAGAACTCCGTGCCGGGCCCCGGATCGCGCGGCCGCCAGAGACCTGCCTCCGGCCACTTCAGCTGGCGGCGACCCTCGGCATCCATGCGCGTCGCCGGGCGCGTGTACTGATAGTCGAAGTACAGCTCGGGGTCCACGGAGTGCACCAGGTCGTACTCGCCAGATGAGCGCAGAGCTTCGACGGCGCCACTGGCTGCTTCACCCGCGTCGTTCCAGCCGTCGAAGGCGGCGATGACGATGCGTGAACCGAGAACATCCATCATGGGCTCCCTTCGAGATCGAGGACGTATCCCTCCAGGCTAGTCCGCGGCGGCGGGATGTGGGCGGAGCCCCGGCTAGCATGGGTTCAGTGAGCAGAAAGCCCCGCGCAGTCCTCTGGGACATGGATGGAACCCTCGTCGACACCGAGCCGTACTGGATGGCGGCGGAGACGTCGCTGGTCGAGTCCTTCGGCGGCTCCTGGAGTCACGAGGACGCTCTGCAGCTCGTCGGGAGCGGGTTGATCGACAGTGCGATCATCCTGCAGAACGCGGGCGTCGCGATGGAGCCGGAGGCGATCGTCTCGCACCTGACCGACGTGGTGCAGGAGTCGTTGCGGACTCAGGGCGTGCCGTTCCGGCCCGGGGCGCGCGAGCTGCTCGCAGAACTCAGAGAGGCCGGCATCCCGACGGGACTCGTCACGATGTCACTGCGGCGGATGGCGCTGAGCGTCGTCGACCTGATCGACTTCGAGGCGTTCGACATCGTCGTCGCCGGCGATGACGTCGACAACCCGAAGCCGCACCCGGAGCCGTACCTGCAGGCGGGCGCGCTGCTCGACGTCGACATCGCGGATGTCGTCGTGATCGAGGACTCGCCGACCGGTCTTCGCGCAGGGATCGCGTCGGGGGCGGTGGCGCTCGGCGTGCCGCACATCGTGCCGCTGGACGGCATCGGGGCCCATGAACTCTGGGACACGCTTGCCGGACGCGGCGTCGCCGACCTTTCCGACCTCTTCGAGGCGAACCGGACCACAGCGGGAGCGATCCGATGAGCGACACCGACAACCAGCGACCGAGCGGCCCGTTCCGCATCGGTGATCGTGTCCAGTTGACGGGCCCCAAGGGCCGCCTGCACACGGTGACGCTCCGCGAAGACGGTGAGCTGCACACGCATCAGGGTGTGCTGCGGCACCGCGACCTCATCGGCCTCCCGGATGGCTCCGTGGTGCCGAACAGCTCCGGCCACGACTACCTGGCGCTTCGGCCGCTGCTGCGTGATTTCGCGATGTCGATGCCGCGCGGCGCTGCGATCATCTACCCGAAGGACGCGGCGCAGATCGTCATGCAGGCCGACGTCTTCCCCGGAGCGACCGTCGTGGAGGCCGGCGTCGGGTCCGGCGCCCTCTCGCTGTCGCTCCTGCGCGCCGTCGGCTCGGTAGGGAAGCTCATCTCCTTCGAGCGTCGCGAGGAGTTCGCGGATGTGGCGCGCGGCAACGTGGAGACCTTCTTCGGAGAACATCCCGCCGCGTGGACGGTGGTGGTCGGCGACCTCGTCGAATCGCTGCCCGGTGCCGCTCCCGCCGGAACGGTCGATCGCGTCGTCCTCGACATGCTCGCTCCGTGGGAGTGCATCGATGCGGTCGCCGAGGCGCTGACGCCCGGAGGCGTCGTGCTCTGCTACGTCGCGACTGTGACGCAGCTCTCCCGAGTGTCGGAGTACATCCGCTCGACGAGTCTCTTCACCGACCCGGACGCCTCCGAGACGATGGTGCGCGGCTGGCACGTCGAAGGACTCGCCGTGCGCCCGGATCATCGCATGGTCGCGCACACCGGGTTCCTGCTCACGGCGCGCCGTCTCGCCCCCGGCGCGATCGCCCCTTCGGTGAAACGCCGCGCGTCGAAGAGCAGTTACGGCGATGAGGATGTGGAGCTGTGGACGCCCGGCGCTGTCGGCGACCGCGAGATCTCCGACAAGAACCTGCGCAAGAGGGCCAGGGAGGCAGGCAAGGCCGCAGATGGGGCACGCCTGGCCGCCGCTTCGCGCGAATCGGACGACGCGACGGAATAGACTGGAGCGCGTGCGTAAAACGTCCGCCGTTCTGGCCTCCCTCAGCCTCGCCGTCCTCGCCCTGACGGGCTGCACCGCGACGGGCTCTTCCGACGCTGCCTCGTGCGATCGCGCCGGCAACGAGAAGATCCTGGACGTCGCCGACGTGGGTGGCGACTTCGGTTCTCCCCCGGAGGTCTCGGTCTTCGGACCGGTCAAGAGCGACAAGACCTCGTTCGCCGACATCACTGTCGGCGACGGCCCTGCTCTGGGGTCGACCTTCCAGCCTGTGGTGCTGGATATCGCGTTCTACGGCGGCGACAGCGGCGAAGCCCTCTACGCGTCCGAATTCAACGGCGACCAGAGCCGAGTGCACAGCATCGACTACTGGGCTCAGCGTTCTGCAGGTCTGTCGGATGTGTTGGAGTGCGCGACCGGAGGCAGTCGGATCCTCGCTGTGATCACTCCGGAGGACTTCGGAGAGCAGAACGTCGAGGCGTTCGGACTCGACAAGGGTGAGAACGTCGTGGCGGTCATCGATGTGCTCGACGTCATGCCGTCGAAGGCCTCCGGCGCGCTGCAGTTCAACGACGCGCGCGGTCTTCCCACCGTGGTGCGCGCCCCTGACGGCACTCCCGGGATCATCATCCCTGACGTTCCGGCACCGACCGAGATCGTGACGCAGACGCTCATCAAGGGTGACGGTCCGAAGGTGAAGAAGGGCGACACCGTCGTTTCCAACGTCATGGGTGTCGGCTGGGACGACAAGAAGGTGACCACGAACTCGTGGGGCGCGGAGGCCAGCATCAGCGTGGCCGCCGAGCAGCTCGTCGGAGCGACGGTCGGCTCTCAACTCCTCGTCGTGTTCCCTGCGGCCGAAGGCTCTCCCGCCACTGCGATCGTCGTCGACATTCTGGGCGCAGTGACGCCGCCCACGCAGTGATGGCTGCCCGGATTCCCGCGGAGGAGCGCCTGACGAATCTCGTCGTGGCGCTGATGGCCACGGAGATCGGGCTCACCAAGCAGCAGATCCTCGACAACGTGTCGGGCTACCGCCAGCGTGCAGACGCAGGCACGCGCTCGGATTCTCTCGAGAAGATGTTCGAGCGGGACAAGGAAGAGCTCCGCTCCCTGGGTGTGCCGATCGAGACGATCGGCGATCAGGCAGATCCGAATGACCTGCGTGAGGCGCGCTATCGCATTCCCCAGGCGGAATACGACCTGCCCGCGGACATCGAGTTCACCCCGGCGGAGCTGGCCGTGCTGCGTCTCGCCGGGAGCGTCTGGAGCGCTGAGTCCGCGTCGGGTGACGCCCAGTCGGGCGTGCGCAAGATCCGCGCGCTGGGGATCGACGGTGACGAGCCGATCATCGGCTTCGCGCCGCGGATCACTGCGCGTGACGCGGCGTTCGCGCCTCTGCAGGATGCGATCGAGAAGAGCAGGGTCGTCGCGTTCGAATACCTCAAGCCCGGGGAATCGGTGCCGAGACGGCGCAGCATCCGCCCGCTGGCCCTGGTGGATTACGAGGCTCGCTGGCATGTGTTCGGCGTCGATGTCGATGTCGACGAAGACCGGATGTTCCTCCTGAGCCGGATCGTCGGAGACGTCAAGATGACGGCGAAGTCGTTCGATCCTGCGCTCCGTGACGGGGCGGGGGAGCGGGCGCTGACGGGTCTCGAGCGTGTCGCGGCCGAGAATTCCGCTCTGCTGGAGGTCACCCCCGGCACGGAGGCGGCTCTGCGGCTCGGCCGACGGGCGTCGCCCGCGGCACAGGGAATCACCGTGCCGTTCGTCGACCTGCACATCCTTGCCGACGAGCTGGCCTCCTACGGTCCGGAGGTGCGCGTGGTCGAACCGGCTCCGCTGCGCGACGCCGTCATCGCGCGCCTTCGCGCAGCCGTCGACGCGCACGCCGAACGGGAGGACGCATCATGAGCGCGCAGCCGAAGCCGCTCCTCGCCGCTGATCGTGTCCGGCTCTATCTCACCCTGGTGCCGTACCTCCTCGAGCACGGGCAGGTCTCACTCGCCGAAGCCTCGGCGGAGTTCGGCGTGACGCCGCAGGAGATGCGCGGAATGGTCGAGAAGCTGACCGTCATCGGGCTCCCCGGCGAGTCCGGTTTCTGGCAGCAGCCGCAGGAGATGTTCGACATCAACTGGGACCTCCTCGACCACGAGGATGTCATCGAGATCACGAACGATGTCGCCCTGCGCCGCGTTCCCCGGTTCACGGCGCGCGAGGCCGCTGCACTGCTCGCCGGGCTGCAGATGGTCGCCGCCGTGCCTGCCGTCTCCGATTCTGGACTCGTCGCCGGACTGATCTCCAAACTCTCTCGCGGTGCAGCCGATGCTCCCGCCGATGTCGTCGTCGCGCCGACGGCGGTGGACGAGGTCCGAGAGGTCGTCGCCCGCGGTCTGCAGGACGGCGTCGCGATCTCGTTCACCTATCAAGCGCCGGATGCCGCGCCGACGACGCGCACGGTCGATCCGATGCAGATCCTGATCACCAACGCGCAGTGGTACCTGCAGGGCTGGTGCCATCTACGGCAGGCGATGCGCACGTTCCACCTCGACCGGGTGAGCGAACCGAAGCTGACCGACATCCCGATCACTCATGGCGGCGATCAGGTGCCGGAGGCCTTCGCCGGCCTCGACGAGGAGCGCGAGGTCACGGTGCGCGTGTCGGAGCGGTTCGCCCCGTTGCTGGGCGGATTCTTCCCGACCACGGCGCTCGAAGCGGTCGATGGAAGCGTGACGGCGCACCTCCACCTCGCCGATCCCCGGGGAATCAAGCGGCTCGCCGCGCGCTTCGGGGGCTCTATGGAAGTCGTCGAGCCCGGCATCGCCCGCACCGCGGCCCGCGAGTGGGCGGCATCAGGACTCGCTCTCTATCACCGCCCCGATCTCGGGGATTGATCTGTAGACTGAAAAAGATCGCCCACCGACGACGGGAATATTCCAATGGCTGGACTGCAAGGCTGGCACCTTCTCATCGTGCTCGCCGTCATCCTTCTTCTGTTCGGCGCTGCGAAGCTGCCGGCGCTCGCGAAGAGCATGGGGCAGTCGGCCCGCGTCTTCAAGGGCGAGATGAAGGCCATGAAGGACGAGGACGCGGCACGCAGCGACACGGTCGTCGCCGAGCCCACCACGGTCAAGGACTCGGGCGTCGACCCTGAGACTCCGCCCCGCACCTAACCGGCCGTGGCAACCATCGAACCGGCCGTGAAGCAGAAGGCGGATCGGGATCGGCGGATGTCGCTCGGCGCGCATCTCGTCGAACTGCGGAAACGGCTGATGTGGGCAGCGCTCGCATTGGTCGTCGGCATGGTCATCGCGTTTCTGATCACCGATCCGGTCATCAACTTCATCACGAAGCCGATCAACGACATCGCCGCTGAGCGCGGCGAAGACGTCGCTGCGCTCGTGTACTCGACCATCACCGGCCCGTTCGACATGCGCATGCGCATCGCGTTCTCTCTCGGCCTGTTCATCTCCGCGCCCGTCTGGCTGTGGCAGATCTGGGCGTTCATCATGCCCGGACTGACGCGCAAAGAGGTCCGATACACGATCTCGTTCGTCGCAGCCGCGGTTCCGCTGTTCTTCGCCGGGTGTTACGTCGGTGTCCTGATCCAGCCGCACATCATCGAGCTGATGGCGGGATTCACGCCCGAAGGGGCGAAGAACCTCTTCCAGGCGCAGGAGTACTACGACTTCATCTTCAAGCTGATGATCGTGATCGGCGTCGCTTTCGTTCTCCCGGTCTTCCTGGTCGCGCTGAACGTCGCCGGAGTCATGTCGGGCAAGGCGATCCTCAAGGGCTGGCGCGTCGCGATCCTCATCGCGACGGTGTTCGCCGCACTGGCGACGCCGGCCGCCGACGTGATCAGCATGCTGATGCTCGCCGGAATCCTGATCGTGCTCTTCTTCGCGGCAGCGGGGCTGTCCGTGCTGTTCGACCGGCGCAAACGCAAGCGCAACGCGGCTGCGGGGCTGCTGCCGGACATTGCATGAGTTCGCCCTCCGAGCGATATGCCGCGGCGCGCGAGGCCGCTGAACACCCGGCCACGATCGCCTTCGCCGCACGGCAGAAGTTCGAGCTCGACCCGTTCCAGATCGCGGGATGCCATGCGCTCGAGAGCGGGCGCAGCGTGCTCGTCGCAGCGCCGACCGGGGCCGGCAAGACGATCGTGGGGGAGTTCGCGATCCATCTCGCGATGCAGACCCCGAGCGACAAGGCGTTCTATACGACGCCGATGAAGGCGCTCTCGAACCAGAAGTTCCGTGAACTGGTCGACGTCTATGGCGCGGACCAGGTGGGGCTCCTCACCGGCGACACCAACATCAACGGCAACGCCCGCATCGTGGTGATGACCACCGAGGTCCTCCGCAACATGATCTACGCCGATTCCGCGGCGCTGCGCGACCTCCGGTACGTGATCATGGACGAAGTCCACTACCTCGCCGACAGGTTCCGTGGCGCCGTCTGGGAAGAAGTGATCATCCACCTGCCGCAGCACGTGCGGCTGGTCTCCCTGAGCGCGACCGTGTCGAATGCCGAGGAGTTCGGCGACTGGCTCGACACGGTGCGCGGAGACACCGAGGTGATCGTGTCCGAGATCCGGCCGGTGCCGCTCGAGCAGCACGTGCTGGTGCGCGACGATCTCCTCCCGCTCTTCGATGATCGCGCGGGGATCGCGACCGCGCAGGTGAATCAGGAGCTGATGCGCATCCGCTCCTTCACCGGCTCCAACTACGAGAACAACCGGCAGACGCAGTCGTATATCAGCAACCGGCACGCGGGTCGTCAGGCCAAGCGGCCGCCGCGCGGTGGGCATCGTCCCGTGCGTCCCTCCAACGTCCGTCGTATCGAGCGGATGGACCGCCCCGATGTGATCAAGCTGCTCGAGCGGGCCAACCTGCTCCCAGCGATCTTCTTCATCTTCAGCCGGGTGGGCTGCGACGCCGCCGTGCAACAGGTGCGGCGCTCAGGGATCAGGCTGACGTCCTCAGAGGAGAAGGCCGAGATCCGAGCCATTGTCGAGGAGCGCACTCGTTCGCTCCAGGACGAGGATCTCGGGGTGCTCGGCTACTGGGATTGGCTGGAGAATCTCGAGAGAGGTGTCGCCGCGCATCACGCCGGGCTTCTGCCGGCGTTCAAAGAGGTCGTCGAAGAGCTCTACCGCCTCAAGCTCGTCAAGGTCGTCTTCGCCACAGAGACCCTGGCGCTGGGCATCAACATGCCCGCGCGCACCGTGGTGCTCGAGAAGATGGAGAAGTTCAACGGCGAGGCTCGCGTCGCGATCACGTCCGGGGAGTACACGCAGCTCACCGGTCGCGCGGGTCGCCGAGGCATCGATGTCGAGGGACACGCCGTCGTGCAGTGGACCGAGGGCATGGACCCTCAGTCCGTCGCTGCGCTCGCATCTCGACGAACCTATCCGCTGAACTCCAGCTTCCGGCCGACCTACAACATGGCGGTCAACCTCATCGACATGTTCGGGAAGCCCCGGGCTCGTCAGATCCTGGAGTCCTCCTTCGCGCAGTTTCAGGCCGACCGCGCCGTGGTGGGGCTCGCGCGCCAGGTCAGGGAGGCCGAGGAGTCGCTCGCCGGGTACCAGAAGTCGATGGCGTGCGAGCACGGGGACTTCCCCGAGTATGCGGCGATCCGACGCGAGCTGAGCGACCTCGAGAAGAAGAATCGGCAGGATTCTCAGGCGCCGCGCGCATCCCGCGACAAGCGCATGAAGCGCATCCAATCGCTGCGCACGCAGATGCAGCGGCATCCCTCTCATCGGTGCCCCGACCGTGAGGCGCACGCGCGCTGGGCCGAACGGTATTGGAAGCTCAAGCGTCAGACCGATCGCATCCGTCGTCAGATCGAGACGCGTACGGGTACCGTCGCGCGCGTCTTCGACCGTGTCGTCGAGGTGCTGGAGACCCTGGACTACCTGACGGCAGAGGGTGCTGAGACGACGCTGACGGATGCCGGGCGCACGATGCGCCGCATCTATGGAGAGCGCGATCTGCTGGTCGCGGAATCCCTCCGGCAGGGCCTCTGGAACGGCCTGGACGCGCCGTCGCTGGCAGCGATGGCCTGCTGCCTCGTCTACGAGCCGCGGCGGGATGAGGCCAACGCGGGGGAGCGGAACCTTCCGCGAGGCGCGTTCCGCACGGCGTACGAGAAGACGACGACTCTGTGGGCCGAGCTCGACGACCTCGAGAAGGACCACCATCTGCCCGGCAGTGAGCCGCTGGCGGCGGGTCTTGCCGGTGCCATGCACTCGTGGGCTCGGGGAGGCATGCTCGACCGGGTGCTGATCGACGCCGACATGGCGGCCGGCGACTTCGTGCGCTGGGCGAAGCAGACGATCGACCTTCTCGACCAGCTGTCGATCGTCGCCGAGGACGGCACACTGGCTCGCACGGCACGGACGGCACTGGACGGCGTCCGGCGTGGAATCGTCGCCTACTCGTCGATGTGAGAATGAGAGGGATGTCTGAGTCCCCGGCGCGAGCGCGCCCTCTTCTGCCGCTCTGGGCCGCTGTGATCGCCGCGGCGATCTCGGCATGCCTGATGAACTTCTCCTATCCGTCGGCCGCGATCTGGGTACTGGCTTTCCCGGCCACGGCCCTCGTCCTCCTCGCACTCATCGGGCGCCGGGCCGCGGGAGCGCTGTTGGTCGGCCTCGTCTACGGCATCGTTCTCTTCGCGCTGCTGGTCTCGTTCACATCGCGCTATCTCGGCCCGATCCCGTGGGCGGCACTGAGCGTGGTCGAGGGAGGGTTGACCGGCGTCGCACTGATCCTGACCGCCCTGGCGTACCGCTGGATGCCTCGTGCCTTCCCGGGCACCATGGGCCGACTGCTGGCCCTTCCCGCTGTCGTCGCGGCGCTGTGGGTGGGTCGTGAGGTCTTCGTGGGGTCCTGGCCCTACGGAGGCTTCCCCTGGGCGCGCATCGGCATGAGTCAGGCGCAGAGCCCACTCGCGCCGCTCTCGTCCTGGCTCGGCGTCAGCGGACTCGGATTCCTGATGGTGCTGGTGGTCGCCGTGCTGATCGAGGTCGTGCGCCTGCGTGCATGGAAGCGGCCGCTGAGGCTTCTGACACCGGCGGTATTGGTCGTCGTGCTGTTGTTCACCCCGCTGTTCCCGACCTCGGCGGCGGGGTCGATGCGAATTGCCGCCGTGCAGGGAAACGGTCCGTCCGGATACTTCGACGCTCGTGAGCCGTTCTCGCTGATCGACGCGCAGACCGACGCGACGCGTCCGCTCTACGGCGAAGATGTCGACCTGCTGGTCTGGCCCGAGGGGTCGCTCGACGCCGACCCGTTCCAGAACGAGGCCCTGGCGCGGCGGATGACCCTGATCGCGACGCGGATCGGAGCGCCGCTGCTCGCGAACGCGGCGACCGGCCGCACCCAGCGCTACTTCAACACGTCGATGCTGTGGACGGATGCCGGGGGAGCGACGCAGCTCCACGACAAGCGGCATCCGGTGCCCTTCGGCGAGTACGTTCCGGATCGCGCCTTCTTCAACGCTCTCGCGCCGGATCTGATCGGTCTCATCCAGCGCGAATATTCGCCGGGCGAGAACCCGCCGGTCGTCGACGTGGACGGGGTGGCCGTCGGACTGGCGATCTGCTTCGACGTGATCTACGACGACGTCATCACGGAGAGTCTGCAAGACGGTGCTCAAGTGCTGGTCTTCCAGACGAACAACGCCGACTTCCGCGGCACCGACGAGAACCTGCAGCAGCTCGCGTTCGCACGGATGCGCGCCATCGAGAGTGGGCGCAGCGTGGTGAACATCTCCACGGTCGGCACGAGCCAGATCATCCGGCCGGACGGAACGACCGTCGCGAGCCTCGATGCCGGAAAGGCCGGCGCGCTCCTGGAGGATGTCGAGCTGCGCTCGGGCCTCACGGCGGGGATCATCCTCGGTCCCTGGATCCAGCTCGTGCTGGTCTGGGGCGGTCTGGTTGCGCTCGTGCTCGGATGGTGGCGCTCACGTGGAAGGGCCGGCTCGACAGAGGCACCCCGGACAGCAAGAAGCAGCGGGGCTCAGGGAAGCCCCGCTGCTTCTTGACTCACGCGGTCAGGCGCCGATCTTCTCGCGGGTGGGGTCTTCACCGGCTCCGCGACGTGCGCGGATGAAAGCGAGACGCTCCTCCAGGAGTTCTTCGAGCTCGGCGCGCGTGCGGCGCTCCATCAGCATGTCCCAGTGGGTGCGAGCGGCCTTCTCATCGGTGACCTCGAGCGTGACGGCCTGGCCGTCGACGTTCAGTCGGGCGTCCGCTCCACAGGAGCGGCATTCCCAGGTCTGCGGCGGCTCGGCATCCGCCGAGAACATCAGGTTCGTGACGTGTCCGCACGTGTCACAGGAGTAGTGGGTCTCGCGGCGTTCCATGAAAACGACGCCCTCTTCGCTCTGTAGGCTCTGGGCGCCGAGTCGGATGCCGCGCAGGCTGCGATCTGCCATTTTGTGGTCCTCTCGTCGCTGTCAGGTATAACGCTCCAGCCTGTGCGCCTGCTCAACGCGGGCGGATTCCCGGCAGGATTCACAGCTGAATCCCAGCGGCGGAGGTTATAGGGCGAGTCTGGATCAAATCGGGTTCAGCGTGGCGAGAGCGAGGTCAGCACGATCGGAGACGATTCCGTCGACTCCGATTCGTGCCAGTCGGAGCATCACATCGGGGTCATTCACCGTCCAGACGTGCACCTCCACGCCGTGGCGGTGAGCCGCTCGGAGGAGCGCGGGCGTGAGTACCTTGACGACGCCGTGCCGCTCCGGGATCTGGAGTGCGTCGACCTCACGGAGGACGCGGGCGGGGGAGAGGCGGAGCGAAGACAGCGATCGCAGCGCCGCGATTGTGCGACTGCCGCCGGACGTGGCGGGTCGGAGAGCGGCACCGGCCCGAAGAACGGCTCCGAGGGTCGCTCGCCGGTAGGAATCCGAGAAGCTCGTGACCAGGACGCGGTGTGTGTCCTCGACCAGGATCGGCCCGAGGAGGCCGACAGCGGCTTCTGTCTTGACATCGATGTTGAAGCGGATCTGCGGGAACGAGGCGAGCGCCTCCGGGACCGTGAGGAGCCCGCCGTGATCGGCGAAGATGCTCCGCAGCTCTCGGGTTCGGACGTCGCGGACGCGGCGGGGATCGCCCACGAGACGCTGGAGCGTCTCATCGTGGAACAGCACCACGTCGCCATCGGCTGTCACCTGGCAGTCGGTCTCGATGTATTCGACGCCGGCGGCATGAGCCGCCGCGAACGAGGCCGCACTGTTCTCCCACACGCCGGAGTCCTCGCCCGCCGCAGTGATCAGACCGCGGTGGGCGAGGACTCGGGGATGCCGTGCCTTCGAGAAGTACGGGTGCGTCACGCGCCCGGGAAGGTGTTGTTCGGCCCTTGTCCGGGCTTGGGCGTGAACGCGCTGCCGATGCCCTTCAGGGCCTCCGTGAGCTCGCTCGGGATGATCCAGAGCTTGTTGGACTGCCCCTCGCTGATCTTCGGCAGCATCTGCAGGTACTGGTAGGCGAGCAGCTTGTCGTCGGGTGCACCCTGGTGGATGGCGGTGAAGACGTTCTGGATGGCCTCGGCCTCACCCTGAGCGCGAAGAACCGCGGCCTGCTTGTCACCTTCGGCGCGGAGGATCTCGGCCTGGCGCGCACCTTCTGCTTCGAGGATCGCGGACTGCTTCGTTCCCTCTGCGGTCAGGATTGCCGCACGACGGTCACGCTCAGCACGCATCTGCTTCTCCATCGAGTCCTGGATGGATATCGGCGGGTCGATGGCCTTCAGCTCGACACGACCGACGCGGATGCCCCACTTGCCGGTCGCCTCATCGAGCACGACGCGGAGCTGGCCGTTGATGTTGTCGCGGCTCGTGAGCGCCTCTTCGAGGTTCAGACCACCTACGACGTTACGGAGCGTCGTGGTGGTGAGCTGCTCGACGGCGCCGAGGTAGTTCGCGATCTCGTAGGTGGCCGCGCGGGCGTCGGTCACCTGGAAGTACACGACCGTGTCGATTGAGACCACGAGGTTGTCTTCGGTGATCACGGGCTGCGGCGGGAACGAGACGACCTGCTCGCGCATGTCGATCAGCGGGCGCAGCCGATCGATGAACGGAACCAGGAGGTTCAGACCCGGCATGAGGGTCTTGTGGTACCGGCCGAGCCGTTCGACGACACCTGCGGTCGCCTGGGGGATGATCCGGATCGAGCGGGCGACGGTGACCACCACGAAGATGATGATCGCCACCACCAGGATCCAGAGGATCGCGGTCGGGATGAACGAGGAGTCGTTCACTGATTTCTCCTAGTCGTTGATGGGACGGACGACGGCGGTCGCGCCGTTGATCGCGCTGATCGCGATCGGTGAGCCCTGGGGGATCGATACAGAGGTGAGAGATCGTGCGGTCCAGGTGTCTCCGTTGCTGAGCTTCACCTGTCCCGAGATCTGGGTGATGTCGTGGAGAGCAACGCCTCGGAGATCGATGAGCGCGTCGACGTTGGACTTCGTCGGATCTTCGCCTCGTCTCAGCCGCTTGAGCAGTGGCGGACGGAGGAAGAGGATGAAGACCGCCGCCGCGGCAGCAGCGATGATCACCTGCGCCCAGACGGGCAATCCGACCAGATCGGTGACGAGGCCTATCGCGCTGCCGAAGCTGAGCATCAGGAAGGTGAAGTCGAGCGTGAGCATCTCGATCACGAGGAACAGGGCGATCAGGACCAGCCAACCGATCCATGCCCAGTTATCGATCAGTTCGATGAAGACAGAGAAGTCATTCATGCGGCCTCCTTTGCGGTCAACCTATCACGCGCCGACGACGCGCTCGGGGCGTGCGGGGCCGGATTGATAGTGTTGTCGAGCCGTGCGATCGCGGCATCTCACGCACCATGAGGAGTCATCGTGACCGACGTTCTTCCTGCAGGATCTCTCGACGGCAAGGTCGCACTTGTCACCGGCTCATCGCGGGGGATCGGCGCCGACACCGTGCGCTATCTGGCCGAGGCGGGCGCCGACGTCGTCATCAACTTCCGCAACAAGGCACCCCGCGCCGAGAAGCTCGCGAACCAGCTGCGCGAGCTCGGCCGTCGGGCGCTCGTCGTCGGCGCCGACCTCACGGACCCGGCCTCCGTCGCCGAGATGTTCGAGGCCGTGCGCGCCGAGTACGGCCGCCTGGACGTCCTCGTGTTGAACGCCTCCGGAGGCATGGAGTCGGGGATGGCCGAGGACTACGCGCTGTCGCTGAATCGGGATGCGCAGCTCAGCGTGTTGAACGCCGCGACACCGCTGCTCGGTGAAGGCTCACGCGTCGTGTTCGTGACCAGTCACCAGGCGCACTTCATCCGCACGACCCCCACCATGCCCGAGTACGAGCCGGTCGCCCTCTCGAAGCGTGCCGGTGAAGACGCGTTGCGCGAGCTCATCCCCGGTCTTGCCGAGAAGGGCATCGGATTCACCGTCGTCTCCGGCGACATGATCGAAGGAACGATCACTGCCACGCTGTTGGAGCGGGCCAATCCCGGCGCGATCGCCGAACGCCGCGAGTCCGCCGGAAAGCTCTACAACGTCTCGGAGTTCGCGGCCGAGGTCGCTCAGGCGGCCGTCGATCCCGTGCCTGCCGACAACACCCGGCTGGTCGGCGATGTGAGCGCCTTCGTCGCCGAGTAGGTCAGACATCGAATTCGGCCCCGCCCTGCGCTATGCAGGGCGGGGCCGACGTGTCGATCGGGCGATCAGACCGCGGGGTCATCCTGCACGGCGGCGACGAACGACTTCGCGTCCTTGCCCAACGTGATCGCGCGGACGATCTGGACGATGCCGAGAGCGACGAGAGAGATTCCGAAGAGCAGCCAGAACGCGAGCCCGGCGACGAGCGGCGAGAACAGCACGACGGCTCCCGCGATGATGCTCAGAAGCGCGTACAGGAGCGTCCAGACTCGCGAGCCGTCGCTGCCGAGGAGGGTGAGCGAGACCACCCCATCGACGATCCAGCTGATGCCGATGAAGATGACCACGATGAGGGCGAGCAGTTCTCCGACCGGCTGGAGATTCGCGAAGGCGATGACGCCGGCCACGACGTAGAGCAGTCCGAGCACGATGTGCCCGACTCTCGCCCAGGCGCCGCCCCGGCCCGAGAAGATGCCGAGACCGATGTAGACGACGCCGGCGATGACGAGGTACGCCGCGAAGATGCCGGTGATGACCGCGAGGGATTTGCCCGGCCAGACGAGCAGGACGATACCCGCGAGCAGCGCGAGGGCGCCGGACACAGCGAGCGCGATGCGGACCGACTTGAAGACGGACTTGGCTTCGGTGAGTGGTTGGGACATGACGTGGACCCTTTCTGAGAGAATCCTGTGGGGATGCCCTCAGGCTAGCGCCGACGCGATCGCTGAGGGGAGAGGGATCGCGATGCAGGTCGCGGACAGTCACCCCGCGTCTCGCGGCGACATGGCAGGATCGACTCGTGACCGCCGTGGACGATGCCAGAATCCGCGAGCTCGTCGTGATGCGGAAGGTCAGAGACCGGATCGATCGTGAGTACGCGAAGCCCCTGGATGTGGAGGCTCTGGCACGCGGAGTGCACATGTCGGCCGGCCATCTCAGCCGCCAGTTCCGGGAGGCGTACGGTGAGTCGCCATACTCCTATCTGATGACTCGCCGCATCGAGCGGGCCATGGCTCTGCTGCGCCGCGGCGATCTGAGCGTGACGGACGTGTGCTTCGAAGTCGGATGCTCATCACTCGGCACGTTCAGCACGCGGTTCACGGAACTCGTCGGTGTCTCACCCCGGGTGTACCGTGAACGCGCTGCCAACGTCGACGGGATCCCGTCGTTTCAGGCCAAGCACGTGACCAGACCGATCAGGAATCAAGAAGCACCGCGCACCGACGCGCATCTAACGTGAACACCATGAAGATCAGCATCCACTACGCCTTCCTCCCTCACACCGACGCCGACGCGGCTCTCGGCTTCTATCGCGACGCCCTCGGGTTCGAGGTGCGCAACGATGTCGGCTATGACGGACTCCGCTGGCTCACGGTGGGCCCAGCGGGTCAGCCGGAGACCTCGATCGTCCTGCATCCGCCGGCAACAGATCCCGGGATCACCGACACCGAGCGCCAGACGATCCTCGAGCTGATCGCGAAGGGCAGCTACGGCGCGCTCACTCTGGCCAGTGACGACCTCGACGAGCTCTTCGAGCGTCTTGTCGAACAGGGGGCCGACGTCGTTCAGGAGCCCATGGATCAGCCCTATGGCGTGCGTGACTGCGCCTTCCGCGACCCGGCAGGCAATCTACTCCGTATCAACCAGGCCGGCTGAGCCCTCAGCCCCGACCAGAAGGACGCCGATGACCGCGACCGAGCATCCCGCCGACACCCACGACATGATCCGAGTGCAGGGCGCACGCGAGAACAATCTGAAAGATGTCAGCGTCGACATTCCGAAGCGCCGTCTCACCGTCTTCACCGGCGTCTCGGGATCGGGGAAGAGCTCGCTGGTGTTCGACACGATCGCCGCCGAATCGCGGCGGATGATCGATGAGACCTACAGCGCCTTCGTGCAGGGCTTCATGCCGTCCGTTCCTCGACCGGATGTCGACGTGCTCGAGGGTCTCACGACGGCGATCATCGTCGATCAGGAGCGACTCGGTGCGAACCCGCGATCGACGGTGGGCACGGTGACCGACGCGAACGCGATGCTGCGCATCCTGTTCAGCAAGCTCGGAAAGCCGTACATCGGCGGTTCCACTGCTTTCTCCTTCAACATCCCGACGCAGCGGGCGAGCGGTGTGATGACCGGACCCGGCGGCGAGAAGAAGATCGTGAAGGATGCGATCTACCTGGGCGGCATGTGCCCGCGGTGCGAGGGCAGGGGAGCGGTGTCCGATCTCGACCTGTCGCAGATCGTCGACGAATCGAAGTCTCTCGACGAAGGCGCGATCATGGTGCCCGGGTACACGGCGGACGGCTGGATGGTGAAGGGCTTCTCCGCGTCGGGCTTCTATCCGGCGGATAAGCCGATCTCTGAGTTCACCGAGAAGCAGCGGCATCTGCTCCTCTACGGCGAGGTGACCAAGGTCAAGATCTCGGGGATCAACATGACCTACGAGGGGCTGATCCCGAAGATCACCAAGTCGATGCTGTCGAAAGACCTCGATGCTCTGCAGCCGCACATCCGTGCCTTCGTCGAGCGCGTCGCGACGTTCGCGGTGTGCCCGGAGTGCGATGGCACGCGTCTGACGGAAGGGGCACGGTCGTCGAAGATCGACGGCATCAGCATCGCCGATGCGTGCCGCATGCAGGTGACCGACCTGGCGGCCTGGGTTCGCGGTCTCGACCTTCCCGGCGCAGGCCCCCTGCTCGAGGCGCTCAGTGCCAACCTCGACGCCTTCGTCACGCTCGGTCTCGGGTATCTGAGTCTCGAGCGGCCGTCCGGGACGCTGTCCGGGGGAGAGGCGCAGCGCATCAAGATGCTGCGGCACCTCGGTTCGTCGCTCACCGACGTGACCTACATCTTCGACGAGCCGACGATCGGCCTCCATCCCCACGACATCCAGCGGATGAACGGGTTGCTGCTGAAGCTGCGCGACAAGGGGAACACAGTCCTCGTCGTCGAGCACAAGCCCGAGACGATCGCGATCGGCGACCATGTGGTCGATCTCGGCCCGGGCGCCGGCAGCGCCGGAGGGCAGATCTGCTTCGAAGGCACGGTGGAGGGACTCAAGTCCAGCGGCACGCGCACCGGAGATCATCTCGAGGATCGGGCGCAGCTGAAGGAGTCGGTGCGGTCGAGTGGCGGTGCGATCGAGGTTCGGGGCGCGACCGCCAACAACCTCCGCGACGTCGACGTCGACATCCCGACCGGGGTTCTCACCGTGGTGACGGGCGTCGCCGGTTCGGGCAAGAGCTCGCTGATCCACGGGTCGGTGTCGCGCCGGGAAGGTGTCGTCGCGATCGATCAGGGTGCGATCAAGGGATCGCGGCGAAGCAATCCTGCGACCTACACCGGTCTGCTGGAGCCGATCCGCAAAGCGTTCGCGAAGGCGAACGGCGTCAAGCCGGCGCTGTTCAGCGCGAACTCCGAAGGCGCTTGCCCGACGTGCAAGGGTGCGGGCGTCATCATCACCGAGCTCGGATTCATGGACACGATCGAGACTCCGTGCGAGGACTGCGGTGGCAAGCGCTTCCAGGCGAGCGTGCTCGAGTACAAGCTGGCCGGCAAGGACATCACGCAGGTGCTCGATCTGCCGGTCTCCGAGGCGCGTGTCTTCTTCTCCGAGGGAGAGGCGAAGATCCCCGCGGTGACGGCGATCCTCGGTCGATTGGACGACGTCGGCCTCGGCTATCTGTCGCTGGGACAGCCGCTGTCCACGCTTTCCGGGGGAGAGCGACAGCGCATCAAGCTCGCGATCCAGATGGGGGAGAAGGGTGACGTCTACGTCCTCGATGAGCCCACGACGGGGCTCCATCTGGCAGATGTCGACAAGATCCTCGGTCTGCTGGACAGACTCGTGGAATCGGGCAAGACCGTGATCGTGATCGAGCATCATCAAGCGGTGATGGCGCATGCGGATTGGATCATCGACATCGGTCCGGGTGCGGGACACGACGGGGGAAAGATCGTGTTCGAGGGTACGCCGAGTGATTTGGTATCCCAAAAGTCGACGGTAACGGGGGAGCACCTCGCAGAGTACGTCGGCGCCTGAGAGCCGTCCGATCCGGCGTCGTGTTTGTGGGCCAGCCGACAGCTTCTTCTCACTTCGCTATGAACGCCGGTTCGGCGGCCCCGGCGCTCTAGCATCGGGGCGTGCATCGTTCTTCACGCCTCCTGACCGCCTCCCTGCTCGTGCTCGTGCTGTCGCTCACCGGCTGCGGTGCGCTCGTGCCCGATCCCCGAGAGTCGGCCCTGCTGTCGAAGGGGAATCGGCTGGCGAAGGCCCTCGAGGTGCTCGACCGGAAGGACGTCCCGGTGGTGGTCTCGGTGTCGCTCGGTGGAAAGCCGGCGACGGTGCGCGAGTTCGGTGCGCTCGCGTCTGATGGGGTGTCACCCGAGGAGACGCTGGTCGACATCGGGTCGATAACGAAGACGGTCACGGGCGTTGCGGTCTCGAAGCTGGTCGAACAGGGCAAGGTCGGTCTCGATGAGACGCTCTCGGACGTGTTTCCAGGCGTTCCGGCAGACAAGGCCGGCATCACGGTGGAGCAGCTGCTCACGCACAGCAGCGGTCTCGTCGAATCCGTCGGCGACGACTTCGAGCAGCTCGATCGAGACGAGTTCCTCGCGCGCGCTTTCGATTCGCGACTGCTCCAGAAACCTGGAAGCCGATACGCGTACTCCAACGTCGGCTACTCGATCCTCGCGGCGATCATCGAGGTTCGCAGTGGTCTGTCGTATGAGAAGTATCTGAGCGACCGTGTCCTTGCGCCCGCCGGACTCGGCGGCATCGGCTACCTCTCGTCCTACGACGCGAAGCGGGCGCTGCGCTCAACGACGGGGGAGAGTATTCTCGATGCGAGCTGGGGCGGCCATGACGCGTCGTGGCATCTCATCGGCAACGGGGGACTCGTCACGACCGCCACCACCGTCGTCGAATTCCTCCATGCGTTGACGTCGGGCAAGCTGCTCGCCGATTCCTCGCTCGCACGGCTGCAGAAAGCGCACATCGCGGAAGACGAGTCTGCCGAGAGCTTCTACGGGTACGGACTGGTCGTGCAGGACGTTCCGAAGCTCGGTCGGATCTACTGGCACGACGGTGGGAACGACGTGTTCTCGGCCGAGTGGTCACTCTATGCCGACCACGGCGACATCATCTTCGTCGCGGGCGCCGACCCGGAGGGCGGGGCGGATGAGAGCGTCGCGTCGGCAGCGGCGGGCGTTTTGCGCGAGCACCTGTACGCCACGCCCTGAGGTCAGTCCCGGCGCGCGACGATCGTGTACGTGCAGGGGATGAGGTCGCGTTCCGACTCGGGCCAAGCGAAATCTTCGCCCACCTCGACCATCCGCGGGCTGAAGCGCCAGGGGAGTGTGCGTCCCTCGTCGAAATGGAGCAACCGAAGCCCGGCGCGGAGCAGCGAACCGAGGATCTCCGACAACGGATGCGGCCATTCGAACGTGTGCGGATGTTCCACCTTTCCGTCGCCGACGTAGGTGGAGTCGTCGTCCCATTGCTGCGCGCGCCCGTTGCCGAAGTACGGGTAGCGAGTGGTGAGCGTCGCAGCCTCTTCGTCGAGCGCGTAGAGCGCCGGGTGTCCGTCGCGGATGAAGAATGTGCCTCCGGGGCGGAGCAGCGCGGCGATCTGCGCCGCCCAGCGGTCGAGGTCGGACAGCCACGTGATCGTGCCGATGCTGGTGTACACGATGTCGAACTCGCCGTCGACGGCGGCGCGGGCGTCGAGCACGTCGGTCTCGACCCAGGTCGCCGCCACGCCGGTGCGTCGAGCGAGCTGCGCCGCGACGTCGAGTGCCGGGCGTGAGAAGTCCACGCCGGTGACGGTGGCGCCGGCGCGGGCGAGCGAAACGGTGTCGGTGCCGATGTGGCACTGCAGGTGGCAGAGATCGAGCCCGGCGACGGTGTTGTCGGGCAGGAAAGCTTCGAGGACGGGAAGATCCTGACGGATGACATCGCTCAGATACTTCGGATCGTCATACGCGTCGAGTCCGTACGCCGACTCATGCAGCGGCACGCGGTCGTCCCAGTTCTGCAGATTTGCTCGACGTGCGGCATCCCAGTCGATATCGACGTTGCTTCCGTTCATGTGGGAAAGCCTAGCCAGGCAGCCCCGCACCCCCGCTTGGATATAGGCCGATAATGCACATTATGTCAGATCGTCCGGAAGATCTGCTGAGCACGTGCCACGATGTCGTCTACCCGGGATTGCAGATACGGGCCGGGGCATTCGGTCCCCGACCATGTCTCCTGGTGGGTGATGACGTGGTCCCTGTCGATCGTGAACGACACCGGCACGCCATCCAGACGCTTGCCGTCGTATGTTGCGAGCCACGCGATCATCTGTGCGAGTTCTTCCAGCTGTGCCGCTGTCACGGCATAATCTGGCGCCCCGGTCGCGTTCAGGGTCTCCACCGCCACCGAGCGCCAGTTCCAATCGGCGCCGGTCGACGAAGGTTTCGCGCCGGGGCGAATCAGTTCGATGACGGACCCGTCGTGCCGCAGATAGAACGTGGGCGCTGAGGATCGCTTGTTGCAACGCGAGAGGAAGTCCAGCTGGTCGGCCGTCGTGCCGGTGTGGTGAATGACGAACCGGTCGATGACCGGGGTGACCGAGTGGCGGTCGCTTCCCGCCGTGTCACGGCTCGCCCGTGTCGTGGGATGCGCACACTCGTCGAAGCCCAAGGGTGCTTCGAGCCCGCTCACTGCGCGCGGGTAGACGGGATCGTATTGCGTCAGTCCCCTCGGGTTGTCCGGGTGCGCGGCCGTGCCGCCTGAGCCCTCGGGCGTCACGGCGAGCCAGATTCCCGCCGCGGTCACAGTGACGCCCGCACCCGCAGCGATGAGGAAGCGCCGACGGGTATGCGCCGAACCGTGCGCGGCGGGGTCTGGCGACTGGGAGTGCGGCATCCGCCTATTCTCCTAGGCTGAGGCGCATGCAGTCCCACACCCACGACCTGCAGTTCACCGGCGCCGAGGTTCGCAAGAGGTTCGTGAGTTGGGCCGACGGCGAAGCCGACCGTGAGTGGCTCTGTCTCGAGCTCATCCAGCGACATGCTCCCGGGATCGCACCTCGGCCGCTGCGGCGTGAGAGTGAGGATGGTCATCCTGTGGTGATCATGGAACGGCTGCCCGGTGATCCCCTCGGTGGGACGGCGCTGACGAGTGCGCAGACGGCGTCGCTCGGACGCACGCTGCGCAGCCTCTATGACATCCCCGCCGAAGCCGTCACGGCCGCGGGTATCGCAGAGCGTCGTCATGGACCGTCGACGCTCCCCGGAGCGCTCGGTGGCTGGTTGAGCGAGGGGCGCGACCTCTCCCCCTGTCGAGACGCTGCACTGGTCGCCGACAGTGTCGACGCCGCGCGCGAATGGTTGTCTCGGGCCGATGGCATGCCGATCCCACGACTCACCGGGCTCGGGATATCCGACCTCAACCCCGCGAACATCATGTGGGACGGTCGCGCATGCCGCCTCGTGGATTTCGAAGACGGCGGCCTCACGGACCCGGCGTACGACCTGGCCGATCACGTCGAGCACTTGGCGGGCCGCCTCGCCGGCGTCTTCGACCCCGACGCGCTCTCCGTCGCCGTCGGTCTGTCGGCGGATGACCGCGAGCGCATGCACGCCTACCGCCCGCTGTGGGCGGCCTTCTGGTTGGTGATGCTTCTCCCCGGCAACGGCGGATTCTCTCGAAACCCTTCCGGTACGACCGAGGCCCAGGCCAACCACTTCTTGAAGCTCATCAGCTGACCGCATCGCTCGCCGGTCTGTTGTTCTCAGGCGAGCACGCGGTACCGCAGATGAACCTCGCTCGCGAACGCAGATGTCTCTGCGCGCTCGAGAGTGATGTGCTCGCTCAGCCCTGTGAACAACGAGATCCCGCGTCCGAGCAGGATCGGCACGACGTCCAGCACGATCTCGTCCACGAGCCCTCTCTCCAGGCATTGCCGGGAGACGCTTCCGCCGAGCACGCTCACCCACTTCTCCCCCGCCGCGTGCTTGGCGGCGTTCACGGCCTCGGTGACGTCTTCGACGACGAAGTTGTAGGTGATGCCGTCCTTCACGATCGGCTCGTGCGCGCTGTGGGTCATCAGGAAGACCGGCGCCCCGATGATGCCGCCATAGGGAACCTCTCCGTCTTCGATCGTCTGCGTCTTGTTCGCGCCCCCGACGACTGCGCCGATGCTCCCGACGACGCCCGTGACCACCGTCTCATCCGCAGGATCGACGGCGAATCCATTCATCCAGTCGACTCCCCCGCTCTCGTCGGCCATGAATCCGTCCAGTGATACCGTCGCGTGAATCAGCACCTTCGCCATTGTTTCCTCCGTGAGAGATCGCATCCCTTAAGGTGAGTTGAATGACTCACCTTAAGGCGAGAGTAGCCTCCGGCGAATCGTGAGTCAAGCGACTCACCTCTAGGGCATAATGGACCCATGCCGCGCGAGCTCTCCGCCTATCACCGCCAAGTCGCAGCCGACAACCGGGCGGCGATCCTCGAGGCTGCAACACAGCTGTTCCTCGAACTCGGGTACGAGCGGACGTCACTGGCGAAGGTCGCAGACCGAGCGGGCGTCTCGAAGGCGACGCTGTTCAAGCAGTTCCCGACGAAGGCAGAGCTCTTCGAGGCCATGGTGCTCGGAGCGGGCGACGCCGAGGACACAGAAGTCGCCGAGCCGCCGGCTGGTGACTTTCATTCGGGCCTCGTCGTCCTTGGAATGGCGTACGCCGAGGTGCTCGGTCGTCCCCGGATGGCAGACCTGATCCGTGCGGTGATCACCGAATCGGCCCGATTCCCTGAGTTGCGCGACCAGACGTTCAACTTCGGGACGCTGCCTGTCCTGCGTGCGCTCAGGGCCTTCCTCGAGTCGAACAACGCCAGCGGCATGACGCACATCGACGATTTCGATGTCGCTTCTGCGCAGTTCCTCGGCATGATCTCGACCGTGGTCTTCTGGCCTCGGCTCGTCCACGTCGGCTGGGCGCTGACGGCGGAGGAGATCCAGCACACCGTCGAGGAGGCGGCCAGGACGACCGCTGCTCGCTACGCCGGAGATAAGTCCGGGACGATGAACACATGACCGTCGGAACGCGCTCCACTCGTCTCGTGATCATCCGGGGTGACGCAGCCTCGGGCAAGACGACCACCGCGCTCGCACTCCGGCCGGAGTTGGGTGCGAAGGTCGCGGTCATTCATCAGGACTACGTCCGCCGCGAGTTGCTGAGCAACCCCGACTCTCGCGAACGGTCGCGCGACGCGAGCGTCGTCATCGTCGCCACCGCGCGACAGGCCCTGGAACTCGGGTACGACGTCGTCCTTGACGGGATTTTCAACCTTCGCGACTACTCGGCGCCGTTCGAGCGCCTCCATCAGGAGCACATTGGTTCGACCGCGATCTGTCAGTTCGACCTCGGCATCGCCGAAACGCTACGTCGGCATGCCGCCCGACCTCTCGGACAAGTCATCAGCGAGGGGAAGATTCGTGAGTGGCACGACGGGTGGCAGCCACTCCCCTGGTTCGACGAACGCCGCATCGGTGCGGATGCCGCCACTGCGGACATCGTGGCGATGATCTTGAGCGATCTCTCGGTTCAGCGCACCCCGTAGCCGGCGAGGAAGAGATCGATCGCTCGGGTGACCGGCGGCGCGGCGGCATCGCCCGCGAGCAGCCGGGCGTTCAGGGGCGACCCGATCACGAGCCAGGTGAAGTCGGCTGCCGCAGCGTCCGGGTCGCCGAGATTCAGGCCGTGCTTCTCCGCCACGGCGCGCAGGGTCGCCGCGAGGTTGCGGATGTTGCTGTTCCAACTCTCCTCGAGGTACATCCTCGCCACCTCGGGCTGTGTGACAGCCTCAGCGATGACGAGTCGGCGCATGGCGAGGACGGGTTCGCTCAGGATGCCGGTGCGCATGACCTCCGCCAGATCGATGAGGCCAAAGCGCAGGTCGTCGGAGCTCTCCAGGCGTTCCAGGGCGGGCCGCATGGCGTGGCGCCCGGACTCGGCCCAATGACGCACGACCGCTTCATACAGTGCCGTCTTGGAGGGGTGTTCGCGGTACAGCGACGCCTTCGAGATCTGCGCACGCTTCGCGACCTCTTCCATGGAGGTTCCTCCATACCCGCGTTCGAGGAACAGGTCACGCGCCACCGCGAGGAGATCCTCCCCTGTGCGGCCGGCTGGGCGACCGGGCGTCCGAGATGCGATTGCCATGATCCCACTTTAGTACTTGACAGTTCTAAATAGCGAGCCTACTCTCGGTACCAATCAGTACTAAAGGAGTCGACATGATCGTTCTCGGCATCGCCATCGCCACGGTGGCATCGTTCATCGCCAGTGCGGCGCTGTACGCCATTCCCCCGGTGGCCGCGACCGTCGCGCGCACCAGCACCCCGCGCCCCGGACTGTCGATGATGGTGCAGATGGCGTCGGTGCTGATTCGCAGCCTCATCGCCTCGTGTCTGATCGTGGGCATCCTGATCGCAGCGGACTGGCACGGCCCGATCGCCGGAATGCTTCTGGGGCTCGCACTGTCGGTGCTGCCGCTCACCCTGCTCATGGGTGGCGTCGTGCACGAGAACACAGCACTGTCGGCCGCCGCAATCCATCTCGCCGACTGGGTCGTCAAACTCGCTCTGATCGGCACCCTCGTCGGACTCTTCGTCTGACCCCATAATCGGAGGAAATCATGACCGAACCCACTTCCCTCGACATCACGTTCGTCGCCACGCTCGGCAAGGTCCGAGAAGGTGACACCTGGACCTGTGTGCAGCTGCCCGACTCCGCGGATGTCTTCGGTACCCGCGGGCTGGTGAAGGTCGCCGGCACTGTCGACGGCGAACCCTTCCGCGGTGCGTTCATGGCACTGGGCGACGGCACTCACAAACTGCCGGTCGCTGCGGCCATCCGCAAGCGGATCGGGAAGACGGACGGCGACGACGTGACAGTCCGCTTGACCGAACGGCTCAACTGATCGACCACACAGGCAGATCAGATGCCTGCACCGCCCCGTCGGATGCGGCTACTGCGAAGCCCAGACTCCGAGCTCGTTGCCGCTCGGGTCGGAGAAGTGCAGGCGCCGGCCACCCGGGAACTCGTAGGGCAGCTGGAGGATCGTGCCTCCGGCTGCCGTGATCGCGTCCATCGTGGCATCGAGGTCGGCCGAGTACAGCAGCACGAGCGGGCCCCCGACGGGACGCGGCTCGTCGGCCACCAGGAGTCCGCCCACCTCGCTGCCGTCCCCGCTCGGTGACGCGATACCCGCGTAGCCGGGGCCGTAGTCGACGAATGACCAGCCGAAGGCTTCGGTGTAGAACTTCCTGGCTGCGGCGAGGTCGGTGACGACGAGTTCGGTGTAGTCGAGGGAATGGTGCACAGGCTGAGGCGTCATGTGCTCACCGTAGCGACTGCATCCGACACTCTGCGCACCCGAGGTCGCACCCCAGTGGCAGGGTGATCGTCATGACCTTCACAATCGCCGCATGGGACGGCAGCGATGAACAGCTGTCGCACGCCGCCGAGCTCTACGCAGAAGTCTTCACCGAGCCTCCGTACGACGAGGATCGCTCCGAGAGCGCCGCGAGCTTCGAATCCCGCGCACAGCGCTACGCCGTCGAGAAGCCCGAGCCCCGCCTCCTCATCGCGACAGAAGATTCGCATGTGGTCGGCCTCGTGCTGGGCTCGGGTGTCGCCCGGGGTGACTGGTGGTGGGATCGACTTGAGGCAGCGCTGCCCGCGGATGCGAAGCGCGAGTGGCTGCACCCCGAGTGCTTCTCAGTCGCCGAACTCGCGGTCGCCGCTTCACACCGGCGCCGGGGCCTCGCCGCTGCGTTGATGGACGCCGTGCTTCACGACCTCCCGTACGGCATCGCCTTGCTGGGCTGCTATCAAGACGCCTTCCCTGCCCAGAGGCTCTACTCCGGACTCGGCTGGAAGGTCGTCGACCCTGCCGTCCGCGTCACCGAGACGCGGGCGATCCAGGTGATGGGCATCCGTCTCAACGATTGACGGCGCGAACGCGCAACCCGCCACAGGAGTAGCGTTGAAGGGTGCCGCAGGTCTCCCACTCCCCCATCTCGACTCCAGAATGGCGGGCATGGCTGGTCTGGTCGGTCGGCGTCGCCGCATACGTCCTCGCGATCACGAACCGAACCTCGCTCGGCGCGGTCGGGGTCGAGGCGGCCGATCGTTTCCACGCTGACGCGTCGACGCTCGCGCTCTTCGCGGTCGTGCAGCTCGCGGTCTACGGAGGCATGCAGATCCCCATCGGCGTCCTGCTCGACCGCTACGGTTCGCGACCGATCATGACCGTCGGCATGCTGCTGATGGCCGCCGGTCAACTGACCATGGCCCTCTCCCCGAGCGTCGGGATCGCGATCATCGCCCGCATCCTGCTCGGCGCGGGCGATGCGGCGATCTTCCCAGCGGTCCTCCGTCTGGTCGCGACGTGGTTCCCCGCCCAGCGGGGACCGCTCATGGTGCAGTTCACCGGCATCGTGGGGCAAGCAGGGCAGCTGATCGCCCTCGTGCCGCTGGCCGCACTGCTCCACGCCACGACCTGGACGATCACCTTCGGCAGCGTCGCGGGTCTCGGCGTGCTGTTCGCGATCCTCGTCGCTCTCATCATCCGCAATCACCCGCCGGAGCGTGACGCTGACGTGACGGTGAACACCGACACCGGAGTCATCCGCGTCGTGACCTCGGCGATCGACACCGGGGTCGGCATCCGTGCCGCCTGGGCACACCCCGGAACGCGCTTGGCGTTCTGGTCTCATTTCACCTCGCCGTTCGCCGGCACGGCGTTCATCCTCCTCTGGGGCATGCCGTTCCTGACAGCGGCTCAGGGCCTCGACACCGCGCATGCGGCTGGCATCATCTCGGTCTACGTCGTTGCAGGCATGGTCTTGGGGCCGGTGATCGGAGATCTGTCTCGCCGGCTTCCCAACTACCGCTCGCTCGCGCTCGTGCTCCCGGCTGTCGGCGTGCAGATGGTCGCGTGGATCGTCGTGCTGATCCTGCCCGGACCCGCTCCGCTCTGGTTGCTCTACGTCCTCGCCGTGGCGCTGGCCACCGGAGGCCCTGCCTCGATGATCGCCTTCGATCATGCGCGCACGCACAACCCGAGTCACCGCCTGAGCACCGCGACGGGCGTCACCAATGCAGGGGGCTTCATCGCCGCGCTGATCGCGATCTTCCTGATCGGCCTCGCGCTCGACATCCAGGGCGCGGGAACACCGGAGACCTACACGCTGGACGCGTTCCGGATCGCCTTCCTGATGCCCCTCCCGCTGTGGATCCTCGGGATCATCTTCATCCTGATCGAGCGGAAGCACACGCGCATCCGCATCGGACTGGACCCGGAGAAGCGCCGCTGAGGGCTCGTAGGATGAAGCATGCTCTCCGGCTTCACCTTCTCCACCGATTCCTCCCTCATCGACCGCGCCCGAGTGCATGCCTGGTTGAGCGAACAGGCGTACTGGGCGCTCGGCAGGTCGCGTGAGACGCAGGACGCCGCCATCGATGCGTCGCGCAACTACAGCGTCTGGAGTGCCGACGGCGAGCAGGTCGCGTACGCGCGGGTCGTCACGGATGCCGTGACCTTCGCCTGGCTGTGCGACGTCTTCGTCGACGGTAGCGCCCGCGGCAGCGGCGTCGGCAAGATGCTGGTGGAAGGGGTCATCGCAGACCTCGAGCCGTTGCCGGTGAAGCGCATCATGCTGGCGACCGCCGACGCGCACGGCCTCTACGCCCAGTACGGCTTCGCCCCCTCTGAAGACCCGAACCGGTACATGATCAAGATACTGAACCCATGAACTCCGGCGAAGCGGCTGTCGTCCTCGTCCACGGGCTGTGGCATCAGGGCGCGCACATGAGCCTGCTTGCCGCGGAGCTCCGCCGCAGGGGTGTCGACACCCATGCGCCCACTCTGCACCGCGGGTCACTCGATGCCGACACCGCCGCTGTGCAGGCCGTCGTCGATGCCTGTCCATCGCCACCGCTCGTCCTCGGACACAGCTATGGAGGCGCGGTGATCACCGGGCTCACCGGCGTGCGATCGCTCGTCTACCTCGCGGCGTTCGTGCCGTCGACGGACGAGAGCTGCGCCTCTCTGGGCGGAGCGCTCGTGAACGATGCGATGCGGCGCGATCCGGGCGGCGGAACCTTCATCGACCCGCGTCTGGCGAGAGCCGCTCTCTATGTGGATGCCGATACTCGAACCGCCGACTGGGCCGTCGACCTGCTGATCGCTCAGGCTCCAGGACACGGCCGTGGAGTCCCCCGGCGGGCAGCGTGGGAGGAAGTTCGCTCCCACTACGTCGTCTGTTCGCGAGATCGCGCGGTCGACCCGGACGTTCAACGCGCTCTTTCTCGACGCTGCACAGACACGACCGAGATGGCGGCGGATCACTCCCCGTACATCTCCCGGCCCGAAGCCGTGGCCGACATCGTGATGTCGGAACTCGCAGCGATCTGAGACGCTCAGCGCCGAAGCGGTGTCCATCCAGACGGGAGCGGTCCGTCGAACGCAGCCCGCTCTCGATCCACCCGCGCCGACCATCCCTGCGCCTCGTCCGAGGTGTCGAACCCACCCCGGGCCAGTCGGAGCCCGACGTCATCGTGATGCGTGCGCGGCGCTCCCCCGCGGCGCACCGATGCCCGCACGCTCCAGGCATCGTCGGCGAAGCCGCCACCCCGGAACACCCGGTAGTCGTCGTAGCGGGCAGGGTCGAGCAGGTCCCAGCACCACTCCCAGACGTTGCCGAGGGTGTCGAACAGCCCGTTCAGATTCGGAATCTTGCCGCCCACGTTCTGAGGCTCGCCGACGCCGTCTGCGCTGGTCCACGCCGCATCCGCCAGCGGTGCGTAGTGCGGCCCGACCGATCCGGCGCGGCAGGCGAACTCCCACTCCGCCTCGGTGGGCAGACGGTAGCCGTCTGCGGTCGCATCCCAGCTCACATCCTCACCGTCGAACAGGTAGACAGGATCGAAGCCCTCCCATTCGGAGGCGGCGTTGCAGAAATGCACGGCTCGCAGCCAGCTGAGATCGACGGCAGGACGAGATGGATGCCGGACAGGGATGCCGAGCACGTCTGCCAGCTGCTCCTCCGTCACGGGGTAGACCCCGATCTCGAACGGCTGCAGCGACACGGTGCGCTGCAGCTTGCGGCGCGCATCGTGCAGGGTCACCGAACCTGCGGGCATCCGGGCCATCTCGAAATCCGACAAGCCTGTCAGCCCCCGACCCGGGTCTCGCCCGCGGGAGTGGACGCCGGTTCCGTGAGCGGAACATTCCGGGCGATGCCCCGTGTCAGGAACGCGATCCCGATGCCGTAGACGAAGAGGCCGACGTCCAGCTGTACGCTGCGGCGCGGCATCCGCCGTCCGTGCAGGCGCGTCACGAGGGAATCCGCTCGACCCACGTCGGGTACTTCGCTGCGCGACCGTCGCCGGAGGACGTGCGGGTCACGCGCCGCCTGACCCACGGGCCGACGTGCTCGCGATAGTAGGAGAATCCCGACGGCCGCGCGCCTCCTCGTTCGCTCGGTGCCCACCAGGTCTCCGGCGGTTCGAAGCCGAGGGCGTGGACGACGCGCGCCGCCACGCGATGGTGCCCGGCCGCGTTCATGTGCAGCCGATCCTCCGACCAGTACGCGGGATCGGCGAGTTCGCGGTCGGGCCAGTTCAACGCCCGAACCACGTCGGGACGGTGCTCAACCCGCCGCAGCACAGCCTCGGAGAGCAGATCGCCGCGACGCTGCACCAGGGAACCCATCGGCAGTTGCCCGCTCGGGTTCGCTCCGGAGAGCAGGATCATCGTCACGCCCTCTTCGTCGCAGCGTCGCAGCACGCGGCTGAACGCGTCGGCGATGTGCTCGAGGTCAGTGCGCGGTCGCAGCATGTCGTTCCCGCCCCCGTTGAACGAGAGGTGGGTCGGTCGCAGCGCGAGCGCGGGCTCCAGCTGCTGTTCGACGATCGGCCACGCGAGCTTGCCGCGGATCGCGAGATTCGCGTACTGGATCGGATGCCCTGCCGCGTCGGCCCAGCCCTGGGCGGCGAGATCGGCCCAGCCGCGTTCCCGTCCGTCGGGCAACACGTCGCCGACCCCTTCCGTGAAGGAGTCACCGATAGCCACGAAACGCACATCTGCCACCGAGCAAGCCTATTCCCGACCGGGGACAGCGAGGCGCGTCAGCGGTCGTCGAGGGCGACGCCTCCGCGATCCGCGAGTCCCCACGCTGCGGCCGCCGCGACGACGAAGCAGGCGCCGAACACGACGAACAGCAGCGGCGTGCCGCCGGCGACCAGCAGCAGCGGAACCGTGAGCGGGGCGACGATCGATGCGATGCGTCCGACACCGGCGGCCCAGCCCGCGCCCGTCCCGCGGAGCGATGTCGGATAGGTCTCGGGGGTGACCGCGTACAGCGCTCCCCACGCCCCGAGGTTGAAGAACGACAGCGCCATGCCGGAGGCGATGATCGCCCCTTCCGTGCTCGCCGTTCCGAAGAACACGGCCGAGACCGCTGACCCGACCAGGAACACCGAGAGCGTCGCCCGGCGGCCCCACACCTCGATCAGCCAGGCGGCGACGGCGTAGCCGGGAAGTTGCGCCAGGGTGATGATGAGCGTGAAGCCGAACGACTTGACCAGGTCGAATCCGGCGTCCAGCAGGATGCTCGGGATCCAGATGAACGCGCCGTAGTAGGCGAAGTTCACGCACAACCACACGAGCCAGAGGCAGAGTGTACGAACGCGGAACTCACGGTTCCACAGGGTCGTGAGCCGTGCCCGCGTGGTGACCGCGATCGCCCGCGAGGGCGGCTCCTTGCGGATAGCCGGCCCAGGAACGAGTCCGGCATCCGCCTCGAAGGTCGACACGATGCGGTCGGCCTCGGCGATGCGTCCACGCGACGCGAGCCAACGCGGGGATTCCGGCAATCCCCAGCGGACGATGAGGGCGTACACGGCCGGGATCGCGCCGAGCGCGAAGGCCCAGCGCCATCCTGCATCGGATGCCGGGATCACGAAGTATCCGATGAGCGCCGACACGGTCCAGCCGAGCGCCCAGAAGGCCTCGAGGATGACGATCAACCGACCGCGGATGCGCGCCGGCGCGAACTCGCTCACATAGGTCGATGCGACCGGGAGTTCGGCCCCGAGACCGAGGCCGACGAAGAACCGGAGGATCAACAGTGCGGCGATGCCTCCGACGAGCGCGCTGGCGCCGGTTGCGACACCGTAGACGAGCAGCGTGATCGCGAACACCTGTCGACGTCCGAGCCGGTCGGCCAGGAGTCCGCCGAGGGTTGCGCCGACCGCCATGCCCAGGAAGCCGACCGAGGCGATCCACCCGGCATCCGTCTTGGTCAGGCCCCACTGCTGGGTGAGCGCGGCCAGGATGAAGGAGATGAGTCCGACGTCCATCGCGTCGAGTGCCCAGCCGACGCCGGATCCGGTCAGGACGCGGAAGTGACGTCGTGTGAACGGCAGTTCGTCGAGACGCTCGGCGAGCGACGCGCGGCTCGGCAGGACGGAGTTGGCCATGACCTCATCGTAGGGCTGCGTGTGTGCGCGCAGCCCTACGATGACGGTTCAATCGCGGGCGGCCAGAAGCTTCCGCACCCGCGGGATGACCTCGGTGCCGTAGAGCTCGATGCTGCGCATCATCACGTCGTGCGACAGCGTTCCCGTGGCGTACTTGAGATCGAAGCGTCCGAGGCCGAGAGTTGTGACAGTGTCGGCGATCTTCGCGGCCACCCGGTCGGGAGAGCCCGCGTAGATCGCGCCCTCGGGACCGACGTCGTTCTGGAACCGCGCGCGGCTGTACGCCGGCCAGCCCCGCTCGCGACCGATGGTGTTGTTCATCGCCTCGAAGCCGGAGTATGCGGCATCCCACGCCTCGGCATCCGTCTCGGCGATGTGGCCGGGCGAGTGCACCGATACCGGGTGCGAGGTCGTCCCGAAGGACGCCACCGAGCGGTGGTACAGCTCGACGAACGGCTTAAAGCGCACGGCGGGACCGCCGATGATCGCCAGCATCAATCCCAAGCCGTGCCGCGCGACGCGGACGACGGACTCGGGGCTGCCGCCGACGCCGACCCAGGTGCGGAGACCGTTCTCGGTCTTGGGGAATACGTTCGCGTTCTCCAGCGAGGCGCGCATCGTGCCCGACCAGGTCACCGGCTCCTCCTTGAGCAGCTCGGTGAAGAGCTCCAGCTTCTGCTCGAAGAGCGCATCGTAGTCGCGCAGGTCGTAACCGAAGAGGGGGAAGGACTCGATGAACGACCCGCGTCCGAGCACGACCTCGGCACGCCCGTTCGACAGAGCATCCAGCGTGGAGAACCGCTCGAAGACGCGCACCGGATCATCCGAAGACAACACCGTGACCGCGGTGCCGAGACGGATGTTCTTCGTGCGTCCCGCGATGGTGGCCAGCACCATCTCCGGCGACGAGACCGCGAACTCGGCGCGATGGTGCTCCCCCACGCCGAAGAAGTCCACGCCGACAGCGTCGGCCATCTCTGCCTGAGCCACGACGTTGCGGATGGTCTGCGCGCCCGTGAGGAGCTCGCCCTCCGCGTCGCGTGTGATGTCGCCGAACGTGTCCAGCCCGAATTCGATGCTCATGTCATCCCTTTCCATTCAGATGGATGAACATGCGCATCGGTCGCGGCATTCCCTCAACGCGGAAGGAGCGTGCTCCGCAGGGTATCGAGACCGACGCCACCCAGGTCGAGCGCGCGCTTGTGGAAGTCCTTGAACGAGAACGCTTCGCCCTCGGCGGCGCGCACGGCATCGCGCACCTGCTCCCAGATGCGCTGCCCGACCTTGTACGACGGAGCCTGTCCCGGCCAGCCGAGGTAGCGGTTCACCTCGAACTGCACGAACTGATCGGACATGTTGACGTTGCCGCGCATGAACTCCAGCGCGTACTCCGCGTCCCAGGTGCCGGTTCCGTCGAGACGGGGCTTGCCGAGGTGCACGCCGATGTCGAGCACCACTCGTGCCGCGCGCATCCGCTGCCCGTCGAGCATGCCGAGCCGGTCGGCGGGGTCGTCCAGGTATCCCAGCTGCTCCATCAGGCGCTCGGCGTACAACGCCCAGCCCTCGGCGTGGCCGGAGGTGCCGGCGAGCAGACGCCGCCACGTGTTCAGCTCGGCGCGGTTGTACACGGCCTGCGCGATCTGCAGGTGATGACCGGGCACGCCCTCGTGGAACACCGTCGTGAGCTCGCGCCAGGTGTCGAACTCGGTGACGCCCTCAGGCACCGACCACCACATGCGGCCGGGGCGCGAGAAGTCATCGGTCGGACCGGTGTAGTAGATCCCGCCCTCCTGGGTGGGCGCGATCATGCACTCGAGCGTGCGGATGGCCTCCGGGATGTCGAAGTGCGAAGCGCCGAGTTCTGCGACAGCCCGATCGCTCGTCTCCTGCATCCACTTCTGCAGCGCATCGGTGCCGACGAGCTTGCGCGCGGGATCCGACTCGAGGTGCGCGACGGCCTCCTCCACGGTGGAGCCGGGAAGGATCTCGTTCGCGATGGCGGTCTGCTCGGCGACCATGCGGGCCAGTTCTTCGCGACCCCACTCGTACGTCTCGTCGAGGTCGATGGTGGCGCCGAGGAAACGGCGGGAGTTGAGGGCGTAGAGCTCACGGCCGACAGCGTCGACGTCTCCTGCGACCGGTGCCAGCTCCTCGGCGAGGAAGCGGCGCAGCTCGTCGTAGGCGACCCGGGCCGCGGCGGAGCTGTCGGCGAGTGTACGGGCAAGGGACGCCGGAAGCTGACCTTCATCGGGGGCGGCTTCCGCGACGAAGGCGGCGAAGAATCCGTCGTCTGCGGTGTAGCGATCGATCTGCGTCGCCACTTCGACGACCTGGCGGCGCGCGGGCGTGATGCCCTCGGCGATGCCCTGGCGCAGGGTCTCGGTGTAGCCGCGCAGCGCGCCAGGAACCGCGGCGAGGCGCGTCGCGATGACGCTCCAGTCGTCGGCACTGCCCGTCGGCATCAGGTCGAAGGCGGCACGCACATCCTGTGCCGCCGAGGCGATCACGTTGAGATCGCGGAGGTGCCACTTCGCCTCGTGGAACTCGAGGTCGAGGCGCAGTTCGGAACTCAGATCGGCCTTGGTGACCTCGTCGATCGCGTCGGTCGGCTCCAGTGCGGACAGCCGGTCGAGCGTCGTCCGGGTCGCCGCGGCGATCTCGTCGTGTCCGGCGGGGCTCAGATCGCCGAAGCGGTCGTTGACCTCGTCACGCCCGATGTACGTACCAAGGGTGGGAGCGAGGACAGCGATCGTATCGACCCACTCATCGGCGACCTTGTCGATGGCGGAGGAAGTGCGGGGAGCTGAAGTCATCCCTTCAGCCTAATCCCCGCCACCCCTTCGATATATCGGATCTGTCCGTCACCCGACGTGTTCGTTGTCCGGACTAGTGCGCGGCCTCGTTCCAGTCCGCGCCGCGGCCGACCTGCACGTCGAGCGGCACCGTCAGCTCCGCAGCGTCACCCATCCGCGTCCGAACGATCCGCTCGGCGGCATCCCACTCGCCCGGCGCCACCTCGACCACGAGTTCGTCGTGGATCTGCAGCAAGGCGCGGGACTGGAGCTTCTCGGACTGCAGGTCGTCGTGGATGTGCAGCAGTGCGATCTTCATGATGTCGGCCGCACTCCCCTGGATCGGGGCGTTGAGGGCCGCTCGCTCGGCGTTCTCCCGCAGCACGCGGTTGGGGCTCGCGAGGTCGGGGAACGGCCGGCGCCGCCCGAAGATCGTCTCGGTGTAGCCGACCTCCTTGGCCTTCATGACGGACGCGCGGAGGTAGTCGCGCACCGCGCCGAATCGGGCGAAGTATTCGACCATCAGCTGCTTCGCTTCGGACTGCTCGATACGCAGCTGCTTGGAGAGACCGAACGCCGACAGGCCGTAGACGAGACCGTACGACATGGCCTTGACCTTGGTGCGCATGGCTGCGGTCACGTCACTCGGATCGACACCGAACACGCGGGCCCCGACGAATCGATGCAGGTCTTCACCGCTGTTGAACGCCTCGATCAGCCCTTCGTCGCCCGAGAGGTGCGCCATGATCCGCATCTCGATCTGCGAGTAGTCGGCCGTGAGCAGCGCCTCGTATCCCTCACCGACCTGGAACGCACTGCGGATGCGGCGCGACTCCTCGGTGCGGACCGGGATGTTCTGCAGGTTCGGGTCGGTGCTCGAGAGTCGTCCGGTCTGGCTCCCGGTCTGCACATACGTGGTGTGGACGCGGTGGTCGTCGCCGATCGCGGTGTCGAGCGACTCGATGATCTGGCGCAGCTTCGTGGCCTCTCGGTGCTGCAGGAGCAGGCTCAGGAACGGGTGCGGGTGGGTCTCCTGCAGATCTGCCAGCGCGGCGGCATCCGTCGAGTACCCGGACTTGGTCTTGCGGGTCTTCGGAAGCTGCAGGTCTTCGAACAGCACCTCCTGCAGCTGCTTCGGCGATCCCAGGTTGAACTCGCGTCCGACGGCGGTGAACGCCTCTTGCGCGAGCCCTTCCGCGCGGGTGGCGAGCTCGCCGGAGAAGGTCGAGAGCACGTCGTGCGAGACGGCGACGCCGGCGACCTCCATGTCGGCGAGGGTCATGAGGGTCGGAAGCTCGATGTCGACGAGCACCGTGTTCACGGACTCCGGAATGTCTTCGCGCAGCGCCTCGGCGACGCGCAGCGCGAACCAGGCCTCCTGCGACGGCGTGGCGCCCTCGGTCTCGGGGACGAGCTGCGACGGGTCGGCTTCGGGGAGCTTCTCGCCGAGGTAACGCTCGACCAGGTCGGCGAGAGTCTTGTCGGGGAAGCTCGGACGCAGCAGCCAGCCGGCGAGACTCGTGTCGTAGGCGAGCCCACCCACACGGATGCCCAGGCGAAGGAGTGCCTTCACCTGCGGCTTCGCGTCGTGCAGCACTTTGGGCCGGTCCGACTCGATCCAGCTCCGCAGAGCGTCTGCCGCAGCATCCGTCCAGTCGGTCTCACGCAGCTCGGTGGTCGTCGCCACCCCGACGCGGGCAGGCTTGCCGCCCTGGATGGTGACGCGCAGCGCGACGTCGACGTCTTGTGCGGCGGCCCAGGCGGCGAGTTCGGCGGGCGCGACCTCACCAGGCGTGGGCATGACGACCGCCGATGCCGGATCATCGGCCACTTCGCCGGCGCCGACGGCCTCGAACACGCGCGGAAGGAGGGTGCGGAACTCGAGCCGCGCGAAGATGTCGCGGACGGCCTGCGCGTCGATCGGCGTCACGGCGAGATCGTCGGGCGCGACCGGGAGCTCGACGTCGGTGAGCAGGCGGTTGAGCTTGCGGTTGCGCCGCACATCGTCGATGTGGTCGCGCAGGTTGCCGCCCACCACGCCCTTGATCTCGTCGGCGCGATCGAGCAGCTCGTCGAGCGTGCCGAACTGCGTCAGCCACTTGACCGCCGTCTTCTCCCCCACCTTCGGCACGCCCGGCAGGTTGTCGCTGGTCTCGCCGACGAGCGCCGCGATGTCGGGGTACTGCTCCGGGCGCACGCCGTAGCGCTCTTGCACGGTCGTCGGGTCGTAGCGCTTGAGCTGCGACACGCCCTGCACCGAGGGGTACAGCAGCGTGACGTCGTCGTTGACCAGCTGGATGCTGTCACGGTCGCCGGAGACGACGAGAACCTCGTATCCCTGCTCCGCGCCCTGCGTCGAAAGCGTCGCGAGGATGTCGTCGGCCTCGATGCCCTCTTTGGTCAGGACCGGGATCGACATCGCGGCGAGGCAGTCCTGCAGAAGCGGGATCTGGCCGCGGAACTCCTGCGGCGTCTCAGACCTCGTCGCCTTGTACTCGGGATACTCATCGGTGCGGAACGAGTGCCGCGAGGTGTCGAAGGCGATCACCAGGTGGGTCGGCTGCTCGGCCTTGATGAGGTTCACGAGCATCGACAGGAAGCCGTAGATGGCGTTCGTGTGCTGATTGTCCTTGGTCGTGAAGTTCTCGACCGGAAGGGCGAAGAAGGCACGATAGGCGAGCGAATGGCCGTCGATGACCATGAGGGTAGGCTTTGCGGAGTCCGTCACCCTGTCAGCCTAACGAGGACGACAGACACCCGCTGAGGAGGATTCATGAGCGACGTCGCGACGAGCGAAGGACTCGACTGGGCCACCGCCCGCGGGATGGGTGCACTCGCCCAGAAGATGGGCATGGAGTTCCTCGAGTTCAGTCTCGAACGCTGCGTCGCCACGATGCCCGTCGAGGGCAACACGCAGCCCGTCGGGCTCATGCACGGCGGCGCCTACGTGGTGCTGGGCGAGTCGTTGGGATCGATGGCCGCGAACCTGCACGCCGGTCCCGGGCGTCTTGCTGTCGGCGTCGACATCAACGCCACCCACACTCGTTCCGCGACGTCCGGCATCGTGACGGGTGTGTGCACGCCGGTGCACCTCGGTCGCAGCATCACGGTGCACGAGATCGTCGTGACCGACGATCAGGGCCGTCGCTGCTCGACCATCCGCATCACGAACATGGTCAGGGACGCTCCGAGCGCGAGCTGAGCGGCTCTTCCAGCAGGCGCTGGAACAGGATGTGGTCCTGCCACTCCCCCGCGATCCGGAGATACTTCGGCGCTGAGCCGATCCGCTCGAAACCGTTCTCCAGGAGAACGCGCTGAGACCCGATGTTGTGCAGGAGGGTCGCTGCCTGCAGGCGGTGCAGCTTGAGTTCGCCCTGCGCGTACGCTGCGACCTGGCTCACCGCGCGGGTCCCGAGGCCCCGCCGTAGACGCGAGGCGTCGATCCAGTACCCGAGGTCGGCGCTCCAGAACGCACCGCGCACGATGTTGTTCAGGTTGATCCGTCCGCGGATCTCGTCATCCGCCGAAAGGATCAGGAATCGGATGCTGCGCCCCGCCGCGGCATCCGCCACGCATCGCTGCGCGTCTTCCTCCTGCCAGGCGTCGGTGAAGAACGCCTCGTCGCGGGTGGGTTCCCAGGGGGCGAGGTGCGCGCGATTGGCGAGGTACGCCCGCGCGAGGGCAGGCCCATCGCCACTCTCCACCGGACGCAGCGTGTGCTCGGCGTCGAGCCGGAGCACGTGCTACTTCTTCGGCGCGAGCTGCTCGATGATCGCCTTCGCCACGTCCTGCATCGTGAGACGACGATCCATCGACGCCTTCTGGATCCAGCGGAAGGCCTCGGGCTCGCTGAGCCCCATCTTCTCGTTCAGGAGGCCCTTGGCGCGGTCGACCAGCTTGCGGGTCTCGAAGCGCTCGACCATGTCGGCGACCTCGGCCTCGAGCGTGATGATCTGCTCGTGACGTGCGAGGGCGATCTCGATGGCAGGGAGAAGGTCGTTCGGCGTGAACGGCTTGACGACATACGCCAGGGCGCCGGCCTCGCTCGCCCGCTCGACGAGCTCCTTCTGACTGAACGCGGTCAGAAGGACGACGGGAGCGATGTTGCCCTTGTGCAGCTTCTCGGCCGCGCTGATGCCGTCGAGTCGAGGCATCTTGACGTCCATGATGACGAGGTCGGGGCGGAGCTCCGTGGCGAGGGCGACAGCGGTCTCGCCGTCTCCCGCCTCTCCGACGACGTCGAATCCGTTGTCGCGAAGGATCTCGACGATGTCGAGACGGATCAACGATTCGTCTTCGGCGACGACGACGCGTCGGGGTGCGGATGCCGTGGGCTCAACAGCCTGCTCTTCTTGCTCGGTCACAGATCCATCCTAGTGGAGAGCCCCTGTGCACCGGCGGTGGCCCGGCGCTCGGAGCCGTCGCGCCTGCGCTAAAGTCGAAGGCGCGACACACGAGCCGGCGTGGCGGAATGGCAGACGCGGAGCACTCAAAATGCTTTGTCCGAAAGGGCGTGTGGGTTCGAGTCCCACCGCCGGCACCCAAAGAGTCCTCTGACTCGTCCCTCGATCTGCCGACCCTCGTCCGCCCGGCGCTGCGCAAGCTGAAGACCTAGCCGGCGGACCCCGCGGCGAGCACTGCGAGTTCGGCGAGAACTCGTGGATGGGCGAGGATGCGGAAGTGGCCACCAGTCTCGAGCCGCACGTTCTTCGCGCCCGCGAGTTCGCTCCCCTCGGGGATGTGCGGGTCGAACGCCGCGTAGATCGACACGATTCGCGCGTTCACGGTGAGTTGCTGTGCGAGGCTCACGATCGATGGATCCTCCGGCGCGAAAGCACGGAGTGATCGCATCGGAATCCTCCGTGCGTAGCGTGATCCGCCGAACGGCGTAGCGACGGCGAGCATGGACCGGACTCGTCCTGCCGCAGGACCGGTCATCACGAGTTTGCCCGCCAGCCCGCCCTTGCTGTGCGCCACCAGGATCACGTCGGTCAGATTCTCCGCCTCGAGGAAGGCGGAAACGCTCGCGGCCATGTCGGCCACCGGATGCTGGTTGCGCTGCAGCGCCTCGACCACGTGCACGGGATGTCCGCGGGCGTGCAGAGCCGTGATGAGTGGCTGCAGGAACTTCCACGTCTCGTAGACGCCGGGAAGCACGACGATGTGCGCGGCATCCCCGGAAGCGAATGAGGCGGCGTCGGTGCGCCCGAAGAAGGCGCGCACCTGCCAATACCCGGCGTAGACGTAGTCGGCGAACCACCACGCGGCGGCCTTCAGCGGATTGATGAGGCGCCCTTCGCCGGATGCCGCATGCCGCGACGCCCGCGCGTGCGTCGGGTGCTGAGGCAGCGGTGGATACCCATGGGAGAAAAGCTACCGTGGCCCCGATCGAGGGCGGCAGTGGCTTGACTCAGGGCGTCGATACTGCGATGCATCCGGGAACGAGAAGAGGGGCGGGACCGAAGTCTCGCCCCTCTCATCAGCATCCGAACCAGGTCAGACGGTTGCTTCCTTGTAGATCGGTGCCGCGCCACCGACGGCGTCGCCGACCTTGTGGACGCGGATGTCGTTGGTCGATCCCACGATTCCGGGAGGGGAGCCGGAGATCACGACGACCTTGTCCCCTTCCTTGGCCAGACCGTTCCCGAGCAGATACTCGTCGACCTGCAGGTACATGAGGTCGGTGTGCTGCACCATGTCGACGAGAGTGGAGCGGATGCCCCACGTCAACGCCATGCGGCGGCGGATGTCGGGGTCGGGCGTGAACGCCAGCATCGGGATGCGCGAGCGCAGACGCGACAGACGGCGTGCGGAGTCACCCGACTGCGTGAACACGCAGAGGAACTTCGCCTCGACGAACTCGGCGACCTCGAGGGCGGCGAGCGTGATCGCACCACCCTGCGTGCGCGGCTTGGTGGTGAGGGGTGCGATGCGCTCCAAACCGTGCTCTTCCGTCGACTCGATGATGCGGGCCATGGTCTCGACGACCACGACCGGGTAGTCGCCCACGCTGGTCTCTCCCGAGAGCATCACAGCGTCGGCGCCGTCGAGGACGGCGTTCGCGACGTCGGAGGTCTCGGCACGCGTCGGCACCGGGCTGTTGATCATCGACTCGAGCATCTGCGTCGCCACGATGACCGGCTTCGCCATGCGGCGGGCGAGCTCGACGGCGCGCTTCTGCACGATCGGCACGGCCTCGAGCGGAAGCTCGACACCGAGGTCACCACGGGCGACCATGATCGAGTCGAACGCGTCGACGATCTCTTCGAGCGCGTCGACGGCCTGCGGCTTCTCGACCTTGGCGATGACCGGAACCCGGACACCCTCTTCGGCCATGATCTCGTGCACGCGGGTGACGTCGGACGCGTTGCGGACGAACGACAGTGCGATCAGGTCGGCGCCGATGCGCAGACCCCAGCGGAGGTCGTCTTCATCCTTCTCGCTCAGAGCGGGGACGTTCACGGCGACGCCGGGCAGGTTGATGCCCTTGTTGTTCGAGACCGCTCCGGCGACGATGACCTTCGTGGTGACGGTGACGCCGTCGCTCTCGACGACCTCGACGCGGACCTTGCCGTCGTCGATCAGGAGGAAGTCACCGGGCTTGACGTCCTGCGGCAGACCCTTGAAGGTCGTCCCGCAGATGTCCTTGTTGCCGATGATGTCTTCGGTGGTGATCTTGAAGATGTCGCCCTTGGCGAGCTCGTACGGGCCGTTCTCGAACTTGCCGAGGCGGATCTTCGGCCCCTGCAGGTCGACGAGGATGGCGACCGCACGACCGGCGTCGTCTGCCGCGCGACGCACGTTGGCGTAGTTGTTCTCGTGCACGGAGTAGTCGCCGTGGCTGAGGTTCAAGCGTGCGACATCCACCCCCGCATCGATCAGTGCGCGCACCGTCTCATAGGTGGAAGTGGCGGGGCCCAGGGTGGCGACGATTTTCGCGCGTCTCAACAGATTCTCCAGAGTGGAAGTGGGGGAAGGTAAATCAGGCGACGGGTGCCGCCGCTCAGCCTACGCGGGCTGGAGTCCGATCGCGACATCATGCGGTCGGACCGGCTCGGGAAGCACGGTGGTGCCCATCAGGAAGCGATCGACGTTCGCCGCAGCGGCACGGCCTTCGGCGATCGCCCAGACGATGAGCGATTGCCCGCGACCGGCGTCGCCGGCAACGAACACGCCGGAGACCGTGGACTCGTAGGTGGTGTCGCGGCGGAAGGCACCGCGATCCGTGACCTGCGGCAGGGTGTCTTCGGTGTAGCCGTCCTGCTCAGGACCGGTGAAGCCCATCGCGATGAGCACCAGGTCGGCGGGGATCTCGCGCTCGGTGCCGCTCTTGGGCACGCGGCGTCCGTCGATGTACTCGGTCTCGGCGACGCGGAGCGCCCGCACCTCGCCCACCTCGTTCGCGAGGAACTCGACGGTCGAGGCAAGGAACATCCGCTCGCCGCCCTCTTCGTGCGCGGAGGCGATCTCGAAGACGGTCGGCATCATCGGCCACGGCTGGTGGTCGGGACGGTCGGTGCCCGGCTGCTTGCCGATGGCGAGGTTGGTGACGCTCAGGGCACCCTGACGGTGGGCGGTGCCGATGCAGTCGGCGCCGGTGTCACCGCCACCGATCACGATGACGTGCTTGCCCTCGGCCGTGATCTGCTCGGTGACCTTGTCGCCGGCGACCGCGTGGTTCGACTCGACGAGGTACTCCATCGCGAAGTGCACGCCGTCGAGGTCGCGGCCGGGGATCGGGAGGTCGCGCGGCACCGTGGCGCCGGTGGCGATGACGACCGCGTCGTAGCGCGCACGCAGGTCGGGCCAGGAGATGTCCTTGCCGATCTCGACGCCGGCGCGGAAGCGGGTCCCTTCCTCCTGCATCTGGCGAAGGCGGGACTCGAGCTGCCCCTTCTCCATCTTGAAGTCCGGGATTCCGTAGCGGAGCAGTCCGCCGATCCGGTCATCGCGCTCGAACACGGCCACCGTGTGGCCGGCGCGGGTGAGCTGCTGTGCGGCGGCGAGCCCGGCAGGACCGGATCCGACGACGGCGACCGTCTTGCCGGTGAGGCGCTCGGGCGGCTCGGGCTCGACCCAGCCCTTCGCGAAGGCCTCGTCGATGATCGAGACCTCGATCTGCTTGATCGTGACGGCCGGCTGGTTGATGCCGAGCACGCACGAGCTCTCGCAGGGCGCAGGGCACAGGCGGCCGGTGAACTCCGGGAAGTTGTTCGTCGCGTGCAGCCGCTCGATGGCGGCACGGCCCTCGCCGCGCCACGTGAGGTCGTTCCACTCGGGGATCAGGTTGCCCAGAGGGCATCCGGAGTGGCAGAACGGCACGCCGCAGTCCATGCAGCGTCCGGCCTGGCGCTGCAGCACCGCCTTGTCGCCGCGCTCGTAGACCTCTTTCCAGTCCATGATGCGCACCGGCACCGGACGTCGTGCGGGGAGTTCCCGCTCGGTCACCTTCAGAAAGCCTTTGGGATCAGCCACCGGTCACCTCCAGGATGCGGTTCCAGACGATGTCGCCGTCGGGGTCGATCCCCTCGGCGAGTGCTTCTTCGCGCATGGTGCGCACAGCCGCGAAGTCGCGCGGGAGCACCTTGACGAACTCGGTCGCTGTCTCCTCGAATCGCTCGAGAAGGGCGGATGTTCGGGGCGAAGCGGTGCGCTCGACGTGGCTGACCAGCAGACTGCGCAGCACCTCGAGGTCCGCCCGATCGAGCGCCTCGAGGAGAAGCTCTCCGCTGCCCAGCGACTGCGCGTTCACCTTCGCGGTGTCGAGCGCGTGCACGTATGCGACGCCACCTGACATGCCGGCGCCGAAGTTGCGCCCGGTCGATCCGAGGATCACGGCGAGGCCGCCGGTCATGTACTCGAGTGCGTGGTCTCCCACGCCCTCGACGACCGCGGTGGCACCGGAGTTGCGGACGAGGAACCGCTCCCCCACCACGCCCGAGAGGAACATCGTGCCCGAGGTCGCGCCGTAGCCGATGACGTTGCCGGCGATCACGTTCTCGTGCGGGGCGATCGTGGAGCCGCGCGGCGGACGGATCGTGATGTCGCCACCGGAGAGGCCCTTGCCCACGTAGTCGTTCGCGTCGCCCTCGAGCCGCAGGATGATGCCGGACGGCAGGAACGCCCCGAGCGACTGCCCGGCGGTGCCGTGCAGCGTCACGTCGATGGTCTCCTTCGGCAGGCCGCCTGCGCCGTGGCGCGAGGTGACCTGGTGTCCGAGCATCGTGCCGACCGCCCGCTCGGTGTTCGCGATGGGCAGTTCGACCACGACAGGTTCGCCGTTGAGCAGCGCGCCTTTCGCGATGTCGATGAGCTGCACGTCGAAGTGCTTCTCGAGCTCGTGGTCCTGCGTGCGGCCGCTGCGACGCGGCTCCCCCGCCGGGAACGCCGGACCGTCGAGCACGGGGCTCAGGTCGAGACCCTCTGCCTTCCAGTGGTCGACCGCCGCGTTGACCTCGATGAGGTCGGCTCGGCCGACGATCTCGTCGATCGAGCGGTAGCCGAGTTCGGAGAGCAGCTCGCGCACCTCTTCGGCGATGAACTCCATGAAGTTGACCACGAACTCGGGCTTTCCGGTGAAGCGTTCGCGCAGCGCGGGGTTCTGCGTTGCGACGCCCACGGGGCAGGTGTCCAGGTGGCAGACGCGCATCATGATGCAGCCGCTCACCACGAGCGGAGCCGTCGCGAATCCGAACTCCTCCGCTCCCAGCAGGGCGCCGATGATCACGTCGCGGCCGGTCTTGAGCTGTCCGTCGACCTGCACCACGACGCGATCGCGCATGCCGTTGAGCATGAGGGTCTGCTGGGTCTCGGCCAGGCCGAGCTCCCACGGGGTACCTGCGTGCTTGAGCGAGTTCAGCGGGCTCGCGCCCGTGCCGCCATCGTGACCGGACACCAGGATCACGTCGCTGAGCGCCTTGGCGACACCCGCAGACACCGCGCCGATGCCGGACTGGCTGACCAGCTTGGTGTGGATGCGCGCTTCGGGGTTCGCCCGCTTCAGGTCGAAGATCAGCTGCTTCAGGTCTTCGATCGAGTAGATGTCGTGGTGGGGCGGCGGGGAGATGAGCCCCACACCGGCCGTTGCGTGGCGCGTGCGCGCCACCCACGGGTACACCTTGGTCGGCGGCAGCTGACCGCCCTCGCCGGGCTTCGCGCCCTGTGCGAGCTTGATCTGGATGTCGTCCGACTCGGTGAGGTAGAGGCTCGTCACGCCGAAGCGACCGGACGCGACCTGCTTGATCGCACTGCGACGCTCGGGATCGACCAGCCGGTCGGTGTCCTCGCCGCCCTCGCCGGTGTTCGACTTGCCGCCGATGCTGTTCATCGCGACCGCGAGGGTCTCGTGTGCTTCGCGGGAGATCGAGCCGTAGCTCATCGCACCCGTGGAGAAGCGCTTGACGATGGCGGACACCGGTTCGACCTCGTCCAACGGCACGGGCTTGCGCGCACCGGTCTTGAGTGAGAACAGCCCGCGCAGCGTCTTGAGCTCCGCAGCCTGGTCGTCGACCAGCTTCGTGTACTCCCGGAAGATGTCGTAGCGGCGCGTCCGGGTGGAATGCTGCAGCTTGAACACCGTCTCCGGGTTGAAGAGGTGCGGCGATCCGTCGCGACGCCACTGGTATTCGCCGCCGGTCCACAGGCGCTCGTGCGCGCGTGCCGCAGCATCCTCCGGGTAGGCGTAATCGTGACGCGCCTGGTTCTCGGCGAAGATCTCGGCGATGCCGATCCCGCCGAGCTTCGACTCGGTGCGGGTGAAGTACGCGTCGATGAACTCCTGGCCGAGTCCGACTGCCTCGAAAACCTGAGCACCGGCGTAGGAGGAGACCGTGGAGATGCCCATCTTCGACATGATCTTGAGCACGCCCTTGCCGAGCGCGTAGATCAGATTCTTGACGGCCTTCTCGGGCGAGATGCCGGTGATGTACCCGGTGCGCACGAGGTGCTCGACCGTCTCCATCGCCAGGTACGGGTTGATCGCGGAAGCGCCGTACCCGATCAGCGTGGCCACATGGTGGACCTCGCGCACATCGCCGGCCTCCACGATGAGACCGACCTTCATGCGGTTCTCACGGCGGATGAGGTGATGATGCACGGCCGAGACCATGAGCAGCGAAGGGATCGGTGTCAGATCCTTGTTCGAGTCACGGTCGGACAGGATGATGAACTCCGCGCCATCCTCGATCGCCGCGTCGACCTCGGCACACATCTCTGCGAGCCGGTCCTCCAGGGACTCGGGACCGGAGTCGAAGTGGTAGAGGCCGCGGATCGTGACGCTCGAGCGGTCAGGCAGTGCCTTGTCGATGTGACGGATCTTCGCGAGCTCGTCGTTGTCGATGACCGGGAAGTCCAGTGAGACGGTGCGCGTGTGCTCCGGGCCCCACGAAAGCAGGTTGCTCTCGGGCCCGAGCCCCAGCTTGAGGCTCGTGACGACCTCTTCGCGGATCGAGTCCAGCGGCGGGTTCGTCACCTGTGCGAACTGCTGCGTGAAGTAGTCGAACAGCAGGCGTGGGCGCTTGCTGAGCACCGCGATCGGCGTGTCCGAACCCATCGCGCCGAGCGGCTCGACGCCCGTCTGTCCCATCGGGGTCAGCAGGATGCGGATCTCTTCCTCGGTGTAGCCGAAGGTCCGCTGACGACGGGTGATCGATGCCGGCGGGTGCACGATGTGCTCGCGCTCCGGCAGGTCGGCCAGCCGCACGGCTCCGGCATCCAGCCATTCCTGCCACGGGTGCATCGTGGAGAGGTCGCGCTTGATCTCCTCGTCCTCGACGATGCGGCGCTGCGCGGTGTCGACGAGGAACATCTTCCCGGGCTGCAGACGTCCGCGGCGCTTGATGCGCTCGGGCTCGAACGTGAGGACGCCGGTCTCCGAGCCGATGACGACGAGGCCGTCGGTCGTTTCGGTCCAGCGACCGGGACGAAGGCCGTTGCGGTCGAGAGTGGCGCCGACGAGCGTGCCGTCGGTGAAGATGAGGGCGGCGGGACCGTCCCACGGCTCCATCTGGTTCGAGTGGTACTCGTAGAAGGAGCGCAGCTCCGGCGTGATGTCGGCCTGCTTCTCGTACGCCTCCGGCACCATCATCATGATCGCGTGCGGGAGGCTGCGACCCGTGAGGGTGAGGAGTTCGAGCACCTCGTCGAACGACGCGGAGTCGCTGGCACCGTCGGTGCAGATCGGCAGCAGGGGCGCGACATCGCCGAGCAGCTCGGATTCGAGCTGCGACTGGCGGGCCCGCATCCAGTTGCGGTTGCCGCCGACGGTGTTGATCTCGCCGTTGTGGGCGAGCATGCGCAGCGGCTGCGCCAGCGGCCACGACGGGAACGTGTTCGTCGAGTAGCGCGAGTGCACCACGGCGAGCTCCGACGCGAACCGCTCGTCCTGGAGATCGGGGTAGAACGGCTCGAGCTGCAGCGTCGTGACCATGCCCTTGTAGCCGAGCGTGCGGCTGGAGAGCGAGACGAAGTAGGCGCCGAGCTCGTGTCCGGCGCGCTTGCGCAGTCGGTACGCGACGCGGTCGAGAGCGATGTCGGTGAGCGGGGCGTCCGCGTGCGAACCGCCGCCGGCACTGACGAAGAGCTGCTCGAAGGCAGGGCGGGCCTCATCGGCGAGCTTGCCGAGGTTGTCGTTGACTGTGGGGACCTCGCGCCAGCCGAGCACGCGCAGTCCTTCGGCGCGGGCGATCTTCTCGATGCCGGCCTTCTGCTCCCGGCGCACGCTCGAGTCGCGCGGCAGGAACGCGAGCCCGGCGGCATACTCCCCCACCGGGGGCAGCTCGAAGCCGGTGACCGCGCGCAGGAACTCGTCGGGCATCTGCGTGAGGATGCCGGCGCCGTCACCGGTTCCGGCATCCGACCCGATCGCACCACGGTGCTCGAGGTTGCGAAGAGCCTGCAGCGCCAACGCGATGATGTCGTGCCCGGCCGTGCCGCGCAGCGTCGCCACCATGGCGAGGCCGCAGGCGTCCTTCTCGAACGCCGGGTTGTACATTCCCTGCTTGGCCGGGAAATGCTGCCCGACGGGTGCGCGGAGGTCGCTCGATGCCATGCGGTACCGTCCTCAGATCTTCAGATGACCCGGGGACGTCATTGGCCGGGCGGATGCGTGGGTTCCTCGCGGACGAGGAGGCTAGCGGGAGCCTTCCGTGTCCGTGGGAGCGGTGCTTGTGGCGCTGGCTCCTGCGGTGACTTCTTCGGACGGAGGCTCACTCACGTCGACGAAATCGGAGGGATTGTCCTGTGATTCTACATCAGCGCCTTCGTCGGTCCGTCCGCGACCCGGCTGGTAGGGCGAGGGCTCGAGACCGGGGTGACGACGGGTCTGCACGATGAGGATGGCCAGACCCACGATGACGCCGATGATCGCTGCGAGCACGTTGCTGCGCAGGCCCAGGATGATCTCGCTCGGGTCGATGCGGATCGACTCCCACACGACGCGTCCTGCGCTGTACCAGATCAGGTAGATCGCGAAGAGGCGACCCCACTGGAAGAAGAGCTTGCGGCCCAGCCACAGCAGCACGATCACGCCGAGGCCGTTCCAGAGCACCTCGTACAGGAAGGTGGGGTGGAAGAGCGTGCCCTCGGGAAGTCCCGGAGGGAACGCGGAGTTGTCCGAGGGGATCTCGAGGCCCCACGGCAGATCGGTCGGAAGGCCGAAGAGCTCCTTGTTGAACCAGTTACCGAAGCGGCCCATGGCCTGTGCCAGCAGAAGACCGGGCGCAAGCGCGTCGGCGAACGTCCAGAAGCGGATGCCGGTCCAGCGGCATCCGAGGTAGGCGCCGATGGCGCCGCCGATCAGAGCGCCGAAGATGGCGATGCCACCCTCCCAGATCGCCCACACCGAACCCGGCTGGAAGGGATTCCAGGTGTTGATCCCCTCGCCGAAGTAGTCGTTGGGGTGCGTCGCCACATGGAAGATGCGCGCGCCGATGATGGCCAGCGGCACCGCCAGGATGGAGATGTCGATGACGACCCACGGCTCGGCTCCGCGCTTGGTCAGGCGACGGTTGGTGAGCAGCGTCGCGGCGATGATGCCCGCGATGATGCAGAGCGCGTAGAAGTGGATCCGGATCGGGCCCAGGTCGATGAAGGACACCGGAGGGCTCGGGATGCTGGCGAGCACACCGTTGAAGGTGCTGTGGAGCGCGAGGGACATGAGTGCGATTCTAGTTCTCGTGATCGGGGCGTTCCGACGACGTGCCGGATGCCAGGTTGCGGGTGACCTCGGCGAGAGCGGGGATGCCGCCGTCTCGGAGGGCTCTGACCAGTGCGGTGCCGACGATCGCGCCGTCCGCGTACTCGGAGACGCCCGCGATCTGCGCGGCCGTGGAGATGCCGATTCCCACGCACGCTCGCGTCGCCCCGTGCTCACGCAGGCGGGCGACCAGGGTGCGGGCCGCACGGTCGAGCTCCGTGCGCTCCCCCGTGATGCCCATCGTCGACACGGTGTAGACGAAGCCGGTCGAAGACTTGACCACCAGGTCGAGACGCTCGTCCGTCGAGGTCGGGGCGGCGAGGAACACACGGTCGAGACCGGTGCGCTCGCTGGCGGCGATCCACTCCGCTGCGACATCGGGGGTGATGTCGGGTGTGATGAGTCCGGCGCCGCCTGCCGCGAGCAGATCGTCGGCGTAGCGATCGACGCCGTACTGCATGACCGGGTTCCAGTAGGTCATCACCAGCACCGGGACGTCGGTGGCCGCGGTGATCGCACGCACGGCCGTGAACAGGTCCTTCATCTTGAACCCGTTCGCGAGTGCCGCGGTCGTGGCCTCCTGGATGATCGCGCCGTCCATCACCGGGTCGCTGTAGGGCGGTCCGAGCTCGATGATGTCGACGCCGTTCTCGGCGAGGGCGATGGCCGCCTGAATGCTCGTCTCGAGGTCGGGGAATCCGACGGGCAGGTATCCGATGAAGGCGCTGCGACCGGCGTCGTGTGCGGCCGCGATGGCCTGTTCCACGCGGCTCATAGTTCCGGCTCCCCCTTCGAGGCCGCGGCCTCCGCAGCACTCTCCTCGGCGACGTCATGCGCCAAGGCGGCTTCGTCGTACAGCTCGAAGTATCGCGCTGCGGTGTCCATGTCCTTGTCGCCGCGTCCGGAGAGGCAGACGGCGATGATGCCGTCCGGGCCCAGTTCGCGGCCGATGCGCAGCGCGCCGGCAAGGGCGTGCGCTGACTCGATCGCAGGGATGATGCCTTCCGTGCGGCTCAGCAGACGCAGCGCCTGCATGGCCTCGTCGTCGGTGGCCGGGATGTACTCGGCGCGGCCGATGTCGGCCAGCCACGAGTGCTCGGGGCCGACGCCGGGGTAGTCGAGTCCGGCAGAGATCGAGTGCGACTCGGTCGTCTGGCCGTCGTCGTCCTGCAGCACGTAGGTCCTCGCGCCGTGCAGCACGCCGGGGCGTCCGCGCTCGATCGAGGCCGCGTGCCTTTCGGTGTCGACACCGTCGCCCGCCGCCTCGACGCCGTAGAGCTTGACGCCCTCGTCATCGAGGAATGCGTCGAACATGCCGATCGCGTTCGATCCGCCGCCGACGCAGGCGAGCACGGCGTCGGGGAGACGGCCGACCTCCTCGAGGAGCTGGGCGCGAGCCTCCTCGCCGATGATCTTCTGGAAGTCGCGCACCATCGCCGGGAACGGGTGGGGCCCTGCCGCGGTGCCGAAGATGTAGTTGGTGGTCTCGACGGATGCCACCCAGTCGCGATACGCGTCGTTGATCGCATCCTTCAGCGTCCGCGATCCGGACGTGACGGGGACGACCTCTGCGCCGAGCAGACGCATCCGGGCGACGTTGAGCGCCTGCCGTTCGGTGTCGACCTCGCCCATGTAGATCGTGCAGTCCAGCCCGAAGAGCGCGGCGGCGGTCGCGGTGGCGACCCCGTGCTGACCGGCACCCGTCTCGGCGATCACCCGCGTCTTGCCGAGCCGCTTCGTGAGGAGCGCCTGGCCGAGCACGTTGTTGATCTTGTGCGAACCGGTGTGGTTGAGGTCTTCCCGCTTGAGGAACACCCGCGCGCCGCCGGCGTGCTCGGCGAACCGCTGCACTTCGGTGATCGCAGACGGACGCCCGGCGTAGGAACTCAGGAGATGCGCGAGCTCGGCGCGGAAGTCAGGGTCGGCCACCGCCGCCTCGTAGGCCACCGTCAGCTCGTCGATGGCGGCGATGAGGGACTCGGGCATGTACCGTCCGCCGAAGTCGCCGAAGTAGGGTCCGTGCTGATCGCGCAGACTCACGATGCCTCCAGGAAACGCTTGAGGGTGGCGACGGGATCACCGGTGACCAGTGCCTCGCCGATCAGGACGACGTCGGCGCCCGCGGAGCGGTAGTGCACCACATCATCGGGAGTGAGCACCGCGGACTCCGCGATCTTCACGGCAGTGTCGGGGATGCGGTCGACGAGACGGCCGAACAGGTCGCGATCGAGCTCGAGGGTCTTCAGATCCCGCGCATTGACGCCGATGAGCGGAGCGCCGAGATCGATCGCCGCCTCCAGCTCGTCGGCCGAGTGGGTCTCCACCAGGGGCGTCATGCCGAGTTCGGTGATGAAGCCGAACAGGTCGCGGAGCACCGCAGGCTCGAGCCCGGCGACGATCAGCAGCACGAGATCCGCGCCCGCTGCACGCGCTTCGAGCACCTGATAGCGGTTGGCGATGAAGTCCTTGCGCAGCACCGGGAGCGATACGCGGGCGGTGACGGCCTCGAGGTCGGCGAGACTCCCGCCGAATCGGCGCTCCTCAGTGAGGACGCTGATCGCGGACGCTCCCCCGGTCTCGTAGAGCGATGCCTGCAGAGCGGGATCGGGGATCTCGGCGAGAGTCCCACGCGATGGGCTCGCGCGCTTCACCTCGGCGATGATCTTCACGCGCTCGGCGGGCGCGAGGAACGCCAGAGCATCTTTCGCGGCGGGGCGCGCGAGAGCCTCACGTTCGACCACGGCGAGAGGGCGCGACAGGGCGCGACGCTCTGCGTCTGCGACAGCGCCGGCCGTCAGGTCGGCGAGCACCATTAGTGTGCCTTCGGAGAGTACTTCGGACCCTTCACGCCGTAACCGGCGCGGGCGAGAACCCAGCCGACGATCGCGCCGATCGGGATGAGCGCCGCGGTGATCCAGACCAGGAGGGGCTGCTCGAAGCAGAATGCGACGGTGGCGGCGGTGAAGCCGACGAGCATGATCACGACAGCGGTCCATGCCGCGGGCGAGTGTCCGTGGCCGGGGTCGGCGATCGGGTTGGTCATGTTTCCTCCGGGGACGACGTGCGGGGCGGGATTCAGTCTATCGGGGTCACCGTGTCGGATCGGTTCCGCGGGACAGGTCGTCCCAGGAATCGACCGCGTCCACGGGCCCTTCGTGAGGGGTGTGCTCGGCGGTGTCGGTGCGGTAACGGCGGCCACCGGTCTTCCAGCCTCGCCACGTCAGCAGGACGACGACGGATGCCGCCAGCAGGATCACCCAGCCGACCAGCGCGATGGCCGGCCATGCCGAGGGGACGATCGCCTGGACCACGTCACTCAGAGCATCGCCGCCGGCGAGGCCGGTGGCCTCGGTCACCGCCGGGGCCACGGCGCTGAGCGGTGCGGTGAGGAGCACCTGGAGCGTCGACCAGCCGAGGAACACGGATGCCACGCCGGCGAGCACTCCGAAGACGAGGCGCACGACCTTCGCAGCTATCGACAGCGCGGCCCCGAGGGCCAGCACCGCGAGGCTCAGCGGCGCGAGCAGTACGAGGGCGGACGCACCGGGCACCAGGATGGCCTCGCCCGCGTCGGCTCGTTCGACCGTCAGCCAGGTCTGCGTGGACGAGATGATGCCGATGGCCCCGGCGAGGAGGAAACCGGAGACGGCGATCGAGCGGCCGCGCCGTGCGAAGGTCACTGGGCCGCCGTCCCCGCGACCGCCTCGAGGTCTGTCGTGTCGAAGCAGGTGCGCGTGCCGGTGTGGCACGCGGGCCCGGTCTGGTCCACCAGGAGCAGGACCGCGTCGCCGTCGCAGTCGAGCCGTGCTTCCCGGACGACCTGGATGTGGCCGGAGGTGTCGCCCTTGCGCCAGTACTCCTGACGCGAGCGCGACCAGTACGTGGCCCGACCCGATGTCAACGTGCGGCGCAGCGCTTCGGCATCGACCCATGCGAGCATCAGCACTTCATGGGTGTCCGAAGCCTGCACGATCACCGGGGCGAGGCCGTCGGCGTTGAACACGACCTTCGCGATGCGCTCCTCGAGATCACTCACCGGACCAGCACCCCTTCCGCGCGCAGTGCGTCCTTGACGTCGCCGACCGTGAGGGCGCCGGTGTGGAAGACACTCGCAGCGAGCACGGCATCCGCTCCCGCTTTGATGGCCGGGGCGAAGTCCGCTGCCTTCCCCGCGCCGCCGGAGGCGATCACCGGGACCGTCGCGATCTCTCGCATGAGTCGGACGAGTTCGAGATCGAAGCCGTCGCGCGTGCCGTCCGCGTCGATCGAGTTCACGAGCAGTTCGCCGGCGCCGCGCTCGGCGGCCTCTCGCGCCCAGGCGAGAGCGTCGAGGGTCGTCTGTGTGCGCCCGCCGTGCGTGGTGACGACGAAGCCCGACGGTGTCGTGTCGGCGCGCTTCACATCGAGCGAGAGCACGAGCACCTGAGCGCCGAAGCGATCGGCGATCTCTCCGACCAGGTCGGGACGCGCGATCGCGGCGGAGTTCACGCCGACCTTGTCGGCGCCGACGGCGAGCAGCCGCGCGACGTCGTCGACGCTGCGCACTCCCCCGCCCACCGTCAGCGGCACGAACACCTGCTCGGCGGTGCGCTGCACCACATCGTACGTCGTGGCGCGCGCGTCGACGGTCGCGGTCACGTCGAGGAAGGTGATCTCGTCGGCTCCCTGCGCCGCATAGTGCCGGGCGAGTTCGACCGGATCGCCCATGTCACGCAGGTTCTCGAAGTTGACGCCCTTGACGACGCGGCCGTCGGCCACGTCCAGGCACGGGATGACGCGGCTCGCGAGCGTCATCAGAGCCTCGCGTTGTGGATGGCGGTGACGAGGATCGCCCGTGCGCCCAGCACATAGAGGGCATCCATCACGTGATTGACCCTGGATCGGGCGACCATGACGCGCACGGCGACCCATTCCGGGTCGCGCAGCGGAGACACGGTCGGCGATTCCACGCCACCGGCGATCTTCACGGCGTCATCGAGCAGGGCGACCGGCAGGTCGTAGTCGATCATCACGAATCGCCGCGCGACCATGACGCCCTGGAGTCGGCGCAGCAGGATCTCCGACCCTTCGGCGTCGACCGGACCCGCGATCAGGACGGCCTCGGACTGCAGGATCACCGGTCCGAACACGTCGAGCCCAGCCTGGCGAAGAGTGGTGCCCGTCTCCACGACGTCGGCGACGGCATCCGCGACGCCGAGGCGCACCGCGGACTCCACGGCACCGTCGAGCGGGACCAGATCGACGGCGATGCCACGCTCGTCGAGGAAGGCGTCGACCAGTCCCGGGTACGAGGTCGCGATGCGCAGACCGTCGAGCTCGGACACATCGGTGTATTTTCCGGCAGGGGCGGCGAAGCGGAAGGTGGAGTCGGCGAAGCCGAGCGCCTCGATCTCGCGCGCGCCCGGCATCCGCGCATCCAGGAGGAGATCGCGACCGGTGATGCCGACGTCGATGGCACCGGAGCCCACATACGTGGCGATGTCCTTGGGCCGGAGGAAGAAGAATTCGACGTCGTTCTCGGCGTCGACGACGTGGAGGGTCTTGGGGTCTCGACGACCGGCGTAGCCCGCCTCGGCGAGCATGTCGGCGGCGGTCTCGGAGAGAGAGCCCTTATTCGGAACAGCGATGCGCAGCATGGACGGCTTTCAGTTCGAAGGAGTGAGAACGGAGCGCATCACAGATGTCGGTAGACGTCCTGCAGGCTGAGACCCTTTGCGAGCATCATGACCTGCAGGTGGTAGAGCAGCTGCGAGATCTCCTCCGCAGCGGCTTCGTCGGACTCGTACTCGGACGCCATCCAGACCTCGGCGGCCTCTTCGACGATCTTCTTGCCGATCGTGTGCACGCCGCCGTCGAGCTCGGCGATGGTGCGAGATCCCTCAGGACGGGTCTCGGCCTTGACGCTGAGCTCGGCGAACAGCTCGTCGAAAGTCTTCACCTCTCAAGGCTAGCGGCTCGCGCGCGGTCCCTGAGCCGGGTGACGGCCGCCTCGATGTCGTCCGCTCCGTACACGGCTGATCCGGCGACGAAGGTATCGGCGCCTGCGGCGGCTGCCATCTCGATGGTGCTGTCCGAGATGCCGCCGTCGACCTGCAGCCACACCTGAGACCCGCGACGGCGGGCCTCCTCCGCGAGAGCGCGCAGTTTCGGCATCGTCTCCGACATGAAACCCTGGCCGCCGAAGCCGGGCTCGACCGTCATCACCAGAATCTGATCGAACTCCTCCAGGACCGAATAGAGGCCGTCCGCCGGGGTGTCGGGCTTGATCGCGATGCCCGCGCGGGAACCGATGTCGCGAAGCCGGCGCGCGAGAGCGATCGGGTCTGCGGCGGCCTCGAGGTGGAACGTGACGCTCGCAGCGCCGAGCTCGGCATAGCCGGGAGCCCACTGATCCGGATCGGTGATCATGAGGTGCACGTCGAGCGGGATGGGGCTGGTCGCCTGGATGCGCTCGACCATCTGCGGCCCGAACGTCAGGTTCGGCACGAAATGGTTGTCCATCACGTCGACGTGGGCGAAGTCGGCCGACGAGATCCGGGCGAGATCGGCCTGCAGGTTCACGAAGTCGGCGGCCAGGATGCTGGGGTTGATGCGCGGGGCGCTGGGGAGATCCACGGTCCTAGTCTTCCTTCGGTCGGTCGGTCGCGGAACCCTCGCGCTGCAGGAGCGCGAGGAACATGGCGTCGGTGCCATGTCGATGCGGCCAGAGCTGAGCACTGCCGGAACCCGACCGTCCAGCTTCCGCCAGGTCGATCGGCGACTGTGCGAGATGCGACACCACCGCGCGTGCATCGAGTTCGACGATGTCGCCGCGGCCGCGCAGCACTTCCTGCACCACGCCCACCGTCTCGGCGAGGTGCGGCGAACAGGTCACGTAGGCGACGACTCCCCCGGGCGCGAGTGCTTCGAGCGCGGACGTCAGAAGATCCACCTGCAGCGGCACGAGCTCGGCGACGTCTGCCGGAATCTTCCTCCACCGCGCTTCGGGGCGTCGACGCAGCGCGCCGAGTCCGGTGCAGGGAGCATCGACGAGGATCCGGTCGAACTGCCCCGCACGGCTCGCGGCGAACTCACGGCCGTCCTGCTCGTGCACGACGACGTCGCCGGGGACGGCACGGAGCGCGTTGCGCACCAGCCGGGCACGGGTCGGCACGATCTCATTGGCCTCGAGCACGGCCCCGTGCTGACGGGCGATCGCCGCCAGCAGCGCAGTCTTTCCTCCGGGCCCGGCGCAGAGGTCGAGCCAGCGCTCCCCCTCGCGAATCGGGAGGGCGTCGGCCAGCGCGAGAGCGACCAGCTGCGACCCCTCGTCCTGCACGCGGACCGTGCCGCCGGATGCCGTGACCGATCGCCGTGGGTCGCCTCCCGGTGAGCCGAAGGCGGTGGCGGCGAAGGGCCGACGGGGCTCGGCGGCCTCCGCGAGCCCCGGCAGCGCCACCAGCGTGACCTCGGGCGAAGCGTTGTCCGCTTCGAGGAGCGCTTCGAGCTCCTCCGCGCGTCCTTCCGCGGCCAAGGCACGACGCAGTGCGCGAATGATCCAGACCGGGTGCGCGGAGCGCAGCGCGAGCCGCTCGTCGTCGGAGCGGGCATCCTGCTCGATCCGCTCCTGCCACTGTTCCGGCGTCTCGCGGGTGATGCGCCGGAGCACGGCGTTCGCGAAGCTCGACGCCCCGCGGCCGGAGACCGTCGCCACCAGGTTCACGGACTCGTTCACAGCCGCGTGCGGGGCGACGCGCGTGGCGAACAACTGGTGCACGGCGAGCCGAAGCGCGTCGAGCACCGCCGAATCGATGCTGTCGGCCGCGCGGTCGGCCGCCGACGCGATGATCGCGTCGTAGAACCCCCGGCGTCGCAGTGTGCCGTAGGTCAGTTCGGTCGCGAGCGCGGCGTCCTGCGGGGAAAGGCCGGCGTCGGCGATCGCTGCCGGCAACAGCAGGTTCGCGTAGGCGTCGGAGTCCGATACCGCGTGAAGAACGTCGAAGGCGACACGGCGTGCCGGCTGAACTGTTCGCGACGGTCCGCGCTGTCCGGAGGACGCGTCGTTCGGCTTTCGCGATCCGCCCGACCGCCGTGCACCCGTCGGCCTCTGCTCGCCACGCGAGCGGCGCGGTGCTCGTCCCTGCTCCGGTCCGGTCATGATCCTGCTCGCAGTTCTTCCGTGCCGTGCTGGCCCCGCCACCAGTCGACGGCGTTCATCGCACCTTTGCCCGCCGGCTGCACACGCGACACGGCCAGTGGCGACGAGGCCGTGCCGATGAGCAGCGTCGTCTTCGTGCCGACGATGACGCCGGGCTCGAGGGGCTCCGCGTCATCCGCGGGGGCGGCATCGAGGATCTTCAGCCGCGCTCCGGCGATGGTCGTGTGCGCACCTGGCTCCGGCGTCACCCCGCGGAACCGCGCGTAGATCGCCTCCACCGGCTGCGCCCAGTCGAGGAGCCCATCGAGGAGGGAGAGCTTGGGCGCGACAGTGGCAGTCCCCTGCTGAGGGAGCGCCCGAGCCGTGCCGCTGGCGATCGCCGCGACGACGTCGGACGTGAGCTCGGCGCCGTCGACGGCGAGTGCATCGAGCGCGACGTCGGCGGTCGCGCCGGCCGGCACATCGACAGGACGCGAAGCGAACACGTCGCCGGCGTCGAGTTCGGCGACGAGCTGGAAAACGCTCGCACCGAGCACCTCGTCGCCCGCGATGAGCGCGCGCTGCACGGGGGCGGCACCCCGCCACGCCGGCAGCAGCGAGAAGTGCAGGTTGATCCAGCCGGCATCCGGTGCCGAGAGGAGCGGCTCACGTACCAGGCCGCCGTACGCGACGATCACACCGAGTTCCGGCTGCAGCGCGACGATCTCTGCGGTCGCATCGGCATCGAGCCGGGCCGCTTTGATCACGGGAAGGCCGAGTTCCGCGGCCGCCTGAGCCACCGGCGACGGCGTGAGCACCCGCTTGCGGCCGAGCGGTGCGTCGGGGCGGGTGACGACCGCGACGATCTCGTGCACCGTCGCCAGACGCTGCAATGTGGGCACAGCGGCAGCGGGTGTGCCGGCGAAGACGAGGCGCATGAAGGTTCTCCGGAAGGGTCAGAGCTCTGGATCGAGGATATCGAGACGGACGGAGAGCGTGTTCTTCGTCTGTCCGCGACCGCGGTGACCGTTCACCGCTTCGGCGACGACGGCCGCGCGCAGAGTGGTGGCCACGCGGCTGCCTGCGCCGTAGTCGAAGCGGACGAGAGCGCGCACCCTCGGCGGGAAGTCGTCGGAGTCGACGGGCACAGGGCCGAGGACCGCGTCGGGGGGAAGCGATAGTTCCCCGAGGGCGATCAGCGCGCGCGACACGGCGGCCGCCGAACCCTCGACCAGAGCGACGCGGGCGGTCGGTGGCATGTGCAGCGGGGCCCTGCTCTCCAGCTCCGAACGGGCGTACCCGGCATGGTTCCACGTGGCGAGAGCCCGAGCGACCGTGCCGTCCACACCGACCAGGTGGATGGGTGCACCGGGTGCCGCGAGGGCGGCAGCATTCGACCACCAGCGCAGGCATGACTCACCGACACGCAGGTCAGGGGCCTGCAGCATCCGCGGCCCGTCGAGCAGCACGACAGCTCGGTAGCCGCCGACGGCCAGGGGCTCCGCGCCACGTGTCGCGACGACGAGCGCCGGCTTGGCGTCGACGCGCTCAACGGGGTGCGCGCTGTCGGCCACGATGACCCGGATGCCGGGAAAGGCACGGCCGAGCTCGTCGGCGGTGCGTTCACTGCCCGAAGACGCCAGGCGCAGCTTCGTGGAGGAGCAGGTCGGGCAGGCCCACGCGCGTGCTCCCCTGCCGCACCAGCCGCACACCGGGACAGCGCCACGGTGCCGGGCGCCGAGCGGACCGCCGCAGTGCGCGCAGCGCGCGGGAGCGCGGCATTCGGCGCACACGAGCGACGGAGCGAACCCGGGGCGGGACACCTGGACCAGCACCGGCCCCTCGGCGGCGGCGTTGCGGGCGGCCAGGAACGCCGACGACGGCATCCGTTGCGCGGTCGGCTGTTCCATCTCGTGCGGCGTGCTGAGCACGACCTTCGGGAGCACCCGCCGCGTCGCGCGCACGTCTCGCAGCCAGCCATGGGCGACGAGCCGCTCGACATCGGTGGTGCGAGTGTGCCCGACGAAGAGAAGAGCCGACTGCTCCAGTTCCTGTCGAAGGAGTGCCGCGTCTCGAGCGTTCACGTACGGGGCGAGCATCTCACCGAGGAGCGGATCACCGTCGTCCCAGATCGCGACGAGTCCCGCATCCACCGGGGCATACACGGCGGATCGGTTGCCCACGACGATGCAGGGGGCCTCTTCGAGCGTGCGGAGGAACGCGCGATAGCGATCCGGATTGGACTGCCGGGAGTCGTGCCGCACGACAGCCCCGTCCGGAACGAGGAGTTCGAGCGAGGCGAGCAGCTGGTCCAGGTCGCGGTGATCCGGAACCACCACGATCGACGATCGCCCGGTCGCCAGCATCCGTGCCGCAGAAGCCGCGAGCAGCTGCGACCACCCGGGTGTCCCGTCTCGGAGCTGCGGCATCGCCTCCACCGCGGCACGGCCGCGCTCATCCAGCACGCTCTCGAGGCCGTCGTACATCGCCAGGGTCGCGCGCGCGCGCTCAGCGGCGTCGTCGTCGAGGCTGACCGCAGGCGTGTCGGCGGTCCAGGCCTTCTCGACTCGGACCTGACGCTTGGGGATCACCAGGCGCAGAACATCGGATGCGGATCCGGCGGCCCGGTCGGCGACCCGCCGCGCAAGGCGGTGCAGTCGCTCCGGGAGAACTGCGGCGTCGGAGACGACGCTCTCGACCTCGGAGAGGGGCCGATCCGCGTCGTCCTCCGTGTCGATCTCGACGATGTATCCGTCGATCACACGCCCCGCGGTGCGCAGCGGCACTCGCACGCGCACACCGAGCGGGACATCGCCGAATTCGGCAGGCAGCGAGTAGTCGAAGAGTCGATCGAGCTGCGGAAGAGGTGAGTCGAGGAGCACGCGCGCGATGCGCCGGCTCTCGGAAGCCATCAGGACCGAGGCCCTGTCAGAGCCCGGCAGCGCGGCGCAGCTCTTCGACGCGGTCGGTGCGCTCCCACGTGAAGTCGGGCAGCTCACGGCCGAAGTGGCCATAGGCGGCGGTCTGGGCGTAGATCGGGCGCAGGAGATCGAGCTGCTCGATGATGGCCTGCGGACGCAGATCGAACACCTGCTCGATCGCGCTGATGATGACGTCGTCGGAGACCGCTCCGGTGCCGAAGGTCTCGACGTAGAGTCCCACGGGCCGCGCGACGCCGATCGCGTACGCGACCTGCACCTCGAGGCGTTCTGCCAACCCGGCGGCCACCGCGTTCTTGGCGACCCAGCGGGTGGCGTACGCGCCGGAGCGGTCGACCTTCGACGGGTCCTTGCCGCTGAAAGCACCGCCGCCATGCCGAGCCGCGCCGCCGTAGGTGTCGATGATAATCTTCCGGCCCGTGAGTCCGGCGTCTCCCTTGGGGCCACCGGTGACGAACGGCCCAGCGGGGTTGATGTAGTGGGTGACGGCGCCGAGGTCGAGGCCGGTGTTCGCGAGGATCGGATCGATCACGTGCTCGCGCACCTGAGCCTTGAGCTCGTCCTGCGAGATGTCGGGGTGATGCTGGGTCGAGAGCACGACGGCGTCGACGGTCTTCGGCGTGAAGCCCTCGTAGCCGAGCGTGACCTGGGTCTTGCCGTCAGGGCGCAGGAACGGCAGCAGGCCGCTGCGTCGCACCTCGGTGAGGCGCTCGGCGATGCGGTGCGCGGTCCACGCGGCCATCGGCATCAGCTGCGGGGTCTCGTTCGTGGCGAAGCCGAACATGATGCCCTGATCGCCGGCACCGAGTCCGTCGAGCGGGTCGATCGACGAGCCGTCGCGATGCTCCTGCGCGTTGTCGACGCCGTGGGCGATGTCGGAGGACTGCTCCCCCACGGAAACGCTGACGCCGCACGAGGCGCCGTCGAAACCGGTCTCGCTCGAGGTGTAGCCGATGCCGCTGACCACCTGGCGGACGATCGTCGGGATGTCGACGTAGGCGTCGGTGCGGATCTCGCCGGCGACGTGGACCAGTCCGGTGGTGACGAGCGTCTCCACCGCGACGCGCGAGTCCCTGTCCTTCGCGATGAGCCCGTCGAGGATGCTGTCCGAGATCTGGTCGCAGATCTTGTCCGGGTGCCCTTCGGTGACGGACTCGGACGTGAACAGACGCAGGGCGCTCATCGATGCTCCAGAACGGGGACGGACGGTGGAAGGGGTGTTGCACCCATTCTGGACCGCGCCTCCGACAGAGCGGGGGCGCGGCCGTCGAATATCACTCTGCGTGACGCAGGCGCAGCTTGTCCTCGTTGATCTCGTGCAGAGCGATCGTCAGCGGCTTGTCCTCGACGGACGAGTCGACGAGCGGGCCGACGTTGTCGAAGAGGTTGCCCTCGTGCAGGTCGGAGTAGTAGTCGTTGATCTGACGCGCGCGCTTGGCGGCGTAGATGACCAGCTCGTACTTCGAGTCGACACGGTCGAGCAGGTTGTCGATGGGGGGATCGATGATTCCGTTGGTGTGGTGTCCGGCCATGGTGGACCTCCTGATCAGGCGACGGGATCGTCGCGAAGACGGGTGCTGCGGGCGCGAAAGGACTCAGCGCGCAGAGCTCACTGACAATTCTACGACCTCGTGGGCCGCGGCGGCGACGTCCTCGTTCACGATCAGGTGGTCGAACTCGTTCTGAGCGGCGAGTTCGACCTTCGCCGTGCGCAGTCTGCGCGCCCGTTCCTCGGCCTCTTCGGTGCCTCGGCCGACCAGCCGATGCACCAGTTCGTCCCAGCTTGGAGGCAGCAGGAAGATGAGCGTCGCGGCGGGTTCGGCCTTGCGCACCTGGCGGGCGCCCTGCAGGTCGATCTCGAGCAGGACGGTCTTGCCCGCGGCCAGCGCCTCGTCGATCGGAGCACGCGGCGTGCCGTAGCGCGAACGGTTGTGCACCACCGCGTACTCGAGCAGCTCGTCGGCCGCGATCAGCCGATCGAACTCGGCGTCGTCCACGAAGTAGTAGTGCACTCCGTCGACCTCGCCGGGTCGCGGCGGTCGCGTCGTCGCGGAGACGGACAGATGTATCTCGGGATTGTGCTCGCGGATGTGAGCGGCCACCGTGCCCTTGCCGACGGCCGTTGGCCCGGCGAGCACGAGCAGACGGCTTCGCGCGCCGCGCGGCTCGAGCACCGGGAATCGCCCGTCGAGCCAGTCTTCGAGCACCCGGCGCTGGCGCGCACCGAGGCCGCCCAACCGCTTCACCGGAGAGATCTGCAGATCTTCCAGGATGCGATCGCGCTTCCCCGCACCGATCGCGGGGAGTGCCAGCAGGAAGTCGGTGATGCGCATCGAACCCTCGACGGACTCGGCATCCGCAGTGGCTCTATGCAGCACCTCCTGAGGCGTCACGACGCGCGTGGTCAGGTCGCGCTTGAGAGCGGCGCGCGCGCGGCGACGTTCCACGGCACGGCGCGCTGCGGCGACCCGGTCGACCTCGGGTACCGTCCGCTTCTCTGCTTCAGCCACCGTGGATCTCCTGGTAAAGGGCAGCGCGCTGTCCGATGCGATCAGCGATACCGGACGGCCCCGCAGAGAGGATGCTACGACTCTCGCTGGCGAGCACGTTGCCGCTGAGGGCGCCGAAACGCGTGATCAGGTCGGCGGGTTCTGCGCCCTGCGCGCCGAACCCCGGTGCCAGAATCGGCATCGAAGCGAGAACCGCGTCGTCGAGTCCGAATCGGGAGCGATCGATCGTCGCGCCTATCACGAGCCCGATCGACCCGAGGGCGTCCCCATCGCGCTCCCCTGTGTCCAGCGCGGCGACCTCACGCGCAACGCGGCGCGCGACGCTCTCGTTCTCTCCGGCACCTGCGTCGACCGTGAGCGCCCGCTGCACGATCTCGCCGTCCGGGTTGCTCGTCGCCCCGAGCACGAACGCTCCTTTGCCAGCTGCGATGGCTCTGGCCAACACGTCGCGCAGGGAATCCGGACCCAGGATGGGGCTCACGGTCAGCGCATCCGCCTCCAGCGGTGATCCGGGTGCGAACCACGCTTCGCCGTATGCTGCCATGGTCGTGTCGAGGTCGCCGCGCTTGGCGTCCGCGATGATCAGAAGCCCCGCAGCGCGTGCGGCCGCCAGGAGGTCTTCCAGAGCCGCATACCCGCGAGAGCCGAATCGCTCGAAGAACGACACCTGTGGTTTTACGACACCCACCTGCTCTGCTGCCGCCTCGACGACGCGCAGTCCGAAGGAGCGCACGCCGTCGGCCGTCTGAGGAAGGCTCCACGAGTCCAACAATGCCGCGTGCGGATCGATGCCGACGCAGAGGGGACCGTGGGCGCGCAATGCGCCACGGAGCCGCTCGCCGAAGCTCTGTGTCATAGTGCAGCCGCCCGATCGATCGCGTACTCCTGAAGACTCTTGACCTGGAAGCCCTCGTGCGCGGCATCCATCCCGCTCACGGCGGCGCCGAGCACCGCCATCGTGGTGAACAGCGCCTTGTCCGCAGCGACTGCCGCCGCACGGATCTCGTACCCATCCGCGCGAGCGGCACCTCCCGACGGCGTGTTCACGACGATGTCGATCGCGCCCTCGTTGATGAGGTCGACGATGTTCGTCGCGCCGGACTCCTGGGTCGCGCTGTACTTCTCGACGACCGTGACCGCGATGCCGTTGCGCGACAGGATCTCGGCGGTGCCCTCGGTCGCGACGATCGTGAAGCCCAGCTGCTGGAGGCGGTGCGCCGGCAGGATCACTGCGCGCTTGTCCGAGTCGGCGACCGAGATGAACACGGTCCCCGAGGTGGGCATTCCGCCGTAGGCCGCGGCCTGGCTCTTCGCGAAAGCAGTCGGGAAGTCGCGATCGATCCCCATGACCTCGCCGGTGGAGCGCATCTCCGGGCCGAGGATCGAATCGACGGTCTTGCCATCAGCGGTGCGGAAGCGCTTGAAGGGCAGCACGGCCTCCTTGACCGAGACCGGGGCGCCGAGCGGGACACGCGAACCGTCCTGCTGCGGCAGCATCCCCTCGGCACGCAGCTCGGCGATCGTGGAACCGGTCATCACCCGGCTCGCGGCCTTCGCCATCGGGATCCCGAGGGCCTTGGAGACGAAGGGCACGGTACGGCTGGCGCGGGGGTTCGCCTCGATCACGTAGAGCACGCCGGCGCTGATCGCGAACTGCACGTTCAGCAGACCGCGCACGCCGACGCCCTTCGCGATGGCGAGCGTCGCCTCCCGCACCCGATCGACGTCGGTGCGTCCGAGCGAGACCGGAGGCAGCGTGCAACTGGAGTCGCCGGAGTGGATGCCGGCCTCCTCCAGGTGCTCCATGACGCCGCCGATGTACAGGTCGGTGCCGTCGTAGAGCGCGTCCACGTCGAGCTCGATCGCGTCGTCGAGGAAGCGGTCGACGAGGAGCGGCTTGCCCTCCTCGATGATGACCTCGCCGGCCGTGCGCACGAAGTAGTCGCGCAGCGACGCGGTGTCGTAGACGATCTCCATTCCGCGGCCGCCGAGCACGAAGCTCGGGCGCACCAGGACCGGGTACCCGATCTCCTCGGCGATGCGCACGGCGCCGTCGACGTCGATCGCGGTGCCGTTGCGCGGGGCCACGAGACCCGCGTCATCGAGCAGACGCGAGAAGAGCTCCCGCTCCTCCGCCAGGTCGATGGCCGCCGGGCTCGTGCCCAGCACCTGGTAGCCGGCCGCTTCGATGCCCTTGGCGAGACCCAGCGGAGTCTGACCGCCGAGCTGGCAGACGACGCCGAGGATGGTTCCGCTCGCTGCCTCCGCGTCGAGGACCTCGAGCACGTCCTCGAGCGTGAGCGGCTCGAAGTACAGGCGGTCCGATGTGTCGTAGTCGGTCGAGACCGTCTCCGGGTTGCAGTTGACCATGACGGTCTCGAAGCCGGCATCCGACAGTGCGAACGACGCGTGCACGCAGGAGTAGTCGAACTCGACACCCTGCCCGATGCGGTTCGGCCCCGAGCCGATGATGACGACCTTGGTGCGCTCGGAGGGAGCGACCTCGGTCTCGAAGTCGTAGCTGGAGTAGTGGTACGGCGTGAGAGCGGGGAACTCCCCCGCGCAGGTGTCGACCGTCTTGTACACCGGGCGGATGCCGAGGCCGTGTCGCACGCCGCGCACCTCCGGCTCGGTCGTGCCGCGCAGCTCGGCGAGCTGCGCATCGGAGAAACCGTGCTCCTTCGCGTAGCGCAGCGTGGCAGCATCCAGTTCGGGCGCAGTGCGCACGATCTCGGCGACCTCGTTGATCAAGACGATCTGGTCGAGGAACCACGGGTCGATCGCCGTCGCGTCGAAAGCCTGCTCGATCGTCGCGCCCTTGCGCAGGGCCTGCTGGAGCGTGACGATGCGGCCGTCGGTGGGGATCCGGGAGATCTCCAGCAATTCCTCCACCGTGCGGTCCTCGACTCCCCAGTGGAAGCTGGAGCCGCGCTTCTCGAGCGAGCGGAGCGCCTTCTGCAGCGCGGTCGCGTAGTTGCGGCCGATCGCCATCGCCTCGCCGACCGACTTCATGGTGGTCGTCAGCGTCGCGTCGGCGGCGGGGAACTTCTCGAACGCGAAGCGCGGCACCTTCACCACGACGTAGTCGAGCGTGGGCTCGAAGCTCGCCGGCGTGACTCCGGTGATGTCGTTCGGGATCTCGTCGAGCCGGTAGCCGAGCGCGAGCTTGGCCGCGAGCTTGGCGATCGGGAAGCCGGTGGCCTTCGACGCGAGGGCACTAGAGCGGGACACGCGCGGGTTCATCTCGATGACGATGATGCGCCCGTTCTCCGGGTTGACCGCGAACTGGATGTTGCAGCCGCCGGTGTCCACACCGACCGCGCGGATGATGTCGATTCCGATGTCGCGGAGCTTCTGGTACTCGCGGTCGGTGAGCGTCAGCGCCGGGGCCACGGTGATCGAGTCACCCGTGTGCACGCCGACCGGGTCGACGTTCTCGATCGAGCAGACCACGACCGTGTTGTCGGACGTGTCGCGCATGAGCTCGAGCTCGTACTCCTTCCAGCCGAGGATCGACTCCTCCAGGAGCACCTCGGTCGTGGGCGAGTCGCGGAGTCCCGCGCCGGCGATGCGGCGGAGGTCGTTCTCGTCGTACGCGAAGCCGGAACCCAGGCCGCCCATGGTGAAGCTGGGGCGGACCACGAGCGGGTAGCCGAGCTCGTCGGCTGCGGCGAGGACCTCGTCCATCGTGTGCGCGATCCGCGAGTCGGCGACATCGGCGCCGGCGTCGAGGACGAGCTGCTTGAAGATCTGGCGGTCCTCGCCCTTGTTGATCGCCTCGAAGCTCGCGCCGATCAGCTCGACGTCGTACTTCTCCAGGATCCCGTGGTTGTGCAGCTCGATCGCGGCGTTCAGCGCGGTCTGACCACCGAGCGTCGGCAGGATCGCGTCGGGGCGCTCCTTCGCGATGATCGTCTCGATGACCTGCCACGTGATCGGCTCGATGTAGGTCGCGTCCGCGAAATCGGGGTCGGTCATGATGGTGGCCGGGTTGGAGTTGACCAGGATGACCCGGACACCCTCCTCGCGCAGCACGCGGCACGCCTGGGTGCCGGAGTAGTCGAACTCGCAGGCCTGGCCGATGACGATCGGGCCGGAGCCGATGACGAGGACGGAGTTGATGTCGTCGCGCTTGGGCATTACTTGCTGTCCTTCTGGGTCGCGATGACCAGGTCACGGAACCGGTCGAAGAGGTAGTTGGCGTCGTGCGGTCCGGCCGCGGCCTCCGGGTGGTACTGCACCGAGAACGCGGGGATGTCGAGAGCGCGGAGGCCTTCGACCACGTTGTCGTTCAACCCGACGTGACTGACCTCGACCTTGCCGTAGCCGTTCGGGCTGTCGAATGAGCCCTCCAGGGGCGCGTCGACAGCGAAGCCGTGGTTGTGGGCCGTGATCTCCACGCGACCCGTGGTCTTGTCCAGCACCGGCTGGTTGATGCCGCGGTGGCCGAAGGGCAGCTTGTAGGTGCCGAGGCCCAGGGCGCGGCCGAGGAGCTGGTTGCCGAAGCAGATGCCGAAGAACGGGAGCCCGTCGTCGAGCACGGCACGCAGCAATTCGACATGATCGCCGGATGCCGCGGGGTCACCGGGACCGTTCGAGTAGAACACCGCGACCGGGTCGATGGCGCGGATGTCGTCGATGCCCACGTCCTGCGGGAGCACGTGCACCTCGAATCCGCGGGCGGCGAGGTTGAGGATCGTGGCCTGCTTCACGCCGAGGTCGAGCACGGCGAGGTTGCCGATCCGCTCCCCCACAGCCGGCGTGATCTCGACGCTGTCGACGGAGACCTCGGCCGACAGGTTGCGACCTGCCATCTGCGGGGCCTCGCGGACGATCCGGAGCTGTTCCTCGGGGTCGAGCTCGGCATCCGTGCCGGAGAAGACGCCGCCGCGCATGGATCCGGCAGAGCGGATGTGGCGGGTGATCGACCGGGTGTCGATGCCGCTGATCCCGACGATGCCGTCCTGGACCAGGATGTCGTCGAGCGAGGCATTCGCGCGCCAGTTCGACACGACGCGTGAGGGATCGCGGACGATGTAGCCGGCGACCCAGATCCGGCGTGACTCCGTGTCTTCGTCGTTCATGCCGGTGTTGCCGATGTGCGGCGCGGTCTGCAGCACGATCTGGCCGGCGTAGGAGGGGTCGGTGAGCGTCTCCTGGTATCCGGACATGCCGGTGGCGAAGACCACTTCGCCGAGGGTGCGCCCTCGTGCGCCGTAGGCGCGACCGGTGTGGCGGGTGCCGTCTTCGAGGACGAGGACGGCGGTTTCGGGCAGGGCGGTCATCGTGTTGCTCCTGTGTCGGGGGCGGCTTCGTCGGATGCGGGGACGAGCCGCTGCAGTTCAGAGATGAGGTTCTTCGGGTCGCCTCCGGCGAGGCGCAGGTACGAATCGATGACGGTGTCGTCATCGGCGCTCCAGGCGATCCGGATGAGGCCGCCGGGTTCGACCACGCGATCGATCGTGACCGTGGCCCTGTCGACTCCCACGAGGCGGGAGGCGGCGAGGAACACCGTGGGCGCTCCGTCGAGGCACAGCGCGATGCCGCGATCCGTGACGGCGAGCTCTCCGCGTGCGCGGTACGCCAGCGGCGAGACCGCCAAGCGCTCCAGCGGCTGGTCGTGCCGGGTGGTCGAGACGTAGAGCACCTCGTCGCGGCGCGCGACCTCCGCGTGTTCGGGTACTCCGAGCGGTGCGGTCAGTCCGGAGTCGCGCCGCAGTCGTCGTCGCCAGGCGAAGAGCATCGCGAGCAGGATCAGGACCGCCACGGCGATCATGATCCCGATGGCGAGTTCGCGGGTCACGCGTTCAGCTCCTCGACCACGGAGCCGCCGTCGACCGTGAGGCGTCCGCCGTGCAGGGTGAACTCCACCCGCCCGGGAAGCGCCCGGCCGAGGTACGGCGAGTTCTCACTGCGACCGTGCAGGTCGGCGGTGGTGAAGACGCCGTCGACCGAAGCGTCGTAGAGGGTGATCTGCGCGGGGCGTCCGACTTCGAGCGGGGTGCCGTGGCCGGAGAGGCGACCGATACGCGCGGGCGCGGCGCTCATCACCCTGGCCACGTCCGACCATGCGAGGAGCCCGGTCTGCACCATCGACTGGTGCACGACGCGCAGCGCGCTCTCCAGCCCCACCATCCCGTTCGCGGCGGCCTGCCACTCGCACGCCTTGTTCTCGCTCGGGTGCGGGGCGTGATCCGTGGCGACGATGTCGATCGTGCCGTCGGCGAGACCCTCGCGGACGGCGAGGACGTCTTCCTCGCGGCGCAGCGGCGGGTTCACCTTGTAGCGGGCGTCGTACCCGCGCACGAGTTCGTCGGTCAACAGCAGGTGGTGCGGGGTGACCTCGGCGGTGACGGCGATACCGCGCTTCTTGGCCCAGCGGATGATGTCGACGGAGCCGGCGGTCGAGAGGTGGCAGACGTGCAGGCGGGAGCCGACGTGTTCGGCGAGCAGCACGTCGCGGGCGATGATCGACTCCTCGGCCACCGCCGGCCACCCGGTGAGACCCAGCTCGGCGGAGACGGTGCCCTCGTTCATCTGGGCACCTTCGGTGAGCCGCGGGTCCTGCGCGTGCTGCGCGATGACGCCGTCGAACGACTTCACGTACTCGAGCGCGCGGCGCATGATGAGGGGGTCGAACACGCAGAAGCCGTCGTCGCTGAAGACGCGCACCTGCGCACGCGACGTCGCCATGGCGCCGAGCTCGGCGAGCCGCTCGCCCTTCTGGCCGACGGTGACCGCGCCAATCGGCTGCACCGTGGCGTAGCCCGCAGCTTCACCGAGGGCGAGCTCCTGCTCGACGACGCCCGCGGTGTCGGCGACCGGGGAGGTGTTCGGCATCGCGAAGACCGCGGTGAAACCGCCCGCCGCCGCGGCCCTCGTGCCGGTGAGGATCGTCTCGGATGCCTCGTAACCGGGTTCGCGGAGGTGCGTGTGCAGGTCGACGAGCCCCGGCAGCGCGACGAGTCCGTCGGCGTCGATGACACGCGCGCCGGCCCGGCTGAGTCCGGTGCCGATCTCGGTGATGACACCGTCTTCGACGATGATGTCGGCGCTCTCCGCGCCGAGCAGCTGTGCACCGGTGATGACGACGGTCTCGCTCACAGGTCTCCCCCTCGTTCGTCGTCTCGTTCTCCTGCCAGCAGGAGGTACAGCACCGCCATCCGCACGGAGACTCCGTTCGTGACCTGCTCCAGCACCGTGGAACGGGCGGAATCGGCTGCTTCGGAGGAGATCTCCAGGCCTCGGTTCATCGGGCCGGGATGCATCACAATGCTACCGTCCGGCAGCCCGGCCACACGCCGTGCGTCCAAGCCCCACCGGCGCGAATACTCCCGCTCAGTCGGGAAATACGCGGCACTCATGCGCTCCAGCTGGATGCGCAGCATCATCACGGCATCCGGTCCCTCGGCGAGGGCCTCATCGAGGTCGTAGACGATGCGCACCGGCCAGAGCGAGACGTTCTGCGGAACGAGCGTCGGCGGTGCGACGAGCGTGACCGCAGCACCGAGTGTCGTGAGCAGCCAGACGTTCGACCGTGCGACGCGCGAATGCAGCACATCGCCGACGATGACGATGCGGAGCCCGGTGAGGTCGCGGCCCCGGCTGTCGGCGCCGAAGCGCCGCTTGCGGATGGTGAACGCGTCGAGCAGGGCCTGGGTCGGGTGCTCGTGCGTGCCGTCGCCGGCATTCACCACTCCCGCGGAGATCCAGCCGCTGGTCGCGAGGGTCTGCGGCGCCCCGGAGCCGGGGTGGCGTACGACCACCGCATCCGCGCCGATCGCCTCCAGCGTCTGAGCGGTGTCCTTCAGGCTCTCACCCTTCGAGACGCTCGATCCCTTCGCGGCGAAGTTGATGACATCGGCCGAGAGACGCTTGGCGGCCGCTTCGAAGGAGATGCGAGTGCGGGTCGAGTCCTCGAAGAAGAGGTTCACAACCGTCTTGCCGCGCAGTGTCGGCAGCTTCTTGACCTCGCGCGATTGAGTGTCGGACATGTCCTCGGCGACATCGAGGATGCGCAGCGCCGTGGTCCTGTCGAGGGTGCGGGTATCGAGGAGGTGTCTCATTCGCCGATCGTCACCTCCTCGGCCCCGTCGTTCTCGCGCAGGCGCACGTTGACCCGCTCGGTGCGGGCGGAGGGGATGTTCTTGCCGATGAAGTCCGGCCGGATCGGCAGCTCGCGGTGCCCGCGGTCGACGAGGATCGCCAGCCGCACGACGGCGGGACGTCCGATCGACTGGATCGCATCGAGTGCGGCGCGGATGCTGCGCCCGGAGAAGAGCACGTCATCGACGAGCACGACGGTCTTGCCGTCGATACCACCGGCGGGGATCTCCGTCGGATGCGGAGATCGCGTCGGATGCTTCGCCAGATCGTCGCGGAAGAGCGTCACATCGAGTGCCCCGACCGGGACGGGCGTCTGCGCGATCTCGCCGATCAGTACTGCGAGGCGGTGGGCGAGAGTGACGCCGCGGGTCGGAATACCCAGCAGGACGAGGTTCTCAGCCCCTCGGTTGGATTCGAGGATCTCGTGTGCGATGCGGGTCAATGCCCGCGACACGTCGGCTTCCTGCAGCACAGTGCGTGCGCTCATCAGCCGCTCCCTTCTCCGCCTCACAGGACGGTGTTAAAGGTTGCTTGTGGATTCAGTCTATCCGAGTCGTGCGGTCGACCGCGTCAGATCGGAGGTTCAGAACACATCTGCGGGTCGAGATGCGCGGTTCCGACCTGCAGATGTGTTCTCGACCTGCAAACGGTCAGCCGGTGGGACGAAGAGCTCCCTCGGTGACCCCGTCAATCTTCGACGACCGGATCGGGTGGCCGGTCGTCGTCAGGCACCGCCCGGTCTTCAGGTCCCACTTCCAGTCGTGCATGCTGCAGGTGAGGATGCCGTCCTCGTCGACCTTCCCGGTCTTCGTGAGGTCGGCGCGCAGATGCGGGCAGCGCCGCTGCACGACCCAGTCGCCGACCTCGGCATCCTCCGTCTGGTCCGTCTGCTCCTGGTACCAGTTCTCGACGTACTCGATGCGGTCGACCGAGAGGCACTTGAGGAACGTGGTGAGGAACTCGTTGAACTTGCCGCTGCGTCCGACCTGGAACTGCATCGACAGGAAGATCGAGTTCGACCAGTCGATCTCTCGATCGCGGATGTTCGTCGAGACGAGATCGGCGGGGATCGTGTACCAGTAGATGCACTCCTCCCCCGCGTACTCGCGGACCTTGGCCCGCGGGAAGTCCACGACCATGTCGAGGTCGCCGATCTTGAAACGCACGCATCCGCCGACGCCGAGGCGGATCGTGCGGGACTTCTTCAGCAGCGGCTCCCACCAGGTCTTCAGAGTCTCGAGCATCTCGGCGGGCGGGATGATCTCCGCGCGGGAGGCCTCCTCGTCGCGGATCTCCTGTTGACGGCTGGCCCGCTGGGACTCGAGATAGTCCCACTTCTCGTCGAAGATGTGGGTGATCTCGGCATCCGTGTAGAGGGACTGCTCGGTGCTCACTGACGCGCCCTCGACCGTCACCACGGTTCCCGGGACGAACAGGTGCCCGTCGTACTGGGGCGCGAGCTCCTTCATGTGCGCGAGGAACTGCTTCTGGTCGGTGAAGATCGACTCGCCGTTCTTACCGATGCCGTTGAAGTCGAAGAGGTCGTCGCGCAGGAACATCGGCGGTCCCGCCATCGGGAAGACGTGGGCGGCGTCGACCTTCTCGATGTAGTACATCGCGCGCTTGTTCTGCGCGTCGCGCTTGAGCTTCGCGAAGTTCTGCTTTGCATCGAGCGGCAGGTCGTAGACCATCGGCCACCAGATCGCACCGGAGACCTGGGTGAAGTACGCGTCGGGCTTGCCGAAGCTCAGCAGCCTCTCGAGGTCGAGCGGGTGGGAGTCGTTCTGGTTCAGCACCGACGCGGTGCCGTCGTCGACACTCAGCGACGAGTCGCCGATGGGGCCGTCGCTCGGGGCACGCAGCGGTGTGATCATGATCTTGAGGTCGCCGCGTTCGATGATCTGTCCGGCCGGTGCGTACGTGATGTTCGTGTAGCCGAGGGCGCGGATGTCCTTCTCGAGGTCGTCGATCGGGTACTCCGGCAGCAGGACCTCGATGTCCTTGCGGATGTACCGCTCGAGAAGCTTCGGATCGAAGTGGTCGCGGTGCCGATGCGAGATGTAGAGGAAGTCCGCCTCGCGTCCGAAGTGCTCCCAGTCGAGCCCACGGTTGTCGGGGAACGGGAACCAGGATCCGTAGAACGAGGGTCCGAGGACAGGGTCGCAGATGATGTTCCCGCCCACCGTCTCGATGAACATCCCGGCATGGCCGAGTCCCGTGATCCGCATTGCATTCCTCTCGAAAGTGAACCGTCCGATTCTACCGACGGCTCACTGGGGGACTCCGGAGACGGGCCGTGAATACCCAGCCGAGCGCGGTTCCGGCGGACGATGCGCAGTCGTTACGCAACCCTGATCGGATCGTGACCGAACTCCCGGCATCCCGAGGGAGTCCGCTCACTACTCTGCGGCTATGAAGACGACACGCAGACTGCTCATCGCTCTTGTCCTGGCGTCGACCGCCGCGATCGGGCTCACCGGATGCGCCGCCATGGGATCCGGCGGAGGTGAATCCGCGAGCGTGGACGAAGCTCCCGCCGAGAACGCCCCGGCCGCGACGGACGGCGGTGATGTCGACACCGCCGTCGTCATCACCGGCCGGATATCCATCGTCGCTGCCGACCCGATCAAGGCCGCGACCGAAGCAACCTCGATCGTGACCGATGTCGGCGGACGGGTGAGCGGGCGGACGGAACGGGCGGCCGAAGACGGCGGGCAGGCGAGTGCAGAGCTCACGCTGCGCATCCCCGCCGACGCCATCGAAGCGGTCCGCGGCGCGCTGGCAGACCTGGGCGAGGTGAAGGAGACGGCACTGGATTCCACCGAGGTGGGTGCGACTCAGCGCGATCTCGCCGCGCGCATCACCACACTTCGGGCATCGATCGCGCGCTACACCGACTGGCTCGGCACCGCGACGAAGACGTCCGATCTGATCGAACTGGAGTCGGCGATCGCGGAACGTCAGACCGAGCTCGAGGGTCTGGAGGCGCAGTCCCGCGCGTTGGAGGATCAGGTCGCGATGTCGACCATCACGCTCAGCCTCGTGTCGGAGTACGTGCCCGTCGTGACGGCGCCGCAGAACTTCGGAGAGGCCCTGGCGGTCGGGTGGGCCGGGTTCGGTGCGTTCTGGGGCACGATGCTGATCGCGGTCGGCGTCGGTCTCCCCTGGCTCGTGCTCCTCGCCGCGGTCGTCGCCGGCGTGATCTGGCTCGTGGCGCGCAACCGTCGTCGTCAGGACGCGCGACCGCCCCTCGCGCAGGTCATGCCGGATCTCGCCTTGTTCGCGGCGCCCGAGCAGACTCCTCCTGCACCCCGTTAGTCGTCGAATAGCCCGCGGATGTCGTCCGCCGTCAGCGAGCGCGCGAACAGCTCCTCGTCGTCCATGACCGCGGTGAACAGGCGTGCCTTCCGCTGCTGAAGCTCGCGCACCTTCTCCTCGATCGTCCCCGCGGCGATCATCCGATAGACGAAGACCTGGTTCGTCTGGCCGATCCGGTGGGTGCGGTCGATCGCCTGGGCCTCGGCGGCAGGATTCCACCACGGATCGAGGAGGAACACGTAGTCGGCCTCCGTCAGCGTGAGCCCGAATCCGCCGGCCTTGAGACTGATCAGGAACACCACCTGGTCGCCTGATCGGAATCCATCGACGACGTCCTGGCGTCGACGGGTCGATCCGTCGAGATGGGCATACGGGATGCCGGCGGCATCCAGGCGAGCGGCAGCCAGGTCGAGGAACGAGGTGAACTGGCTGAAGACGAGCGCTCGGTGCCCTTCGGCCCGCAGCTCGCTGACCCGGTCGAGGAGGGTGTCGAGCTTGCCGGACCCGATGTCGGCGTCGTTCTCATCGACGAGGCCCGGCGCGAGGCTCAGCATGCGCAGCAGCGTGAGCGAGCGGAAGACGATGAAGCGGTTGCGGTCGAGATCGTCGATCAGTCCCAGCACCTTCTGCCGTTCCCTCTGCAACACGACGTCGTAGAGCGCACGATGCGCGGGACTCAGCTCGACCTCGAGCACCTGCTCCTGCTTCGGCGGGAGATCGGCGGCGACGAGCTCCTTCGTGCGGCGCAGCATGAGAGGGCGGATACGACGGCGGAGCTGAGCCAGTCGGCGCTGGCGGAACTCGCCGCCCTCCTCGTTCTCCGGGACCTTGCCCTTCTCGATCGGCTGGATGAACCGATCACGGAACTTCCGTGCGGAGGGGAACAGGCCGGGTGCGGCGAGCTTCAGCAGAGACCAGAGGTCGGACAGGCTGTTCTCCATCGGCGTTCCGGTGACCGCATAGGTCACGTCGGTGCGGAACGTCGAGATCGCGCGGTGCAGCTTCGTCTTCGGGTTCTTGACGAACTGGGCCTCGTCGAGGATGAGCCCAGCCCACTCGACCGTGCCGAACTCCTTCTCGTCGAGACGAGCCACCGTGTACGAGCTCACGACGACGTCGACGGATGCCGCGGCCTGCGCCAGAGAACCCCGGCGGGTTCCGCTCGTCGTGTCGACGATGGCCACGCGGAGGTCGGGCGTGAAACGGGCCGCCTCCGTCTTCCAGGTGCTGAGGACAGACGTGGGGGCGAGCACGAGGAACGGGCGCCGCTCCCCCGCGTCGCGTGTGTGCTGCACGAAGGTGAGGAGCTGCAGAGTCTTTCCGAGTCCCATGTCGTCGGCCAGGATTCCGCCCATCCGGTGCGCCCAGAGGAAGGCGAGCCAGTCGAAGCCGGACTTCTGGTACGGACGCAGTTCCGCACGAACCGATGCAGGCAGCGGTGTTTCCGGGACTCCGGTGGCCGCGCGCAGCCCCTCGGCGGTGGAGCGCCAGCTGACTGCGGGCAGTGCCTCGTCGGCGAGGTCCTCGAACTCCTCCCAGAGGTCGGTCTGATACCTGCTGATGCGCGGTCCGGTCTCCCATTCGTCGAGTTCGCCCGCCTCCTCGATGAGTTCGCGAAGACGATCGAGCGCGGGGTGGTTGACGGAGAAGTAGCCGCCGTCGGCGAGCAGCAGCTTCTTCTTACCGCGGCTGAGCGCTGTGAACAGCGGGCCGAACGGGATGTGCCTGCCGTCGATCGTCACGATGATGCCGAGATCGAACCAGTCCGAGTCGGTCGTCTCGACCGTGGTCACCTTCACTTCCGGCGTGCCGGTGAGCTCTCGGTACTCCTTGCGTGTGCCCGTGGTGACGATGGAGACTCCCGCGGCCTCGAACGCGGGCACGACCTGGGCGACGAAGGCTGCCGCATCGATGTCGTGGAAGGAGCCGGACGGCAGGAAACGGTTCGTGGTGTGCTCCTGCCACACGGACTCGAGCTCTGCCCGTCTCCTCGCTTCGGCCTCGGGATCGCGAACGGCGGCGGGACCGGCAGCGAAGGGCACCGTGCCGAATCCGCGATAAGACCAGGCGAACGAGTAGTTCACGACATCGCCGCGCTCGAAGGCGACGTTGAGGACGGGCTCCGGTGCCGGGATCTCGGGCAGGGAGACGTCGCCGATGGCTCGCACCGCGGAGCGTCGCGCGAGCAGCGGGTAGGCCTCCGCTACGAAGGCTTCTTCTTCGTCCGTGGGGATCACGAACGCCTGGGGCGCCTCGAGCAGCGCACGCACCTGTTCGCTGAGCGCGACTTCGGCGAGCGTGATGCGCATCCTGCTGCCGATCAACACGGCGGAGTACACGCCGGAACGCCCGATCGGATGCACCGCCGCAGCCGCGACGTCCTGGCCGTCGACGGTCGCATCTGCGGCGACCGTCAGCACTCCGTCCTCGCCGCGCGCGATCGTGGCCGACACCTCAGCCGAGCCCGCGAGATGCACGCTCGCGTTCTTCTGACTCGCCACGAGCGGTATGCCCAGAGCCGCTCCGGCACGCAGGTGGGACCAGAGCAGACCGGACTCGATCTGGTCGACCACGAGCCAGTCGCCGGCGTTGCCGGAGAGCAGAGAATCGCGCGAGATGCTGAGCAGATCTCCGAACCAGCGACTCTGCGCCCGTCCGAACTGCGACACGTCGCGTCGGACGACGTCCCACCCCGCTTGGCCCTGGATCCACGCGCCCGTCTGATGGCTGCGGATCAGCGGACGGATGGCGAGAAGGAGCTCACCCGTCGATTTCGCGAGGTCACGTGGCGTGGCCGGCCGCACCGCGCGGGGTGCCCAGTGATTGTCTCCCCGGGGCGCGCGGTGCCGCAGCTCGACCCCGAGTGCGAGCGGGCGCGTCTGAGCGGTCAGCGCCGGGGCGACCAAGGAACGCCAGGAGGGCGGCGCGAGCGGCGCGGGCGCAGGAGCAGGCGCGACGGACTGCGGGGTCCGCGCGCCGTCCTGCCGTGAGTACTCGTGCACGTTCGACGCGAGCAGCGCGGCGACGACGTGCTTGCACGCGGAACGCACCGGACAGGAGCAGCGTGTGGAACGGACGTGCCGCTTCCCGTTCGACGAGACGAAGCCGACCTCGACGAGATACTCGGCGTCGTTGCTGCCTCTCACGTGCCCTTCGAGTTCCTGCCGCTCCTCGTCCCAGTCGAGGTCGAGGACATTCCCCTCGCGGAAGTAGGCGAGGCCGCGCGCGTATCCACCGGCGTCCGTGATCTGCATCAGATCGCGGAGGTCGACGTGCGGAGCGGGCATGCCAGCATCCTTCCCGTGACATCCGACATGGGCTCAGCGATGCGGCTGAGCCGGTCAGGCGGCGCGGGCCACCCTGGCGAGGACGCCGTGCACGAAAGCTCCGGAATCGTCCGTGGAGAACTCCTTCGCGAGCTCGACCGCCTCGTCGATGGCGACCGCTGTCGGGATCTCATCGTTGTAGACGATCTCCCAGACGCCGATGCGCAGCAGCGCTCGGTCGACCGCCGGCATCCGCTCGAGCTTCCAGTCACGGCTGTGCGTGGCGATGTGCTCATCGATCTCGTCCCGCTGATCGATGATGCCGTCGACGATCTCGCGGGCGTACAGCCAGGAGGCCTCGCGTGCCGGCTCGCTTGCGGCGCGCTTGGCCTCGGCGGCCAGCGCCACGGCGACGTCATCGCCCCGCACGTCGGCGGAGAACAGGATGTCGAGAGCGCGCTTGCGCGCCTTCGTACGGGCGCTCACGCCTTACTTCTCGCGACCGAGGTAGTCACCCGTGCGGGTGTCGACCTTGATCTTCGTGCCGGTCTCGACGAACAGCGGGACCTGCATCTCGTATCCGGTCTCGACGGTCGCGGGCTTCGTGCCGGCAGACGAGCGGTCGCCCTGCAGGCCGGGCTCGGTGTAGGTCACCTCGAGGATGACGGATGCCGGGAGGTCGATGTACAGCGGGTTGCCGTTGTTGAGGGCGATCGTGACCAGCTGGTTCTCGAGGAGGAAGTTCTTCGCGTCGCCGACCGTCGCCGCACCCACCGTGATCTGGTCGTAGTCGGAGGTGTCCATGAACACGAAGCTGTCGCCGTCGGCGTACAGGTACGTGAAGTCGCGGCGGTCGACGTTCTCGATCTCGATCTTCGCGCCCGCGTTGTAAGTACGGTCGACGACCTTGCCCGAGACGACGTTCTTCAGCTTGGTCCGCACGAACGCGCCGCCCTTGCCGGGCTTGACGTGCTGGAACTCGATGACGTTCCAGAGCTGTCCGTCGATGCTGAGAACGACGCCGTTCTTGATGTCTGCGGTAGATGCCATGCGCTGAGAGTTCCGTTCCTGTGTCTGTGGGGGCCGGCCTCTCCCCCGCGATACAGGCAGGGCCGACAGTCGATTCTACGGGATGCGGGATGCGGGTCCGGATTCGGCTGCGATCCGGGTTCGTCGGCAGTCGCGTCCCGCCGTTCGAACGACGCGCGCGATCCACCGATATATAGCGCCACCCGGGATGCCTTTGTTCGAAACTATGTACTACACTCGACCCATGGACGAGAACAGCGACAGGGGCGACCATCCCCGCGGTGCGGGTGCCGTCGTCGCGCTGTTGCTGGACGATCTGTCGTGCACCGACAACGAGACGAATCGACAGGCGTCGTTGCGGTGCGAGCGCCTCGTCGGCGCGCTGGAGATGGCGCGTCGTCACCCCGAGGTCTACACGCCGGATGCCGATCCGGTGATGGCGGAGAGATCAGCAGTCCTCGACATCGCGCTGCGCCTCCGTCTCTCGGAGGATCAGGTGCGGGAACTCCAGTCGACAGCGGGCTGGGCGATGCGGCACCTCCCCGAGCTCTGGGCGCAGGCACGCGACGGCTTCGCGTCGATGACCGCCGTCCGCCAGGTCGTCACGCTCCTCCATGCCATCGTTCCACCCGCGGATGCTCCCCAGGAGATCCAGGATGCGGCTACGGCGGTCATCGCGAGAGTCGATGTGGCAGCGGCCGCCTGGGTGCTCACCTGCCCCTCTGCGGCGTTCCGACGCCGGGTCAAGAAGCTGATCGACGCCGTCAGCGGCGACCTCGCTGCCCGCCGCCACACGCGCGCGATGGCCGATCGCAAGGTCGTGCACGCGCCCGCCGGCGACGGAATGTCCTGGATCAGCGCGCTGGTCCCTACCCACGAGGCTGTGGCGATCTTCGGACGCCTCACCGCGACGGCCAAGAACCTGCAGAAGGACAAGCGCGAGGGCCGCACACGCGACCAGATACGTACCGACCTGTTCATCGGTTGGCTCAAGGGCACCGGAACGCCGACGGCCGTCAAGACGAAGATCTTCGTCACGGTGCCCGTGCAGCTGCTGGCTGGTCAGCCCGTCCCGATCGAGCAGGCATCGATCGTCGGCGGAGATACTCTCGACCCGCTCAGCGCCCGGCAGTTGTTCCTCGAGGCGAAGACCTTCCGGCGGCTCATCACCGATCCGGTGGACGGCGTGTTCATCGACATGGACCGCCGCACTTACCGTCCGACGAAGGCGCAACGCGACTGGATCACCGTCCGACACGGTACGTGTTCCCGGGACGGCTGTTCACGTCTGGCGGTCGACGCCGACATCGATCATGACCGTCCATGGGCGCGCGGTGGTGAGACGAACCTGGCGAACCTGCGGCCGCTCTGTCCCCGCGATCATGCGCATCGACATCGAACTCGAGCGGTGTTTCGCACCCGACCCGACCGAACGGTCGAAGTCACCACGCCGACCGGCTTCGTCAGCGACGCTCCCCCGCCGTTCTGATCCGTGCCTAACTCCGATCCGCGCGTAACCCTGATCCGCGCGCAACTCTGATCCGTGCCCAACCCTGATCCGTGCGCAACTCTGATCCGCGCGCAACCCTGATCCGTGGGCGGCACCGATACCTGCGCGGTTCCGATCGTGTCATCCGATCCGATCCGACCGGCCAGGGACGGGTCAGAGTTTCGCGATGAGCTCCCGCACCGCTTCCGCGTATCCGTCGACCCCGTGACCGACCACACGCACGGCGGCGACATCGTGCAGGTACGAATGGTGCCGGAACTCTTCGCGGGCGTAGACGTCCGAGATGTGCACCTCGGCGAAAGGCAGAGCGACCCCGGTCAGCGCGTCACGGAGCGCAACGGATGTATGGGTGAGCCCGCCGGGGTTGATGACGATGCCCGCACAGTCCGCCCGCGCGGCGTGGATCGCATCGATGAGAACACCCTCGTGGTTGCTCTGCACCGCACGCACTTCGTAGCCGAGGGCGTCCGCCGCTGCGGCGGTGAGCATCTCGACATCCTCGAGCGTCGCGGTGCCGTAGACATCAGGCTCACGCGTGCCGAGCAGGTTGAGATTGGGTCCGTTCACCAGGAGCAACCGGGAGTTCGTCGTCACGACGACACCTTATCCGCGTCCGTGAGATCCACGTCCGAGAGCGGGCGACTCATCTCCAGCTCCGGTCCGATCGAGGCGGAGAAGCGAGTGCCGGTCTCGACGAAGCCCGCCCGCCGATAGGCCGCCTGGGCCCGTGCATTCTCGGCGTGCACATCGAGAGTGAGCGACTCATCACCAAGGCTTCGCGCCCACTCCGCGGCTGCGCCGATCAGGGCATCGACGACACCGCGGCCTCGATGCTCCGGGCGGAGGAAGACGCCGACGACATCACCGCGTGGCGTGGACACGTCGCGTCCGTGATGATCCGTCTCACCCGCATTCCAACGGATCACCGTGACAGTGCCGATCCACTCGCCGTCGACCTCTGCGACGAACTGCGCCACGGCGTCACCGCTGGCCGCATTGGCCGCGCGATCCTGCCAGAACCCGTCGGGGTGAGCTGCCTCTTCCTCGTACGAGTGGAGGAATGCGATCGGCGCCAGCGGATCGCGAACAGCGTCGAGACGGAGATCCCGCACGCGCTCCCACTCGTCGGCGCGGACACGCCGCGCGGCGACGGTCATGCTCCGATCTCCTGGTACGCGGCGAACATCAGCGACTCGTCCGGCGCCTGCAGCACGGTGGGCTTCGCGATGTCGTCGAGCAGAATGAAGCGAAGCATCCCGCCCCGGCTCTTCTTGTCCCGCTGCATGGTGGCGAGCAACTGCGGCCACGCGCCCGCTCGGTAGCTGGTCGGAAGGCCCAGTGACTCGAGGATCGTTCGATGCCGTTCGGCAGCAGCATCCGACAGACGACCCGCCAGCCGCGACAACTCAGCGGCGTAGAGCATTCCGATCGATACGGCCGCACCGTGACGCCACTTGTACCGCTCTGCGTGTTCGATCGCGTGCCCGAGCGTGTGTCCGTAGTTGAGGATCTCGCGGAGCCCCGCCTCACGGAAGTCGTCGGAGACGACCTTCGCCTTCATGTCGATGGCAAGTTCCACGGCACGGCGGAACTCCTCGGTGGTCGTGTCCACGGCCCGTGCCGGGTCCGCCTCGACGATGTCGAGGATCTCCGGCGCCCAGATGAAGCCGGCCTTGACGACCTCGGCGAAGCCGGCAGTCGCCTCATTGGGACTCAGGCTGCCGAGCTCGTCGAGATCGCCGATGACAGCACTCGGTGCCCAGAAGGCGCCGACGAGGTTCTTGCCCTCGGCCGTGTTGATGCCCGTCTTGCCTCCGACCGACGCGTCGACCAGCCCGAGCACCGTCGTCGGGACCTGCACGACCTGGACACCGCGCAGCCAGGTCGCAGCGACGAAACCGGCGAGGTCGGTCACCGCTCCCCCGCCGTAGCCGACGACGGCATCCGTGCGGGTGAAGTCGGCCTGCCCCATGACCTGCCAGCAGAAAGCCGCGACCTCGATGCGCTTACCCTGCTCGGCATCGGGAACCTCAGCGAGCAGAACCTCGCGCGGGCCGTTCTCCGTGTCTGCCAGCAGTCGCTCGCGCAGCTCGGCGGCGCGCGCCGCGAGCGTCGGCGGGTGCACGACCAGGATCTTGCGCACCGTCGGTGCGAGTGCGGCTGACACTTCATCGAGGATGCCCCGTCCGATCGAGATGTCGTAGGCATCGTTCCCGTTGACGCTGATGGTCGTCGTGCTCATCGTTGTTCTCTCCTCCATGCCACGATCTCGTCGGCGATCTTCTGCATCGGTCGGCGCGACGTGTCGAACGTCTTGGCGGCGACCTCGTCGTACCAGGCCCGCCGCTCCTCGAAGATCCGCTTCCAGGTCTCCAGCGGGTCCTCGCCGGCGAGCAGAGGCCTGTTGCCACCGCGAAGACGGGCGGCCACCGAATCTGCGCTCACCGTGAGGAAGACCACCGGATGCTCGCGCAGCAGCTCCCGCGTTCCGGCATCGGTGACTGCGCCTCCGCCGAGCGAGATCACCCCGCCGTCAGCGAGAGCCGAAGCCACGGCCGCGCGCTCCAGCTCCCGAAAGTGCGGCTCACCGTGCTCAGCGAAGATCTCTGGTATCGCGCCGTGCTGCGCGACGATCCGCTTGTCGGTGTCGATGAACGGGACGTGCAGCCGTCGAGCCACGCGCCTGCCGACGCTGGTCTTGCCTGCGGCCATCGGGCCGACCAGGACCAGCGTGAGCGGATCAGCCTCGCTCGTCATGCGCGATGAGCGCCGCCTCGGACGCGGGTGTCGTACGCAGCTCCGCGGGAATGCTCGCGAGGTAGCCGTCGAGGTTGCGACGCGTCTCTCGGATGCTGTCGCCACCGAACTTCTCGAGGACCGCGTTCGCGAGCTCCACGGCCACCATCGCCTCGGCGACGACGCCCGCAGCAGGCACCGCACAAACGTCGGAGCGCTGATGATGCGCGGTGGCGTCTTCTCCGGTCGCGACGTCGATCGTGCGAAGCGAGTGCGGCACGGTGGCGATCGGCTTCATGCCGGCGCGAACCCGGAGCACCGTGCCCGTGGACATGCCGCCTTCGGTGCCTCCCGCGCGATCCGATCCGCGCGTGATGCCATCCGTGGTGCCGAAGAGCTCGTCGTGAGCGGCAGAACCGCGGCGACGCGTGGTCTCGAAGCCGTCGCCGACCTCAACGCCCTTGATGGCCTGGATGCTCATGAGCGCCTGCGCGAGACGCGCGTCCAGGCGGCGGTCCCAGTGCACATGAGAACCCAGTCCCGGGGGCAGACCGTAGGCGAGCACCTCGACGATGCCGCCGAGCGTGTCGCCGTCCTTCTTGGCATCGTCGACTTCGGCCACCATCAGCGCGGAGGTCGTGGCGTCGAAGCACCGCAGCGGATCGGCATCGAGAGCATCGACGTCATCCGGAGTCGGCAGGGCCGCGCCCTCGGGCACCCGCACGGGACCGATGGAGAGCGTGTGACTGACGAGGCGGATGCCGAGCTCGCCGAGGAACGAGCGGGCGATCGCGCCGAGCGCGACACGGGCCGCCGTCTCGCGCGCGCTCGCGCGCTCGAGGATCGGGCGGGCCTCGTCGAAGTCGTACTTCTGCATCCCGACGAGGTCGGCGTGGCCAGGGCGCGGACGTGTGAGCGGCGCACTGCGGCCACGGGACTTATCGGTGAGCTCGACCGGCTCGGGGTTCATGACCTCGATCCACTTCGGCCACTCCGTGTTGCCGATGCGCAACGCGACGGGGCTTCCCAGCGACTTGCCGTGACGGACGCCGCCCGAGATCGTGAGCTCGTCCTGTTCGAACTTCATCCGCGAGCCGCGGCCATAGCCCAGCTTGCGACGGGCGAGGTCGGCCTGGATGGCCTCGGAGGACACCGGGACGCCGGAGGGCAGACCCTCCATGACGGCGATGAGTTCTGGGCCGTGCGATTCGCCGGCCGTGAGCACGCGGAGCATTGCTCCAGTCTCCCATGCGTTGGGAGGTGCACCGTGCCGCGTGTCGCCGAAGGGCGCGGATCAGGCTCGTCCGTCAGAGCGCTGCGCGCATGGCCGCGACCACCGCTGCCTCGTCGGGGAGCTCGATCGTCGGGTCGCCGTGGTGGAAGATCCTGATCTGACGCACGGCCTGATGCAGCAGCATCCCGAGCCCGGAGATCGCCGGAGCCTCACCCCAGACGCTCGCGAGCGCCGATGGCCAGGGGGCGTAGGCCGCGTCGAACAGCGCGCCCCCCGCCGCAGCCAGCGGCTCGGAGAGTTCCGCGGGCAGCACGGTGCCGCTGGGCAGCGTCGCGATCGTCAACTGCACCGGCTCCACCGCATCCTGGAGAGCGCGCGCGGTGACAGTCACGCCGAGCCGGTCACCCAGGTCGACGAGAGCTGCCGCTCGCTCCGGACGACGCGCCCGGACATCCACGACGGTCGCGCCGATGTCGGCCACCGCGACGAGAGCTGAGGCCGCCGTCGCGCCGGCGCCCAGAATCCGCACGCTCTCGACGTTCTCGACGCCGGCTTCCGCCAGCGCATCGATGATGCCGCCGACGTCCGTGTTGTATCCGGCCAGGTGATCACCGAGCAGCAGGGTGTTCACGGCGCCGGTGAGCTCGGCGTGCGCATCATGCGAGCCGGCGGCGCGGAACGCCGCGTCCTTCAACGGCATCGTCAGCGAGAGACCGCGCCACGTGCCGTCGAGTTCGCCGAGCGCACCGAGGAATTCCTCCTCCGCTACCCGCTGCCGACCGTACTCCCAGTCGAGACCGAGAACGGCGTAGGCCGCCGCATGCAGCGCCGGAGACTTCGAGTGGGCGATCGGGTCGCCCCACACCGCCAGTAGGGACGCAGTCACGCTCTCAGCAGCCGCCGTCGGGATTGGCGCGGCACCAATCGCGCCACTTCTCAACACCCTGCTCATGCTCGGCGAGAGTCTCCGAGAACTGGGTCTCTCCGGTGGAGAGGTTGATCGTGACGAAGTAGAGCCAAGGCCCGTCCGTGGGGTGCATGGCAGCGTCGATAGCCGCATAACTCGGGCTCGCGATCGGCGTGATGGGGAGCCCCGTGTGGAAGTAAGTGTTCCACGCATTGTCGCTCTCGAGCGCTTCCGCGGAACTCGACACCACTCCCTCGTGCAGTGACCCATATCCATACTGTGCTGTCGAGTCCATCTGCAGCTTCATATCGATGTCCAGACGATTCTGGATCACCCGGGAAACCTTGGAGAAGTCGTCGGTCCTACCCTCACGCTGGATGATCGACGCGATCGTCAGCACGCGCTGTGCGTCGGCATCCGGCACCCCGGCTTCCGTGAGCGCCTCGCGTGTGCGGTCGACCATTCTCTGGATGACCTGGGGCGCTGTCACCTCGGGATCGAAGGTATACACCGCGGGAAAGAGCCAGCCCTCGAGACTCTCGGCGTTGACGCCGTACGCCGTCGGGTCCGCCACCGCACTTTCGAAGTCCGCCAGCGGGAGGCCGATGGTCTCGGCGATCGAGGGCAGTGACGACTCGATCGTCCCGCCCTCGGACACCGAGACCGTATTCTCGAGCCGGTTGTCCTCGTTCTGGAGCGCAGCGAGGGCGGCCTCTGCCGTCATCTTCTTCTGCAGCTGGTAAACACCCGGGTAGAACACGGCATCGGGGCTCTCCGCGACGAGGTAGTCGTAGAAAACGTCCTCGGTCTTGGTGACGCCCGCTTCGAAAAGCGCCACCGACACGGGCTGCCCGGTGTCACCGGAGCGGATCGTGACCGTGGCTTCGCCCGTGGCTTCACCCGGTTCCCAGTCCTTCGATTCACCCCAGCCCATGACCTCGTTGATCTTGTCGCCGTAGGTGTTCATCGCCCACACGCCGGCGGCGGCAATGCCGCCGAAGACCACGAGCACGATGATGAGGGCGATCAAGCAGCCCTTGCGACGCTTCTTCTTGGGACGACGACCGTCGACGTGATCGTCGTGTGGTGCGAAGAGGTCGTCGAGACCGCCGCCGAGTGGCGGTGCGGGGTCTGGAGTCACCGGCTCCGCCGACACGGATGCCGCGGGCGAGGCTGACACAGGCACGGCCGCCGTCGGAACCGGCTGGTCGGAAGACGCGTCGACAGGACCCCCCAGCTCGGGAGCGGGATCGGTCGGCTGAGGGACCTCGTCCGAGCTGAAGAGCGCATGCACGTCGTTCGCGACGTCCGGAGTCTCAGCAGGAGTACCCGAGGGCTCGGCGGGCGTCGGCTGCGCGCCGGTCGACCCTGCCGCCTCGCGGGCCGCACGACGGGAACCAGGCGCAGGAGCGCTGTTGTCCACAGTCGGGATCTGGCGCGTGGGGTCGGGAAGGTTCTCGAACAGGTCGCCCAGGCGGGCGTCCGGATCGTGCTGAGGGGCACTATCGCGTTGGGACATGTTCAGGCGGGCTCCTCGTCAGGCGGAATCGTGGCACCGGCCGGGTTTCCGGTGCTCTTCTCCGTGTCGATCGCCTGCTGAAGAAGGACAACAGCGGCTATCTGATCCACAATGCTACGAGAGTTCTTCTGAGTTCTCCCGGAGGACCGCAAAGCCGCATGCGCGGTGACGGTGCTCAGGCGCTCGTCGACGAGGCGCACCGACACCCCTCCACGCTGCTGGAGGGTCTCGGCGAACTCGCGCGCGTCGGTGGTCGACGCCGTATCGGCACCCTGCATGTTCACGGGCAGCCCGACGACGAACTCGAGGACGTCGTAGTCGCCCGCGATCTCCAGGATCCGGGTGATCGAGTTCTCCCCGCGCGGAACGGTCTCGACGGGCACGGCCAGCATGCCGTCGGGGTCGCATCGCGCGACCCCGACCCTGGCCCGGCCCACATCGATGCCGATGCGGACACCGCGGCGGAAGCCGCTCACGCGACGTGCAGCTCCTGGGAGATGGCCTCCAGTGCGGCAGGCAGCGCCGCAGCATCCGCCCCACCACCCTGGGCGACGTCATCACGACCGCCGCCACCCCCGCCGAGCACGCCGGCGGCGCGCTTCGCGAGCGCTCCCGCCTTGGCTCCCGCGGTGCGCGCGGCGTCGTTCGTCGCGACGACGACGACCGGGCGGCCGTTGACGACCGCGCCGAGAGCGACGACCGCAGCATCCGATCCCAGACGATCGCGTACACCGATCACGATGTCGCGTACGTCGTCGGCCGAGGCGACTTCACCGAGCGACTGCGAAGCCACCAGGAACGATCCGACCCGTTGGGCGGCATCAGCGATCGCCGGTACCTGCCCGGCGCGCTCCTTGGCCTCGAACTGCGCGATGCGCTTCTCGGCGGCCTTCAGGCTCGCGGCGAGATCGGCGATGCGCTCGGGAAGCTGCTCACGCGGCGTCTTCAGCGAAGACGTGAGCTGCGACACGAGTGCGCGCTCGGCGGCCAGTTCCCGGAAGGCGTCGGCGCCGACCAGAGCCTCGATACGGCGGTTGGATGCTCCGACCGACGACTCGGCGACGACGCTGACGAGGCCGATCTCGGCGCTGGAGGCCACGTGCGTGCCGGCGCAGAGCTCGCGGGACCACGGACCGCCGATGTCGACCATACGCACGACCTCGCCGTACTTCTCGCCGAAGAGCGCCATCGCGCCCGCTTCCTTGGCCTCGTCGAGCGACACGATGCGTGTGGTCACCTCGAGGGCGTCCTGCACAGCACGGTTCGCGATCTCCTCGATCTCCGAACGCGTCTCACCTGACAGCGCCTGCGACCAGGAGAAGTCGAAGCGCATGTAGCCGGCGCGGTTCAACGATCCGGCCTGCGTGGCGGTGGAACCCAGCGTGTCGCGGAGCGCGGCGTGCACGAGATGCGTCGCGGAGTGCGCCTGGCGTGCGGCACGGCGGTTCGCCGCGTCGACGACCGTGGTCGCCGCGTCGTCGACCGCGACTGTCCCGCGCGTGACCTCGACCGTGTGGCTGATGAGGCCGGGCACGGGGCGCTGCACGTCGAGCACTTCGAGTTCGAAGCCCGGTCCGACGATCGTGCCCTTGTCGGCGACCTGCCCGCCCGATTCGGCGTACAGGGTCGTCTCGGCGAGCACGACCTCCGCGATCTGACCCTCGGCCGCGCTGCGCACGACCGCGCCATCGACGAGGATGCCGAGAATGCGTGATTCCACCTCGAGGGCGGTGTAGCCGTCGAAGCCCGTCTCACCGAGCGCGCGGAGGTCGCGGTACACCGAGACGTCGGCGAGCTGGCGCTTGCGGTTGCGGGCGTCGTCCTTCGCGCGCTGACGCTGCTCCTGCATGAGAGCGTCGAACGCGGTGCGGTCGACATCGAGACCGGCCTCTTCGGCGACCTCGAGAGTGAGGTCGATCGGGAAGCCGTACGTGTCATGCAACAGGAAGGCTTCGGGACCGCTCAGGGTCTTTCCACCACCCTGCTTGGTCTGGTCGAGCGCGAGGTCGAGGATGGTCGAGCCGGACGCGAGCGTGCGGCGGAAGGTCTCCTCCTCGGCGAAGGCGGATGCCGAGAGCGTCGCCCAATCGGACTCCAGCACCGGGTAGGCCGACTTCATCGCATCGCGCGACGTCGCGAAGAGCTCCGGGAAGACGGGCTCGTCGACGCCGAGCAGGCGCATCGAGCGCACAGTGCGACGCATCAGGCGCCGGAGGATGTAGCCGCGTCCTTCGTTGGAGGGGCGGACGCCGTCGGAGAGGAGCATGAGCGACGACCGGACATGGTCGGCGATGACGCGGAAACGGACGTCGTCTTCGTGAACCGCCCCGTACTTGCGACCGGAGAGCTCCACGGCGCGATCGAGCACCGGACGCACCTGGTCGCTCTCATACATGTTCTCGACGCCCTGCTTGAGGAACGCGACGCGCTCGAGCCCCATGCCGGTGTCGATGTTCTTCATCGGCAGCTCGCCGACGATGTCGAACTCGGTCTTTCCTCGGATGTTCTCGATGAAGTCCTGCATGAACACGAGGTTCCAGATCTCCAGGAAGCGCGAGTCGTCGACCGCAGGACCGCCGTCCTTGCCATAGGCCGGACCACGATCGAAGAAGATCTCGGAGTCAGGACCACCGGGGCCGGGCTGGCCGGTGTTCCAGTAGTTGTCCGCCCGTCCGAGCCGCTGGATGCGCTCCGGCTTCAGTCCGATGATGTCGCGCCAGATCGCCTCGGCCTCGTCGTCGGTCTCGTAGACGGTGACCCACAGGTCCTTCTCGTCGAAGCCGAGGCCGCCGTCGGACTCGGAGGTCGTCAGCAGCTCCCAGGCGTAGCGGATCGCGCCCTCTTTGAAGTAGTCGCCGAACGACCAGTTGCCCAGCATCTGGAAGAACGTGCCGTGGCGTGCCGTGCGGCCGACCTCTTCGATGTCGTTGGTGCGGATGCACTTCTGCAGATCGGCGACGCGGGGATGCGGCGCGGGGACGACACCCGTGAGGTACGGGATCATCGGCACCATTCCGGCGACCGTGAACAGCAGGGAGGGGTCGTCGCTGACCAGCGAGGCCGAGGGGACGATGAGATGGTCGTTCTTCTCGAAGAAGTCGAGGTAACGCTGCGCGATCTCCGCAGTTTTCATAGAGTGCCGGGTGTCCTTGCGTGAAGATGCAGCGCCGAGGCGCGGCGAGGGTTCAGTTGTCGCCCGGCTCTGTGAGCCGTGCCTCCTGCTCGCGGTAGGCGTCGCCCAGGGCCGCCGTGAATCCGTTGATCCTGGCGTCCACTTCGGCGAGGATGTCGTGACCACGCGGGTCCTTGTTCATGAAATGAGCAGCGACGAAGCCGCCGATCAGACCGATCAGGAACCACCGCATGTTCTTCATGTCGTCATCCTTGCCCTTGATCCGCGAAGGCGCGGTTTCACCATCGTATGCGCAAACGACAGGAGGCGTCGGGTTGCCCCGACGCCTCCTGCGTGATTGCGCGTGATGCGCGTGAGTCAGCGAGCCGCGTAGTACTCGACGACGAGCTGCACTTCACAGGTCACGGGGACCTCGGCGCGCTTCGGACGACGAACCAGGCGAGCCTGGAGCTTGTCGAGCTCGACCTCGAGGTAGCCGGGAACGGGAGGCAGGACCTCGGCGTGACCGCCGGCGGCTGCGACCTGGAAGGGCTCGGTGCCCTCGCTCTTGGCCTTGACGTGGATGAGCTGACCCGGCTTCACGCGGAACGACGGGCGGTCGACGAGCTGGCCGTCGACGAGGATGTGACGGTGCACGACGAGCTGGCGAGCCTGTGCAGTGGTGCGGGCGAAGCCCGAACGCACGACGAGAGCGTCGAGACGCATCTCGAGGAGCTCGACCAGGTTCTCACCGGTCAGGCCGTCGAGGCGACGGGCCTCGTTGAACGTGTTGCGCATCTGCTTCTCGCGGATGCCGTACTGCTCGCGAAGACGCTGCTTCTCACGCAGACGGACGGCGTAGTCGCTGTCTGCCTTGCGCTTGGTGCGGCCGTGCTCACCCGGAGCGTAGGGACGCTTCTCGAGGTAGCGGGCGGCCTTCGGGGTGAGCGGGATGCCGAGGGCACGGCTCAGACGCACCTTGCGGCGGTCCTGGGACTTCGTGGTCACGAAGCTGTCCTTCCGATGACGTGGTCGCGTCTTTCACGACTCACGGACGTATCGTCCGCGTTCTGCCTTGGAGCGCACGCCGGGGCGCCAGCAAGGTGGGGTGTGAACGAGGAGATGCCCGAAAACACGGTTTCGAGCCGATCAAGTCTAACAGATCGCGTTACTGCTCAACGATCACCGAGAATCCGACGGATCCGCTCCAGGCGGGAGGCGATGTCGCGTTCGGCGCCGAGCGCCTTGGGCTCGTAGTAGTGCCTGCCGTCGAGCTCGTCCGGGAGGTACTGCTGGGGCACGACGCCGTACTCGCTGTCGTGCGAGTAGACGTAGCCCTTCCCGTGGCCCAGGCGCTTGGCGCCCGGGTAGTGCGCGTCGCGGAGATGCAGCGGCACACGGCCGAATCCCCCGGCGCGGATGTCGGCGATCGCGGCATCGATCCCGACGTACGCGGCATTCGACTTGGCTGTGGTGGCGAGGTAGACGGTGGCCTCGGCAAGCGGGATGCGCCCCTCCGGCATGCCGATGAAGGCCACGGCATCCGCTGCTGCCACTGCGATCACCAGCCCCTGGGGGTCGGCCAGACCGACGTCTTCGGATGCCGAGATCACCAGGCGTCGCGCGATGAACCGGGGGTCCTCCCCCGCCTCGATCATGCGCGCCAGGTAGTGCAGCGCAGCATCCGGGTCTGACCCTCTGATCGACTTGATGAACGCGCTGATCACGTCGTAGTGCTCGTCACCCTGCCGGTCGTAGCGCAGCAGAGCCTTGTCGACGGCCTGCGCGACATCGTCGGCCGACACCTCGGGCGGCGCAGCGTCGTCGGTCTTCTTCTTGCCCTTCGTCTTCGCGTTCGGACCCGACGCATGCGAGAGAGCCACCGCCGCGCCGGCTTCGAGCCCGGTGAGGGCGCGCCGGGCGTCGCCGGACGCGAGACGGATGAGGGCCGAACGTGCTTCCGCGCTCAGGACCACCGTGCCGTTGAGACCGCGCGCGTCTTCGACCGCGCGGTCGACCAGCAGCCCGATGTCATCGTCGGTGAGCGGCTGGAGAGTGAGCAGCAGGGAACGCGAGAGCAAAGGAGAGATCACCGAGAAGGAGGGGTTCTCGGTCGTCGCGGCGATCAGGATCACCCAGCCGTTCTCCACTCCCGGCAGCAACGCGTCTTGCTGAGCCTTCGTGAACCGGTGGATCTCGTCGAGGAAGAGAATCGTCGTCTGCCCGTAGAGGTCGCGCTGGGTGATGGCCTCCTGCATCACCTCGCGCACGTCCTTGACTCCGGCCGTGATCGCCGAGAGCTCGACGAAACGCCGTCCGGACGAACGGGCGATCGCCTGCGCGAGCGTGGTCTTCCCCGTCCCCGGGGGGCCCCAGAGGATGATGGACACCGCTCCGGGAGAGGTCGCGTCCGGGTCGGCCAGCGCCACGATGGGTGATCCGGCGCGAAGAAGATGACGTTGGCCCGCGACTTCATCGAGCGACACGGGACGCATGCGCACGGCGAGGGGCGTCTGCCCGGAGAGCAGTGCGGCAGGGGACGTCATCCCTCCAGGCTACTGGCGGGTCACGACACTGACGCAACGCTCAGCACACCCCGGTCGCGACGGTAGGCTCTCAGGCGACGTCGAGCGCAGACTTCGAGCGCAGCAGCACGGAATGGGAGACCCAGGGCATGGCCGCACGCGGTTCCAGAGGCACACGGCAGGAGCGCACCCAGGCGGAGCGCACTCGACTGCACACCGCGCGCACGATCTGGCATCAGAGCCAGATCCGTCGCCGGGTGAGAGACAACGCCGTCGCTTCGATCGTCGGAGCCCTCATCGTCATTGCAGCCATCGGCAGCCAGGTCGTGCACGCGCAGGTGACCGCACCGGAACCCACCCCCTCGCCGACGCCGACGGTCGAACCGTCGACCGAGCCGTCCGAGACGCCGTCCGAGACGCCGGTTCCGATCCCGTCGGACACCCCTGCCGAGTGACCAGCGCCCTCTCACACGACCGGCGCTGATCTGAGAGCTTCGCCCCGCCGCATAGCGGCCATCAGGTGTCAATACTCGATGACCGACAGACGGTACCCGCGCTTCACCACGGTCTGCACGAGATCCACACCGCCCAGCGCCTCGCGAAGCCGCGCGACAGCGACCTCGACCGCATGTCCGTTGCGGTCGCCGCCCGGCAGCACACGCGCGATCTCGGCGCGGGAGAGCACCCGACCGCCCGCCACGAACAGCGCCTCGATGAGTCGCGCGGCGGTGTGAGAGAGCGGCACGAAGCGCTCATCGATGAGGACTCCCCCGCTGCGCACTTCCAACCGGCCGGCATCCGTCGGCAGGGACGGTGCACGACCGCCGCCGAAATGTGCGATCACGCATCGCGCGAGCGAACCGAGCCGACCGCGGTCCGCGATCGTCGTCTGCAGGTCTGCCGCAAAGAGCGGACCGGCGGTGATCGGACCGACGGCGGCGAGGAGGAGCCTCCCGCTCGCAGCGCGGCGGCGGATGTCGTCGAGGACGCCCGCGCTCTCGGCGACGGCGAGCCAGGATGCCGCGCCGGGAGCGGAGGTGAACAGCACGGCATCCGCTTCTCCCCCGCCGGCCTGCAGAGCCGAGCGTCTGACGACTTCCGGATCCGGCGGCGGCCCCCAGCGATACACCGTGACACTCACGACGTCTGCGCCGGCACCGGCGAGGAGCTCGTCGAGACCATCGGCCCCGGCGCCATGGTGCTGGACGACGATCCGCTTGCCGCTGATCCCCGAGGAGAGCAAGTACTCGCCCACCTCCGCCGCCGTCTCCGACTCCGCCACCCAATCGGCGGTGAACCCCGCCTGTTGGATCGCGCCGTGCGCCTTGGGGCCGCGCGCGACGAACTGCGCACCTCGCAGCGCCCGGACGATGCCCTCATCGAGGCCGTGCTCATGCGCGGCATCCATCCACCCGCGGAAGCCGACGCCGGTCGTCACGACCACGATGTCCGGAGGCTCCACGATGAGCTGCTCCGTCCGGCGCATCAACTCGGCGTCATCGGCGTTCGCGACGATGCTCAGCGCGGGAGCGCGGTGCACGTGCGCGCCGCGGCGCTCCAGCGCGGTCGCGAGGTCGATCGATCGGCGATCGGCGGCCACGATGATCGTGCAACCGGCGAGAGCGGATTCGAGGGTCGGTGCTTTCGTCACGCCGACCTCTCCGCGAACTGGGACGCCGTGGGCAGCAGCAGCCCGGCGCGCGCGACGTCGCCGATCACGATCACGGCGGGGTTGATCACGGCGGCCTCCTCTGCGTCGGCCACGATAGCGCCCAGCGTGCTGCGAACCGTGCGCTGTTGCGGCGCATGACCGTTCTCGACGATCGCAACCGGACGATCCGCCGAGACTCCGTGCTGCAACGCGGACATCACGAGGCGTGGCAATGCCGCGACGCCCATCAGCACGACGGTCGTCACCGAAGCGTCGGCCAAGGACGAGAGCGTGCTCTCGGTGAACGGCCCCTGACCGTTCACGACGTGGAGCGCGGAGGCCACGCCCCGATGCGTCACGGGGATCCCGGCGGCCTGCGGCACGGAGATCGCACTGCTGACTCCGGGAGTCACGGTGACGGGGACGCCGGCGGCCTCGCAGGCGAGCACCTCCTCGCCTCCCCGGCCCAGGACGAACGGATCGCCGCCCTTCAACCGCACGACGCGCATCCCGGCGCGGGCGTGGGCGACGAGAAGTGCATTGATCTGAGCCTGCGGTACCGGGTGGTGGCCCGGTTGTTTGCCGACATCGATCACCCGCACGCCCGGGCGCAACTCGGCACGCACCTCATCCGTCGGGCCGAGCCGGTCCGCGATGACCACATCGGCTTCCGCGAGCAGCCGATGGGCGCGCAGAGTCATGAGGTCGGCGGGCCCCGGGCCGCCGCCGATCAGATCGACCCGGCCGACTCGTGTCGCCGCGAATGTGGTGCCGGTCCTGCGCCGACGTCGGCGGAAGAGCGAGATCATGCGCGTTGCTCCGCCGCGTCTTCACCCGCGGAGCCCTCGAGGAACACGTCGCCGTCGACCAGGTGCACGGGCCACACCCGAAGGGCGGCATCCGCCTTGCCCTGGGTTTCGAGGCAGATGCCGGTCCGCAGCTCGAAGATCTGCTTGTGCAGCGGAGAGGCGACCGTGGCCGCGTCTCCTCTGCTCCCCACGATCCCGCGGGAGATCACGTTCGCACCGCTGTACGGGTCGAGATTCGACACGGCGTGCACGCACCCGTCTGGGAGGAGGAAGAGCGCGACCTGCTCACCGCCGTCGAGGAGCGCAGCGCGGCCGCGCTCGACTTCGAGATCTGCGACGGCACAGAGACGCACCAGAGTCGCTTCCGCCAGGATGCCGGTCATCGTCGTACCTCCAGGGCCGTTCCGGCGATCAGAACCGTGCCGGAGCGTCGCTCCTCGACAGTCGCCGGCCGGATCTGCCCGCGCTCCGGGACATACGCGAGCGAGGGGTCCGGCGTGTCAGCGGCATTGACGAACGACCGGAACCTCTCGAGCTTCTGCGGGTCACGTAGTGTCGCGGCCCACTCGTCCTCGTACCGTTCCACGTGCTCGGCCATCGCGGCATCCAGGTCATCGCAGATGCCGAGGCTGTCGTCGAAGACCACGCGGCGGAGTCCGTCCAGACCGCCCTCGACTTCCTCGCACCACGGCGCCGTCCGCTGCAGACGATCGGCCGTGCGGATGTAGTACATGAAGAAGCGGTCGATCGCTCGGATCAAGCCGTCGTCATCCAGATCCGACGCGAAGAGCTGTGCGTGCCGAGGGGTGAACCCGCCGTTCCCTCCGACGTACATGTTCCACCCGGTCTCCGTGGCGATCACGCCGACGTCCTTCCCTCGCGCTTCCGCGCATTCCCTGGCGCACCCCGAGACTCCGAGCTTCAGCTTGTGCGGGGCACGCAGGCCTCGATAGCGCAGCTCCAGCTTCACCGCCATGCCGACCGCGTCGAGGACGCCGAAACGGCACCAGGTCGACCCCACGCACGACTTCACGGTCCGGAGGGACTTGCCGTAGGCGTGGCCGGACTCGAAGCCCGCGTCGACCAGCCGTTCCCAGATCAGAGGCAGTTGCTCGAGCCGTGCGCCGAACATGTCGATGCGCTGCCCGCCGGTGATCTTCGTATAGAGCGCGAAGTCCTTCGCGATCTGCCCGATCGCCAGCAACCCGTCGGGCGTCACCTCGCCGCCCGGCATCCGCGGCACCACCGAGTAGGTCCCGTCCTTCTGCATGTTCGCCATCACGTGGTCGTTGGTGTCCTGCAGCGTGGCGTTCTCGCCGTCGAGCACGTGCGTGCCCACCAATCCCGACAGGATGCTGGCGATCGCCGGCTTGCAGATGTCGCAGCCGCGGCCACGCCCGAAGCGCTCCACGATCGAGCTGAAGGTCGAGAGCTCGGCGACACGCACCGCGTCGAAAAGCTGCCGACGCGACATGTCGAAGTGCTCGCACAGCGCATTCGAGACGGGCTGCCCGAGCTTCGTGAGCTCCTGTCCGACCACCTTCTTGACCATCAGCACGCACGAGCCGCAGGTCGCGCCGGCCTTGGTGCAGCCCTTCACGGCGGCGGCATCGCGGCAGCCCTCGTCGTGCACGGCCTGACGGATCCGGCCGGCGGAGACGTTCGAGCAGGAGCAGACGACGGCCGCATCGGGCAGTTCACCGCCCGGTGCCTCGTTGCCACCCTCAGGCAGGAGATACGCGGCAGGGTCTGCGCCGAGCCTCGCGCCCACCATCGGCCGGAGCGCACCGTATGCACTCGCGTCGCCGATCAGGATGCCGCCGAGCAGCGTCTGCGCGTCGTCGGAGAGCACGAGCTTCTTGTACACACCTGCGACCGGGTCGGCGTAGACGACGTCGAGCGCATCGGGGGTGCGGGCCAGTGCGTCGCCGAAGCTCGCCACATCCACGCCGGACAGCTTGAGCTTCGCGGACTCGTCGTAGCCGGGGAAGCTCGCGTCGCCACCCAGCAACCGGGTCGCGGCGACCTCGGCCATGGCATAGCCCGGCGCCACCAGTCCCACACAGCGGTCTTCGAAGTTTGCGACCTCGCCGATCGCGAGGATGTGGGGATCAGACGTCGAGCATCGCGCATCGATCAGCACGCCGCCGCGGGGATGCACGTCCAGCTCCGCATTGCGCGCGAGCTCGTCACGCGGTCGCACGCCTACCGTGAATACGACGACGTCGGCGCGCTGGAACGAACCGTCCTGGAACTCGAGCGCGGTCACTGCGCCGGACTCGTCCGGATCGAGCCGCGTCGTTCTCGCCTGTGTCCGCACGGTGATGCCCCTCGCCTCGAGCAGCCGCTTCAGCATCCCTCCCCCGGCCTGATCGAGTTGCGCCGACATCAGCCGATCGGAGTACTGCACGACGGTCGTGTCGACATCCAGCCCCTGCAGTGCACCGGCGGCTTCGAGACCCAGCAGCCCGCCTCCGATCACCGCGCCGCGCAGCGGACGGCCGAGGGCGGACGACCGATCGGCCACGAAGTCCCGCAACGCCGCGACGTCGTCGAGCGTGCGGTACACGAAGCATCCGGGCAGATCGGCTCCATCGACCGCGACCCGTGCCGCATAAGACCCGGTGGCGAGGACGAGCGTGTCGTACCCGTAGGTGCGCTTCGAGCGGGTTCGCACCCCACGTCGAGCGCGATCGATGCGCAGGACCCGATCGTTGGAGATCAGTCGCACCCGGGCGTCGGCGAACACCGACCGATCCAGCTCCAGGTCCTCGGGCGACGCGCCGGCGAAGAAGCTCGTCAGACCCACGCGATCGTACGGTCCGCGGCCCTCGTCGCCGATGACGGTGACCCTGACGTCGGCGTCCGCACGACTGAGCAGACTCTCCACGAAACGATGCGCCACCATCCCCGCTCCGACCACCAGGATCTCGTGCGGCGTGGATGAGGTGTCGTTCATGGGGCTCCTGTCGACCGGGGAACTGTCGTGCTGGCGACGATAGGAGCGCCGTGTTTCTCGGACGTGTCGGGCTGTGTTTCGACCGTCGAACGATCTCCTCACAGATCGGTAACGGCGATGTGAGAACAGTGCGACCTCACCCCGCGTGCCGGGCGTACTAGGCTGAGCCTCGTCCTTTCCGCCTCCCGCGGCCCGACCGCGCAAGGAGAATCACGTGTCTGCCACCGAGCCGTCGAAGCCGACTCCGCCCGTTCCCGCACCCCCGGCCAAGCCCATGCCCCGAAAGGCGGCGACCCCGGCCGCCGTCGCACCGGTGACCCCGTCGCCGGCATCCTCCTCGTCTTCCGCGGAATGGGGTCGAGTTTCGGAGGACGGCACCGTCGAAGTTCGTGAGGGCGACGCCTGGCGCGTCGTCGGCCAGTATCCCGACGGAACCCCCGACGAGGCTCTCGCCTACTTCGTGCGCAAGTTCGACGACATCGCCTTCAAGGTGCACGCGCTGGAACAGCGCCAGCAGTCCGGTGGCGCTTCGGCGAGCGATCTCGCCAAGCAGGCCGGCCACCTGATCGACGAAGCGACGGATGCCGCCTCCGTCGGCGACCTCGCCGGACTCCGCGACCGCCTGAACGCTCTCACCGCGTCGCTGTCGGAGGCGACCGAGCAGGAGGCGCAGCAGGCCAAGGAGCTCGTCGACAAGGCGATCGCCGAGCGCACCGAACTCGTCGAGCGTGCCGAGGCGATCGCTGCCCGCGACCTCAGCAAGGTGCAGTGGAAGCAGGTCACCGCAGAGCTCGGTGAGCTCTTCGACACCTGGCAGGCCCAGCAGCAGAACGGCCCGCGCCTGTCGAAGGGCATCTCGCAGCAGCTCTGGAAGCGATTCCGCGACGCTCGCGCGATCGTCGACAAGCAGCGACGTGCGTTCTATTCGGAACTCGACGACGTGCACAAGTCCGCACGCGATGCGAAGTCCCGCCTGGTCGAACGTGCCGAGGCCCTCGCGCCGCGCGGCACCGACGGCATCCCGGCCTACCGCACCCTGCTCGACGAGTGGAAGGCCGCCGGTCGCGCCGGACGCAAGGCCGACGACGCACTGTGGGCGAAGTTCAAGGCCGCCGGCGACGCGCTCTACGCGGCCCGCGCCGAGCAGTCCGCGGCAGAAGAGGCCGAGTCCGCGCCGAAGATCGAGGCACGCGAAGCGCTGCTCGAAGAGGCCAAGGCCGTGGCGGACGAGTCGAACATCAAGCGGGCTCGCTCGCTGCTCACGCGCATCCAGCACCAGTGGGATGAGCTCGGTCGGGTGTTCCCGCGTGAGAAGGAGCGTGCACTCGACGATCGGCTCCGCGTGATCGAGCAGGCCCTGAAGGCTCGCGAGGAAGTCGACTGGAAGAAGAACAACCCGGAGACGAAGGCGCGCGCGAACGACATGAGCTCGCAACTGCTCGAGGCGATCGAGAAGCTCGAAGCCGAGCTCGCCGCCGCCGAGAAGGCCGGCGACAAGAAGGCGGCCAAGGAAGCGGCCGACGCACTCGAAGCACGCCGTACCTGGCTGAGCGCGCTCGGCAGCTGACCGGGTTCTCCACAGACAGCACGCGACACCTCGAACGCGGGGTGCACTGCGCCACACTGGCGTGATGCACCCCGCGTTCCTGTATCTGCCCAGTGGTCGGCTGAGCCTTGCCGAACTGAGCGCGGCACGGATCGACGGGCATGTCGTCGACATCGGCGACGCGTACTTCCCCGCCGACCTCGTGGAGGGCCCCGATGTGCGTGCCAGCTCTCTGGCGACCCTCGTGCGTCCCGGCATGGCCGCCTCCGGTCCGTCAGCCGCCTGGATCCACGGAGCCGGCGACTCTCCCCCGGCCGTTCACCACGTCAAACGCGCGGTCGACAGACGACTCCGCGCGCGCACCAGCACCCGGCTCGTCTTCCACGACACGGTGCTCCCGGCATCCGACCAGCAGTCGATCGGCGGAATCGCGGTGTCGACGCCGGTCCGTACGATGCTCGACCTCGCCACGGGCCTGCATCGCGATCCGCGGATGCTGCCGTGGATGAACCTTCTCGCCGGCGTCGACCCGGACCTCCCCGAGGAGGCCGCGACAAGGCTCGGCGAGATGCAGCGAGTGCCGGGCAGCCGAGTCGGCAGTGCGGCCCTGGAGCGGCTGGCTCTCAGGACGAGGTGACGCGGTAGACGTCGTAGACGGCGTCGATCCGACGCACCGCGTTGAGGACGCGGTCCAGGTGCACGGCGTCGCCCATCTCGAACACGAATCGGCTGAGCGCCAGACGCTCGTCGTTCGTGGTGACCGTCGCCGACAGGATGTTGACGTGGTGCTCGCTGAGCACCCGGGTCACATCGGAGAGCAAGCCGGAGCGGTCGAGTGCCTCCACCTGAATCTGCACGCGGAACACGCTCTTGGTGGTCGGCGCCCAGGACACGTCGACGAAACGGTCCTGCTCGGAGCCGAGCGCCTTCACGTTCACACAGTCGGCGCGGTGCACCGAGACACCGCTGCCGCGGGTCACAAAGCCGACGATCGGATCGCCGGGAACCGGGGTACAGCACTTGGCGAGCTTCACGAGGATGTCGGAGGCTCCGCGGACGAGAACGCCCGAGTCACCGGAACGCGGCTCTCGTGTAGGAACGCTGCCAGGAACTTCGGCCGCCTCCGTCGCCGGATCGTTCGCGGCGACCTGGGCCGTGACCTTCTCGAGCACCGACTGCGTCGAGACGTGTCCCTCGCCGACGGCCGCGTACAGGGCCGAGACGTCTTCGTAGTGGAGCTGGTGAGCGACCTCGGCGAACGAGTCCTGGCTCATCAGCTTCTGCAGCGGGAGGTTCTGACGACGCATCGCGCGGGCGATGGCCTCCTTGCCCTGCTCGATCGCCTCTTCGCGACGCTCCTTCGTGAACCAGCCGCGGATCTTGTTGCGTGCTCGCGTGCTGGCCACGAAGCCCAGCCAGTCCTGGCTCGGCCCGGCATCCGGGTTCTTCGAGGTGAACACCTCGACGACGTCGCCGCTCTTGATCTCGGACTCCAGCGGCACCAGACGCCCGTTGACCTTGGCACCCATCGTGCGGTGGCCGATCTCGGTGTGCACGGCGTACGCGAAATCGACCGGGGTCGCGCCGGCCGGAAGGCCGATCACGCGGCCCTTCGGCGTGAAGACGTAGACCTCTTTCGCGCCGATCTCGAAGCGGAGGGAGTCGAGGAACTCGCCGGGGTCGGCCGTCTCGGCCTGCCAGTCGGAGATGTGCGCGAGCCAGGCCATGTCGGTGTCGGAGGCGCGGACCTCGGTCTTGCCACCGCCGTTCATCCGCTCCTTGTACATCCAGTGAGCGGCGACGCCGTACTCCGCCTGGTGGTGCATCTCGTGGGTGCGGATCTGGATCTCGACGGTGCGGCCGGCGGGGCCGATCACGGTCGTGTGCAGCGACTGGTACAGGTTGAACTTGGGGGTCGCGATGTAGTCCTTGAACCGGCCGGGAAGCGGCGTCCAGCGGGCGTGGATCGCGCCGAGCACGGCGTAGCAGTCGCGAACAGAAGCGACCAGTACGCGGATGCCGATGAGATCGTAGATGTCGTCGAACTCGCGGCCTCGCACGACCATCTTCTGATAGACCGAGTAGAGCTGCTTGGGGCGGCCGACGACCTTGCCGCGGATGCGCAGGTCACGCAGATCTTCGTCGATCTCCTCGACGACCTGGGCCAGGTACTTCTCGCGCTGCGGAGTGCGCTGGGCGATCAGACTGTGGATCTCGTTGTAGATCTTCGGGTGGAGCACCGCGAAGGAGAGATCTTCGAGCTCCGACTTGATGGCCTGGATACCGAGACGATTCGCCAGCGGGGCGTATATCTCGAGAGTCTCCTTGGCCTTCTTCGCCGCCTTCTCGGGCGGGACGAAGCCCCAGGTGCGGGCATTGTGCAGGCGGTCGGCGAGCTTGATGAGCAGCACCCGGATGTCCTTCGACATCGCGACGATCATCTTGCGGACCGTCTCGGCCTGCGCGCTCTCGCCGTACTTGACCTTGTCGAGCTTGGTGACGCCGTCGACGAGCATCGCGACCTCGTCGCCGAACTCGGCCGTGAGGTCGGTCAGCGCATAGCCGGTGTCTTCGACGGTGTCGTGCAACAGCGCCGCCGCGATCGCGCGCGGCCCGAGGCCGAGCTCGGCGAGGATCTGCGCCACGGCGAGCGGATGCGTGATGTACGGCTCACCGCTCTGCCGCTTCTGACCCTCGTGCTTCTCCTTGGCGACCGCATACGCGCGCTCGATCACCGGGAAGTCACCGCGGGGGTGATTCGCACGAACAGTGCGGATCAGGTTGTCGAGGTCGTTGATCCGGGACGCGCGGGAGAAGATACGGGGCACCAGTCGTCGCAGACTGGAACCCTGCGATGACGTCTGCGGCTCCGCCATCCACTCACCTCCCGAATCTTCTCATCCTACGCGTGCTGTGCGGGACGAGCTCCCGCGGTGAGGGAACGATCAGGCATCGACGGCTGCCTTGCTGCGGGCCTCGCGGATGCGCGCGTCGCGCTCCTTCAGCTGCGGCTCGTTCTCGCGGAAGAGCGAGTAGAGCGGAGCAGCGACGAACAGCGTCGAATAGGTCGCGACCAGGATGCCGACGAAGATCGACAGCGAGATGTCGGTGAGCGACTCCGCGCCGAGCCAGAACGACCCGATGAAGAGGACCGCACCGACCGGGAGGGCCGCCACGACGGACGTGTTGATCGAGCGCACGAGCGTCTGGTTCACGGCCAGGTTGACCGATTCCCCGAACAGCCGGGCGGACTTCTCGCCGTCCTCCGTCGTGTTCTCACGGATCTTGTCGAACACCACGGTGGTGTCGTACAGCGAGTACGCGAGGATCGTCAGGAAGCCGATCACCGCCGCCGGCGAGATCTCGAACCCGGCCAGCGCGTAGATGCCGACCGTGATCACGAGCACGTCGAGCAGGCCGATGATCGCCGCAGCCGACATCTTCCAGGTACGGAAGTAGATGGCCAGGATGAGGAAGGTCAGGGCGAGGAAGATCGCGAGCCCCCAGAGGGACTGCTTGGTGACGTTCTCTCCCCAGGCCGGACCGATGAACGAGGACGTGACCGCCTCGGCATCGACCTTGTAGGCCTCGGCGAGGGCGTCGGAGACCTGCTGGGTCTGCACGTCGCTCATCTGGTCGGTCTGCACCCGGATGTCGGCCTTGTTGACGACGACGACCTTGGTCGCGGCACCCGCGACGACGGACTGCACGGCTTGCTTGGCGGTGTCCTGATCGACACTGTCGGGGGCCTGCACGGTGAACTGCGAGCCGCCGGTGAACTCGATCGAGAACTGGATCGGGCGGATGAACGGCACCAGCGCGGAACCGACGACGAGCGCGATCGCGATGATGAACCACAGGCGGCGCTTGCCGACGAACGGGAAGGACGTCTTGCCCGAGTAGAGGTTGTTGCCGAACTCATTCATGGAAGGCATCAGGCGTCTCCCTCCTTGGCTCCGTTGTTAGAACTATCGGCTCTGCCGGGTTTGTCCCCGGCCAGGGCCTCTGCGCGTTTGCGTTCGGCGATCGTCTGCCGACGATCGGCCTCACCGCGTGCACGGGCGTTCTTCGCTCCGCGTCCGGTGGTGGTGCTGGCGACCTCACGGAACTGCGAACGGCTCCGGTACACGGCACCGAGCGCCTCCGGATCCAGGCCGGAGAGCTTGTGACCGCCGCCGAAGAACTTCGTGCGGGCGAGCAGCTGCATGACCGGGTGCGTGAAGATCACGAAGATGAACACGTCGATCAGGGTCGTCAGACCCAGCGTGAACGCGAAGCCCTTCACCGTAGCGTCGGCGAGGATGTACAGCACGACAGCGGCGAGGATGTTGATCGACTTGGAGATGTAGATCGTGCGCTTCGCGCGACCCCAGCCGTCTTCCACCGCGGAGGTGATGGACTTGCCGTCGCGGAGCTCATCTCGTATTCGTTCGAAGTAGACGATGAACGAGTCGGCGGTGAATCCGATCGACACGATCAGACCGGCGACACCGGCGAGTGAGAGGCGGAAGCCGAGACGCCACGCCAGGATGCAGATGATCACGTATGTCAGCACGGCCATGACGGCGATGGAGGCGATGATCACCGAGCCGAGGGCGCGGTAGACGATGAGCGAGTAGATCGCCACGAGCGCGAGACCGATGAGTCCCGCGATCAGACCGATCTGCAGCTGCTGGGTACCGAGCGTGGCCGAGACGGTGTCGGAGCTCTGGACCACGAAGCTCAGCGGCAGGGCACCGAACTTGAGCTGGTCGGCCAGCGTCGTCGCGCTCTCCTGCGTGAAGCTGCCCGAGATGCTGGGACGGCCGTCGAGGATGACGCCGTTCATGCGCGGCGCGCTCACCACGTTGCCGTCGAGCACGAACGCGAACTGGTCACGCGGCGACAGGCCGTCGATGCGGTTCTGGTTCAGGCGCGTGCTGACCTTGCCGAACGCGTCTCCGCCTTCGCCGTTCATGGTCAGCTGCACGAGCCAGGCACCCGACTTGGGGTCGCGGCCGGCGGTCGCGTCAGTGATCGCGGTACCGGTGAGCTCGGTCGGTCCGAGCAGGAACTTGGCCGTTCCCTGCTCGTCACACGCGATGACCGGCTGGTCCTGCGGCTCGCGAGCGGGGTTGGTGGCCGGGTTGGCGCAGTCGTAGGCCTGGAACTCGGCGAAGAGCTTGTCGGTCACCCAGGACGGGTCGCTGGCGTCGGTCGGCTCGGCCGTCGGCGTCGCGTTCAGCGACGGGTCCGGTGACGGGTAGGGCGTGGCGTTGCCGTCGTCACCGACGAACTCCGTACTCGCTGCCGTCGTGAACAGCACCGGTCGGAACTCGAGCTGGGCGCTGGACTTGATGCGCTCCTGCGTCTCCGCATCCGCCTTGCCGGGGATCTGGACGACGATGTTCTGTCCGCCCTCGGTCGTGATGTCGGCTTCGGCGACACCCGAGGCGTCGACGCGCTGCCGGATGATGGCGGCGGCCTGATCGAGCTGCTCCGCCGACGGCGCGGCCCCGTCTTCCCGCTCGGCGCTCAGGACGATCTGCGTGCCGCCCTGCAGGTCGAGCGCGAGCTCAGGCGACCACGAGCTCGCCGGTTCGTTGTCTCCGACCTTGAAGACGTAGACACCCAGGGAGTTGATGCCGAAGAGCACGCCCGTCACGAGGAGCAGGCCGAGGAGGACCCGCCAGGCGTGACGGACCGGAGAAGATGAAGCCACGTGTGTTCAGCTTTCTGGGATGCCGGAAGTGCGAGGAGCGGGTCAGACCGCGGTCTTACTTGTCGTCTGCGTCCCGCTCGAGACGCGCACGCGTCTCCTCGGTGGTCTCGATCGCCGGCGCGTCGGACTCGTCGGCCACGGGAGCGTCGAGCTCGTCGACCTGCTCCTCGACGACGACGTCCTTGGGCTCCACGATGCGCAGGATCGCCTGGCTGTGGACCTCGATGATGGTGCCGGGAGCGATCTCGACGAGCGCCGGCGAGTCCAGGTCCTCAGGGTCGTACGCGACGATCGTGCCGAAGATGCCACCCTGCAGCAGCACCTTGACGCCGGGGACGGTCTTGGTCGCCTTCTCCTCCTGCTCGGCCTTCATCTGCTTCGTGCGCTTGCGCGTGTTGAAGATCATGAAGATCAGGAGGACGGCGAGAAGACCGAAGAGGAGGAATTCCATGGGCATGGGGGAAGCGCCTTTCGCAGGTGCACGCACCAGCCTTTGGGCGCACAGAGATATCCGGGAAGTCTTCAGCGATTATAGGTCATCTAAGCGAAGCGTCCCGTCCGGGTGCGGAACACCGAGGTGCGCATACGCCTCCGGCATCGCGATCCGGCCGCGCGGAGTGCGTCCGAGGAAGCCGATGCGGACCAGGTACGGCTCGACCACGCTCTCGACGGTCTCGCCCTCCTCGCCGACCGCGACGGCGAGGGTGCTGAGGCCCACCGGGCCGCCGCGGAACCGCCGGACGAGCGCTTCGAGCACGGCGCGGTCGAGACGGTCCAGGCCGATCGCATCGACGTCGTAGAGCTCGAGAGCCGCGCGCACGCCTTCGATCGTCGCCGTGCGACCGCCGCCATGCACGAGGGCGTAGTCGCGCACACGCCGCAGCAGCCTGTTCGCGATACGGGGCGTGCCGCGCGACCGCCGGGCGATCTCGGCGAGCGAGTCGTGCGGCAGGTCCACGCCGAGCACGAGAGCCGAGCGGGAGATGACCTGTTCGAGCTCGTGCTCCTCGTAGAACTCGAGGTGACCGGTGAATCCGAAGCGGTCACGCAGCGGGTTCGGAAGCAGTCCCGACCTGGTCGTCGCACCGACCAGCGTGAACGGGGCGAGTTCGAGCGGGATGCTCGTGGCGCCGGCGCCCTTCCCGACCATGATGTCGATCCGGTAGTCCTCCATCGCGAGGTACAGCATCTCCTCTGCGGAGCGCGCCATGCGATGGATCTCGTCGATGAACAGCACCTCGCCGGGCACCAGGCTCGACAGGAGAGCTGCGAGATCGCCGGCATGCTGGATCGCGGGTCCGCTCGACAGTCGCAGCGGCCGCTCGCTCTCGTGCGCGACGATCATCGCCAGTGTCGTCTTGCCGAGCCCCGGAGGACCCGCGAGCAGGATGTGATCGGCCGGTCGGCTCTGGATGCGGGCAGCGTCGAGCAGCAGCTGCAGCTGCCCCCGCACCTTCTGCTGTCCCACGAACTCGCTGAGGCTGGCGGGGCGCAGCGCGCCCTCGATCGCCAGCTCGGTCTCGTCGGCGGGCTCTGCCGCATCGCGGGCGTCAGACACGCGTCTGGCTCCCCTGCGCCGGCCCCAGCATCGCGAGCGTGCGCCGCAAGAGTGAGGCGACCGAACCCTTCTCGGCGTCGGAGGCGTCGGCGGCGGTCTGCGTCGCGGCTTCTGCGGCGACCTTCTCCGACCAGCCGAGACCGACGAGAGCGGCAGCGACCTGCGAGACGACGTCGTTGCCGGAAGCGTTCGAGGGCCTGGTCGTGGCCGTGACGGGGTGGACCTTGCCCGCGAGCTGCAGCACGATCAGCTTCGCGGTCTTCGGACCGATGCCGGAGACCCGTCGGAACGGTGCATCGTCTTCGGCGGTGACGGCCTCGGCGATCTGATCGACCGTGAGGTGCGAGAGCACCCCGAGCGCCGACTTCGGCCCGACGCCCGTGACGCTGATCAGGAGGCCGAAGACCTCCAGCTCATCTCGCTCGGCGAAGCCGTACAGCGACAGGGAGTCCTCACGGACGATAAGGCTGGTGTGCAGCTGCAGCCGCTCCCCCACGGTCGCCGTATGGGCGACGTCGGTCGGGACGGCGACGGAGAACCCTACTCCGCCCACCTCGATGACGACCTGATCGGATGTCGCATGCAGGACGACACCGTGCAGAGAGGAGATCATCCGACCAGCCTAGGACCCTGCTCGTAGATATGTTCGAGCGACACGCTCGGCATCCGCCCAGGCGCGCTGCGCGGGTGTCAACGCTCCCTGCGTGGCAACGGCGCCGCCGCGACGCCAGGCGTGGCACAGGGCGATCGCGAGGGCGTCCGCGGCATCCGCCGGCTGAGGTGGCGCGTCGAGCCGGAGGATCCGCGCGATCATCGCCTGCACCTGCCGCTTGTCGGCAGAGCCGTAGCCGGTGACCGCGGCCTTGACCTCGCTCGGTGTGTGCGTGGCGGCCGGAAGACCGGCCTCCGCCGCCACCAGCAACGCGACACCGCTCGCCTGGGCGGTGCCCATGACGGTGTGCGTGTTCTGCTGCGCGAAGACGCGCTCGACGGCGACCGCATCCGGCCGGAACTCCGCGATCACCTCTCGGATGCCGGCCGCGACGATCGCCAGACGGTCACCGATCTCCGCATCGGGCGCGGAACGGATCACACCCACGTGCACGAGCGTGCCGCGACGGGATCGGTCGACGTCGACGACGCCGACTCCGCACCGGGTCAGACCCGGGTCGATGCCGAGAACGCGCAGGGAGGAGGTCACTCCCCCAGGCTAAGCCGCCGGTCCGACGTCGCGCGTGAGGCTCGCCTCAGGCGTCGTCGTTCTCGAGCTCTGCCTGCACATCGGCGGACAGATCGAAGTTGGTGAACACGTTCTGCACGTCTTCGCTGTCTTCGAGTGCGTCGATGAGACGGAAGATCTTGCGCGCGGTGTCGGCGTCGATCTCGACCTTGAGGTTCGGCACGAACTCGACGTCGGCGGACTCGTAATCGATTCCGGCCTCCTGCAGCGCGCTGCGCACCGCGACCAGATCGTGGGCCTCGGTGATGACCTCGAACCCCTCGGAGTGCGGCTCGATCTCTTCCGCTCCCGCCTCGAGCGCCGCCATCATGACGTCCTCCTCGCTGGTGCCTTCGGAGCCGACGACGATGACGCCCTTGCGGCTGAAGTTGTACGCCACGCTGCCCGGGTCGGCGAGGGTCCCGCCGTTGCGGCTGAGCGCCGTGCGCACCTCGGCGGCAGCACGGTTCTTGTTGTCGGTCAGACACTCGATCATGAGGGCGACGCCGTTGGGCCCGTATCCCTCGTACATGATCGAGGTGTACTCGACGGCCTCGCCGCCGATACCGGCGCCGCGCTTCACCGCACGGTCGATGTTGTCCTTCGGGACAGAGGTCTTCTTCGCCTTCTGCACCGCGTCGAACAGGGTCGGGTTGCCCGCCAGGTCAGCGCCGCCGAGCTTGGCCGCGACCTCGATGTTCTTGATGAGCTTGGCCCACGACTTCGCCCGTCGGGAGTCGATGATGGCCTTCTTGTGCTTCGTGGTCGCCCACTTGGAGTGCCCGGACATAAGTCTCCGCTCGTCGTATCCGCCCCGGAGCTCGCACCGAGGGCGTCGTCCAGTCTATAGAAACACGTCACGCGCCCGTGGCGGTGCGGCGTGCAGGACTCGATCGGCTGATAGCGTCGACGGATTCGTCGCCGGCACCGGGCGACTCGGGAGGGAGATGCGGCCGTGACCAGCGGAGCAGATCGCCTGCGTCCGGAGTGGACGACGCTCCCCGCCGCACTGCGCGAGAGCATCCTCGACGCGATCGGCGGCGCCTTCGTCGCAGATGCGCCGACGCACGGCGGCTTCGGTGTCGGCTACGCCGGCATCGTCACAACGACGCGCCGCACCGTCTTCGTGAAGGCATGCGGGGCTGATGGTCACAGCGACTCCCTGTCCCTCCTCCGCCGAGAGATCGGTGTCGTGAAGCGCATCCCCTCGCCGGTCGGACCCGAGGTGCAGGCCGCGATCGATCACGAGACCGGCGCCGCCCTGATCCTCACCGCCATCGACGGGCGTCACCCAGGGGGCCCATGGCGGGCCGCCGACCTGCACCTCGTCGCGGACAGCATCGGAGCGCTCGCAGCCTCGCCGGCCCCCTCCGCGCTGCCACGGGCAGAGAGCGACCTCGCGCCCGACTTCACCCGCTGGGTCGATATCGCGGCAGACCCGCAGCTCAGCGAGACGCTTCCCGAAACGGTCAAGAACCGACTGCCCGAGCTGCTGCGCATCGAGCAGCGATTCGCGGAGACGATCCGCGGAGATGCGATCATGCACAACGATCTTCGCGAAGACAACATCCTCATCGCCGACGGTCGCGCGCATCTCCTCGACTGGCCCTATGCGGTGAGGGCGGCGCCCTGGGCCGACGTCCCGCTGCTCCTGCCGAGCATCGAAGCCTCAGGTGGCCCCGCCTGCGAGGACGCCTGGCGCCTGTTCCAAGAGCACGGCGCTCCCGACCCGGCCTCGCTGCTGCCGATCGCCGCCGCGGGCGCGTCGTACCTCTGGCATGCGCAGGCGCAGCCGGAGGTCGCACAGATCCCGGGACTGCGTTCCTTCCAGCGCGCGCGGGCAGTCCCGGCGCTCCGCTGGATCAGCACGATGCTCTGAATTCCGGAGCGGATGCTCAGCGCGCGGCAACCCGAGCGAGGAAGCGCCGGTGGAATCGTGTCTCCCCGGTGATCTCCGGGTGGAAGCTCAGCCCGAGCAGCCCGCCCTGCTCGACGGCGACGACGCGTCCGTCCGGCAGCGCCGCCAGCGTCTCAGCCCCCGGTCCGACCGACTCGACGACCGGCCCGCGGATGAACGCGGCCTTGACCGGGTTCCCGCCGAGTGCCGGCACGGAGAGTTCGGCCTCGAAGGATTCCACCTGTCGGCCGAACGCGTTGCGGCGGACGACCACGTCGAGTCCGCCGAACGATTCCTGACCGTCGATCGCATCCACCACCGTGTCGGCGAGCAGGATGAGTCCCGCGCAGGTGCCGAGCACCGGCATCCCGCCGGCGATCGCATCGCGGATCGGCTCCTGCATGCCGAACAGCCGGGACAGCTTGTCGATCACGCTCGACTCGCCTCCGGGGATCACAAGACCGGCGACGGCCGCGAGCTCCGCCGGACGGCGGACCAGGGCGACTTCGGCGCCCAGCTCCGCGAGCAGGGCGGCGTGCTCGCGCACGTCGCCCTGCAGCGCGAGGACGCCGACCCTCGGACTACCAGCCACGCTCGGCGAGGCGGTGCGGCGCGGGCAGGTCGGAGACGTTGATGCCGACCATGGCTTCGCCGAGTCCACGCGACGCCTCGGCGACGACCTTCGGGTCATCGAAGAACGTGGTCGCCTTGACGATCGCCTTCGCGCGCTCGACCGGGTTGCCCGACTTGAAGATGCCGGAACCCACGAACACGCCGTCAGCGCCGAGCTGCATCATCATCGCGGCATCCGCCGGTGTCGCGACGCCGCCGGCGACGAAGAGCACGACCGGGAGCTTGCCGGTCTCCGCGATCTCGGCGACAAGCTCGTAGGGGGCCTGCAGCTCCTTGGCAGCGACGAAGAGCTCGTCTTTCGGGAGCGCGGTGAGAGCGGCGATCTCGCCGCGGATCTTGCGGATGTGCTTCATCGCCTCGGAGACGTCACCCGTGCCGGCCTCGCCCTTGGAGCGGATCATCGCCGCGCCCTCGTTGATGCGGCGGAGGGCCTCACCCAGGTTCGTGGCACCGCACACGAACGGGACCTTGAAACCGAACTTGTCGATGTGGTTGACGTAGTCGGCCGGCGAGAGCACCTCGGACTCGTCGATGTAGTCGACGCCGAGCTCCTGCAGGATCTGCGCCTCGACGAAGTGGCCGATGCGCGCCTTCGCCATGACGGGGATCGAGACCGTGTCGATGATGCTGTCGATCATGTCGGGGTCGCTCATGCGCGAGACCCCGCCCTGGGCGCGGATGTCGGCCGGCACACGCTCGAGCGCCATGACGGCGACGGCGCCGGCATCCTCTGCGATCTTCGCCTGCTCAGCGGTGACGACGTCCATGATGACGCCGCCCTTGAGCATCTCTGCGAGGCCGCGCTTGACGCGCGAGGATCCGGTCGTGGTCTGGTCGGTCATGAGGACTCCTGTCGGGTGCGCCACTGTCGTGGGTCGCAAAGCCTGGATTGATCTAGGCCAAACATAGCACTGTCCGATACGACCTAGAATCGAGAAGTCATGAGCGACGAGATCACAGGAACGACCGCGGCGGACATCGCCGACAGTGTGCGCGGACTCCGCGATCGCGGCATCCTGCGCGCCGGGAGTCCGCTGCCGCCGGTGCGTGAACTCGCCGCCACGCTCGGCGTGAACCGCAACACCGCCGTCGCCGCCTACCGCCAACTCGCCCAAGCGGGCCTGGTCATCTCCCGCGGCCGCGCCGGCACCGTGGTCACCGGCCACGAATCCGTCGCGCAGGAAGGCTACGCCGCCGACACCGTGCTGCGTGACATCGGCACCGGCAACCCCGACCCGCGCCTCATCCCCGACCCCTCCGCTGCGCTGATGAACATCGCGAGCAGACCCGTCCTCTACGGCGAGCCCGTGATCGACCGCGACCTCGACGCGTGGGCGCGCGCCTGGGTGGCCTCCGACCTCGCGGCCGACTTCCGGATCACCATCACCAGCGGTGCCGTGGATGCCGTGGAACGCCTTCTCGCGCAGGCATTGATGCGCGATGACGCCGTGGCCCTCGAGGATCCGTGCTTCCTGGCCAGCATCCATACGGTGCGTCTGGGCGGATACCGCGCCGTGGCGGTACCGGTGGATGACCAGGGCATGACCGTGGAGGGCCTCCGTGCGGCGCTCGACGCCGGCATCCGCGCCGTCATCTGCACGCCGCGCGCGCAGAACCCGACCGGCGCGAGCCTCACCGCGGAGCGCGCCGCAGAACTCCGCGCCGTGCTGGCCGATCACCCCTACGTCCTGATCATCGAAGACGACCACTTCTCGATGCTCTCGCAGCGCCGGTACGAGACGTTGATCGGACCAGAGCACCGCAGGTTCGCGCTGGTGCGCTCGGTATCGAAGTTCCTCGGCCCCGACATGTGCCTCGCGATCGCGGCCACCGACGCCGAGACCGCCGACCGGCTGGCCATGCGTCTGAGTCCCGGCACGACCTGGGTGAGCCATCTGCTGCAGCGTCTCGCCCTCACGCAGCTGACCGACGAGAAGGTCGCAGCTGAAGTCGTCGCGGCCGCCGCGCACTACGCCGAACGCAACGCCGCCTTCGCCGCGCGACTGCGAGAGCACGAGATAGAGGCACCGGCATCCGACGGACTGAGCCTCTGGGTGGAGCTGCCGCGTCCCGCCCGCGTCGTCGCCGAGCGCCTCATGCGCCGCGGCTGGCTGGCCCGCACCGGAGACGAGTTCGCACTCGACGACCGCGCCGAGCCGTCGCACCACCTGCGACTCACCGTCCACGACCTCGACGACCAGGATGCTGCGACGCTCGTCGACGACCTCGTCGCCGCTGTCCGATGATCACCCGCCGCGGACAGGAGTCCGCCCTGAATGAAAGGATCGGAGAATGAAGATCCTCTCCATCCAGTCGGCCGTCGCGTACGGTCACGTCGGCAACTCCGCCGCCGTTTTCCCGCTGCAGCGCATCGGCGTCGAGGTGCTGCCGGTCTACACGGTGAACTTCTCGAACCACACCGGCTACGGCGCATGGCGCGGACCCCTGATCGCACCGGACGACGTCCGTGAGGTCATCACCGGCATCGAAGAGCGCGGCGTCTTCGGACAGGTCGATGCGGTGCTCAGCGGCTACCAGGGCGGCGAGGGCATCGGTGACGTCATCATCGACGCCGTCGCACGGGTGAAGGCCGCGAACCCGCAGGCCGTCTACGCGTGCGACCCCGTGATGGGAAACGCGAAGTCCGGCTGCTTCGTCGCACCAGCCATCCCGATCCTGCTGCGCGAGCGCGTGGTCCCGGTGGCCGACATCATCACCCCGAATCAGTTCGAGCTGGGCTTCCTCACCGAGACCGACCCGGACACGCTCGAGTCCACGCTCGCCTCGGTCGATGTCGCCCGGGCGATGGGACCTCGCACGGTGCTCGTCACGAGCGTCGAGCGGCCGGACCGCGAGGAGGGCACCATCGAGATGCTCGCTGTCGACGACCACGGAGCGTGGATCGTGCAGACCCCGCACCTGCCCATGAAGGCGAACGGATCCGGCGATGTCACGGCCGCGCTGTTCACCGCGCACTACGTCGAGACCGGCAGCGCGCAGACCGCACTCGAGCGCACGGCATCCAGCGTCTACGACCTGCTCAAGGCCACCCTGGAGTCCGGTGAGCGCGAGCTGCAGCTCGTCGAGGCCCAGGAGTACTACGCGAACCCGCAGATGCAGTTCACCGCGCGTCGGGTTCGCTAGCGCTGAGGCCAGGCGTTCGCCACGGCTTCGCGCACCTCGCCGAGCAGCTGCGGCAGCGCCTTGGTCTTCGCGATGATCGGGAAGAAGTTCGCGTCCGACGTCCACCGCGGCACGACGTGCTGGTGCAGGTGCCCGTCGACCCCGGCTCCTGCGACGGCGCCCTGATTCATGCCCAGGTTGAAGCCGTCACACCGCGACACCTCGCGCAACACCCGCATGGCGGTCTGTGTGAGGGCGCCGATCTCGGCGACCTCCTCGGGCGTCGCCTGATCGTAGGTGCCGATGTGGCGGTACGGGCAGACGAGCAGGTGGCCCGAGTTGTACGGGAACAGATTCAGCAGCACATACGCCGTCTCGCCGCGCGCGACGATCAGCCGCTCGGCATCCGGATGCTTCGGAGCCTCGCAGAACGGGCATTCCTCGCGCAGCGGTTCCGGACCCGCCTGGATGTACGCCATCCGGTGCGGGGTCCACAACCGCTGGAACTCGTCGGGAACACCCGCGAGGAGTCCGCCGTCCTCGACCGTCGTCACACGAGATCCCCGACGGTCTGCACGAGCGCGTGAGAGTCGATCGCGGCGCGGATGCGGGCGACGGCATCCGCGATCGGGACGCCGTTCTCCTGCGTGCCGTCGCGGTAGCGGAACGAGACGGTGCCGGCAGCCCGGTCCTGCTCCCCCGCGATCAGCAGCAGCGGTACCTTGCCGGTGGTGTGATTGCGGATCTTCTTCTGCATGCGTTCGTCCGACGTGTCGAGCTCGGTGCGCACGCCCGAGTCACGCAGCGTCCGGATGACGTCGCCGAGGTAGTCGGCGTATTCTTCGGCGACCGGGATGCCCACGACCTGCAGCGGCGACAGCCAGACCGGGAAATCACCGGCGTAGTGCTCGAGCAGGATCGCGAAGAACCGCTCGATCGAGCCGAACAGCGCGCGGTGGATCATGATCGGGCGCTTCTTCTGCCCGTCCTTGTCCATGAACTCCAGATCGAAGCGCTCGGGCAGGTTCGGGTCGACCTGCACGGTCGAGAGCTGCCAGGTGCGGCCGATCGCGTCCTTGGTCTTCAGGTCGATCTTGGGGCCGTAGAACGCGGCCTCGCCGGGGACCTCGGTGAGCTTGAGTCCGGATGCGACGGCGACGCGGCGCAGGGCATCGGTCGACGACTCCCAGAACTCGTCCGAGCCGATCCACTTCGACTTCTCGTCGTCCTTCATCGACAGCTCGAGCTCGAAGTCGCTCAGTCCGAAATCACGCAGCATCGACAGGATGAAGTCGAGGACCTTCGAGACCTCCTCCTCCAGCTGATCGGGCGTGACGAACAGGTGAGAGTCGTCCTGGGTGAAGCCGCGCACACGGGTGAGCCCGTGCAGGGCGCCGGAGAGCTCGTTGCGGTAGACCGTGCCGTTCTCGGCGAACCGCAGCGGCAGATCGCGGTAGCTGCGCGCACGTTCCTTGTAGATCAGGATGTGCATCGGGCAGTTCATGGGCTTCAGGTAGTAGTCCTGGCCCTGCTTGGTGATCTCGCCGTTCTCGTCGCGCTCCTCGTCCATCACGATGGGCGGGAACATGCCCTCCTTGTACGTGACGAGGTGGTTCGAGGTGAGGAACAGGTCTTCCTTCGAGATGTGCGGCGTGTACACGTAGGTGTAGCCGCCCTCGATGTGGCGCTTGCGGGCATGCTGCTCCATCTCGCCGCGGATCATGCCGCCGCGAGGATGCCACACCGACAGCCCGGAGCCGATCTCCTCGGGGAAGGAGAACAGGTCGAGCTCCTTGCCGAGGCGACGGTGGTCGCGCTTGGCCGCCTCCTCGAGACGGTGCTGGTAGGCGCGCAACTCGTCCTTGGTCGGCCAGGCGGTGCCGTAGATGCGCTGTAGCTGCGGGTTCTTCTCGCTGCCGCGCCAGTAGGCGGCGGCGATGCGGGTGAGGTCCCAGCCGTTGCCGATCATGCGGGTGTTCGGCAGGTGCGGTCCGCGGCAGAGGTCCTTCCAGACCACTTCGCCGTCACGCGTGGTGTTGTCGTAGATCGTGAGCTCACCCTCGCCGACCTCGACGGAAGCGCCCTCAGCGACCTCCTTGCCGGGGCCCTTGAGACCGATGAGCTCGAGCTTGAAGGGCTCGTTCGCGAGCTCGGCGCGTGCCTCCTCGTCGGTGACCACACGACGGACGAAGCGCTGTCCCTCACGGACGATGCGCTGCATCTCTTTGGTGATGGCCTTGATGTCCTCAGGGGTGAACGGGGTGTCCACACCGAAGTCGTAGTAGAAGCCGTCCGTGATGGGCGGCCCGATCCCGAGGTTCGCCTGCGGGTTGATCCGCTGCACCGCCTGGGCGAGCACGTGCGCCGCAGAGTGACGGAGGATGTTCAGCCCATCGGTGCTGTCGATGGTGACCGGCTCGACCTGATCGGCATCCGTCACTGTCGTGGCGAGATCCTTGAGATCGCCGTTGACGCGCATGGCGACGACGTTCCGGTCGGTGAACAGGGCGAAGCCGTCGTGCGGCCGGGCGTTTTCAGGCACAGAAACTCTCCATCTGGGTCGGTACCCAGGTTACTCGCATGACCACGCGCTCAGGACCGCTGGGCGAGCGACGCCGGCACGACGAGGCCGGTCTCGTAAGCGAGGATCACCAGCTGCGCGCGGTCGGGTGCACCCAGCTTCGTCATGACCCGGTTCACGTGGGTCTTCGCCGTGTGCGGCGAGATGACCAATCGCTCGGCGATCTGTTGATTGGTCGCACCCCCGGCGACCAAGAGCAGTACTTCGCGCTCGCGGAGCGTGAGCTGTCGCAACGGTTGCCCCACCCACGCGTCCGCAGCGGGAAGCCTCGGCAGTATCGTGCGGGCGATCAACGCGCTCGTCGCCGCCGCCGAGAGCAGCGCTTCGCCGCGATGGATGGTCCGTACAGCGGCCACGATGTCTTCCGGTTCGGCGCTCTTGCCGATGAAGCCGCTGGCACCTGCCCGCAGTGCCTCGACGACGTACTCGTCCTCTTCGAAGGTCGTGAGGATCAGCACGCGGGTCGTACCACTCGCCTGGGAGGCGCAGATCTCTGCGGTGGCCGCGATGCCGTCGAGTTCCGGCATCCGAATGTCCATCAGGACCACATCGGGAGCAGTCTCCTGCGCGGCGACGACGGCCGCGCGTCCGTTCGCGGCTTCGCCGACCACCTCGATCCCGCCGTCCGTGAGGATGTCGCGGACGGCCTGACGGATCAACGGCTGGTCGTCGACGATGAGGACGCGTGTCATGTCCGGTCCTCCGCCGTGGGGATCTCGACGCGCAATCGGAACTCGTTCCCCTCGGGTGCGGCGTACACGCGACCGCGCACAGCCGCGACGCGTTCCCGCAATCCGCGCAGACCATGGCCGCTCGGCGAGGCATCCACGCCGTCCGCGCCGACCGCATTCGTCACGGTGATCTCGACCGCGCCGTCGCCGTCGCGGATCATGAGCGTCGCCCTCGCACCCTCACCATGCTTGTGCGCATTCGTGAGTCCTTCTCTTATCGCCAGATAGGCCACATGTTGGCTCGCTCCTCCGAGCTCTCCGAGCCCTGCATCTCGATGCAGGTCGACGCGCAACCCCGCCCCCTCGACCTGAGCCACGAGCTCGTCTAGACCGTCCAGTCCCGCAGGCGGATGCCGGTCGCCCTGAGCTTCCGGATCGCCGTCGCGGAGCACGGACATCAATCCGCCGATGTCGGTCAGCACGGTTCGCGAGGCCGCACGGATCGTGGTGAGCGCTTCCTGTGCCCGCTCAGGCCGGTCGCTGATCGCCGTCGAGGCGACGCCCGCGTTCAAACTGATGACGGCGATCTGGTGGGCGACGATGTCGTGCAGATCGCGGGCGATCCGCAACCGCTCTTCGGCGACGCGACGCCGCGCCTCTTCCTCCCGAGTGCGCTCGGCACGTTCCGCGCGTTCTCGCATCGCGTCTGCGTACTCCCGGCGGGTGCGCGTCGCGTCGCCGAGCGCGCCGGCGAGCACGATGAAGAGAAGGAACTGCAAAGCGCGCGAGTCGAAGACCTCGCCGTCCAGGGTCACCGCGTTCGTGAGAAGCACGATCAGGGCCGTCGCTCCGACCACCGGCAGACCGACACGCCGCGGGAGCCGATCGGTGACGGCGAATGCGGCGATCGCGACCGCGACCATCGCCCCTGGCGAGAGCAGGCCGAACAGCGCGGCGATCATGCTGCACGCGAGGCAGACACCGAGAACCTCGATCGGCCTCCGGCGGCGGAACGGCATCACCGCCGCGGGCAGGAGGGCCGGCACCAACAGCAGTCCGCGGGCCTGGAAGACAGCCTCCGGATACGGGAGGAAGCCGAGCAGCACGACGATGGCGACGGCCATCACGTCGGTCAGCGATGTCGCGAGACCGGAGAAGCGGAGTGACGACACTCTCCCAGTATTTCGTGCCGGGGAAGGGCCCGAATCCCTCTCCGGGATGACTATCACGTACTGCGAACGCGGTACCGAGGTGTCCGCGCCGGGTGGATGCCCGCGCACGATCCCGAGATCAGGCTGGTGGAAGTGCGCGCAACGCGTGCCCGAAAGGACAGCAATGAAGAAGGCAGCAAGACGCACCCTGCTCACTCTCACCGGAATCGCGACGGTGATCGTCGTCGGCCTCGCCACGACGACCGTCGTCAACGCCGTGGCCACGGAGGCGGAGAAGGGCGAGATCGAGTCCTACGGACAGTCGGTCACGGTGGACGGGAAGAACATGAACGTCCTCGTCACGGGCGACGGGCCCGAGACGATCGTGCTTCTCCCCGGATTCGGCACCGCCTCGCCGGTGATCGACTTCAGGCCGATCATCCCGGGGCTCGCCGAGGATCATCGCGTCGTCGTGGTCGAGCCGTTCGGCTACGGCCTGAGCGACGGCACGGACAAGGCGCGGACGACCGAGAACATCGTCGGTGAGGTGCACGAGGCGCTGCAGTCGCTCGACGTCGACGAGTACATCCTGATGGGGCATTCGATCGCCGGCATCTACGGGATCGAATTCGCCGAACGCTACCCCGCGGAGATCACGGCATTCGTAGGAATCGACAGCAGCCTGCCCGGTCAGCCGAGTACGGATGCCGCATTGCCGATCGGACTGCTCGTCACGGCCAGGAACCTCGGTCTGATGCGGATCATCACCAGCATGAACGACGGCGGGTACGTCCCGCCGACCTACTCGGCGGAGGATCGCGAGCAGATGGGCATGTTCACGAACCGGAACACCCTGGCTCCGAGCTACGTCGATGCCATGTCCCGCCTCGGCGATATCTTCCACGAGGCCGAAGGCAAGAGATTCCCCGAGGATCTGCCGCTCCTGCTGTTCGTGCAGAAGCACAATGAGACGGTGCCGGAGTGGCTGGATCTCCACGAGGAGCAGGCGTCCGGCGTGACGGATGGCACCGTCATCCCCCTGGACGGAGGGCACTACCTCCACCACACGCACGCGACGGAGATCGTCGACGGCTTCCGGGAATGGGAGGCAGGCCGGATGCCGACGGACTGACCGGTGTCAGCGTCGCGTGATCTCGCCGGAACCCGAGACATCTTTCGAGACGTCCGGGTCTCCGTCATAGGAGATGCCACCGCTGCCGTCGATGACAGCCTCGAGGGAGTCGTCGACGTTCACGGACGCACTCCCTGCGCCGTGGACGGTGACGACGGCATGCACGCTGCGGAGGCGAGCGGCGTCGTAGCCGCCGTCGCCGTTCAGCTCGACGTTCTGGGTCTCCGTCGAGCCGTCGATCGTCACGCCTCCCGAACCGTCGACACGCACGGTCAGGTTCTCGGCTCGGGCGTCGCTGACCTCGATACCACCGGAGCCGTCGACGGTGAGAAGCACGTCGGCCGCGTCGATGCCGCGGGCTTCGACGTCTCCGGAGCCTCTAACCGACACCGTCGGCTCGACCGCACCGGAGAAGTCGACCGATGCGTCGCCGGACCCGAGCACCGCGATCGACTCGAGCGACGTGACGGTGAGTTCGTAGCGGATATCGCCGTTGCGCAGCAGCGGGTCGCCGTCCATGTCCAAACGCAGCACACCGTCCTCGATCTCCGCGGTCAGACGGTCGATGATGTGCTCTCCCGCTGTGACTCGCAACGACGGAGTGTCGCCGAGGGTGACCGTGAGATCTCCATCGGTGCCGAGTTCGACGACGGAGACGTCCGTCACGGGGCGGTTCTCTGTGACCGCGGCACCTGGATCGAGCGCGGCGCAGCCGGTCAGAGCGGTCGCCGCGACGATGAGTACCGCGGCGGCAGAGACGAGGAGAGGTGAACGCATGGCCACAGCGTAGGTTCACGAGCACGATGATCGACAGCTACCGAAGTAGCAACATCGTCTCCCCCCTGGGTATGAGCGCGATCCGTCGAACGGGCGATGCATCCCGTAGCGTGAAGACATGAGAGCAGTCGCCCGTTGGATCCTCGCGATCGCCCTCGGCGCGATCGGTGTCATGCATTTCACCGCGACGCGCGGGTTCCGTGTCGTCGTGCCCGACTGGGCTGTACAGCTGACCAGGCTCGACAAGGAGACCATCGTGCTCGCCTCGGGGGCGGCGGAGATCGCGCTCGCGACGGGCCTCGTCGCTCTCCCCCGCGAGCGACGACGGATCGGGTGGGCGACGGCCGCGTTCTTCGTGGCTGTCCTCCCGGGGAACATCCATCAGTGGCGGACGCGCCGCTCCACCCCTGGACTCGACACCGACGGCCGTCGCTTCGGTCGCCTCTTCCTCCAGCCGCTGCTCGTGCTCTGGGCACTCTGGGCCACGGCCGAACCGTCCCGCCGACGCTGACGCGTCCTCACGAAAGAACTGCGTGATGACCTCCCCCTCACTCGTCTGGTTCCGCGACGATCTGCGACTGGCGGACAACCCTGCGCTCCGCGCGGCGATCGACCGAGACGAGCCGATCATCGCTGTGTTCGTGCTCGACGAGGAATCCGACGGGGTCCGCCCGCTCGGCGGCGCGGCGCGCTGGTGGCTGCATCACTCGCTGGCGTCGCTCGGCGAACGGCTGCGCGAGCGCGGGGCAGCTCTGGTCCTGCGCCGGGGCCCGGCGGACCGGGTCATCCGCGAGCTCGTGGCGGAACTGGGCGCCGGTGCGGTGTTCTGGAACCGCCGGTACGGGGGTCCGGAACGCGCGGTCGACGCCGGCATCAAGTCAGCGCTCCGAGCCGACGGCGTCACCGTGGCCTCGTTCGCGGGATCGCTGCTGCACGAGCCGTGGACCGTCACGACCGGGAGCGGCACGCACTACTCCGTCTTCACTCCGTTCTGGCGTGCGTGCCTCGCTCTGCCCGCTCCCCGCGCACCGCTCCCGGAGCCTCGCGAGATCACCGGAGCGCGAGACCTGCCGGCATCCGACTCTCTCGACGAGTGGGAGCTCCTACCGACCAAGCCCGACTGGGCAGCGGGCCTGCGCGAGACATGGGAGCCCGGTGAGCCTGCCGCACGGCGACGCCTGAAGGAGTTCCTCTCCGACGACCTTCCCGCATACGACCGCGCCCGCGACGAGCCGTCGGCGGGAGCAACCTCGTTGCTGTCGCCGCGGCTGCGTTGGGGCGAGCTGAGTCCCTACACGGTGTGGCACGAGGCGGTCGGTGTCGACGGCGCCGGACGGTTCCTGTCCGAGGTCGGCTGGCGCGAGTTCGCCTGGCACACCCTGTACCACTTCCCTGATCTCGCGACGAAGAACCTGCGGCGCGAGTTCGACGCCTTCCCCTGGCCCCCGCTCGATCCGTCGCTCCTCGACGCGTGGGAGCACGGCGAGACGGGTGTGCCGCTCGTGGATGCCGGAATGCGCGAGCTCTGGCACACCGGATACATGCACAACCGCGTTCGCATGGTCACGGCGTCGTTCCTCATCAAGAATCTGCTGATCGATTGGCGGCTCGGCGAGGAATGGTTCTGGGACACCCTCGTCGATGCCGACGACGCCAGCAATCCGTTCAACTGGCAGTGGGTCGCCGGGTCGGGCGCGGATGCCGCCCCGTACTTCCGTGTCTTCAATCCCGAGCTGCAGGCCAAGAAGTTCGACCCGCAGGGCGTCTACATCTCCCGATGGGCGTCGGATGCGCCACAGCTGGCCATCGTCGATCTGGGTGAGACGCGCAAGGCCGCCCTCGCCGCCTACGAAGACGTCAAGCGCGCTCCGCGGGCGGAGAAGTGACAGCCTTGCACCCGATCGAGGCGAACGGAACGATCGTGATCGGCGCCGGAGTGATCGGCGCGTCCATCGCGTACCACCTTGCAGCGCGGGGCGAATCGGTGACGCTGATGGATGCCGCGCTGCCGGCATCCGGCGCGACCCGGCACTCGTTCGCGTGGATCAGTCGATTCGGGAGGCCGAACGGTCCGGCTGCCGCGCTGCGCGATCTCGCGAAGGACGACTGGGATCGTCTGATCGCGGAGGTGCCAGGACTCGATCCCGTCTGGTCGGGAGCGCTCACCTGGGGCGAGGAGTTCCGCCGCGATCTGGCCGACAGGGCCGACGATCCGATCGCCCTCGAGCCAGGACTCCGGCTCCGTCCATCCGGCGCACGGTTCAGCGCCGACGACGGATGGATCGATCCGGTACGGGCAGCCGAGCAACTGATCGAGGCGGCGAGGCACCGCGGCACGCAGACGCGGTTCGGCCAGCCGGTGCTGCGTCTCGTCCGCGATGATGACCGCGGTGTTGTCGGCGTCGACATCGGCCAGGCGGTGCTCGAGGCTTCGAAGGTGGTGGTCGCAGCAGGCACGGGGTCGGCAGGGCTCTGCGCCTCCGTCGGGGTCGACCTTCCCATGATGTCGGCTCCCGCCGTGCTCGTGCGTCTCAGGGCAGCACCGGGGATCATCCGCCGCATCGTCGCGAACGACGACTTCGAGGCCCGGCAGGGTCAGGATGGAACGATCCTCATGCCGATGGAGTACAGCGGTGAGGACTCCGTCGAGTCGTTGGCGCAGACGGGTGAAGCAGCCCGGAAGATCCTGCTCGACTCCTTCGACGGAGCCGATGACGCGCGGGTCGTCGGCGTGGACGTGGGCTGGCGCCCGATGATGCGCGACCGCGAACCGGCCGTGGGCGAGACGAGCGCGCCGGGTGTCCACGTCGCCGTGGCCCACCCCGGCGTCGTGCTCGCCGCAACGCTCGGGCGGCTCGTCGCCGACGAGATCACGACCTCGGTCGAGGCACCCGAACTCGCGCGTTTCCGCCCCAGGCGCTTCGGCTGACCCTGCCGTCAGGCGTCGTCAGACCTTCACGCTCTGCGCCGCGCGCACACGGAACCACAGGGTCAGCTCCGCAAGCGCGCGCAGGGTCGTCGAGCGTTCGTCGCTCTCCTCCAGGTCGGCGAAGGAATCGCGGAACCCGGCGGGAGCATCCGCCGCCTCACTCTCGAGCGTCCGGTAACCCATCGTCCAGTCCTCGAAGCGGCGCTCGTCGATCGACTCCTCGATGAGTACCCGCATGTCACGGTGACGCGGGTCCGTCCCGATCGTGCGCGCGAGTCGGCGCACGACCTCGGCAGGACCCTCCAGCACCTGAATGAAGCGCTCGCCGCGGTACAGCAGCATCCCGGTGACGTCTCGATCACCGTTGAGGGAACGGCATTGCGCGAGCAGATGATCGAGCGCGGTCGAGCGGAAAGGCGCGGCCGCAGTGCTCCTGTACACGAGGGACATCAGTTCGGTGTTCTCGGTCGTCATCGGATGGCGCCCTTCAACTGCTCATCGGCCAGCGTGCCTGTTTCGGCAACGGGCTGGGACGTGGAGACGGCAGCGGTCGCATCATCGAGCGTCGGGAAGGTTCCGATCGGTCGGGACCGCGCATCGAACGCGGAGTAGCTTCCGTCGCTCTGCCGGTCGACGTATCCGAGGAAATCGCCGCCGCGGCTGCCGACATGGAATCCTTCCTCGACGCACGCCCAGAGGACGCCGGAGGACAGGGAGTGGGGATCGTTCACCCGTGCACACTACGACGACGATCGGACATGGCGGATCCCCCTTGCGCTGCGGGCATCCGGTGTGCCAGGCGAAGTCGTCCGCCTGCGGAGACGGGGCTCAGATGCGCCACACCGAGAGCATCTGCCAGCCCTCGGGAACCTTCGCTTCCAGCGCCGCCATGTCGTCGGCCTCGATCTTCTGCGGTTCGTCTCGTCGCTGGAACCGCCCCTCGACGATGCGGATGCCGCCGGGCTTCATCTCGACGTGTGCCGAGGCGAGTTCCCATCCCACCGGGGCCTCCGCGATGAGCTGCTCTCGGAGCACGGGGATCTCAGTGCCTTCCGCTGTCGCGACATGCTTCTCGGCGGGACGGATCAGGGCGGCGAGCATGAGTCCCAGCCTAGGTGCTGGCGCGGTCCGGCCGTTCAGAACATGCTGTCGAGGGCGATGGTCAGAGATTCGGCATCGAGGATCGGGGTGTCATCAATGCCATAGGACATATGGAAGACGACTCCTTCGAGCGCGATGATCGAGAGCCCGACGTGCATGCCGCTCACGCGCTCGACCCATTCGACCTTCTTGCGGAGTTTCCGACGCCATCCGGCCGCATCGGCCGGCGAGAGTGTCGTCGACACCGTCTGGAGATTGCCGATCGCGTTTATCGACTTGCATTCCACCATGATCAAGAGCTCGTGCTCCTCATGCCATGCCAGGACGTCGATCTCCCCAGGGCTTCCCGTTGCGCCGGAGAGAGTGCGCCGAATCTCGTTCGCGGCTGCACTCGTGCGAGTGACCCCCTCACCTCGCCCGAGGTCCCAATGACCTGATTCGTTCACGTTGCCGGCGACGAATCCGTGTTCCTCGAGGGCACCGAGCACCCAGGTCTCGAACGGTTCGCTGATGGCGCTCATCCATAGGTCCAACTCGTGGATCGTGGTCTGGGCCCAGGGGGCGATCGAGTCGAGGATCAGGTGCAACGACGTGACGTAACCGCCAGAGATCGGGTGCAGGGGAAATCCCGTGATCTGAATGTCGTTGCTTCCCGACTTGCCGTCGAGCGCGGCTGTCGACAACAGTGACCTGATCTCAGCGGAATCGAAGACAAGGGATGCCGACTCGACTCCGGTTGCGCCGCCTCCTGGCAGCTCGTGGAACTGTGTGTAGAAGTGCTCTGGCACGAACACGATCGCGTCCGGTGCGGCAGCTGCATCTCCGAAGCGTTGGAGCCAGAGCACCGACGCGAGTCGAAGATACAACCCACGCCAGAGTCGGGCGTATTCGATGGACTGCGGGACAAGACGCAGCCGCGACATGTCTGGGAGCAGCCGAGCAGGGTCCGCCCCATTAGCCAGTCGAGCAAGACGAGGAATCGCCAGAGTCTCCGCGAGCCGCGTGGCGTCTGGAGCCAACTGCAGCCGAGTTCCGGTGGCCACCAATGCGCCATAGGAACCGGGGCGCCCGCTATCCAACTCGGGCACCATACTCTCCATCTCTTCGGCGTATTCGTCTTCGCATGCAGCGACCAGTGCCAGGAGATCCCGTTGCGACCTGCCCGCACCGCCCCGTTCCCTCTGGCGCAAGGCGATGAGTGCCCTTTTCAGACCGGGTCTATAGCGGACCAGTGGAGAATGAACCGACGACAGTGACTGGGACCACACGCCGGCGAGGATGGGAACCCCCCAATCGACGTCGATCTTCGCTGCTTCCCGCTCGGCCCGCCGGGGCCCCACTGCGTCGAACCTCTCCTCGAGCAGAAGTGCGAACTCTTCAACCTGCCGATGCGCTCTGCTCAGACTCATGAGGTCAGCCTTTCAGCAATCCCACAGGCCCGCCGAAACACCGCGCACCGTGTCGTGCATCGGGCTCGTGAACACCGGCGGGTACCACTGACACGCGTCCATCGGAAGTGGTCGAGTCTCCGTCAACCCCCGCGGTGAGATGAGCGCATGCGACGATGGCGGTAAGCCCCTGGAGAACCCTTGGCGCGCCTGAACCGACCTGGAGGGGACACGAAAAAACCCCCGGAAATCCGGGGGTTTCAGTGTGCGCGATACTGGGATCGAACCAGTGACCTCTTCCGTGTCAGGGAAGCGCGCTACCGCTGCGCCAATCGCGCCCGTTCGGGGCTATTCAGTTTCAGGTGAGGTGGCGACGGGATTCGAACCCGTGTAAACGGCTTTGCAGGCCGGTGCCTAGCCGCTCGGCCACGCCACCGTGTGGATTGACCCCACGTGCGGAGGATTCCCGGAGGAATCCCCTGCACTCGAGCGGATGACGAGACTCGAACTCGCGACCCCAACCTTGGCAAGGTTGTGCGCTACCAACTGCGCTACATCCGCATTTCGTTCCCGGTTGTCCCGGGCACTCATGAAACATTAGCCGATGATCGGCCGGTGTCCAAACCGGAAACGTTTCTCGCGCGTGTCTCGATCCGGTGTCCTCACGGGCTCTGAGCGTCGGGTAGTATCGGTTGACGTACCCCGCGGGTATGGGCGATTGGCGCAGTTGGTAGCGCGCTTCCTTCACACGGAAGAGGTCATCGGTTCGAGTCCGGTATCGCCCACCACAATTCCTCCTCCACGCATCTCGCGACCGTGCGCTGCTATCGTGCCGGAGTGCCATCCCTTCTCGACGACTACCTGTCGAAAGACCCGAGCAGGATCCTGCACGCGACGTGGGAGACGATCTCCTCGCGCGATGCCGCAGTCCTGGATCCTCTGGTCGCCGCCCTCCCCCGAATCCGCCGCGCCGCCGATCAGGTCGACCTCGGCGGAATCGTACGTTCGAACCAGGCGAACTTCGAGCACTCCGTCGCGAAGCTCGAAAACTACCGCGCCGGCACCTGTTGGTGTGCCAACTATCCGGGGCTCATCGCCTATGACCCGCGTAAGGAGGCGACTGCCGGACACACGGAGACCCTGTCGACGAGTGAACCCGGCTGGTCGATGACGTACGTGTGCGAATGCGCCGTCTGCGGGCAGGTGTTCGACGTCGAGCAGGGCGACCACCACTTCCTCTGGTGGAAGTGGGTGCCGCGCGGGGTCAAGCGGTCTCGCACCAGCTAGAGCCCCCGCAGTCTCAGTCCAGCGGAATGCGGACGACGCGGTCGTCACCCGCAGCGGCGTCGCCTCGGCCGTCGGTGTTGTTCGTCAGCATCCAGAGCGCTCCGTCGGGCGCGACCACCACGTCACGCAATCGCCCGAGGTCGCCGACGAAGTACTCCTGGGAGGCGGTGAGATCGCTCAACGGCACCGTGCGCAGCCTTTCCCCGCGCAGGTTCGCGATGTAGACCGCACCGTCGACGACGGCGATGCCGCTCGGACTCGCCTCGTCCGGCGTCCACTGCTGCACCGGATCGACGAAGCCGTCACGGTCGGCGATGCCCTCGACATCCGGCCAGCCGTAGTTGCCGCCGGCCTCGATCACGTTCAACTCATCCCAGGTGTCCTGGCCGAACTCACTCGCATACAGGGTGCCCTCGCCGTCCCAGGCGATGCCCTGCGGATTGCGGTGACCGTAGCTGTACACCGGCGACCCCTCGAACGGATTGTCGTCCGGAACCTGGCCCTCGGGCGTCAGCCGAAGAATCTTCCCCGACAGCGACTCGAGGTCCTGTGCGCTCTGAGGCTCTCCCGCGTCGCCGACCGTCGCGTACAGCATCCCGTCCGGACCGAATGCGATCCGACCGCCGTTGTGATTGCCGGCGGCATCCATCCCGGAGATGACAGGCTCGGACTGGCCCAGCGCGAGCGATCCGGCGTCTCCCGTCAATGCGAACCGTTCGATGCGGTTCTCCGCGGCGGCCGTGAAGTAGGCATACAGGTAGGCGTCATGCACAGCGATCCCCAGCAGCCCTCCTTCTCCCGCCGCCGCCACGCCATCGACGACGCCGACCTCGCGCACGTCACCGTCGGCATCCAGTTCGACGATGCGCGCGGAATCCCGCTCGCTGATCAGTGCCGTGCCCTCGTGAAACGCGACGGACCACGGCACGTCGAGGTCCGTCGCGATCGACGTCGCCTCCCCGAGTCCTGATTCGATCATCGACGAGCGCGGGGACGGCTCGGATGCGGCCGAGCACGCGACGAGAACGGATGCCGCGGCGAACGACCACGCTGCTCCGAGCCACCGCCGTGTCGTCGTCATGGTCGCCCTCCTGGGCACTCGCCGCGAGAGACTGGCTGACCGAGAACCGGGGCCAGGTGTCTTCGACACTAGGCGTCTCTGAGATTCACGGAAAGGCTCGATCGAGAACACTGTCCCTGGCCCCTCGTAGTCTTCCCCCGTGTCGCGTCACGAAGTCCTCCCCGGCCCGTGCCAGCTCTGCGGCGGAGCGTCCGGTTCACGCGTGGGCGCCGCCTGGATCTGCGCCGCGTGCGGATGGCGGTACGGCGACGTCCCCGACAGCGATCTCCCGCTGCCGCAGATCGATGTCGTCTACTACCTGCGCTTCGACCGGCGTGTGAAGATCGGGACGAGCCGTCGTCCCCGACAGCGTCTCGCCAGCATCCGGCACGAGGAGCTCCTCGCGTTCGAGCGCGGCGACCGCTCCCTCGAGCAGCAGCGCCATCGCGAGTACGCGTCGATCCGCGAGGGCGGCGAATGGTTCACGCTCACCGACGAGCTCCGCACGCACATCACGGCGCTGCGCGACGCCGGCGACCCCTGGCAGCTCTACGCCCGCTGGTTCAGCGATGCCCTCCGCGGGGAGCGATAGCGCCCGGAATCGTGCGCACACAGAGAACGTCGGGCCACCGCACTCCCAGGCGGCGACCCGACGCTCTCTCGTCGACGATGCTCAGGCCGTGGCGACGCGGCCCCGGGTGGTCGCAGGCTGGGGCTGCGAGAACAGGACGACGACGATCACGGCAGCGCCGACGACGACGTGCGGCAGCCAGACGTTCAGGGCCTCACCCGAGAATCCGAAGATCCACGGGGAGAGAGCGAGGAACAGGCTCGCCACGATGTCGAAGACGAGGTGGACGGGCATCGGGATGAAACCGAAGGGGCCCCACTCGTACTTCGTGAACAGGCTGTAGACGATGAGGCCGACACCGAGCACGATCGGGATGATGACGGCCGGGCCGCCCATGGCGGCGAATCCGAAGAGCCACGGTGCGGCGATGAGTGCCACGCCCACGATGTAGTCGAGGATGCCGTGGACCTTGGTGGGAATGAAACGCATGATTCCTCCTTGTGCTTCGCCGCGGTCGCGGCTCACAGATGATTCGTCGCCCCTCACGAATCGGATTGCCCATGACGGCTCCCGGCCGGGTCCCAGACCACGCTGGTACTGTGGGCGAGTCGGCATCTTGCTGACATCAGGGAAGACTTCTTGTCGACCAACGGGCTCTCAGGGCCATTTCGTTCTCCGTCGCCTCCTCTGTGTTACCCGAGGAGCAGCGCCATGTCTGTATCGTCTTTCCCGTCGTCTTCGAGTAGTTCGCCTGTCCAGGAGTGGGCCGCGCCGTTCCCGCTCCCCCGAGGGACGACTGCCGTCATCTACTGCGAAGGCCAGTTCGGCGAGCAGGATGGCAAGACCGCGAACGGACTCGTCCGGCACTCCGAGAAGTACGAGATCCTCAGCGTCATCGACAGCACGCATGCGGGTGCGGATGCCGGAAAGCTGCTCGACCGCACCCCGAACGGCATCCCCGTGCTGCGTGACCTCGCCTCGGCGATCGCTCATGCCGGCCGCGTCCCCGACTACCTCATCTGCGGCGTGGCGCCGGCCGACGGTCTGCTCTCGGCCGACCAGCGCACAGTGCTGCTCGACGGCATCGCCCGCGGCATGCACATCATCAACGGGCTTCACGAGTTCCTGACCGACGATGCCGAATTCGTCGCAGCGAGTCTCCTCGCCGGTGTCACCATCACCGACATCCGCCGCCCGAAGGACAAGAAGGACCTCCACCTCTTCTCCGGCCGCATCTTCGACGTCGCCTGCCCGCGAATCGCCATTCTCGGCACCGACGGCGCGATCGGAAAGCGCACCACGGCGACGCTGCTCGTGCGGGCCCTCAACGATCACGGCATCCATGCGGTGATGGTCGGCACCGGACAGACCACGATCATCCAGGGCGGCAAGTACGGTGTGGCGCTCGACGCCCTCGTGCCGCAGTTCTGCTCGGGCGAGGTCGAGAACCAGGTCGTCGCCGCGTTCGAGGGCGAGAACCCCGACGTGATCATCGTCGAGGGCCAGGGCGCGCTCAGCCACCCGGCCTACATCACGTCCGCGCACATCCTCCGCGGCAGCCAGCCGGCCGGCGTGATCGTGCAGCACGCCCCGGGACGCGTGAACCTCGGCGACTTCCCGATGGTGAAGATGCCGACCGTCGCGAGCGAGGTGGCGCTGATCGAAGCGTTCGCCGACACCCGCGTCATCGGCATCACCGTCAACCACGAGAACCTGACGGACGATGAGCTCAGCGCGGCCATCGATGATATCGAGCTCGATCTCGGCCTTCCGGCCACCGATCCGCTGACCCGCCCGCTGTCGGACCTCGTCGAGATGGTCCTGCAAGCGTTCCCGGCGCTCAACCCGCTGCAGACCACCCGTAGCGGCGTGTGAGGGCACCCGTCACGCGGTCGTAGAGCCGGCGGTCGAGCACGGCGGCTTCACGGCGCAGTCCGCGCTCGTGCACGCTGTACAGCAGCTCGATGTCGACCCACGACTCGCGACCCTGCGAATCCCACGAACCGGATCCGATCGCGAGGAAATCACGATCGCCATCGTGAGCCTTGCTGGTCATGCGCACCGCGTACACGCGATCTCGCGAAGCGCGGCCGATGACTAGGACGGGGCGGTCCTTTCCGCGCCCGTCGTTCTCCTCGTAGGGCACCCAGGTCCAGACGATCTCCCCGGCGTCCGGGGCACCGTCCGGTTCTGGCGCATACCCGACCTGGAGGTCGTCGATCCGGTCCGGGTCGACCCGGACCGTCGCGGTGCCGACTCCCGAGTCGGAAGCGGCGCCGGAGTGTTCCGCCTCCGATGTCGTGCGCAGACGCGCAACCGGGCGCCTCGGACGATTTGGTGTCCGAGGCGCCCGGTCTGATCCGAGTGCCTTCTGCAGGATCTGCACGAGTGCGGTGAGGATGCCGTTGGTCTTGCTCACACGGTCACCCTAACCGCTGTCACGCATCTGCGAGTGCGTAGCCCTCCTCGCCGTGCACGACCAGGTCGACACCGGCGATCTCGTCTTCGTTCGTGACGCGGAAGCCGATGGTCTTCTCGATCGCGAAGCCGATGATGAAAGCGACAACGAAGGAGTAGATCAGCACACCCAGGGCTGCGATCGCCTGGACAGCGAGCTGGCGGGCGTCGCCGCCGACGAACAGGCCCGTCTCCGACGCGAAGAAGCCGAGGTAGATGGTGCCGAGCAGACCACCGACGAGGTGGATGCCGACCACGTCGAGCGAGTCGTCGAAGCCGAGGCGGAACTTCAGCTCGATCGCCAGGGCGCAGACGATACCGGCGACAGCACCGAGCAGCAGCGCCCAGCCCGGCGTCAGGTTGGCGCATGCCGGGGTGATCGCGACGAGACCGGCGACCGCACCGGAGGCGGCACCCACCGAGGTGGGCTTGCCGTCCTTGATCTTCTCGACCAGGATCCAGCCGAGGATGGCCGCGGCCGTCGCACCGAGGGTGTTCAGACCGATGAGGCCGACACCGCCCATGTCCTCTGCGAGCCACTCGGCGCCGGCGTTGAAGCCGAACCAGCCGAACCACAGCAGCGCGGCGCCGAGCAGCGTCAGCGGCACGTTGTGCGGCTTGAGGATGCCCTTCTGGAAACCGATTCGCTTTCCGAGCACGAGCGCGAGGGCCAGTGCCGCAGCACCCGCGTTGATGTGCACGGCGGTACCACCGGCGTAGTCGATGACGCCGATGCCGCTCTCTTCACCGAAGAGAGTGGTGCCGAGGTTCATGATCCAGCCGCCGCCCCACACCCACGCGGCGACCGGGAAGTAGCCGACCGTGGCGAAGACACCGGCGAAGATCAGCCAGCTGCCGAACTTCGCGCGGTCGGCGATGGCGCCGGAGATCAGGGCGACCGTGATGATCGCGAAGGTGGCGCCGTAGGCGACACCGAGCAGTGCGACGTTCGATCCCTCACCGGAGGCGAGGGACGCCAGGCCGAAGTCGGCGAACGGGTTGCCGGCGAAGGCGGTCGGGCTGTCGACGGCGCTCATCGAGAAGCCGAAGAGAATCCACAGCACGGCGACAAGGCCGATCGAGCCGAAGCTCATCATCATCATGCTGACGACGCTCTTCGCCTTGACGAGACCGCCATAGAAGAAGGCGACGCCAGGCGTCATGAGCAGGACCAGCGCAGTCGCGGTGATCGCCCACGAGATGTTGCCGGGAGCATCCATAGGAAAACCTCACATCCGAAGTAATTGAGAGCTTCAGTGTGACGACGCGCCGTTTCGCGCAGGCGTGAGGTTTGTTTCCCCGCTGTTACAGCGTGGCTCCGTGTGTGAACATCGTGTTACGCGGACCTGCAGGCTCACGCAGAATGCGTGAGGGCATTCAGCCGGGAGATGGCGCGCAGATACTTCTTGCGGTATCCGCCGGCGAGCATCTCGTCGGAGAACACCGAGTCGAGACCGACGCCGGTCGCGACGATCGGGATCTGCGCGTCGTACACGCGGTCGACGAAGGCGACGAACCGGAGCGCCTCCGACTGATCGGTCAGCTGCCGCACGCCGCGGAGCCCCACCTGCCCGAGCCCGTCGATGAGACGGATGTAGCGCGACGGATGCACTTGCGCCAGGTGACGGATCAGCTCGTCGAACCGATCGTCGGATGCTGCGCCCGAGCCGCCCGCTGCGCTCGTCGCCGCCTGGTAGGCGTCCTCGCCGAGGACGACCGCATGGCCGTCCAGTGCGCGCTGCCGGAAGTCCACGCCGTCGATGCGGATCGTCTGGAAGCTGTCGGACATCGCATGGATCTCGCGGAGGAAGTCCTGGGCGGCGAAGCGCCCCTCTCCGAGAGCGTTCGGCGGCGTGTTGGAGGTCGCCGCCAGCTTCGTGCCCGTGGGGACGAGCTCTCCCAGCAGACGGGTCATCACCATGGTGTCGCCCGGGTCGTCGAGCTCGAACTCGTCGATGCAGAGCAGGTCGGCGCCCTTGAGCAGGTCGACCGTGTTCTTGTATCCGAGCGCCCCCACCAGTGCGGTGTACTCGATGAACGAGCCGAAGTACTTCCGACGGGCCGGCATCGCGTGATAGATCGAGGCGAGCAGGTGGGTCTTGCCCACACCGAATCCACCGTCGAGGTAGACGCCCGGCTTGACCTCGGGCTCCTTCTTCGCGCGGCTGAAGAAGCCGCCGCGCTTGACCGGCGCCCCGCGGCCCGCGAATCGGATCAGTGTCTCCTTCGCCTCCTCCTGCGAGGGGAACGAGGGGTCGGCGCGATAGCTGTCGAACGTCGCGGTGTCGAACTGCGGCGGCGGCACCAGGCTCGCGAGCATCTCGGGTCCGGTCACGGTGGGCTGGCGATCGGTCAGATGCACCGAGCCCGTGCTGCTGGTCGTGTCGGTCATCTCTGTCCTGAATAAGGTGCCGGCCTGTGTCGAAGTCTTACGAATCGGGCGCAGGGCGCACTGCGGGGATCTATCGTCGAAGGGACGGCTCCACATTACGCCGTCCGCAACCCCACCCTCGTCCGCTCAATGCTTCGGAGAACCCATGGCCATCGAGTTCGATTCCTCCTCCCCCAAGTTCGCCGAGTACGCCGAACCCGGCCGTCTGGTGACCACCGAGTGGCTCGCGGAGCGTCTCGGCGCGCCGGGGCTCGTCGTCGTCGAGTCCGACGAGGACGTGCTCCTCTACGAGACGGGTCACATCCCGGGGGCCGTGAAGGTCGACTGGCACACCGAGCTCAACGACCCGGTGGTCCGCGACTACGTCGACGGCGCGGGCTTCGCTGCGCTCCTCAGCCGCAAGGGCATCTCGCGCGACGACACCGTGGTGATCTACGGCGACAAGAACAACTGGTGGGCGGCCTACGCACTCTGGGTCTTCTCCCTGTTCGGTCATGAAGACGTGCGTCTCCTCGACGGCGGCCGCGACCGCTGGGTCTCCGAGGGCCGCGAGATCACCCGCGATGCCACGACACGCCCCGCGACCGAGTACCCGGTCGTCGAGCGCGACGACTCGGTGATCCGCGCCTACAAGGAAGACGTCCTCACCCACATCGGCAACCCGCTGATCGACGTACGCTCTCCCGAGGAGTACAGCGGTGAGCGCACCACGGCTCCCGCGTACCCCGAGGAAGGCGCGCTGCGCGCCGGGCACATCCCCACCGCGCAGAGCGTGCCGTGGGCGAAGGCCGTCGCCGAGGACGGCGGCTTCAAGAGCCGCGCCGACCTCGATGCCATCTACCGCGAGGGAGCCGGGCTCCAGGACGGCGACGACGTCGTCGCCTACTGCCGCATCGGTGAGCGCTCGAGCCACACCTGGTTCGTGCTCAAGCACCTGCTCGGATTCGAGAACGTGCGCAACTACGACGGATCCTGGACCGAGTGGGGCAGCGCAGTGCGCGTTCCGATCGTGACGGGCTCCGAGCCCGGCTCGCTCTGATCGTGGGAGGATGTCAGGGATGAGCACCACCGACGTTCCTGACATCCTCGCCGATATCCGCGACGGTTTCCTGGAGACCCCGGAGTCCGATCGGCTTCTGCTGCTGCTCGAGTACTCGGATGAGCTTCCCCCGTCTCGGACGAGGTCGCGAACCACCCCGAGATGTGCGAGCGCGTCGCCGAATGCCAGTCGCCCGTGTACATCTACGTCGAGGTGAATGACGGGATCGTCACCATGCACGCGACGGCGCCCGAGGAGGCTCCGACGACGCGCGGCTTCGCCAGCATCCTCGTGCAGGGGATCACCGGGCTCACGCCCGACGAGGTCCTCGCCATCCCCGACGACTACCCGCAGTCGATCGGGCTCACCAAGGCGGTCTCGCCGCTGCGGATCGGTGGGATGACCGGGATGCTGATGCGCGCCAAGAAGCAGGTCACGCAGAAGCGCTGAACCCGCGGGCGTCCAGCCACCCTGTGATGGCCTCGCTCCACCCGGTCTGGTCGTAGTTCCAGATCTTCGTGTGGCGCGCCACCGCGAACTCCGGCATGGTCACGAGATCCGGGCGCGCATCGTGCAGGGCGAGCGAGGAGTCGATCGGCACGAACCCGTCGTCGGCACTGTGCAGGATCAGGATGGGGACGGACAGCTCTGCCGCGCGGGCGACCATGTCGAGCCGGTCGAAGGAGATCGCATCGTCCGCTCCGCTCAAACGGGCCGTCAGCGGCCGCTCGAGGGCACTCATCGCAAGGTCGGGCAGCGGCGCCCTGACGCGGGCGATCCGCGCCTGGTACCGCAGAACGGTGCGCCAGTCCACGACCGGCGACTCGAGGATGAGACCGACGATGCGGTCGCGGTGCCCCGAGTTGACGGCGGTCTGCAGCGAGACGGCGCCGCCCATCGACCAGCCCATCAGGATCACGTTCTCCGCGCCGTGCCGCAATGCGTAGGCGATGGCCGCGTCCACATCCCGCCACTCCGACGCCCCGAGCGCGTAGGCGCCCGCACGGCTGCGCGGAGCTTCGGAGTCGTTGCGGTAGGAGACGACCAGGTTCGGCAGGCCGGCGGCGTGGAGCACCGGAACGGCCCGCAGGCACTCGACGCGCGTGGCACCGCGCCCGTGCACCTGGATCACCCACGTCGACGACGCCCCGGGGAAGTACCAGGCCGGGCAGGGGCCCGACGGCGAGCCGATGAGCACATTCTGCCAAGACAGGTGGAGCTCGCTCGGCGCGGAGTAGTAGTACCCGCTGAAGGCTGCGCCGCGGTCCACCCGAGCACCCGGTTCGATCTGGGTCAGGAGTTTGCGGCGGACGCTCACCGAATCGGCGCTGAGCACGGCGCCGAGCTTGACGTAACCGTAGGTTCCCGTCGTGAACAGTCCATAGCGCCCCGGCAGTTCCGTGTCGGCCGTACGGGTGAGTTCGATCGTCTGGGCACCGGTGTCGACCGCGAGGATCTCGGTGTCGACGCCTCGTCGCATCGGGGTGACCACGCGTCGTGCGACGCCGAAGACAAGGAAAGCCATCGTCGCCCCCAACGCGAGCAGCGCAGGGACAAGGAGCGCAGCGGCGTGCCTGAGACTCTTCATCGCTTCCTGACTCTAGCCTGTTGCCGTGACCGCACACCCCGATGCCGGGACCCCTTTCGAGAGCGCGACGGCCGAATTACGCGAGACCGCGTTCCGCGACGACATCACGGTGCGCGAGATCGCGACGCCACAGGGCCTCGCCCCCTTCGCCATCGCGCTCGCCGCCGACGTGCGTCCCGACGGCGACGGCGAGTCCGTCTACGGCACCGGACGTTTCGTGCTGCTGCACGATCCGGACGAGCCGGGAGCCTGGGGCGGAGCCTGGCGCATCGTGATCTTCGCGCAGGCTCCACTGGAGAACGACATCGGCACCGATCCCCTACTGGCAGACGTCACGTGGTCCTGGCTGGTCGACGCGCTCGACTCCCGAGACGCGGTCTACCACTCGGCATCCGGCACCTCCACCAAGACGCTGTCGAGGGGATTCGGCGGCCTCGCCGTGGAAGGCGACGGCGCACAGATAGAATTGCGGGCGTCCTGGACTCCGGATGGCCCCTTCCGACCGCACGTCGAAGCATGGGCCGAGCTGGTCGGAATGCTGGCGGGGCTTCCGCCCGGTTCCGAGGGCATCGCCGTGATCGGCGCGCGAAAGGCTGTACGTGACTGAATACTCCGTGATCTCGGATGCTGACGAATTCCGCGCCGCGTGCGCCGGGCTCGCCGCGGGCTCAGGTCCCGTCGCTGTCGACGTCGAGCGCGCATCCGGATTCCGCTATTCGCAGCGTGCGTACCTGGTTCAGGTCTTCCGCCGTGACGCCGGCGTCTTCTTGTTCGATCCGCCGGAGATCGGCGACTTCGCGCCGCTGCAGGACGCGATCGGAGAGCTGGAGTGGGTGCTGCACGCCGCCAGCCAGGACCTGCCGTCACTGCGCGAGCTCCACCTCGAGCCGCCGACGATCTTCGACACCGAGCTGGCCTCACGCCTCCTGGGACACGAGCGCGTCGGTCTCGGCGCCGTCGTCGAAGACACACTGGGGATCATCCTGAAGAAGGAGCACTCGGCGTCGGACTGGTCGACGCGTCCGCTTCCGGACTCCTGGCTGGACTACGCCGCGCTCGACGTGCTGCACCTGATCGATGTCCGCGACGCCCTCGTCGCCGAGCTCGAGGAGCAGGACAAGACGGCGTTCGCGGCGGAGGAGTTCGCGGCGACGCTCTCTCGTGCGCCCAAGCCGCCGCGTGAGGATCCCTGGCGCCGCTTGAGCGGACTGCACCAGGTCCGCGGAGCCCGCAACCTCGCCGTCGCCCGTTCGCTGTGGCAGGCACGGGAGTCGTTCGCACAGGACCAGGACGTCTCTCCCGGCCGGCTCGTCCCCGACCGCTCCCTCGTCGCGGCCGTGATGGCGAACCCGCAGTCCAAGCAGGCTCTGGCGGGCATCAAGGAGTTCCAGGGGCGCGCGAGCCGCACCCAGCTGGACCGGTGGTGGCAGGCGATCGTCGACGGCCGTGCGACGGAAGAGCTCCCGCGCGAACGCGTGCCGAGCGACACGCTTCCTCCTCCTCGGGCGTGGTCGGACCGCAATCCTGAGGCCGATGCCCGACTCAAGGCGGCCCGCCCCGTCGTCGAGGCCGTGGCCGAGGAACTGGGCATGCCCACCGAGAACCTCCTCACGCCGGAGTTCCTGCGCCGCGTGGCCTGGGACGTCCCGGGTGAGACCGCAGAGGACATCGGCGACGCGCTCTCCGTGCTCGGCGCTCGACCCTGGCAGGTTGCACAGACCGCACAGAAGATCGCAGATGCCTTTGTAGATGCGGTGCAATCGCCTGACACCACGCCCGCGGACGCTTCGTAGGTTCGATCCAACCGATTCTTCCCGGTTTCGGCGCCTTCCTAGACTGAGGCGACCGCACAAACTTGGAGGCAGAGTGGCCGAGATCTCGGACGTCTTCTTCGTCGATGGAGTGCGCACCCCCTTCGGGCGCGCCGGCGAAAAGGGCCAGTATTGGAACACCCGCGCAGATGACCTCGCCGTCAAGGCGACCATCGGCCTGATGGAGCGGAACGCCGCCGTCCCAGCCGACCGCATCGACGATGTCGCGATCGCCGCGACGAGCCAGACCGGCGACCAGGGACTGACCCTCGGACGCTCGGTGGCCATCCTCGCCGGACTCCCCCAGACGGTCCCCGGACTCGCTGTCGAGCGCATGTGCGCCGGCGCGATGACCAGCGTGACGACGATGGGCGCATCGATCGGAGTGGGCATGTACGACCTCGCCCTCGCCGGCGGCGTCGAGCACATGGGACACCACCCGATCGGCGGCAACGCCGACCCGAACCCGCGATTCGTCGCCGAGAAGATGGTCGACCCCGGCGCACTGAACATGGGCGTCACGGCCGAGCGCATCTTCGACCGATTCCCGCACCTCACCAAGGAGCGCTCGGACCGGTACGGCATGCTCAGCCAGCACAAGGTGCAGGCCGCGTACGACGCCGGCAAGATCCAGCCCGACCTGGTGTCTGTGGCCATCAAGGGTGCTGACGGCGCCTGGGGTCTCGCCACCGAGGACGAGGGTCGTCGCCCGCAGACGACGATGGAAGACCTGGCCGCTTTGAAGACGCCGTTCCGTCCGCACGGTCGTGTCACCGCCGGCACGTCCTCGCCGCTCACCGACGGCGCGACCATGTCGCTGCTCGCCGGTGGCGGTGCGGTGAAGGAACTCGGTCTCTCGCCGAAGATGCGCATGGTGTCGTTCGCCTTCGCCGGCGTCCAGCCCGAGATCATGGGCATCGGCCCGATCCCGTCGACCGAGAAGGCCCTGCAGAAGGCGGGCCTCACGATCGCCGACATCGGCCTGTTCGAGCTCAACGAGGCGTTCGCGGTCCAGGTGATCTCGCTCCTCGACCACTTCGGCATCGCCGACGACGACCCCCGTGTCAATCAGTGGGGCGGCGCGATCGCACTCGGACACCCGCTCGCCGCATCGGGCGTCCGCCTGATGATCCAGCTCGCGGCGCAGTTCGCGGAACGCCCCGACGTCCGTTACGGCCTGACCGCCATGTGCGTCGGACTCGGCCAGGGCGGCTCGGTCATCTGGGAGAACCCGCACTTCGACGGAAAGAAGAAGAAGTAGTGAGCTACGACGACGTCGACTTCTCGCCCATCCAGGCTCTCACCGAGGGAGAGGTCATCACGCACTCCCCCGTGCGCGACATCCGCCTCGCCTCCGGCAAGGTCCTGGCCCTGATCACGCTCGACAACGGGCGCGATCACAACCGACCCAACACCCTGGGCCCGGCCACGCTCGCCGAGCTCGGCGAGACCCTCGACGGACTTCGCGCACGCGCGGCCTCTGGCGAGATCCAGGCCGTCGGCATCACCGGCAAGCAGTACATCCTCGCCGCCGGCGCGGATCTCTCCGACATCAGCAAGGTCGGCTCCCGTGACAACGCGCGACTCATCGCCCAGCTCGGTCACAAGGTGCTCGGCAAGCTGTCAGAGCTGGGTGTTCCGTCGTTCGCCTTCGTCAACGGCCTCGCGCTCGGTGGCGGCCTGGAGATCGCGCTGAACTCGTCGTACCGGACGGTCGACGCATCCGCTGCCGCCGTCGCACTGCCCGAGGTCTTCCTCGGCATCATCCCGGGGTGGGGCGGCGCCTACCTGCTGCCGAACCTCATCGGCATCGAGAACGCCCTCGAGGTCGTCATCTCGAACCCGCTCAAGCAGAACCGGATGCTGAAGCCGCAGCAGGCGTTCGACCTCGGGATCTTCGACGCGATCTTCCCCGCGGCCACCTACCTCGAGAACTCGCTGGCCTGGGCCGACGCGGTCCTCGGCGGCAAGAAGGTCGAGCGCAAGAACGAGCCGGGCAAGATCGAACGCCTCACCAAGTGGCCGATCGCCATCAAGATGGCTCGCGGGATGCTGGAGTCGAAGATCGGCACCATGCCGAAGTCGCCGTACGCGGCGCTCGACCTGCTCGACAAGGCCAAGAGCGGCACCAAGGCCGAAGGCTTCGCACGCGAAGACGAGGCCCTGGCCGAGCTCGTAACCGGCGACCAGTTCGCCGCGTCGATGTACGCGTTCGATCTCGTGCAGAAGCGCGCGAAGCGTCCCGTCGGAGCTCCCGACAAGGAACTCGCGAAGAAGGTCACCAAGGTCGGCATCATCGGCGCGGGCCTCATGGCGAGCCAGTTCGCTCTGCTGTTCGTGCGCAAGCTGCAGGTGCCGGTGCTGATCACCGACCTCGATCAGGCACGCGTCGACAAGGGCGTGGCGTACATCCATGAGGAGATCGGCAAGCTCGAGGCCAAGGGCCGCCTGGACTCCGACTCGGCGAACAAGCTGCGCGCCCTCGTCACCGGCACGACCGACAAGAGCCTCTACGCAGACTGCGACTTCGTGATCGAGGCCGTGTTCGAAGAGGTCGGTGTGAAGCAGCAGGTGTTCGGCGAGATCGAGAAGATCATCGCCGAAGACGCGATCCTCGCGACGAACACCTCGTCGCTCTCGGTCGAGGAGATCGGCTCGAAACTGGAGCACCCCGAGCGTCTCGTCGGGTTCCACTTCTTCAACCCGGTCGCGGTGATGCCGCTGATCGAGATCGTGAAGACCCCGACGACGGCGGATGCTGCGCTCTCGACCGCATTCGTGGTCGCGAAGAACCTCGGCAAGAACGCGGTGCTCACCGCTGACGCGCCGGGCTTCGTCGTGAACCGACTGCTGGCCAAGGTCATGGGCGAGGCGGCGCGAGCCGTCTACGAGGGCACCCCGATCGCCGACGTCGAGAAGGCCTTCGGTCCACTCGGCCTTCCGATGGGACCGTTCCAGCTGATCGACCTGGTCGGCTGGAAGGTCGCAGCCCACGTACAGGACACGATGGTGCATGCGTTCCCCGACCGCTTCTACGCGAACGAGAACTTCCACGCTCTCGCCGAGCTGGATGCCGTGGTCGAAAAGGACAAGGGCGGCCGCGTCACCGGCTGGACGAAGCAGGCCGAAAAGCTGCTGAAGCCGGTCGTCGGCAAGGCACCGGCATCCGCCTCCACCATTCTGCAGCGCGTGCAGGATGGCCTGGCGACGGAGATCAAGCTGATGCTCGACGAGGGTGTCGTACCCGAGGTCGAGGACATCGACCTGTGCCTCATCCTCGGGGCCGGCTGGCCGTTCATCGATGGCGGCGCATCGCCGTACCTCGACCGAGAGGGCGCCTCGGAGCGGGCGTTCGGCGCATCGTTCCACACCCCGCAGATCCGCGGCATCGAGAGCCGCTGACCGCGAGGCCGCACCGCGAGGCGCCCCGTCCGGATCGTTCGCGATTCGGATGGGGCGCTTCGTCGTGCGCTGGAGGCCGACGGTGTCGAACAGGCTCCACCCCCGAAGATCAGCTCTCGGACTGACCGGGTCTCCGGTCCTCTTCGCCCCGACGAGGCCAGTGCGACAGCGCCCGCTCCGCGAGGGCGGTGATGGTCAGCGACGGATTGACGCCCGGGTTCGCCGGCACGGCAGCACCGTCGACGACGTGCAAGCCCGGATGCCCCCATACGCGGTGGTAGGCGTCGACCACGCCGCTGTCGCGTGACGCGGAGATCACCGCCCCGCCGAGGAAGTGCGCGGTGAGCGGGATGCCGAACACCTCGGGCCAGGATCCGCGGGCTTCCGCGGGCACGCCGCCTTCCTGTTGGACGCGCGCCGCGATCGCCGCCGCCGCCGTATGCGCCTGCGGGAGGAAGCTCGGGTTGGGCTCGCCATGCCCCTGTTCGCTCGTCATCACGAGGCGCCCACGGCGTCGCCGCAACGACAGCGTCAGCGAGTTGTCTGCCGTCTGCATGACCAGGGCGATGATTCCGCGCTCGCTCCATCGGTGGAGCGAGCCCAGGCGGAACTGGCGGATCGGCGACCGCACGGCGCGGGCGACCACGCTGCCGAGACGCCGCGCGAGCGAGCGATCGCCGGACACCATCACCGTCGCGAGCGCTCCCATCAGGTTCGACCCCGGTCCGTAGCGGACGTTCTCGACGTGCGTCCGCTCGTCCACGTGGAAGGAGGTGGTGATCGCCACCCCTCGGGCCAGCTCCAACGATTCAGGCACCCTCGTCGCGACGGCGCCGTCCAACGCCTCGGAGTTGGTGCGCGTCAGCTTCCCGACGGCCTCCGAGACCTGCGGGAGGGCACCGGAGTGCTTCATCCGGTGCAGGAGCTGCTGCGTGCCCCATGTGCCTGCAGCCAGCACCACCTGCCCCGCCGTCACGGTTCTCCGGTCGTGGCGGAACCAGGCGCCACTGCGCTGGGTCGTGACGGCGAAGCCGCCAGTGTCGAGCGCCCGGACCTCTGTCACCGTGCGCAGCGGCTCGATGACCGCGCCACGGCGCTCCGCGAGGGCCAGGTAGTTCTTCATCAGAGTGTTCTTCGCGCCGACCCGGCATCCGACCATGCAGTTGCCGCACAGCGTGCACCCGGTGCGATCCGGTCCCTCACCGTCGAAGAACGGATCAGCGATGCGCTCCCCCGGCATCCCGAACCAGACGCCGACCGGCGCATGGCGGAAGGTGCCGCCGACGCCGAGGTCGTCAGCGGCGCCGGCCATGATCCGCTCCACCGGTCCGCTGTGGGGGTAATGCTCGACGACTCCCAGCATCCGCTTAGCCGTGGCGTAGTGCGGTGCGAGCTCGGACTCCCAGTCGGCGAGGCCGGCCCACTGCCGGTCCGCGAAGAACGCCGCACCCGGCTGGTAGAGGGTGTTCGCGTAGTTGAGGGATCCGCCTCCCACGCCGGCGCCGGCGAGGATCATCACGTGCGGCAGGCGGTGGATGCGCTGGACGCCGAAGCAGCCGACCGCCGGCGCCCAGAGATAGCGCCGGACGTTCCAGCTGGTCTTCGCGAAATCCTCGTCCTCGAAGCGGCGCCCTGCCTCGAACACCCTGACCCGATAGCCCTTCTCGACGAGGCGCAGAGCCGCGACGGAGCCGCCGAAACCGGATCCGATCACCACCACGTCCTCATCGAAGGCGCTCATGGTCGCGTCCCGCCCGCCGGTACCATCACTGTCAGAGCGGCAGCACGCACGGAGATCGTGCACTCGCCCTCGCCGAGGCGCTCACCGTCCGCGTACACGACGAGTCCCGGCGCACTCACGGTCACCGTGCGGGCGCGGCGGTGGCTCACCTCTCGACGCGCGAGGTGGCGTCCGGTGAGCAGGAGCGGGAAGAGGCGGAGAAGACGAAGGCGGCCCACGCGCGCCACCTGGACGAGATCGAGCAGGCCGTCGTCGGCCGCGGCGCCGACGCACACCGGCATCCCCCCGCCGTAGCTCGACGTGTTGCCCACCGCCACGAGGGTGCCGAGGAACGTCTTCTCGGCTTCACCATCGGCGCTGACGGTGAAGCGGAGGGGCCGGAGTCGCACGAGTTCGATGACCAGAGCCAGGTAGTACCGCAGCGCACCGTGCGGCCACTTCAGCCGATTGGTGCGGTCGCTCACCTTGGCGTCGAAGCCCAGGGCCGCGACGGTCAGGAAGAGTGCGACGCGTTCGGGCGTGCGTACCTCGCCGACGTCGATCGTGGCCGGACGACCCGAGAGCGCGAGTTCCGCAGCAGCCGTGACATCGTGCCGTGGCAGGTCGAGGGCACGGGCGAGGTCGTTGCCGGTGCCTGCCGGCACCAGCGTCACAGGGACGGATGCTGCGCACACGAGATCGAGGATGCCGGAGAGCGTACCGTCGCCCCCGATCACGACCAGACCATCAGGGTGCGCATCGAGGGCGCGCGAGGCGAGCCTCGTCGTCGCCTCGGCGGAGTCACCGGAGTACACGCGGACGTCCGCCCCGCGGGAACGCAGATGGGCGACGGCCAGCTCCGAAGCCGCGCGGCCACGCCCTTTTCCCGCGAACGGGTTCGACAGCAGCGCGATGTGCCCCACGTCAGTCTCCGTCCGCCCGCACAGCGGCCGTCGGGATCACCGCACCGGGGTTCATGATGCCGTGCGGATCGAGCTCGCGCTTGATGGCGGTGAGGATGCGGATGCCGGTCTCCCCGATCTCCTGAGCGAGCCAGGGAGCATGGTCTCGTCCCACCGCATGGTGGTGACTGATGGTACCGCCCGCCGCGATGATCGCATCGTTCGCACGCGCCTTCACCGGCGCCCAGGCGGCGAGCGGGTCCGTCCGGATGCCGGCCAGCACGGTGAAGTAGAGCGAGGCGCCCGTCGGATAGATGTGAGAGACATGACACATCACGTACGACTTCGCACCGGCATCCGCAAAACCCTCTCGGAGAGCCGTCTCCACCGCCGCACGCAGCGTCTGCAGGTTCGACCACGTGGTCGCCGTCTCGAGCGTCTCGCAGAACACTCCGGCATCGAGGAGCGAGTCGCGCAGGTAGGGGCCGTCGAAGCGTCCGCTCAGCCAGTCCTCCGCGGCTCCCTGACCGGCTGAAGTGCCGCCCGCCGCCACCAACCGAGCCGCCGTGCTCGCACGTCGCTCGGCGATGTTCTCACCCTCGTAGACGGTCACGACACTCGCGCCCTTCGCCAGCGCCTTGCCGACCTTGCCCAGCTGGGCGAGACTCACCGCGGTCTCCGCCTCGTCGGACAGGCGGATGACCGTCGGACCCGCGCCGTTCTGAGCGACGTGGCGGAGGCCCTCCGCGCCGCTGGCGAAGTCCGGGAACGACCAGGACTCGAAGACGCGGTCCTGCGGAATCGGATGCACGCGGACCTTCACCTCTGTGATGACGCCGAAGATGCCCTCGGATCCGAGGAACACCCGCATGAGATCGGGGCCGGCGGCCGAGCCCGGCGAACGGCCGAGCTCGATGTCGCCGGTCGGTGTCGCGACGCGCAGGCCGGTCACCATCGTGTCGAAGCGCCCGTAGCCTGCGGAGTTCTGACCCGAGGACCGTGCAGCAGCGAACCCGCCGATTGTCGCGTAGCGGAAGCTCTGCGGGAAGTGGCCGAGCTCGAAACCGTGCGCCGATAGCAACGCCTCGGCATCCGGACCCGTGGTTCCGGCGGCGAGCACCGCCTCACCGCCGGTCTCGTCGAGTCGGAGCAGCCCCGAGAGCCGGCGAAGGTCGAGGCTGACCACGGCGCGGTGCGCCCCGCGTTCGGGATCCAGCGCACCAACCACGCTCGTCCCACCGCCGAAGGGGATCACAGCGATGCCGCGATCCGTCGCCGCGGCGAGGCTTGCCTGCACCTCCTCGTGTGTTCCGGGCCGCAGAACGGCATCCGGAACCTGCTGCTCGTGCTGGCGACGTCGGAGCAGGTCGGGCGTCGAGCGACCGCCGGCGTGACGGATCCGCGCTTCATGCGAGATGTCGACGTGGCCCGTGGCGACCGCTGCCGTGAACGCAGCGAGATCATCGGCGTTCAGCGCGCTCGGCGCGACACGGACGTCGTCCAGACCGATCGCCGGCTCGGGGCGCCGGACGCGCCCGAGCAGCAGCGGAAGAAGGGCTCGCACCGAGAAGGGCAGTTCCCTCGCCCTGGCGGGATCACCCCAGCCGTTCCATCGCATCGGCTCTGCACCGGCGTCGCTGCCGTTTCCCTCGGTCATGGGTTACAGTGTGACACATCATGGAAGAACGTCAACTCGACCTCCTCGTCCCCGGCGACCAACGCCCGCGATGGGACGCGACCCAGACGCGGATCCTCGATGCCGCCGACGCTCTGATCCGTCGACGCGGCGTGCAGGGCGTGACCATCGCTGAGCTCGCCCGGCGTTCCGAGCTCAGCCGTCCGACGATCTATCGCAGCTGGAGCGACGCCGACGACGTGGTCCGATCCGCCCTGCTGCGGCGCGTGATCGGCCTGATCGACCAGTTCCCCTCCCCCGCACGAACGCGCTCCTCGCTCGTCGACGACGTGATGAGGTTCACGGCGCTGTTCCGGGGCGACGACGTGTACGGGCGCCTGCTCGCCGACGAGCCGGAGGCCTTCACGCGATACACGCTGCAGCGCGTGGGATCGAGTCAGCGGATGATCCTGCAGTGGCTCGCCACCGCCATCGGCGCGGCCCAAGAGGACGGCTCCGTGCGCCGAGGGCGACCACAGGAGATCGCGGTGATGCTGCTGCTGATCGCACAATCCGCCGTGCTCTCGCACGGAACGGTCGCCGAGCTGATCGACGACGACGCGTGGGAGCGCGAGCTTCGCGCCGCGCTGGACGGTCACCTGCGGGCATGAGTGAGATGTCGACCGACCTCCATCCGGCGCGGAGACGACGCGAGCTGGAGCGGTCCGCGCTCGACACGACCGACGTGCTCGTCATCGGCGGCGGGATCACCGGCGTCGGCGTCGCCCTCGACGCGGCGTTGAGAGGGCTGAGCGTCACTCTGATCGAGGCGGAGGACCTCGCGTTCGGCACGAGCCGCTTCAGCTCCAAGCTCGTGCACGGCGGACTCCGCTATCTGGCGACCGGCGATGTGGCGACGGCACGAGAGAGCGCGTTGGAGCGCCATCTCCTCATGACGACGATCGCTCCTCACCTCATCCGTGCGCTTCCGCAGCTGCTGCCGTTCCGCCCGGGAGTCACCTGGCGACAACGAAGTGCGGGCGCGGTCGGGATGGCTCTGGGCGATCTCCTGCGCATGCAGGCGGGCACGCCGCGATCAGTCCTGCCGGTGCCGCGCCCCGTTTCCGCGCGTACGGCGATGCGGCTGTTCCCCGCGCTCGATGAGCACCGCCTCCGCGGCGGCATGCTGTCGTACGACGGCCAGCTGATCGACGACGCACGGCTCGTCGTCACCGTGGCGCGCACCGCAGCGGGACGGGGCGCGCGCATCCTCACGCGTGTGCGCGCCGAACGCCTGGACGCTGACGGGGCCGACGTGGTCGACGGCCTCACCGGAGAGCGGTTCCGCATCCGCGCCCGCAGCGTGATCAACGCCACGGGCGTCTGGGCGGGTGCCCTCGACGCCGCGATCGCCGTGCGTCCGAGCCGCGGTACCCACATCGTCCTGGATGCTGCGGATCTCGGAGCGCCCTCGGCGGCGCTGACCATCCCGCACGAGGGATCCATCAGTCGCTACGTCTTCGCGCTTCCCCAGGCAATGGGGCGGGTCATCGTCGGACTCACCGACGAGGATGCGCCCGGGCCGATCCCCCGCGTCGCGGAGGCCACCGAATCGGAGATCGCCTTCCTCCTCTCGACCCTGAACAGGGTCGTGAGCACTCCGATCCGCAGAAACCAGGTGCGAGGGAGCTTCGCCGGCCTCCGCCCGTTGGTCGATGGCGGCGAGGGCGACACGGCCGATGTGTCACGCCGGCATCTCGTCACGGTCTCCGACGGAGGTTTCGTCACCGTCCTCGGTGGAAAGCTCACCACCTACCGGCGGATGGCGGAGGATGCCGTCGACCTCGCCGCGAGCACGCGCGCGCTCGATGCTCCCCCGAGCCGCTCGGCGAAGCTGCGCCTCGTCGAGGACGACGTGCTCGAGCGCGCCACCCTCCCCGATGCGGGGTCACCCGTCGCGCCGAGCGTCCCCGTCACGCGCGCCGAGATCGAGTTCGCCGTGCGCGCCGAGGGCGCGATGACGGCAGATGACGTGCTCGACCGCCGCACCCGGATCGGTCTCGTCGATGCGGACCGCGATCGGAGCCGCGCGTCAGTCGAGGAGATCGTGGTGCAGACGCTCGAAGAAGTCGGTTGAGACGACGCTCCGGCGAACCGACCGCGAAATCCACGTGAACATCCGGAGCGACGGGGCGCTGGAAGCCCTTTCGGGGGGACGGCGGCGGCAGAGTAGGACCGTGGACGCGATCTTCAGCATGTTCGGCAGTGGCGGCGGGATGGGCAGTCTTCTCAAGACGGGGACGGCGGTCCTGACGACGCTGCTCGTGGTCCCCGCTCTTCTCAAGCTGTTCATCGTCACCGTCGATGAAGGGCGGGCGGCCATCCGCACGCGAAACGGGAAGCCCATCATCCGCCGCGCACGCGCCGGCAAGGCGGGAACTCCCGGAGTGGGAGAGGTCGTCGTGCTGACGCCCGGCTCGCACGGGGCATTCCCGCTCTTCTACTGGTACAAGCTGATCGACGTGAGGTGTCGGGCGACCGACCTGCCGGCGCGGCAGCTCACCGCGGCATCGGGCCACCAGCACCTCGTGCACGCGTCCTTCGAATGGCGGCCGGTCGTGTCGGGTCGCGACCTGCGGGTGTTCGAGCTCGACGTGGTGAACGTCACCGAACGCGCGGCGAACATCATCTCCGCCGCATTGCGCGATGCCGTCCGGGCACTGGAGGGTGCCGCACTCCCCGGTAACGACATCCTGAACGCGCAGGTCCGCGAAGCCTGCGCCGCCACGGTGCGAGAGGTGTGCGGTGTGGAAGTCGTGAACGTCCTCATCACCGGCGACGCCTTGACCGACGGCTACCTGCTCTCACAGGCTATCCGCGGCAGCGACGACGCCCCCGATGCGATCGCCGCGCTGCACGCACTCAACTGACGCTCAGCGGCGCTCGTGCAGGGGAAGGTCGATCGCCCCGGTCGCGCCCGCGTGTCGAGCCACGGGGATCCGCGTGCCGAGCACCTGCGAGACGATGTCCTGCGCGATCTTCGAGGCCGTGAGGCCGGCATCCGCCAGGATCTCGTCGCGTGAGGCATGGTCGATGAACTCGTCGGGGAGCCCGAGCTCGTCGACCGCGGTGTCGATCCCGGCCTCGCGGAGAACCTGACGCACCCGCGTGCCGATTCCGCCGACGCGGATGCCGTCTTCGAGCGTGATCACGAGACGGTGCTGGGCGGCAAGACTCACCACCGACGACTGGACGGGAATCGCCCAGCGCGGATCGATCACCGTCGCACCGATCCCCTGGGCACGGAGACGCTCGGCGACGTCCATCGCGAGAGCGGCGAACGGACCGATCGCGACGATGAGCACGTCCTCGGACTCGCCACGGGCAAGCACGTCTACGCCGTCGTCCAACCGCTCGATGGCGGGCAGATCGGCGGCGAGTTCGCCCTTGGGGAACCGGATGACGGTCGGCGCGTCATCCACGTCGACAGCCTCCTCGAGGGCTTCGGTCAGTCGGGCACCGTCGCGGGGCGCGGCGATCCTGATGTGCGGAACGATCTGCAGCATCGCCAGGTCCCACATGCCGTGATGGCTCGGCCCATCCGGACCGGTCACCCCCGCCCGATCGAGCACGAAGGTCACGCCGGCGCGATGCAGCGCCACGTCCATCAGCACCTGGTCGAACGCACGGCCCATGAACGTGGCGTAGAGCGCCACGACCGGATGCAGGCCACCGAAGGCGAGGCCCGCGGCAGAGGCCACCGCGTGCTGTTCGGCGATACCCACGTCGTACACGCGGTCGGGGAACCGCTCCGCGAACGGGGCGAGGCCGGTGGGTCGCAGCATGGCCGCCGTCATGGCGATCACGTCGGTGCGACGCTCGCCGATGGAGACGAGCGACTCGGAGAAGACATCTGTCCACCCGCGGCCACCCGAGGAGAGCGTCTCGCCGGTGGCGGGATCTATACGTCCAACGGCATGGAACTGGTCGGCCTCGTCATCGCGGGCGGGCTGATAGCCACGGCCCTTCTCGGTGATCGCATGGACGATGACCGGGGCGCCGTAGGACTTCGCCAGCTCCAGAGTCTCCAGCAGCATCGGCAGGTCGTGACCGTCGACGGGCCCGAGGTACTTGATGTCCAGATTGGAATACAGCGCCTCGTTGTTGGTGAAACGAGAGAGGAATCCGTGCGTGCCTCCGCGGACACCTCGGAACACGGCGCGTCCGACCGGACCGAACGCGCGGAACAGGCGATCCGACTTGCGATGGAGGTCCTTGTATGTCGCGGCGGTCCGCACCCTGTTCAGATAGCGGGACATGCCGCCGATGGTGGGAGCGTAGGAGCGCCCGTTGTCGTTGACGACGATCACGAGATTGCGGTCGTTGTCGTCGGAGATGTTGTTCAGGGCCTCCCACGTCATCCCGCCGGTCAACGATCCGTCGCCCACGACGGCGACGACATGCCGGTCGGCCCGTCCGGTCGCGGTGAGAGCGCGGGAGACGCCGTCGGCCCAGCTCAGCGAGCTGGAGGCGTGGGATGACTCGACGACGTCGTGTGCGCTCTCGGAGCGCTGCGGATACCCGGCGAGGCCGCCACGCAGTCGGAGGCCGGAGAAGTCCTGTCGGCCCGTCAAGAGCTTGTGCACGTACGACTGGTGACCCGTGTCGAAGATGAACGGATCGTCCGGCGAGGAGAAGACGCGGTGAAGCGCGATCGTCAACTCGACGACGCCCAGGTTCGGGCCGAGGTGGCCACCGGTGCGGGAGACGTTCTCGACGAGGAACGCACGGACCTCCGCGGCGAGCTCGATCAGCTGATCGGTGGACAGTGCGTCCAGATCACGGGGTCCTGAGATGCTCGGAAGAATGGGCATCTGCACCTCCTCACAGGCTCCGTCAGGGCGACCGGGAAATCGCCGGACGTCTCCTCGATCCTACCTCTCCCACCCGGAAAAGCTCGGTGAACGAGGGGGGCTTGACACGCCGAAGGGGCTCGGATCCAGAGATCCGAGCCCCTTCGGTCGAGCGATCAGACGAGCGAGCGCAGCACGTACTGCAGGATGCCGCCGTTGCGGTAGTAGTCCGCCTCGCCGGGGGTGTCGATACGGACGACCGCGTCGAACTCCACCGGCTGCTTGCCCTCGGGCGAGTTCTCGCTCGGGGTCGCGGTGACCTTGACGGTCTTCGGCGTCACGCCGTTGTTGAGCTCTTCCAGACCCGTGATCGAGACGACCTCGGTGCCGTCGAGACCCAGCGACTCCCAGCTCTCGCCGGCGGGGAACTGCAGCGGGACGACGCCCATGCCGATCAGGTTGGAGCGGTGGATGCGCTCGAAGCTCTCGGTGATGACCGCCTTGACGCCCAGCAGGCTCGTGCCCTTCGCCGCCCAGTCGCGCGACGAACCGGAGCCGTACTCCTTGCCGCCGAAGATGACGAGGGGCGTGCCCTGCTCCTGGTAATTCATGCTCGCGTCGTAGATGTACGACTGCGGTCCGCCCGGCAGCGTGAAGTCGCGGGTGAAGCCACCCTCGACCACCTGGCCGTCGTTGACGGCCGAGACCATGACGTTCTTCAGGCGGATGTTCGCGAACGTGCCGCGGATCATCACCTCGTGGTTGCCTCGACGCGAACCGAAGGAGTTGAAGTCCTTGCGGTCGACACCGTGCGCGGTGAGGTACTCGGCCGCGGGCGTGCCGGTCTTGATGTTGCCGGCCGGCGAGATGTGGTCGGTGGTGACCGAGTCGCCGAGCGTCGCCATCACGCGTGCACCCTGGATGTCGCTGACCGGGGTGAGCTCCATCGTCATGCCGTCGAAGTACGGCGCCTTGCGCACGTAGGTGGAGTTCTCGTCCCACTGGAAGATCGCGTCTTCCGGGGTGGGGAGGCTCCGCCAGCGCTCGTCGCCGTCGAACACGGTCGCGTACTGCTTGATGAACTGCTCACGCGAGATCGACGAGTCGACGAGTTCCTGCACCTCGGCCGGCGTGGGCCAGATGTCGCGCAGGAAGACGTCTTCGCCGTCCGTGCCCTTGCCGAGCGCGTCGTTCTCGAAGTCGAAGTGCATGGAACCGGCCAGCGCGTACGCGATGACCAGCGGCGGGCTGGCGAGGTAGTTCATCTTCACGTCGGGGCTGATGCGGCCCTCGAAGTTGCGGTTACCCGACAGCACGGCGGTGACGGCGAGGTCGTGGTCGTTGATGGCCGCGGAGACCTCTTCGATCAGCGGACCGGAGTTGCCGATGCAGATCGTGCAGCCGTAGCCGACGGTGTAGAAGCCGAGTCCCTCGAGGTCTTTGTCGAGTCCGGACTTCTCGTAGTAATCCGTGACGACCTTCGAGCCCGGGCCGAGCGTGGTCTTGACCCACGGCTTCTGCTTCAGGCCCTTCTCGAGCGCCTTGCGGGCGACGAGACCGGCAGCGATCATCACCGACGGGTTCGACGTGTTGGTGCACGAGGTGATGGCGGCCAGCGTCACCGCGCCGTTGTCGAGGATGTACTTCTCCCCCGATGGCGTGGTGACCGGCACGGGCTTCGACGAGTTCGCCGGAGCTCCGCTGTTGATGTGCACCGGTCGCGTGTTCGGCTCTTCGTCGCCGGGCGCCTGACCGGGGTCGGATGCCGGGAACGAGTGCTTCGACTCGAGATCCACGATCGAGTCCGAGGTGGACGCGGTCGCGTAGCCGAGGATGTCCTGCTCGAACTGCGCCTTCGCCTCGGAGAGGAGGATGCGGTCCTGCGGACGCTTCGGGCCGGCGATCGACGGGACGACGGTGCCGAGGTCGAGCTCGAGGTACTCGCTGAAGACCGGCTCCACCGCGGCGTCGTGCCACAGCTTCTGGGTCTTCGCGTAGGACTCGACGAGGGCAACGGCCTCTTCGCTGCGACCCGTGAGGCGCAGGTAGTCCAGCGTCACGTCGTCGATCGGGAAGATCGCCGCGGTCGAGCCGAACTCGGGAGACATGTTGCCGATGGTCGCGCGGTTCGCGAGCGGGACCGAGGCCACACCCTCGCCGTAGAACTCGACGAACTTGCCGACCACACCGTGCTTGCGCAGGAGATCCGTGATCGTGAGCACGACGTCGGTCGCGGTGACGCCCGCCGGGATCTCGCCGCTGAGCTTGAAGCCGACGACGCGCGGGATGAGCATCGACACGGGCTGCCCGAGCATCGCGGCCTCGGCCTCGATGCCGCCGACGCCCCAGCCGAGCACACCCAGGCCGTTGACCATCGTGGTGTGGGAGTCGGTGCCGACGCAGGTGTCGGGGTAGGCGCGGAGCACGCCGTCGACGTCACGGTCGTAGATGACCTTGGCCAGGTGCTCGATGTTCACCTGGTGGACGATGCCGGTGCCGGGCGGGACGACCTTGAAGTCGCTGAACGCCGTCTGGCCCCAGCGGAGGAACTGGTAGCGCTCTCCGTTGCGCTCGTACTCGATCTCGACGTTGCGCTCGAGGGCGTTCTCCGAGCCGAAGAGGTCGGCGATGACCGAGTGGTCGATCACCATCTCGGCCGGGGAGAGAGGGTTGATCTTGTTCGCGTCGCCGCCGAGGGCGGTCACGGCCTCGCGCATGGTGGCGAGGTCGACGATGCAGGGAACACCGGTGAAGTCCTGCATCACAACGCGGGCCGGCGTGAACTGGATCTCGGTGTTCGGCTCCGCCGCGGCATCCCACGAACCCAGCGCTTCGATCTGCGCCTTCGTCACGTTGGCGCCGTCCTCGGTGCGGAGCAGGTTCTCCAGGAGCACTTTGAGGCTGAACGGGAGCTTGTCGAAACCGGGCACCGTGTCGATGCGGAAGATCTCGTAGTCGGTGCTGCCGACCGTCAGGGTGCTCTTGGCACCGAAGCTGTTCACCGTGGACACGGATCCGTCTCCTTCTATTCGGATGGGAGCGACAGGCGCCTCCATCTTGCTCGCCAGCGAGCCCTTGCTGCCAGCAAGGCGGACCTAACTCAGTCTGCTCTTCGCAGGTCGCGGGCGGAAGCCTGCAATTTATCTTGATGTCAAGATAAATCTATCACGCCTGGACTGCTTCGTCCTTCTGCGGCGCGCGCGGATACAGCGCGCGCACCACCAGCCAGGTGACGGCGATCAGCGGGGCGAACAGCGGGAGGCCCATGATGAGCTTCAGCGTTCCGAGCGCGGTGACCTGCTCGGTCAGATACAGCGGAAGCTGCACGGCGAGGCGGGCGAAGAAGAGTGCCGACCAGGCGATCCCCAACCAGAAGAAGGCCCGGCGCTTGCGGCGATCGCTTCGCCACGCAGTGCCCTCCCCCATCAGGAAGCCGGCGGCGAGGCCGATGAGCGACCAGCCGATGAGAGCCGAGATCAGGATCGCCGTCCCGTAGGCCGCATTCGTGATCAGACCGGGGACGAAGTTGTCCTGTCCGCGCCCGGTCCACAGGGCCAGCGCGGCGGCGGCAGCAGCGGCGATGAGCCCTCCGAGCGCCGCGGACGGCGGGGACTTCTGCAGCAGGCGCACGATCGTGAACAGTGCCGCGATGCCGACCGACACGCCGAGGGCGAGGATGAGCGGCTCAGGACTGATCGTGAACAGCACGACGAAGGCGAGACTCGGGAGAACGGATTCGAGGATGCCGCGCCACCCGCCGATGGCCGACCAGACGACCTTGTGCGTCGTCGCACTCTCCGAGGGGTCGAGGCCCGCGCGACGAGCAGCGGTGCCGAGTGCGGCCCCGAGAATGTCGGAGGCGCTCTGCTCACGCGCTTCCTCCTGCTCGAGTCCCGTGTCCGGCCCGCGCTCCGCGCCGGGCTCGGGCGTGCTCACGCGGATCCCGGCGTCGCCGGCATCTTCAGGGGGATCAGATCGCGCGGCGGCATGGGAGCACCACCGCGGACGACCACAATCGAGCGGAACAGGTCCTCGACCTTCGCGGCCGCCTCCGGGTCGGATGCTCCGGCTCCGCCGATCACGCCACGGAGGAACCACCGCGGCCCGTCGATGCCGATGAAACGCGCCAGACGCAACCCGGAGCCCTCGCTCGCAGTTGCGGGCACCTCGGCGAGGAGCTCCTTGCCGAGAGTGCCGTCGCGTTCTTCGACACGGCCTCCCTGCGCCTTCACCTGATCGCGGAGCTGTACGCGCGTCTCGTCCCACAGGCCGCCGGACCGCGGGGCCGCGAACGGCTGCACCTGCAACGAGGAATCCGCGTAGTCGAGGCCCACCGCGACGATGCGCTTGGACTGCTCCTCCACTTCGAGCCGCAGATTCAGCCCTTCGCGCGGCAGGATCTTGATCCCGCCCAGGTCGATGTACGGACGGACCGGGTTGGCCTCGGAGTCGTCGAACGGGCCATCGGTGGCGCGGTTGCCGGTCGTCGCCTTCGGGGACGTGTCGTTGTTGTCAGTCATTCGCCTGTCCTGCTTCGTTCTGGTGGAGCCCTGCCTGGTATCCGGTGGAGCCGAATCCCCCATCGCCGCGGACGCTGTCCGGCAGCTCGTCGACCGGGATGAACGTGGCGCGTGTCACGGGCATGATGATCAGTTGCGCGATACGATCGCCGACCGCCACATCGTACGCGCTGCGGGTATCGGTGTTGATCAGGCTCACCTTGATCTCGCCGCGGTACCCCGCATCGACCGTGCCAGGCGAATTGACGATGGAGATGCCGTGCTTGGCCGCGAGACCGCTGCGCGGCACGACGAAGGCCGCGTATCCGTCGGGAAGCGCGATGCGTACGCCCGTCGCCACGAGAGCGCGGTCACCCGGCTCCAGGTGCACCGCCTCCGCCGCCACGAGGTCAGCGCCGGCGTCGCCCGGGTGGGCGTATCCGGGGACCACAGCGGCGATAATGGGGACATCAACGGAATCGGTCACCCCATGAGGCTAATGCAGAACCCCACCACGGACGCACGTCCCCTGTACCGCGAACGACTCGCGCCCAGCCTGCCGCTGCTGGTGACCGTCGCGCTCGCCGGTCCCATGGTGGCGCTCATCTTCGTGCCGATCGGCGCGACGGTGGCGCTGATCGTCGGCGCCGCCGTCTCCGCGGTCCTCGTGGTGGCGTTCATCGCCGCGACTCCCGTGGTCTCGGTCGCGGGGACGACGGTCCGTGCCGGGCGCGCGCACATCGACACCCGCTTTCTGGGCGAACCCATCGCGCTGTCCGGCGACGAAGCCAGACACGCCAGAGGCCCCGGTCTGCCGGCACGAGGCTGGCATCTGATCCGCGGCGGCATCGACGGTGTCGTGATCGTGCCGAACACGGATCAGGACGACCCGGTCGAGACCTGGACGATATCGACCCGCACTCCCGACCGTCTCGCGGCCGCGATCCGCGCGGCGCGCTGACCGCCCACAGCACCCGAGAACGACAGCGCGCCCCTGACCGTGAGGTCGGGGGCGCGTGGGTGTCGTCGGAGGGCTGCTACGCAGCGCACTCCTTGCAGATGGGTCCGGATGCGCCTTCGTGGTCGAGCTGTGAGCGGTGCTTCACGAGGAAGCAGCTCATGCACGTGAATTCGTCCTGCTGCGCTGGCAGCACGACGACGTCGAGCTCGAGGTCGGAAAGGTCAGCACCCGGGAGGTCGAAGCTCGACGGGTTGTCGGAGTCTTCGTCCCCGCTGGAGCCGGAGAGTTTGTCCGGCACACGCTCCTTGAGGGCTTCGATCGACTCGGAGTCGTCTTCACTCTTACGGGGAGCGTCGTAATCGGTGGCCATGCGGTGAATCTCCACTTTCATGGTGCGAGTGGGTGGCGTGCCGTCGGGTAATCGGCGGCCATAGTTTGCATGACCCGAACGTAATAAGCAAATGCCGGTCCATGCGACAGAGCAAACTCACGGCACGCCCAGAGTATTCCCGGCTGTGGGCCCGGTCGCGTGACACCATGAACGCACACCCATCAGAGGGGCAATTCGCATGGAAAACGTCACCATCGTCGGCACAGAAGCAGGAGTCCTCGTACTCGCGACCGAGTCGGGCGAGCGGTTCGCGCTGCCCATCGACGACATGCTGCAGCGCGAGATCCGCCGCGCCACCCGCCAGGGCGAACCGGCCGGCCACCGTCTCGCCGCCAGCCCCCGCGACATCCAGGCACAGATCCGCGCCGGACTCACCGCGGTCGAGGTCTCCGAGCTCCTCGGCATCAGCGTCGAAGACGTCTCTCGTTTCGAGGGGCCCGTCCTCGCCGAGCGGGAGCACATCATCGGTCAGGCGCTCGCCGTCCCCGTCCTCATCGGCAGCGAGGTCGAACCAGACGCCCAGCCGACCTTCGGAGCGGCCGTCCGCGACAAGCTGGCCGAGGTCGCTGCAACGGCAGAGCGCTGGGCGAGCTGGAAGGAAGACACCGGCTGGATCGTGAAGCTGGAGTTCACCGCGAACGATGTCGACCACGACGCGCGCTGGAGCTTCGATCCCCGCCGCAGCGCGTTGGCGCCGCTCAACGCCGACGCCACCCAGCTCTCCCGTCAGGGGTCCCTTCCCGACGGGCTGATCCCGCGTCTGCGAGCCGTCGACCCCGAGCGCACGCAGTCCCCGTACAAGGACGAGAGCCGGTTCGACTCCGGCGCCTTCGGCCCCCGGCTGCTTCCCGCACCCGAGGCCGATCTCGAAGATCCCAGCCTTC